>NZ_CP134053.1:5125000-5865949 GCF_031583065.1 Streptomyces sp. CGMCC 4.7035
GCCGAACCCTGCGCTGGGCGTGCGCGGTCTGCGGACGCTGCTCGACCACCCCGATGTGCTGCGCACGCAGCTGACCGCGCTCGCGAAGGCCGCGGAGGGGCTTCCGGTCTACCTCGAGGTCATGGCCCCGATGGTCGCCGACCGCGCCGATGCGAAGGCGTTCGCGGACGCGTGCCGCGAGGCCGGGCTTCAGGCGAAGTTCGGTGCCATGGTGGAGATTCCGTCGGCCGCGCTGCGGGCGCGCTCGATTCTGCAGGAGGTCGAGTTCCTGTCGCTGGGGACCAACGATCTCGCGCAGTACACGTTCGCCGCCGACCGTCAGGTGGGTGCGGTGTCGCGTCTGCAGGACCCGTGGCAGCCCGCGCTGCTCGACCTGGTCGCGCTGTCCGCCGAGGCGGCGAAGGCCGAGGGCAAGAGCTGTGGTGTCTGTGGTGAGGCCGCGTCGGACCCGCTGCTGGCGTGTGTGCTGACCGGTCTGGGTGTCACCTCCCTGTCCATGGGCGCGGCGTCGATTCCTTATGTCCGGGCGACGTTGGCGAAGTACACGCTGGCGCAGTGCGAGCGTGCCGCGGCGGCCGCGCGCGCCGCCGACTCTGCCGACGAGGCGCGCACCGCGGCTCAGACGGTACTGTCCGGCGAGTAGCCGGGACGCGTCGCCGATTCGACCGTCGAGCGGTGAGGGGCGCTCCACCTGTGGGTGGGGCGCCCCTTGCTCGTTCAGACGCCCTGCGGCTGCTCAGTGGCTGCGGGTCCCGTGTTCATCAGCGGGTCCCGTGTTCATCAGCGGCTCCCATGGGTCGGTTCAATGGGTGTGGCCCGTCGGGGGGCCGTCGTCCCCGAGGTCGGGTGGTGCGCAGTAGTCGACGCCGGATTCCGGGGAGACCAGGTCACCGGACTCGACGTCGGTGCAGTAGGCGTCGAATACCTCTCCGGCGGTGAGCGGTTCCAGTCGTTCGCCGCGCAGGCGCCATCCGTAGACGCGGTCGCTCGTGTCGGGTGCGGTGGTGCGCATGACGAGTCCGCCGACACCGTGGGTGGCGATGCCCAGGGCGAGGACCGTGGTGAACTCGAGCGCCTCGGTCTCGTCGAGGCTCGTCGTGCCGTCGGGGTCCGCGTCGGCGTGGAGTACCGCGACGAGTGTCTCGGGTGCTGCCGTGACACTGCACACGAGGTGGCGGTGGCCGGGACTCGCGGTGTCGAGGATGCGGGTGAGGAGACGGGAGGCGTGGGCGAAGGCGGCGCGTCCGATGTCCTCACCGCAGGCGGCGCAGTCGCCGAGGTGGGCCAGCACTGTGGTCGCGTACTGCCAGGTGGCGTGTCGTACGGCTTCGTCGACCAGGTCCGGAACGAGTTCGGCCAAGGGCTGCCCCTCGTACGGGACGGTCGGTCCCGTTGCGGCCAGTTCCGCTGTGAAGCGGGTGCGGCTGGACGGGGCGTCGGGTTCCAGGCCGCTGTCGGCGCAGAACTCCGCGTACTCCTGCGGGTCGAAGAGGGCGACCGTGGTGTGGCGGCCCTGGGCGGCGAGGGTCCTGAGCAGGGTTTCCACCTGCTGCAGGTAGGCCGTGTGGTCGTCGAAGCTGAAGGTGCGGTAGCGCCGCATCGCGGTGAAGTCGTGGTCGTCGGTCAACAGGCCGATGGTGCCCGCGATTTCGCGGCGCAGGACGCGTCGCATGGTCTGGTGCTCGGTGTGCCGCATGTTTCCCCCTGCGTACAGTCGATCAATGCTCACTCACAGTAACTGGTGGCACTGACAGCGCCTGCCGGCCCGGGGCTTCGCCTGTGCGGGGCGGGTCCCGGGCCGCTGCGGTTCTGTGGCTCTGCTGCGGGGTGTTCAGGCGCGCTTGCGGGCCAGGTCCTCGTAGAAGTGCAGCAGGTCGAGGTCGTCGATGGAACTGGGGTTGACGGCCTTCTCCAGGGGGGTGCCCTGGAGGAGCCGCTTGACCGGGACCTCGATGCGCTTGCCCGTGAGGGTGTGCGGGATACCCGGGACCTCGATGATCTCGTCGGGGACGTGGCGCGGTGAGAGCTGTTCGCGGATGGTCTGCTTGATGTGGTTCAGCAGTGTGTCGTCGAGTACGGCGCCTGGGGCCAGATGGACGAAGAGGGGCATCCAGTAGCCGCCGTCGGGCTGCTCGATGCCGATGACGAGGGACTCCTTGATCTCGGGAAGGCGCTCGACGGCTTCGTAGATGTCGGCCGAACCCATGCGGACGCCCTGGCGGTTGAGCGTGGAGTCGGACCGGCCGTGGATGATCACGGAGCCTCGGGAGGTGACCGTGATCCAGTCGCCGTGGCGCCATGCTCCGGGATACATGTCGAAGTAGCTGTCGTGGTATCGGCTGCCGTCGGGGTCGTTCCAGAAGTGGATCGGCATCGAGGGCATCGGGTTGGTGACGACCAGCTCGCCGACCTCGTCGATCACGGGTTCGCCGCTGGAGTCCCAGGACTGCAGGTCGGTGCCGAGGCCGGGCGCCTGGAGTTCGCCGATGTACACCGGGACGGTCGGCACGGCTCCCGCGAAGCAGGAGCAAACGTCCGTGCCGCCGCTTACGGAGGCGATCCACAGGTCGTCGCGGACCTCGTCGTGGAGCCAGCTGAAGCCGTCCGGGGGCAGGGGCGAGCCGGTCGTGGCCACGCACTGCACGCGGGCGAGGTCGTAGTCGCGCGCCGGGTGCACGCCGGCCTTGCGGCAGGCCATGACGTACGCCGCGGACGTGCCGTAAACAGTGGCCCCGGTGCGTTCGGCGACCCGCCACTGAGCGCCCATGTCGGGATAGCCGGGGCTGCCGTCGTACAGGACGACCGTGGTACCCGTCAGGAGGCCCGAGACGAGGAAGTTCCACATCATCCAGCCGGTGGACGTGTACCAGAAGAGGCGGTCCTGGGGGCCGAGGTCGCAGTGCAGGCCGAGCTGCTTGAGGTGCTCGATCAGGATGCCGCCCTGGGACTGGACGATGGCCTTGGGCAGGCCGGTCGTGCCCGAGGAGTACAGCACCCACAGCGGGTGGTCGAACGGGACCTGTTCGAAGAGCGGCTCGACGTCCGCCGAGGTCAGGGCCGACCACTCCAGGGCGCCTTCGGGGGCGTCGGTGCCGAGCAGCGGGATGTGGACGACGGCGCGCAGGGTGGGCAGTTCGCGGCGCAGTTCGGCGACGATGTCACGGCGGTCGTGCTCCTTTCCGCCGTAGCGGTAGCCGTCGACCGCGAACAGGACGACGGGCTCCACCTGCTGGAAGCGGTCCAGGACGCTGCGGGCTCCGAAGTCGGGTGCGCAGGAGGTCCACACCCCGCCGACGGCGGCCGTGGCGAGGAGGGCGACGACGGCCTGCGGGACGTTCGGAAGGTAGCCGCTGACCCGGTCACCGGGGCGCACACCGAGGGCGCGCAGCTCGGCGGCGAGGGAGCCGACCTGACGACGCAGTTCGGCCCAGGTGACCGGGCGGGGCTGGTGGGTCTCGTCGACGGCCAGGAGGGCCGGCTCGTCGGCACGGGTGGTCACGGCACGCAGAGCGTGTTCGGCGTAGTTCAGGGTCGCCCCGGGGAACCACTCGGCGCCCGGCATGGAGCGGCTGCCGAGCACGCGCGCGTAGGGCGTGGAGAACCGTACGTCGAACCACTCCGTGACGGCCTTCCAGAAGGTTTCCAGCTCGTCCACGGACCATCGGTGAAGCGCCGCGTAGCCGCCCTCGGCGGGGGCTCCATGGCGTTCGGCCGCCCAGGCCTGGAACCTGGTGATCTGTGCCCGGGCGATGCGCTCGGCGTCGGGCTGCCAGAGTGGCGTGGGGTTCGCTGAGGTCATGGGGCGGCTCCCGGACTGTGCGCGTCGTGTGCGTGGGTCGCGCACGAGCAGGGGTGTGCGCGTTACGCGGCTGACACGGACGATGCCATGTGATCGACTTCTGCACCAGGGTGCGCCCCACATAGTCGTCATCGTGAAGATGTGCTCTTGCCACGGGTGAACGACAGTTGAACGGCGCCCCTGTACGGGGATGTCAATGGCAGGGTGAGCAGTATGGACGGTCGTGACCTGGTGCGTTCGGTGAAGGCGGTCGGCTCGGGGGGTGCGGCACTGGGTTTGCGCACAGTGCGAGCCGCGTGGCGCAGGAGGCGTACCGACGCGACCGGGTTGCCGCGGCGGGGTGCGGAGCGGGCGCGGGTGCCCGGTCCCGTGGAGGGTGCGGAGCCCGGGCCCGGCGGCGGCGTCGTGCGGTTCGCCCGGTCCGAGCTGCGAATCATGGTCGCTGTGAACGGGGCGGTGTTCTGGGGCTGGGACGGGGCCGGTCCCGAGCCGTCGTACGCGCTCGCCGGCGGCAGCCCTGAGCCGGATCCGCGGGCCGTGCTGGAGCCGGACAAGGACGGCGGCTGGCGGGTCGTGGCGGAGCGCGTCACGGTCGTCGTGTCACGGCACGGCGCCATCGAGGTGTGTACCCCCGGTGGCGTGACCCTGCGCCGGGATCTTCCGCCCCGGTGGTGGGAGCCGGCGGACGGGGGCGGTGCGCGGTGGATGCAGCGGTCCGAGGTGATGCCGGACGCGCGGTTCTTCGGGCTCGGCGGGCGGGCCACGGGTCCGCGGTTGCGCGACGGAACGTATCGGCTGTGGAACACGGACCCCGGGGAGCCCTTCGTCCCGGGCGACGACCCGCTGTACATCACCATGCCGGTGCAGATGGTGGTCGCCGACGCGGCCACGCATCTCGCGTTTTACGACAGCTCGTGGGACGGCACGGTGACGTTGCGCGAGGGCGGGGAGGGCGCGGGCTCGGGTCACGACCGGGCCGGCACCTGCGAGGTGCGGTTGGACGGCGGACCGCTGCGTTGCTGGGTGATGGTGGGTACCCCCGCGCGCGTACTGCTCGTCTGGGCGTCGCTGACCGGTGCGCCCGCCCTTCCTCCGGCGTGGGCGCTGGGGCACCATCACGCGCGGTGGGGGTTCGGCACCGAGCAGGAGGTGCGACGGATCGTTGCCGGATACCAGGAGCGCGGTCTTCCGCTCGACGCCGTCCACCTGGACATCGACCACTACGACGGCCACCGGGTGTTCACGGTGGACCAGGATCGTTTTCCGAAGCTTCCGGTGCTCGCCGAGGAACTGCGCCGGGACGGGATCCGCCTGGTGTCCATTGTCGACCCCGCGGTCAAGGCCCAGCCGGGCGACACCGTATACGACAGCGGGAATGCCGAAGACGCGTTCGTACGGGATGCGTCGGGGCGTGTCGTCGAAGGGGTCGTGTGGCCCGGGAAGGCGGTCTATCCGGACTTCACTCACGCGCGCGTACGACAGTGGTGGGGCGGGCTGTACGAGGAGCGTCTCGCTCAGGGCTTCGCGGGTTTCTGGCACGACATGAACGAACCCGTGTCGTTCACCGCCTTCGGGGAGAACACCCTGCCCCGCTCGGCCCGGCACGCGCTGGAAGGCCATGGCGGTGACCACAGGGAGGCCCACAACGTGTACGCGCTGTGCATGGCGCGGGCCGCGTACGAGGGTCTGCGTGAACTCGCCCCTGAGGAGAGGCCGTTCCTCTTCTCGCGTTCGGGGTGGGCCGGAATGCAGCGCTACGGGGGGACCTGGTCGGGAGACGTGGCCACGGGCTGGCCCGGATTGCGCGCGTCGCTGTCACTGGTGATGGGGCTGGGGCTGTGCGGGGTGCCGTACTCCGGGCCGGACGTGGGCGGCTTCGACGGGAGTCCGTCGCCGGAGCTGTACCTGCGCTGGTTCCAGCTGGCCTCGTACCTGCCGTTGTTCCGTACACATGCGAGTCTGCGGGCGGGGCGCCGGGAGCCCTGGGAGTTCGGCGACGACGTGCTCGAGCACGCGCGCGTGGCGCTCGCCGAACGGCGTCGGCTGCTGCCGTACTTCGTCACTCTGGCGCATCTGGCACGACGCACGGGAGCGCCCTATGTACGGCCCTTGTGGTGGGGCACACCCGAGGACCGGGCGCTGAGGGACTGCGAGGACGCCTTCCTGCTCGGCGACAGCCTCCTGGTGGCACCGGTGCTGGATCCCGGCGCGGACCGGCGGGCGGTGCTGCTGCCGCGGGGGCGCTGGTACGACACGGCGACCGAGGAGGCGTACCAGGGGCCCGGCCAGGTGCTGATCGACGCTCCGTTGGCGCGGATTCCGGTGCTCGCACGCGCGGGCGCCGTCCTGCCCGTGCTGGGTGAGGACGGTGGTCTGGAGCTGGAGGCGTGGGCGCCCGCGCGGGGGCGGTCCGGGGGCGGGCTGGTGGTGCCGGACGCGGGTGACGGCTGGGACGAGCCGGAGATCGAGCGGTATGTCACGCGGTGGAAGGGCAAGCGGGTGGTCGTCCGGCGGGACGGGGACGACGGCCGGAGCGAGCCCTTGTATCCGGTACGCATACGGGGCCTCGACCGCAGGTGATTCGGGCGGTACGCGGGAGGGGTGCCCCGCGTGTGATGAGGGCGGTACGCACGGAGGGTCCCGGCATGATTCGGGCGGGACGGGCGCAGACGCCGTCCCGCCCGTGGCTCACACGTACCGGCCCTCGAACCATCCCTGTACGACGAGCGTGTGCAGGGGGAAGGCGAGTTCGGTCGGCCGGCGCAGCAACTGCCAGCCCTCCGTCTCGACCGTTCCGGCCGACGGCGGCAGGTCGGCGGCCGGGCGCTCGGGGAGGAGCCCGAACAGCAGCAGATGACCGTCGGGCGAGCTCATCGCGTCGACGAGCCGCACGTCGCGGCTGGCCGCGTCGATGCCGGTCTCTTCCTTGAGCTCACGGACGACGGCGTGCCGCCAGTCCTCCCGGTGATCGATGAAGCCTCCGGGCAGTGCGGTGCCGCCGCGCGCGGGAGGGATGGCTCTGGTGATGACGACCAGGGCGGTTCCCTTGGTGTCGTAGACGGGCTGGAGGGCCACCGCGACGGGCAGCGGATTGCGGTAGGCCACCGTGCCGCAGGCGGCGCAGGTGCGCGGCCAGCCGGAGATGCCCTCTCCGTAGGACGTTCCGCAGCTCGAACAGTGGGAGTCCGGCACGACGTCGGCGGATGGGAACGGGGAATCGGACACGTGGCGGACTGTATCCGATTACCTGGAGGGCGTCTTCCGGAGGCGCTCAGGCGGAGGACGTGAGCGAATGCAGGGACACCGGGAAGTCGAAATAGGTGTCCGGGTACGACTCCGGCTTGTAGGTGTAGTGCCACCACTCCTCGGCCAGGTTGACGAATCCGAGGTTCTCCAGAGTGCTCTTCAGGAGCTGACGGTTGGCACGCTGCTCACCGACGATCCGGGGGTCGTCGGTGTGGGCGAGGGTGTCGAAGCAGTCGTAGCCCGTCCCCATGTCGACGGAGTTGTCCGGGAAGCGCTCACCCTCGGGCGCGTAGCACGGCACGAGCGGCTCGCCCGGGGCGTACGGCCGGGTCGGCCTGGCCGGCAGCCGCACGATCGTCAGGTCCATGGTGGAGCCCCGGCTGTGTCCGGACTTCTCCGCGATGTAACCGTCCGCGAACAGGCGGGTCTTGTCGACCTGCGGATAGAACTCCGCCTTCATCCTCTGGTCGTCGAGGTCCTTCGCCCAGCGCACGAAGTGGTCGACGGCGCGCTGCGGCCGGTAACAGTCGTACACCTTGAGCGTGTAGCCCTCGCTCAGCAGCTTCATCTGGGCCTTGTGGAGGGCTTCGGCAGCCGGGCGGGTGAGGATGCACAGGGGCTGTCGGTAGCCGTCGATGCGCTCGCCGACGAAGTTGTGCGGGGTGAAGTACCGGATCTCCTGGAGGATCGTCGGGTCCACGGAGCTCAGTGCCACGAAGTCCGCGGGCGCCTTGGGTTGCGCAGTCGCCTGGGCGGTGGCCGAGGTGGACGCGACGGCCAGGAGTGCGGCGAACGCGGTGACGAGGCCTCGTACCGCGACAGAAAAACGTGTCATGTCCGTTGCATTTATCAGGCGTTGGGCCGCGCGGGGAAGGCGACACGCTCCGCGCCCGTTCGGGGGACGGGGGATGACGGGAACCACCCACGCTGATTCTTGCCCCAACGCCCCAACGCCCCGACGCTCCGGGCCGGGACGGCCGGCGCGGATTCGCTACGACGCCTGCCCATCTTCCGGGCCCCGTGGCACACTTCTGACGATCCGTCAGATGCATCGGTTTACCTTGGGGAGGGACCGTGTCACATACCCGCACACCTGCGGTGGCCGGATGGTTCGCCGGCGAAGGGGACGACTTCCACCTCCTCGGCACGCGGTGTTCGGCGTGCGGCTCGGTGTTCTTCCCGCGCGAGGACGCGTTCTGCCGCAACCCCGGGTGCGGGGGCGACTCGCTCACCGAAGTGCAACTTTCCAAACGAGGGCGAATCTGGTCGTACACGGATACCCGATACCAGCCACCATCACCCTATGTGACGAATCCGGAACTTCCGTGGGAGCCCTACGCGTTGATCGCGGTGGAACTGGAAGCAGAGCGGCTCGTGGTGCTCGGGCAGGCGGTTCCGGGGGTGACCGTCGCCGATCTGGTGGTGGGCATGGAGGTGGAGGTCGTCCCCGGCGTGCTGAACGAGGACGCGGAGACGACCTGGACGACATGGCACTGGCGGCCGACGGGGGTGGCGGTATGACGGACGACGTGGCGGTGCTCGGCGCGGGCATGCACCCCTGGGGCAAATGGGGACGCAGCTTTGTCGAATACGGCACGGTGGCGGCGCGCGCGGCGCTCGCCGACGCGGGGGTCGACTGGCGGGACGTCGGCTCGATCGTGGGCGCGGACACGGTGCGGGGCGGCTATCCGGGGTACGTGGCGGGGGCGACGTTCGCCAGGGCGCTCGGCTGGCAGGGGGCACGGGTCGCGAGTGTGTACGCGGCGTGCGCGTCGGGGGCCCAGGCGGTCAACGCGGCGCGGACTCAGATCCTTTCGGGACTCGCGGACGTGGTGCTCGTGGTCGGGGCGGACTCGGCACCCAAGGGGTTCTTCCGACCGGCGGGCGGCGACCGACCCGACGATCCGGACTGGCTGCGGTTCCGGGTCCTTGGGGCGACGAATCCGGCGTACTTCGGGCTGTACGCGCGCCGGCGAATGGCCGTCCACGGAGATACCGTCGACGACTTCGCCCAGGTCAAGGTGAAGAACGCGGCCTTGGGGGCGCTGAATCCGAACGCCCGCTACCGCAAGCGGGTCACCGCCGAGGAGGTGGCCGCCTCCGCGGTCGTGGCCGATCCGCTGCGGCTGCTCGACATCTGCGCGACCTCGGACGGCGGGGCTGCACTCGTCCTGTCGAGCATGGAGTTCGCACGACGGCACGGGGCGGCGGAGCCGGTGCGGATCCGGGCGCTGTCCACGGTGACGCCGCGCTATCCCAACACCGTGCTCGACCTGCCCGACATCGCAACGGACTCGGCGGTCGCGGTGGAGCCGGCCGACGAGACGTTCCGTGCGTCGATCGCGCGCACCGCGTACGAGGAGGCGGGTATCGGGCCCGAGGACCTCTCGCTCGCCGAGGTCTACGACCTGTCCACCGCCCTGGAGTTGCAGTGGTACGAGGATCTGGGGCTGTGCGGGGCGGGCGAGGCGGCGAAGCTGCTGCGGGAAGGAGCCACTTCGCCCGGTGGGCGCATACCCGTCAATGCCAGCGGTGGACTGGCGTCCTTCGGAGAGGCCGTTCCGGCGCAGGCGATCGCCCAGGTGTGCGAGCTGGCCTGGCAGTTGCGCGGAGCCGCCGGTGACCGGCAGGTGGCGGGGGCGCGGGTGGGCATCTCCGCGAACCAAGGGCTGTTCGGGCATGGTTCCGCTGTGATCGCGGTGCGATGATCCGGCACCGCGCAGCCCCTGTGCGGCCCAGTCGCCGGCCCGGCCGAGCAGGCCGCCTCGGCCTCCGGACGGCGGTCGCCTCCCGCCCCGCGACCGCCATCGGCACGCTCCGTGATCGGCCGGGAATCCTGTGTGAACAGCTCATGAACTGCGCCTCGGCGTGCGCCGGCGGCGTCATCATGCTCCCGTGCCCTCCTGGACGGATACTCTCCGCTTCGCCTTCCAGCCGGTGGTCAATCTGACGACCGGAGGGGTCGCGGCGCTGGAGATACTCGCTCGTCCGGAGACCGGCGACGTCCTCGCGCAGGCCCGCCGAGATCCCGAACTCGACGGGAACGTGGCGGCGTTGGCAGTCCGTGCGGCGGCTCGGAAAGAGACCCTGCTGCCCCTTCACGTCAACGTGTTCGCCGCGACCCTCGCCGATCTCGGAGGGCTCGCCGCGCTGCGGGATGCCGTGCGCTCGGCGGGGCGGCTGCCGTGGGAGGTGACCGTCGACGTCGGCCCGCCGTACACGCACGTGCCGCATCAGGCGCTGCTGGAAGCCGTCGCCGTACTGCGCGGCGAGGGCTTCCGGGTCTGCGCGGATGGCGTCGGCGACGGCGACGTACCGCTGCGGCTGCTCACGGACCTGGCGCCGGACCTGATGAAGCTCGACGTGTCCCTGCTGACACGGCCGTCCGCGGTGCGGGCCATGCGGACGCTGTGCGAGCAGTTGGGCGCGCTGCTGTCCGTCGAGGGTGTGGAGACCGAGTCGCAGTGCGCCGCCGCGCGGGTGGCGGGGGCGCAGTTGGCGCAGGGCGACCTGTTCGCGCCGCCGTCCCGGCTGCCCGTGGTGGACGTATACGTTCCGACGCCGCCCCCTTCCGTGGTGGCGACGCCGCGCACCGGGCCGTCGGTGCGGCAGTTCGTACGGCCCGGCGCACTGCTGCCCGCCACGGCCTCGGCCGGGCAGGTACGGGCGCTGCTCACCGGGTCGCCCGAGGTGTCCGGAGTGCTGCTGGTGGACCCGGCCGGGGTGCCGGTCCGTTCGGTGCATCGCTCACGGTTCCTGCTGTCGCTGTCGGGACGCTACGGGCATGCGCTGTACGCCGACCGGCCGGCCTGGAAGCTCGGTGACCCGCCGCGTACGGTCGGAATCGACGCCACCGCCTGGGAGGTGCTCGACGTGGTGGCGGACGGCCGGCAGGACCGCGCCTCCGACGACGTGGCGGTGGTCGACCGCGACAGGCGGTGCGTGGGGATCGTACGGCTCGCGGATCTCGTACGGGCGCTGGCCGAGAGCCGGGTCGAGGAGGCGGCGGGACTCAATCCGCTGACGCGGCTGCCCGGCTCGGACGCGATCACCGGTGAGGTGGACCGACGGATCGCGGACGGGCGGATGTTCGCGCTGAGCTGGCTGGACGTCGACCACTTCAAGCAGGTCAACGACGGGGCGGGGTTCGCGGCGGGCGACGAGCTGATCCGGGCGGTGGGACGGGCGTTGCAGGGCGCCGCGTCCGGCAGCATGCGTGTGGGGCACATCGGCGGGGACGACTTCCTGGTGCTGGCGGATCCGGACGGCCTCGATCCGCTGGCCACCTCGGTGCTGGACGCGCCCTGGTCGGCCGGCGGGCGCACCGTCACGCTGTCCCTGGCCACGATCCTGTGCGCACCGGGAAGCGTGGCGGACCACCGGCAGGCGGCCGCTTGCCTCGCGCCCCTCAAGCAGGCCGCGAAGGCGCTGACCGGGGCGAGTTGGGTGCTGGGCCGGGCGGGGCTGCCGGGCCATGAGATCCGTCGCGGCTCCGCGGCGGCACCGGCCCAGGCGGGCGGGCCGGTGCGGGGCTGAGATCCGCGCGCTGGTTCGTCAGGGAGCCGCCCGGGCACCCGAGCCCGTCCCGCGCCGAGATCCGCCGCGGCTGGGAAGCGGCAGCCGGCCCGCCACCCGAGCCGCAGCGAGGCCAAGTCCTCCTGGGCCCGGCAGCGGCACCCGATCAGTGGCGCCTTCACAGCCCGTCCCAACCGTTGTCGTCCCCGACCTTGACGCTCTCTGGGCGCAGGGGAAAACTTCCGGATGTCAGTCGGCATCGCCGTATTCGGGCGTATTCAGATGGCGCGCCCCTCCGGCCCACGCCAGCAGGTCGGGCCGTCCCCCACGGGCGATTCCACTGGACAGGCACGCTCGTCACGGACGCCGGGTGGGGCGCGGGATCTTCCCTGCCTTCGGCTGAAGTCGCCAAGGGAAACGCACCCTGCACGGAGGACGGACACGGGGCGGGACCGCCCCGGGCGAGGGCCTAGGAGCCGCCATGACCCATGGAAGCATCTTCGTCGGCGAGTTGATCGGAACGGCCATACTCATCCTGTTCGGCGCCGGTGTCTGCGCCGCCGTCACCCTCAACTACTCCAAGGCCAAGGGCGCGGGCTGGATCGTCATCGCCTTCGGCTGGGGCTTCGGCGTCCTGGCGGGCGCGTACACCGCCGCCCCGAAGTCCGGCGGGCACCTCAACCCCGCGGTGACCATCGGCCTCGCCATCGCCGACATCACCAAGTGGGGCGACGTCCCGTACTACCTGCTGGGCCAGATGGCGGGCGCGATCCTCGGTGCCGTCCTGACCTGGCTGCTCTACTTCGCGCAGTTCCAGGCCAACGCCGAGGAGGACAAGGCCCTGCCCACGCTCGGGATCTTCTCCACCGCCCCGGAGATCCGCAATCCGGTCGCCAACCTGATCACCGAGATCATCGCGACCGTCGGCCTGGTGCTGCCCATCCTGTTCTTCGGCAAGAACCTCGGCACCGGCATCGGCCCGATCCCGGGTACGACGGCGTACGGGTCGGGTATCGGAATCCTGCTCGTCGCCCTGCTCGTCGTGGGCATCGGCCTCTCCCTCGGCGGGCCCACCGGATACGCGATCAACCCGGCCCGTGACCTGGGCCCACGCATCACCCACGCCCTGCTACCCATTCCCAACAAGGGGACCTCGGACTGGGGTTACGCCTGGATACCAGTGGTGGGACCGCTGATCGGCGGGGCGCTGTCAGCGCTTGTGTACAAAGCAGCCTTCTGACCCTTTGACGAAGGGGACGTCATGACGGACAACGCCCAGAAGTACGTCGCCGCGATCGACCAGGGCACCACGTCCAGCCGCTGCATCATCTTCGACCACGGCGGCGCCATTGTCGCCGTCGACCAGCGCGAACACCGCCAGATCTTCCCCAAGCCCGGCTGGGTGGAGCACGACGCCACGGAGATCTGGTCCAAGGTGCAGGCGGTGGTCGCGGGTGCGATCGCCAAGGCCGGGCTGCGCGCCGACCAGCTCAGCGCGCTCGGCATCACCAACCAGCGCGAGACGACGGTGCTGTGGGACCGCGCCACGGGCAAGCCCGTGCACAACGCGATCGTCTGGCAGGACACCCGGACGGCCGCACTGTGCAACGAGCTCGGCGGCTCCGACGGGCAGGATCGCTTCCGCGAGCAGACGGGGCTGCCGCTCGCGAGCTACTTCTCCGGACCCAAGGCGGCCTGGCTGCTCGACAACGTGCCCGGCCTCAGGGCCCGCGCCGAGCACGGCGAGATCGCCTTCGGCACCATCGACTCCTGGCTGATCTGGAACCTGACCGGCGGCACGGACGGCGGACGGCACGTCACCGACGTCACCAACGCCGGACGCACGATGCTGATGAACCTGGACACCCTCCAGTGGGACTCCTCGATCCTGTCCGCCATGAACGTCCCGGAGGCCGTCCTGCCGGAAATCAGGTCGTCCTCCGAGGTGTACGGGACCGCCGTGGGCCAACTCGCAGGCGTCCCCGTGGCATCGGCGCTGGGCGACCAGCAGGCCGCAGTGTTCGGACAGGCCTGCTACGACGTGGGCACCGCGAAGAACACCTACGGTACGGGCAGCTTCCTGCTGCTCAACACCGGGAACCGGCCGGTCCCGTCGAAGAACGGGCTGCTGACGACCATGGGCTACAAGATCGGTGACGAGGCGCCGGTCTACTGCCTGGAGGGGTCGATCGCGATCACCGGCGCGCTGGTGCAGTGGTTCCGCGACCAGCTCGGCATCATCCGTACCGCGGACGAGATCGAGCCGCTGGCGGCGAGTGTCGAGGACAACGGCGGGGCGTACGTCGTCCCGGCGTTCTCGGGCCTGTTCGCGCCGTACTGGCGCTCCGACGCGCGCGGCGCGATCACCGGGCTGACCCGGTACGTCACGAAGGCGCACCTCGCGCGGGCGGTGCTGGAGGCCACGAGCTGGCAGACGCGCGAGGTCGTGGACGCCATGTACCAGGACTCCGGGGTACAGATCACCACCCTGAAGGTCGACGGCGGCATGACGAAGAACAACCTGCTCATGCAGCACCAGGCGGACGTGCTCGGCGTGCCCGTGATCCGTCCTCAGGTCTCCGAGACGACCTGCCTGGGTGCCGCGTACGCGGCCGGCCTCGCCACCGGGGTCTGGAACGACCTCGACGAGCTGAAGTCGCACTGGCAGAAGGACGTCGAGTGGACTCCCGCCATGGAGGCTTCGGTGCGCGACCGCGAATACCTCAACTGGCGCAAGGCCGTGGAGAAGAGCTTCGGCTGGCATGAGGACGGAGTGTGAGAAACGCGCTCCACGCGCGCGTGTGCCCCGTGTGAGGCACGGGCGCGTGCACGGCTGCGGCTCGTACCCCGGTCGGCGGGGGTACGAGCCGCACGTGCGCCTCCACGGGATCAGGTGGTGACGCTCTCCCGGCGGTCGGCCGCGTGCGCCATGGCGTGCCGGACGACCTCGATCAGCACCTTCTTGGCCGACTCGCGCTCGCGGGCGTCACAGAGGACGACCGGCACGCCGTCGTCGAGGTCGAGAGCCCGCCGCACGGCATCAGCGGGGTACCGGGCCGCGCCCTCGAAGCAGTTGACGGCGATGACGAACGGGATGAAGCGTCGCTCGAAGTAGTCGACCGCGGCGAAGCAGTCCTCCAGGCGACGGGTGTCCGCGAGGACGACAGCGCCCAGGGCGCCGGAGGCCAGTTCGTCCCACAGGAACCAGAAGCGGTCCTGGCCGGGTGTCCCGAAGAGGTACAGCACCAGGTCCTCGCGGACGGAGATGCGCCCGAAGTCCATGGCGACGGTGGTGGTGTGCTTGCCCTCCACCCCACTGGTGTCGTCCACCGGCAGGCCCGCCTCGGTGAGTACCTCCTCGGTGCGCAGCGGCCTGATTTCGCTGACCGCGCCGACGAGCGTCGTCTTGCCCACGCCGAAACCGCCGGCCACGAGGATCTTGAGGGTGACGGGCTCGACCGGAGGCTTGCCGCGCTCACTGCGCCCGAAGATCATCGTTCTCTTCTCCTGCTTGATGGGAATCGGTCGGCGGCGGTCCGTAGCCTCCGCCGCCGGGGGTTTCGACGAGCAGTACGTCGCCGGGTCCGACATCTGCCGAATCACTGCCCTCGAGATGCAGCACGGTCCCGTCCGCGCGCTCCACGCGGTTGGCGCCGAGCGCCCCGGGCTCGCCGCCCGCCATACCGTAGGGCGGGACCCTCCGGTGCTGGGAGAGCGTGGAGACGGTCATGGGCTCCTGGAAGCGAATACGGCGCACGGCGCCGTCCCCGCCGCGCCAACGGCCGGCACCTCCGCTGCCGTACCGTACCGCGAACTCGTCGAGCAGGACCGGCAGACGCCATTCGAGGACTTCGGGGTCGGTCAGGCGCGAGTTGGTCATGTGCGTCTGCACGACGGGCGCACCCGGGAAGCCGTCACCCGCGCCGGAGCCGGAGGCCACGGTCTCGTAGTACTGGTACCGGTCGTTGCCGAAGCTGACGTTGTTCATGGTGCCGGAGCCCTCGGCCTGCACACCGAGAGCCGCGTACAGGGCGCCGGTGATGGCCTGTGATGTCTCGACGTTTCCGGCGACGACGGCGGCCGGCGGCTCCGGCGCGAGCATGGAGCCGGGCGGCACGACGATGTCGAGGGGACGCAGACAGCCGTCGTTGAGGGGGATGTCGTCGGCGACGAGAGTGCGGAAGACATACAGGACGGCGGCGTTGACGACGGAGAAGGGAGCGTTGAAATTGGTGGCCAGCTGCGGGGACGTGCCGGTGAAGTCGACGGTCGCGCGACGGTTCTCCCGGTCCACGCGCACACGGACGCGGATGACGGCGCCGGAGTCGGTCTCGTAGGCGTACTCGCCGTCGTCGAGGGCGTCGATGACGCGGCGGACCGCTTCCTCCGCATTGTCCTGGACGTGCTTCATATATGCCTGGACGACGTCGAGCCCGAAGTTCTCGATCATGTGGCCGACTTCGTCGACGCCCTTCCGGTTGGCGGCGATCTGGGCGCGCAGGTCGGCGAGGTTGGTCTTCGGGTTGCGCGACGGGTAAGGCGCCTCGGCGAGCAGACGGAATGTCTCCTCCTCGCGGAAGCGGCCGTTCTCGGCCAGCAGCCAGTTGTCGAACAGGACCCCCTCTTCCTCGATGGTCCGGCTGTGCGCGGGCATGGACCCGGGCGCGATGCCGCCGATCTCCGCGTGGTGACCGCGGGAGGCGACGTAGAAGAGGATCCGCTCACCCTCCGTGTCGAAGACCGGGGTGATGACGGTGACGTCGGGCAGATGGGTGCCGCCGTGGTACGGGTCGTTGACCGCGTAGGTGTCGCCGGGGCGCATGCTGTCGGCGCGCCGCCGGATGACCTCTTTGACGCTGGTGCCCATGGAGCCCAGGTGCACGGGGATATGGGGGGCGTTGGCGACCAGGTTGCCCTCGGGGTCGAAGAGGGCGCAGGAGAAGTCGAGGCGTTCCTTGATGTTGACGGACTGGGCGGTGGACTCCAGCCGGGCGCCCATCTGTTCGGCGATGGACATGAACAGGTTGTTGAAGACCTCCAGCAGAACCGGGTCGGCTTTTGTGTCGAGGTCGGAACTCTCCGTAATCGCCACGCGTTCCATGACCAGATGCCCGTCGTCGGTCGCCGCGGCCCGCCAGCCGTCGTCGACGACGGTCGTCGCACTGGCCTCCGTGATGATCGCGGGGCCGGTGACGCTTTCGCCGGGGGGCAGGTGCTCCCGGCGGTGGAGAGGTACGTCGCGCCAGGCGCCGCCCGTGTGGAGGCGGACGGTCTCGGGGGCGGCGGAGCGGCCTTCGTACGGGGCGAGGGCGGAGAGATCGGGGGGTTGGGTGATGCCGGTGGCTTCCACGGAGAGGGCTTCGACGACGATCGGGCGGTCGAGCGTGAAGGAGTACGTGGCGCGATGACGTTCTTCGAAGGAGTGCCTCATCGTGTCGGGCTCGGTCAGCTCGACGGTGAGGGTGGTGTCGGTGCCGTCGTAGCGCAGCTGGGCCCGGCGGGTGACGCGGATGCGGTCCTCGGGCACGTCCTCCGCGAGGAGTTCGCCGCGGGCGGCGCTCTCCAGGTCGTCGGCGGTCTTGCGGACGCCGGGCATCGAGGTGGGATCCAGGGGTGCCTCGACGGACTGTTCACGCATGGCCGTGGTGTCGGCGAGCCCGATGCCGAGCGCGGAGAGCACACCGGCCATGGGTGGTACGAGGACGGTGCGGATGCCCAGGGAGTCCGCCACCATGCACGCGTGCTGACCGCCTGCTCCACCGAAGGTGGTGAGCGCGTAGCGGGTGACGTCGTGGCCCTTCTGGACCGAGATCCGCTTGACGGCGTTGGCGATGTTGGCGACGGCGATCTGCAGGTAGCCCTCGGCGACCTGTTCGGGGGTGCGGTCGTCGCCCGTCCGCTCGCGGATCTGGTCCGCGAGCGCGGCGAACCGCTCGTGGACGAGCGCGTCGTCCAGGGGCTGGTCGCCGTCCGGGCCGAACACCCTGGGGAAGTGCGCGGGTTGGATGCGGCCGAGCATCACGTTGGCATCGGTGACGGCAAGCGGGCCGCCGCCCCGGTAGCAGGCGGGCCCCGGGTCCGCGCCCGCCGAGTCCGGCCCTACGCGGTAGCGGGACCCGTCGAAGTGGAGGATCGAGCCGCCGCCCGCCGCGACCGTGTGGATGTCGAGCATGGGCGCCCGCAGCCGGACTCCGGCGATCAGGGTGGTGAAGACGCGTTCGTACTCACCGGTGAAGTGCGAGACATCCGTGGAGGTGCCGCCCATGTCGAAGCCGATGACGCGGTCGAAGCCGGCGAGCTGCGACATCCGGGCCATGCCGACGATGCCGCCCGCGGGCCCGGACAGGATGGCGTCCTTGCCGCGGAACTGTCCGGCCTCGGCGAGCCCGCCGTTGGACTGCATGAACATCAGCCGTACGCCTTCGAGTTCGTCGGCGATGTGCTGGACGTAGCGGCGCAGGACGGGCGAGAGGTAGGCGTCGACGACGGCGGTGTCGCCGCGCGGGACCAGTTTCATCAGAGGGCTGACCTCGCTGGAGAGCGAGATCTGCGGGAAGCCGGTGCGGGCGGCCAGCTCGCCGATGGCGCACTCGTGGGCGGGGTGGAGATGGCTGTGCATGCAGACCACGGCGAGCGCGCGGATCCCGTCGTCGTACGCCTCGTGCAGCGGCCCGGCCAGTGCCTCCAGATCGGGGGCGCGCAGCACGGTGCCGTCGGCGGCGACGCGTTCGTCGACCTCGACGACCCGCTCGTACAGCAGCTCGGGCAGTTCGATGGCACGGGCGAAGATGCTCGGGCGGTTCTGGTAGGCGATGCGCAGGGCGTCGCGGAAGCCACGGGTGACGACCAGGAGGGTGCGCTCACCCTTGCGTTCGAGGAGGGCGTTGGTGGCGACGGTGGTGCCCATGCGGACGGCGTCGATGGGACCCGCGTCGTCGAGGAGTTCGCGTACGCCCGCGACGGCCGCGTCGGCGTACCGGTGGGGGTTGTCCGACAGCAGCTTGTGCGTGAGCAGGCGGCCGTCGGGGCGGCGCGCGACGATGTCGGTGAAGGTGCCGCCGCGGTCGACCCAGAACTGCCAGCCCGTGGTCACGTCCGTCTCTCCGATCGCGCTGCTCGGAACCGTGTCCGCAGGGTGCTCGGCCCGCTGCGGTTGGTCGTCGACGATCGGTCAGATCATAACGGGAGGGACGTCTCGGCGCCGGTCCGCGCGCGGGCGGGTTCGGCGTTGCCCGCTCGTGCACGAGGGTGCCCCGGACCTCCGGTCCGGCTCCTCCGCGAACGCCTCGCGGCGCTCGCGGAGGGCCGTCGGTCGAACCACCCCTCACAGGGCCCGCAGGCCGCTGATGACGTCGCGCAGGATGCTCTCGTCCACCAGCTCGGCGGGCGGCACGGGACGCGACACATGCACCAGTTCCTCGTCCACGAGGTCGCCGACGAGGACGCGCACCACGCCGACGGGCAGATCGAGTTCTGCGGCGAGTTCGGCGACCGACTGGGGGGTGTCACGGCACAGCTCGACGATGCCCACGTGCTCCGGGGACAGCGACGGGTCCGCCTCCGGGTCGTCCACGTCCGCTTCCGTGACGACCACCGCGATCAGGTCGAGGCGGTGCTGGAACGCATGGGTGGTGCGGCCTCGCGTCATGGCGTACGGACGGACCACCGGTCCGGCCTCGTCGTCGAACCAGTGGCTGCTTCCCTGACCGTCTCCGCTCATGCCATCCCACTACCCGCCCGCGGGCAGATCGGTGCGCGGAGCGGACCCCAGATGTACGCCGACCCGCTTGACCAGCAGCGTCATCTCGTACGCGACCTGCCCGACATCGGATTCGGCGTCCGCCAGGACGGCGAGGCAACTGCCGTCGCCGGCGGCCGTGACGAACAGGAAGGCCTCGTCGAGTTCGACGATGGTCTGGCGGACGCCGCCCGCGTCGAAGTGCCGGCCGACGCCCTTGGCGAGGCTGTGGAATCCGGAGGCGACCGCGGCCAGGTGCTCGCTGTCCTCCCGGCTCAGCTCCTTGGAGACCCCTGTGGGCAGGCCGTCGCTGGAGAGCACGAGCGCCTTGCGGATGCTGGCGACGCGCTCCACCAGGTCGTCCAGGAGCCAGTTCAGCTCTCCCGACGCCTTGCTGCTCACGATGGATCCTGCGGCCTTCGGTGCGGTCATCGACCGTCCCCCTTTGTCGTTCCTCTTGCTGAGCCGTCCCGGGCCTCGTCGCCCGCGGCGTTCTCCTCGCGGCCGCGCTGCCAGCCCCGCTGGAGCGAGGCAAAGCGGCTGCGGACCTCGTCGGCGTCGCGCTCGGCGAGACCTGCCCGGTGCGCGGCGCGGGACCGCTCCCGTTCGGCGCGCCGGTCCGGGTCTTCCTTCAACTGCGGGGCCAGGCTGGCCTGCCGGATACGGCGGGGCAGCGCGGCCGCGCCCGATTCTGCCGGTCCGGCCGCCGCGTCCCGGCGCGGAGTGGTCCCGTCCGGGCCGGCCGGGGGCCGGGTGCGGCGCCGCTGAGGCAGGGCGGGGGCCTCGGGACGGTCACCATGCAAACGCGTGGCGCCTCCGGTGAGTTCCCCTGGGCGGCCGAAAGGCGTCTTGTCCTCCTGAAGCCCCGTCATGCCCCGGTCGATCGGATGCGGTTCCTCGTCGGCTGCCTCGCCCCGTGGCCCGGCTTCCCGCACGGGGCGGCCGTGCGAGCTGACGAGCTTGGGGGTCTGGCGGCGCGGCAGCGGGACCGGGCCGCCCGGGTGGTCGGTGTCCCCGGGGAAAGCCGGTTCGCGCCGTCTGTCGCGTGCCTGCTGGTGCTGCTCCCCCGGGGCGTCCGCGAGGGAGCGGCGCGGCCGGAACAGTCCCCCGCGTTCGCTGTCCTCGTCGCCGAGGGCGCCCGGGAAGTCGTCGAGTGCGTCCAGGTCGACCGGTGCCTCCAGTTCGACCGGCCCGTCCAGGATCGACACCGGTAGGCCGGGCAGCTTCACCGGCACCTGGGACAGTGCCGACGTGCGGTCCTCCCCGGTCCGGGATTTCTTGTCGGGCATCGCGCGGTCGAGACGGAAGCCGATCCCGTTGGTGTCCGGGACGTCGTCGGTGAGCAGCGTGTCGGGGATGAAGACGACGGCCGTGGTGCCGCCGTACGGGGACGGCTGGAGGGAGACGCGGACGTTCTGCCGCTGGGCGAGCCGGCTGACCACGAAGAGGCCGAGCCGGTCGGTGTCGGAGAGCTCGAACTCGGGGGTCTCCGCGAGCCTCAGGTTGGCCTCCAGGAGCGCCTCCGCCGCCATGCCGAGGCCACGGTCGTGGATCTCCAGCGTGAAGCCGTTGGCGACACGTTCGCCAAGGACCTGCACGGCGGTGTGCGGCGGCGAGAACACCGTGGCGTTCTCCAGGAGCTCGGCCACCAGGTGGGTGAGGTCGGCCACCGCGGGCCCGGTGACGGCGACGCGGGGCAGTCTGCGCACCTCGATGCGCTCGTAGTCCTCGACCTCGGCGACGGCGGCGCGCACCACGTCCATGAGCTGGATGGGCTTGCGCCACTGCCGGGAGGGAGCGGCTCCGGACAGGATGACCAGGCCCTCGGCGTGGCGGCGCATGCGCGTGGTGAGGTGGTCGAGACGGAAGAGGTCGGCGAGTTCGTCGGTGTCCTCGGTCCGGCGCTCCATGGTGTCGAGCAGGGTCAGCTGCTTGTGCAGCAGGACCTGGCTGCGGCGGGCGAGGTTGACGAAGACCTCGGCGACCCCGGCGCGGAGTTCGGCCTGTTTGACGGCGGCCTCGACGGCGGCGCGCTGGAGGGTGTTGAGTGCCTGTCCGACCTCACCGATCTCGTTCTTGTCGTACTCCAGGCGCGGCGCCTCGGTCTCGACGTCGATCTGTTCCCCCGCCGAGAGACGGCGCATCACGCTGGGCAGCCGCACCCCGGATGCCTCATGGGCCTCCAGGCGCAGCCGGCGCAGATCGCGGATGAGGGCGCGGCCGATGCGTACGGACATGATGAGCGAGACCAGCAGGGCGACCAGGCCCAGGACGCCCGCGACGGCCGCCTTGACGATGACGTCGACGGCGAGGGGGCGGACGCGGTCCTGGTAGCGGTCGCCCGCCTGGGTGCTCATTTTGTCGAGCCGGTCGAGCACTTGGCCGGCGACCTCGTCCCAGCTCTTGGCGGTCACACCGCGCGGGGTGCCGGGAGTGGCATTGATGACGGTCTGCTCAGCCACGCGCAGGGGGGCGGTGTCGGCGTTCTTCCAGTAGTGCTGGAAGCGTTCGCTCTCCGAGCCGGGCAGCAGCGCCAGGCTGACGTCGTACATCACGGCGCGCTGGGCGACGAGGTCGGAGACGGCGTGGATGTCGTCTCGGGTGATCCGGCCGGCGACGAGCGCGGAGCTCAGGAGGGAGTCCTCGCGGGAGAGCAGCTCGCGGGCGCGGGAGACGCCGACGAGGGCCCGTCCCTGTTTGTCCATCTCCACATTGTCGAGGGCCTGAAGGTTGGCCAGGAGCGTGAAGCAGGGGTCGATCAGCCGGTTGTAGAGGTCGAGGACCTGGGAGCGGTTGACGGTGCCGTCCTCGACGCTGCGGCGCAGCGACTTGAGGCTGTCGAGGGCGTCCATGATCGAGGTGAGGCGCTCGGTGGCGCCCTGCCCCATGTCGTCGTGGAGGTCCTCGTCCTTGCTGTTGCGGCGGAGCTTCGAGACGACCTGGTCGGTGGCCTCACGGCTGCGGCGCAGCGCGGCGAGGGCGTCGGAAGCGCGCGGGTCGGCGAGGTAGACGAGGGTCTGGCGGCGCTCCCGTTGCAGGACGCGGACGGTGTCCTCGGTGGGGTAACCGACCTTTTCCACGACGGACGAGACGTTGAACAGCGACTGGGCCGCACGGCCGGTGAGTACGGTGGCGAAGGCCCAGATGGCCGTCAGGGACAACAGCGGCACGAGGAGCAGCGCCACGATCTTCCGGCGGATGGACTTCCCGCGAAAGCGCATGGCCTCCCCCAGCTCGCCCCCCTCCGGCCCGGGGGTACACATGTGCGTCAACAAACGGCGTGAGCCTACTACTGACACACAGGTATCTCGAAGGACCGACCCGGGCGCACCACCCACGGACAGCGAACAGGACATGGGTAGTTGTCCCGCCATTGCGGGAGATTGCCGCCCTGGAACGCGCATGCGGCGCAGGAGGTCATTCGACCAGGAACCCGGGCGACTTGGCCGGAATTTTTCCTTCATCGGGAATCTTCACGCAACGTCGATCGTCTTCCTGTACGGGAATCGGGGGCGGATTCGGGCCACAGGTGCCGCGTGCCGCGCTCAGGCGGCGTAAAACAGCGCAAGCCGGGCAGCCACTGGGGAGCCGGGGTCCGATGACACCGGGACGAGCGGTCTGCGGGCGGTGGGGAGTGACGAGATGATGGGCACGGCGGAGCGGCGGGAGGCGCCGGGGGCGGGCACGGCGACGCCCATGGGGACGCGACGGAGCCCACAGGCACCGGAGCGCGGTTCTACGGCGGGCCGGCGGCACACCACGACAGCTGAGCAGCGGTTTCGGGCGCCGCAGTACCGGCCGTTGTGGACCGAGGAGCCGGCGCGTCGGCGGCGGCTGCCGGACCCGGTGCGTACGGCGGCCGTGCGGGCGGTGCTCATCATCGCGGTGACACTGATCCAGGCGGTGATCGCCTTCCTGTGCACGCTGGCCGGCTCCTGGCTGGCGTTCCCCATGGTGCTGAGCAGCGTCGCCAGCACAGTGGTCGCGACGTGGGGCGTGCTGGACGTCTGGGTGACGCGCCAGGTGTGGAACCAGCGCAATGGCGTGGTGTCGGCCCCGAGCAGCACGGCCCGGGCACTGCGCCGGGAGCGCCGCCTGACTCGCCGTCAGGCTCGGACCGCCGAGCGGGCACAGGCGCGGATACGCAGGCAGGGCGGGACCGGGCAGCTGTCGCACCCGTGATCGCGTGTGCGGGGACAAGGGTGCGCCCCCGCCGCCACCTGGTGGCGGCGTGACGGGCACGCCGCCCCTCATGCCCCCATGACCATGCCCCCGTGACCCGGGGCCGGGCAGACCTGACGGCTACGCGGGCCGTTTGAACATCCGTGTCGCCGTGATCTCGCTGTGCACTGCTTCTCCGCCCTGGGGCTGCTGCGGCAGTCCGGGCCGGAGGTGTTCCTCCACGCGGATGTACTTCAGTCCGGCCCGCAGGTCGGCGTCGTTGCGCAGCCGGATGACCAGCGGGAACTCGGCGAGCGCGGTCGTGTCGAACAGGCCGGTGGTGTAGAGGAGCTGGACGCCCAGCGCGTCCGAGACGGCCCGCTGGAGCTCCAGCAGGTACGTCGCGTTGGCGCGCCCGATGGGGTTGTCCAGGAACAGCGTGCCCGCGTGGCGGTGCTTGTCGCGGCCTCGGTCGTTGGAGCGCAGCGCGGCCATCGTGCAGTACAGCGCGATGGCGGCGGTGAGCAGCTGCCCGCCCGAGAAGACGTCGCCCATCTGCCCGACCGGCACGCGCTCAGCGCGCAGCACGGCGTCGGGCTTCAGGATCTCGACGGCGATGCCCTTTGGCTGGAGCGCCGCGCTGACTCCCCTCAGGAGCAGGGACATGCCGTCGCGGCGCAGGTCGGAGTTCTTCCTGACGGCCGCGCGGGTCGCCTCGTCGATGACCTCGCCGAGCCGTTCGACGAGCGTGGCCTGGTCTGGCTCCTCGAACCGGATCCGCAGGAACTCCTGCCCGGACCATTCGCCCAGCCCCTCGGGGAGCCGGGAGAGCCGCTGTGCCGACCGCAGCGTGGCCAGGGCCGACTCGACCAGTCCCCGCAGCCGGTCCACGATCGAGTCCCGGTTGCGCTCCAGCTGCGCCAACTCGTCGGTCAGCACGCGCAGCCGGGGTGCGAAGGCCTCCGCCCACCGCTGGGCGTGCTCCGGCAGCGCGGACGCGGGCAGTTCGCGGATCTGCTGCCGGGCGGGGGTGCGGACGTGCTCGTACCGGGTGGAGTTGGCGTGCCGTACGAGGACATCGCTCGCCTCACGCACGGCGGCCTCGGCGGCGGACAGATCGCCGGCGCAGCCGCGCAGCGAGCGGCGGGCCTCGGCGGCGGCCTGCCGGGCCTCTTCCAGCGTGCCGGGGTAGGGCTCGGGCGCTTCCTGCTCCTCGTCCGTGGTGTGCTCGCGCAGCAGGTCACGAAGCATCGCGGCGATCTCGTCGAAGCCGCCGGCGGCGTCCTCGGCCGCCCGATGGGCGTCGAGGAGTTCGGCGTGGGCCTCGCGGGCCTGGCTCAATGCCTCGGTGCGGGAGGCAAGTTCGCCGGTGGCCGTGCGCAGCAGGGCCTGGGCGTGCTCGGTGTCCCGGGGGACCAGCTCCTCGGGCAGCTCGGTGTGGGCCTCGCCGTTCTCCGGCGCGTGCCGCTCGGCCTCGCCGCGAAGCCGGCCGAGCTGCTCGCTCGCCGTGGACATGCGCGTCTCCAGGAGCTGCACCAGCTCCTCGGCGCGTACGGCGGCGGCCTGCCGGGAGGGGCCGTCGGAGCCGTCCGGGGACTGAAGGAGCTGCTCGGCGCGCGTGCGCACCTTGTTGCTGAGCCGGTCCAGTTCGGCGAGTGCCGCGGATTCGTCACTCTCGGCCCGTGCCTGCTCGGCCCGCAGGTCGGCACCGACGCCGACCTTCTCGTACACCTGGGAGGCCGCCCGATAGGCCTCGCGGAGAGCGGGGAGGGACGCCTTCGGCCCGTTCTCGTCGTCCTCCGGTACGTCGTCGGGGGCACCCGCGATCTCCGCGCGCTCGGCGCGCAGCGCACGCGCCGTGCGGCGGGCGTCGTCGGCGGCGCGCTGGGCGGCCCGCCGGTCCTCGTCGGCGGCTCGGGCGCGCTCCAGACAGGACTGGGCGCGGGCCTCCGACTCGACCGCCTCGTCGGCGAGTTCACGCAGCTTGACCTGCCATCCGGCGCGTTCGCGCAGTCGGAAGGCGAGTCCGGCGAGCGCGTCGGCGGCGCGCCGGGCCTTCTGCGCGGCCTCCTGCCGCTCGTCACGCACCTGTGCGGCCTCGGCGGCGGCCTCGTCGGTCTCGGCCCGGACGGTGCGCGCCTCGGCCAGCTCGGCCTCGGCCTCCTCGGCGAACGCGCGCGCGTCCTGGGCGGCCGCGGCGAGTTCGGTGAGCCGTCCGGCAGGACAGCCGGTGCGCCAGGACGCCAGCCGGGCCGCCAGCTCACGGTCCTTGCCGAGCCGGGCCGCCAGCGCCCGGATCTCCTCGTCCCGCTCGGTGGCCCGCGCGCGCAGCGCCTGGCGCTCCTCGTCGGCGGCGTACTCGTCGTGCATGGCGGGGTTCGGCGGTACGAGGAACACGCCGCTGTCGCCCTCGTCGAGAGCCGGGGTCGGGGCGAGCAGCGCGGCGGCCGTGCCGACGGCGACGGCTGAACGAGGCAGCAACGCGGCGTCGCTCAGCGCCTCGCGGGCCCGGGCGTGCGAGTCCGGATCCGTGATGATCACGCCGTCGACCAGTTCGGGGCGGGCGGCCAGCACGCGCGCGTGGTCGGCGGGGTCGACGGCCTGGGCGAGATAGCGCCAGCCGGGCAGGGCGGGGATGCCGTGCTCGCCGAGGAACTCGACGGTCGCCAGCACGTCCGGGCCCGGCGGAAGCAGTCCGCCGTCACCGAGCGCGCCGAGGATGCGGGCGTCGTCGGCCGCCGCGGTCCGCAGCTCGAAGAGCTGCCGCTCGGCGGAGGAGACCGTGTCGTCGAGCAGCTCGCGCAGTTCGTCGGCGAAGCCGTCCAGTTCCTCGGGGGTGAGGGTGCCCTCTCCCGTTGTCGGAGCGTCGGTCGCGCTCGTGTCCTCGTCACGCCGGGGTCCCGGCACCCGGGTACGGGCGCCGCTTCCCGACAGACTCAGCAGTTCCGCCAGCCGCTCCTCGGCCGCCAGCGCCTCCGCCGTCCGGCGCTCGCCCTCGTACGCCCGCTCGGCGGCCGTGGCAGCGTCCGCCGCGCGGGCCGCCGTCAGTTCCGCGCGGGACTCGGCGGAGGCCGCCTCACGCGCGTGCTCGGACGCCCGGCGGGAGGCCTCGCGTGCGGTGTCCCAGGCCGCGACGGCCGTTTTCTCGGCGTCGCTGGCGGCGAGCGCGGCCCGCGCCGGGTCCGCGTCGGGTGCGGTGTCGTCCAGCCAGCCCGCGCGCACGGCCTCGGCGGTCTCCTGCTCGACCTCGCTGAGGCGCTGGCGCAGGTGTCCGGCCTCGCTGCGGGCGCGCTGCGCCTCGGTGGCGGCGGCGGTCGAGTCCCGGTACGCGGACTCACCGACCTCCTGGAGCGCGGCGGACCGCTCCTCCTCCTCGTTGGCGAGGGTCTCGGCGCTCTCGGCGGCCGCGTGCAGCGCCCGTACGAGATCGACGGCGGCCTTGGCGCGGGCCGCGAGCGCCGGCGCGGCGTCCCGCTCGGCCTCACGGATCGCGGCGGCCACGCGCGCGGAGCGGTCGGCGGCGGCGCGGTGCCGCAGCACGGCCTCGGCGGCCTGCCACGCGGAGTACAGCTGGCGCGCGTCGGCCAGCTCGCGCTTCTGCGCCGCGGCGGCCTTCTCGGCGCCGGCCAGCGCCAGCGAGGCGTGCCGGTAGGCGAGTTCGGCCGCGACCAGCGCAGTGCGCTCCCTGGCACCTTCGGCATGCGTGACCGTGTACGCGGCGGCGGTCACCCGCTGGGCCAGGTCGGCGGCGCGTACCCGCTCCCGCACTCCGCGCGCGGACAGTCGCCGGGCCAGCGTGCGCGTCCGCCGCTCGGCGCCCGCGTGGACGTCCCGCGCCCGCGCCCGCGCCTCGGCGGCGTCGACGATGCGCCCGAGCAGGTCCACCGACCCGGCGGTGAAATCGCGTTCGGCGATCAGCTCGGAACGTCGCCCCAGCTTGTTGCCGAAACCGCTGACCAGGTCGGCGAGTCCGTCGGTGTCCCGGGTGTCGGTGACGGCGCGCAGCAGCAGGTCCGTGAAGTCGGAGTCCTTCTTGACCGCGAAGAGACCGGCGGCCTCGCCCTCGTCGGCGTTCATCTCCCGCTGGTAGCGGAAGAGTTCCGGGTCAAGGCCCAGGTCCGTCAGATGCTCGTTCCAGCGGTCGTGGATCTCCTCCCAGTGCACTTCGAGGTGCGGGTACGCCTTGCCCGCCTCCGTGAGGGCGTCCCGGAAGCCCTTCATCGTGCGGCGCCGCCCCTGCGCCCCGGAGGCGCCCTCGACGGGCGGCCGTACGGCGGTGGACTCGGCCACCGGCAGATTGTCGAGGCTGAGGCCGGGGCCCGGCCGGAAGGAGTACCAGGCCTCCGCGAACTTCCGCGGGTCGTTGGACACCTGCCGCCCGCGCCACTCGCTCACCTTGCCGACCACGACGCACTCGCCGGTCAGCGTGTGCTGCCACTCCAGGGCGACATGTCCGCAGTCGTCGGCGAGCAGGAACTTGCGCAGCACACCGGAGCTGGCGCCGCCGAGTGTGTTGCGGTGGCCCGGCAGCATCACCGAGAAGATCAACTTGAGCAGGACGGACTTGCCGCCGCCGTTCTCCAGGAAGAGCACGCCCGCGGGTGCGGGCCGGCGGGGCGGTCCGGCCGGCTCCTCCTCGAAGAACTCCGCCTGGATGGGCGCGGGGTCGGGTACCGGATCACCCACACCCCGCAGGTCCAGCACGGTGTCGGCGTAGCGCGCACCGGCCGGGCCGATGGAGTAGAGGCGGACCCGGGACAGCTCGTACATGGCGGCGGACTCTCGTCGTGATTCTTGCTAAGTCTTCGGAAACGTGGGGGGAAGTTCGGAAGCCGCGGGGGCTTCAGGAGCTTCCGGAGTGGAACGGCAGTCCGGCGTCGGCCACCAGCTCCAAGTCGTCGGTGTGCTCGGCGGGCAGCAGACTCGCGGTGCCGTCGGTCACCGGAACGACGCCCAGTTCGAGGAGTTCGGCCATGGCGGCGGTGCCCGCCATGTCGCGGACCTGGAGCTGGTAGCGGGCCGTCGTGCGGTACGTGCCGCCGTTGTCGTCGCCCGTGCGCTGCAGGAACCCGGAGTCGGTGAGGAACGCGGCGGCCTTGCCGACGATGCCGGTGGTCGAACCTGCCAGCCTGCGCGCGTCCTTGGTGGCCCCGGTAGCGCTGCGTCTGGCCCAGATGCGCCAGGCCGCCTCAAGGCCCGGCGCGTCCGTCGCCGGGTCGGTGTTCTCGCCCTGCTCCTCCGCCCGCTCCTCCAGACGACGGCAGGCCTGGCGTACGAAGGCATCGACGCCGTTGACCGTGACACGCCCGATGTAGCCGTCGTCGGCGAGGTCCTCGGGGCGCGGGAACGCCAGGGCCGCGACGGCGAGGTGCGCGAGCCCGTGCAAAAAGCGGTCCCCGGAGTCGGCCGACGTGCGACGCGCGTAGTCACCCATACGGACGGCGAACACGGAGTCCTCGGCCGCGGTCACGGCCATGCCCGCGCGCGGGGACACCTCCAGGACGACAAGACCGAGCCCGGTCGCGACGGCGTCGGCGAGCCGTGCGAACGGCGGGTCCTCGCGGTAGCGGCGCAGCAGTTCCGCGTACTCCTGGTCGCGCGCGGGCTGCAGCTTGGGCTGCAGCCCGAAGGCGACGAGCCGCGCCGCGTCGGCGGCGTCGGCGGGGGTGACGGCGGCACTCACGGGCGCGGCGGCGGCCTCCGGCTCACTCCAGTCGACTTGCTCGGTCACGGTTGCGGCTCCTTGCTGCGCTGATACTGGTTGCTGCTCATGCTGCTTCCGTCCGGTCCGCAGCCATTCCCGCCGCGTCCAGCAGAGCCGTGCCGACGATCAGATCCGCACCGCCGAACTCCGGATCGTCCAGCTCCGTGCCGTCGTCCACGGCGAACAGCAGCTTCTCCTCGCCCTGCCGGTAAGCCGTGCCGACCGGCGGGCTGGCCGCGTGCACGGCCAACAGGGCGACGAGATACGGCAGTTCGGGATCCCGGCGGCGTGCCTCCGCGAGCAGTCCGGACAGCCGGCGGGGCGCGTCGGCCGGCAGATCGAGCAGCTCCATGGCGGCGGCCAGCTGGTCCTCGCTGAACCGGCTGTCGTCCGGCGTGGCGATCAGATCCGGCTCGGGCATCTCGGCCCCGAGGTGCTCACGCTCCATCGGAGGCGTCAGCAGCAGCTCGACGAGGTCCCCGACGCGCACGGACGCGGGTGTGCGCAGCCCCGTCCCGCGCGCGAAGAAGGCGTCCGTGACGCGCATCGCCTGCTCCAGGGGGAGGGGCAGCACCGGCGCCACGAGGTGCCCGTACAGATCTATTCCCGATGTCGTCATCGGCGTGGCGAACGCCTGCCGGTCCTGCTCGGCGCGGAACAGCGGGCCCGCCTCCAGGAGCCGCGACTGCAGCTGCGTGTGCCTGCGGATGCAGTCCTTGACGATGTCGACGAGCTCGGCGGCGCGCCGCTTCTGCTCGGCGTCCTCGGACTCGTCCCGGGCCTTGCGGATGTTGGTGAGGATCGCGTTCTCGTGGCGGTAGCGGTCGGCCACGTGGTCGAGGGCCTCGGCGATCATGTCCGGCACCGTGTTGAGCCAGTCCACCGCCCGGACGTTGCGCCGGGTCGCCTCCAGGGCCCTGCGCAGCGACTCCGAGTACTGCACGGTCCGGTAGCGCGCCTGCTCGGCGGCGAGCTGGGCGTCGGCCAGGCGACCGCGGCTGATCAGCACCTCCAGCTTGACCTCGGCGGCGATCTGCGCGCTGGTGACGTCCGTGTCGAGGGCACCGACGAGGACGTTGACCGCCTCGTCCGTCGTGCGGAGGTAGACGCTTCCGCCGTACCCCGGCACCTCTTCGATCAGCTTGAAGTCGTAGTCACGACGGACATATGTGCCATCCGGAGCAAACGTGCCATATGCGGCACGGAACCCGCGGTCGACGCTGCCGACGTTGATCAGGTTCTCCAGGACCCAGCGGGCCACGCGCTCATGCTCGGCGACGGGGCGCCGCGGGCCCTGGGCGGCGATGCGCGGAATGAGGCGGGCGACGATCTGGTCGTGGTCCGCGCCGGTGTCGAAGTCCATGTTCAGCGTGACCAGGTCGATGGCGGCGAGGGCGATCTCCGCCATCCCGTACACGGAGTACTCACCCGCGAGGTTCGCCTTGCGCGCGTCCAGGTCGTGGATCGGCGCGGTACAGGCGAGCGCGCGCAGCCGCCGCGCCAGCCCCTCGTCGGCGGCCGGGCCCGGAGCAGGGCGCGGCCCCGCGCTGAGCTGGGGCGGAACACGGTCCGTCGATGCAGGCGAAGTCACGGTGCACAGATTAGGTCCTCGGTCTGACAACAGCCCAAACGGAAGCGCTCCGCCGGGAGAGCCAGGGAACCGCGGGTCGTTTTCCCGGGGCGGGCCGTCGCGGCTGGTCGCGCCCCGCGGCGGAGCCGCACGATGTCACGGCCCCGCACCCCTTACGGGGCGCTCCCCCTCTGGCCCTCATCGGCCATCCGGCGTCCGTACGCCTCGACCAGACCCGCCCGCGAGTCGTCGAGGTAGGCCGCGAGCTGGTGCTCGGCGCGGTCGCGGTCGCCCGCCTGGAGTGTTTCGAGGATCTGCTGGTTGCGTGCGAGGTACGGCTCGTGCAGGCGGCGCGGGTCCGCCACCACGTGGAAGGCCAGGCGCAGTTCGGCGAAGACGCTGCGCATCAGCTCGTCCATGCGTTCGCTGCCCGCGAGCGCCACCAGTTCCCGATGGAACTGGATGTTGGCCGTCGACACACCTTTCCAGTCACCTTCGCGCGCCGCCCTCTGCCCCTCCTCGACGGCCCCGGCGAGGCCGTCGAGGGCGTACGGCGGCTCGCCGAGACCTCGTACGACGGCGCACTCGACGAGGCTGCGGGTGCGGTGGATGTCCTCGACGTCCTCGACGGTCAGCACGCGCACGAAGACGCCGCGGTTCAACTCGTGGACGAGCAGCCTCTCGTGCGTGAGCAGCCGGAACGCCTCGCGCAGCGTGTTGCGGGACACACCGAGCGCGCCGCCGATGCTGTCCTCCGAGAGCCGGGAGCCGGGCGGGAAGTAGCCCTCGGCGATACGGCTCCTGAGGATGTCCGCCACCCGCTCGGCGGTGCTGGTGCGCCCCAGCAGGGCCCGATCGTCGGCCAGTCCTGCCGGCTGCTCTGCCATGCCCGGAATTCAATCGCAGATACAGGAACGAAACAACATAGGTATTGAAGGATCGTTCAACGATCCTCTACCTTGACATCCCGGTGTTCTGGGGCTGCGGCGTGACCCCGCGGGCCGCGGTGATGGCCTCGCGCCCGCCCTTCGCCATCACCCACGCCCCGGGGCAGATGTTCATCACCGACGCCCGCGACGAGCAGTACCGCGTCGCCTGACGTCGCCGGACCAGGAGGGACCATGATCGATCTGAACGCCGACCTCGGCGAGGGGTTCGGCCGCTGGCGGCTCACCGACGACGAGCGGCTGCTGTCCGTCGTCACGAGTGCCAACGTGGCCTGCGGTTTCCACGCCGGGGACGCGGCCACCATGCGGCGGGTGTGCGAGCTGGCGGCCGAACGGGGCGTACGGATCGGCGCCCAGGTCTCCTACCGGGACCTGGCCGGTTTCGGGCGGCGCGCGATGGACGTGCCGCCCGCCGAGCTGGCGGCCGAAGTGGCGTACCAGATCGGCGCCTTGGAGGTCTTCGCGCGCGCGGCGGGCTCCCGGGTGTCGTACGTGAAGCCGCACGGCGCGCTGTACAACCGGGTGGTCCACGACGAGCGGCAGGCGGAGGCGGTGGTCGACGGCGTGCTGCTCGCCGACGCCACGCTGCCTGTGCTCGGGCTGCCCGGGTCTCGGTTCCTGGAGGTGGCGGAGAAGGCCGGACTGCCCGTCGTCACCGAGGCGTTCGCGGACCGCGCGTACACCGACGAGGGCACGCTGGTGCCACGCGGTCAGGACGGTGCGGTGGTCACCGACCCCGACACGGTCGTGGAGCGCTCGGTGAGCCTCGCCCGCCTCGGCGTCGTCACCGCGTACTCCGGGCGCGACATCCCGGTGCGAGCACGTTCCTTGTGCCTGCACGGGGACACGCCGGGCGCGGTCGACCTGGCCCGCCGCGTGCGCGCCGAACTGGAGGCCTCGGGGGTGCGCGTGGAGGCCTTCGCGTGAAGGTTCTGCCCGTGGGCGACGAGGCCCTGCTCGTCGAGCTGTCCTGTGGCGAGGAGGCCCAGGCCCTGCACGCCGAGCTGCTGCGCCGCAGGGCGGTCGGCGAGCTGACGGTGCGCGAGATCGTGCCCGCGGCCCGTACGGTCCTGCTCGACGGCCTGCCCGAGCCGGCGCGGCTCGCGGCGCGGCTCACCGACTGGGAGATCCCACCGGTCCCCGCGCGCGCGGAGGACGCGATCGAGATCCCCGTACGGTACGACGGTCCCGATCTGCCGGACGTGGCCGCGCTGTGGGGCGTGGGGCAGGACGAGGTGGCACGGATCCACGCGGCGGCCGCATTCCGGGTCGCCTTCTGCGGCTTCGCGCCCGGCTTCGGCTACCTCACCGGCCTGCCGGACCGCTACCACGTGCCGCGCCGGGCCACCCCGCGCACGGCCGTCCCGGCGGGCTCGGTGGCGCTCGCGGGCCCGTACACGGGCGTGTACCCGCGCTCGTCGCCGGGTGGCTGGCAGCTCATCGGCACGACCGACACGGTGATGTGGGACCACGCGCGCGTACCGGCCGCGCTGCTCATTCCGGGAGCCCGCGTCCGCTTCGTCCCGGTGGGGTCCGGATGACGGACCGCGCGCTCGCCGTCGTACGGGCCGGGGCGCTGACCACCGTGCAGGACCTGGGGCGACCCGGGCACGCCCATCTCGGGGTGCCGCGCTCCGGGGCGCTCGACGCGCCCGCGGCGGCGCTCGTCAACCGGCTGGTGGGGAATCCGCCGGAGGCGGCCGTACTGGAGACCACGCTCAACGGCTGTGCCGTGCGGCCGCGTTCGGCGGTCACCGTCGCGGTCGGCGGCGCGCCCTGCCCGGTCACCGTGGACGGCCGGCCCGTGCCCTGGGGAGGGCCGGTGCGCGTGCCGGGTGGCGCGCTGCTCGACGTCGGGTACGTGCGCTCCGGAGTACGCAGCTATCTGGCCGTCTCGGGCGGAGTGGCCGTGGAGCCGGTGCTCGGCAGCCGCTCCACGGACCTGCTCTCCGGACTCGGCCCGCCACCGCTCACGGACGGCGCCGTGTTGCCCCTCGGCAGGCCGATCGGCCCCCACGCGCGCGTGGACGCCGTCCCGCAGCCGGGTCCGCCGGCCGAGCTCGTGCTGCGTGTGACGCCGGGGCCGCGCGACGACTGGTTCACGGCGGACGCGGTTCGCACCCTCGTCACGGGTGCGTACCGCGTGTCCGCCGCGAGCAACCGGATCGGCCTGCGCACGGAAGGCCCCGCGCTGGAACGTGCCCGGGTGGGTGAACTGCCCAGTGAGGGGATGGTGCTGGGCGCGGTTCAGGTACCGCCCGACGGCAGACCGGTCGTCTTCCTGGCCGACCATCCGACCACCGGGGGGTACCCGGTGATCGCGGTCGTGCGGGCCGCCGACCTCGCGGCCGCGGCCCAGGCGGCGCCTGGCACGCCTGTGCGGTTCGCGGCCGTACGCCGCCGCTAGGGGGTGCCGCCGCCGGGCGTGCCGGGTGCCGTCCCCAGGTGGGCCGGCACCCGGTGGTGGTGCGGGCGTCGAGGGTTTCGCCCCCGCCGCCCCTACCCGTCCCTTCCCCCCGGGGGCTCCGCCCCCGGGCTCCCCCGTCGGGGACTGCGTCCTCTGAGCCCCTGCCTGGGGGCTGCGCCCCCCGACCCCCGCTTCGGCCTGAACGGCCTCGTCCTCAAACGCCGGACGGGCTGGATGTGGCTGGGCCGCGCTGCAACGCGCGGGCGGGTGGGGCGCTTCGGCCTGAACGGCCTTGTCCTCGAACTCCCCAAGCTCTCGAGCAGGTGGACCCCCGGGCAGGCTGGATGTGGCCGAGTTGCGCTGCAAGGCGCCGCCTCGCGGTCGCGCGTCGCAGTTGGGCTGTCCCCTCACGCCGCTTCCGGCTGGTCCCCCGTCGACAGTGCGGCCAGCGCCGACGACACCGCGTGCGAGGTGCTCAGGTCCAGCCGCGCGCTGGTTCCACGGGCCTTGTGGCGCACCTCCGCGGCGGCCAGGGTGAGCAGTTGCGGGAGCAGGTCGGTGCACCGCCTGGCCACCCAGGCCGTCCCGGCGGTGGCCAGCCACCACAGGCTCGCCGACCGGGTGGGCGCGGGGAACTCGGGCTCGGCCGAGGGCGGGGTGCCGGTCGCGAGGCCCGCCTCGGCAAGCAGGGCGTGGAAGCGCAGGGCGAGCTGCCGGTGCCCGCGCTCACCCGGGTGCAGCCGGTCCGCGCTCCACATCGCACGGTCGGCGATCCAGTCCCCTTCCGCGGCATGCAGATGCACGGCCCCGTACCGCTCGGACAGCGCGTGCACGACCGTGTTCACGGCCCGCTGGCGCCGGGCCAGCGGGCGTGCCAGCGCACCGGGTAGTCCGAGCATCGATCCGGGGTCGGGCAGACAGGCCGTCAGCAACACCGCGTCCCGCTCCCGGAAAGCCGCGTACACCTTGTCGAGCCGGGCGGCGACGGCGTGGATGTCGAAGGTGCAGCGCAGGGTGTCATTGACGCCGATGACGACGGAGACGACGTCCGGGCACAGGGCGAGCGCCGCCGGGGTCTGCCGTTCCAGGAGGTCGCGGGTCTGGGCGCCGCTGAGGGCGAGGTTGGTGAACTCCGCGGGCGCGTTTGCGGGGGCGAGGCCGGCGGCGAGGAGCGCTGCCCACCCCCGCCAGGCGTCCCCGACCGGATCGCCCACACCTTCCGTCAGCGAGTCGCCGAGCGCGAGGAACCGCGGGGGTCTCATCCGACGCCCTCCCGAGCGGCGTCCCGCGCACGGGCGTCACCGGCCGCCGACGGTACGTCGGCCGGCAGCGCGTCGTGCGCCGCGAGGAAGGCGTCCACCGCGGTCTTCCACCCGAAGCACTCGGCACGCGCGCGTGCCGCCTCGCGGCGCTCGCACTCGGACCGCTCCATGACCAGGTCGACGGCGTCCGCGAACGCGTCGCCGTGGTTCACGGCGGTCGCGCCGGCGGAACCGATCACCTCGGGCAGCGCGGAGAAGGCGCTGGCCACCACGGGCGTGCCGCAGGCCATCGCCTCCAGGGCGGCGAGCCCGAAGGTCTCGGCCGGTCCGGGCGCCAGGCATACGTCGGCGGAGGCCTGGAGTGCGCCGAGCACGTCCCGGTCACCGACGTGGCCCAGGAAGGTCACCGGCAACCCCCGCTCCCGCGCCCGCTGTTCGAGCCGGGCCCGCAGCGGTCCGTCCCCGGCCACCACCAGCACCGCGCGCCGCCCGCGCCGCAGCAGTGCTTCCAGGGCGTCCAGGGCCGTACCGGGCCGCTTCTCCACGGAGAGGCGGGAGCACATGACGAGCAGCGTCTCGTCCCCGCGCGCGTACCGGCCGCGGAGCCCCGGATCCCGCAGCGCGGGGTGGCGCTGTTCCAGGTCGACGCCCAGCGGAGCCCGTACGACATTACGGGCCCCGATCCGGACGAACTCACGTTCGGCGAACTCGGTGGTGCACACCACGCGCGCGTAGGTGTGCGCCGTACGGGTGTTGAGGGCATCGGCGGCGCGCCGGGACAGGTTCTCGGACAGGCCCCAGGTGCGCAGGACGCCGTCGGTGGTCTCGTGGGAGACCATGACGGCGGGGACCCGGGCGCGCCGCGCCCACTTCCCGGTCCAGCGCAGCGTCGTACGGTCGGAGACCTCCAGGCGGTCGGGGTCCAGCTCCTCCAGGAGAGCGGCGACGCGCCGCCTGTCCGTGAGGACGCGGTAGCCGCCGGTGCCGGGCAGCAGCGGTCCTGGCAGGGTGATGACCCTTCCCTGCTCGGTCTCGCGGTCGGTGTGGCGCTCGCCGGGCACGATGAGCACCGGCTGGTGGCCGGCCTCCTTGAAGCCCTTGCCCAGCTCGCGCAACGCGGTGCGCAGACCGCCGGAGGCGGGCGCCACGAAGTTGGCGAGCCGTATGATCCGCAGACCGCCGCCGGCCCGCTCGGTCGCGAAGCTCATGCCGCCACCGCCGTCTTCCGCGCGGCGAGCACGTCCGCGTAGTGCCCGATGAGCTGGTCGCCGACGGCCGCCCAGGTGCGGCCCTCGACGGTGGCACGTGCGGCGGCCCCGTACGCGGCCCGCAGCGCCGGATCGGCGGCCAGGGACGCGATCGCGTCCCGTACGGCAGTCGTGTCGCCCGGCGGGACGAGCAGCCCGGTGCGGCCGTGGGTCACCAGGTCGAGCGGTCCGCCCGCGGCGGGGGCGACGACGGGGAGGCCGCTCGCCATGGCCTCCTGCACGGTCTGGCAGAAGGTCTCGAACGGGCCGGTATGCACGAAGACGTCCAGCGAGGCGAAGATCCGGGCGAGTTCGTCGCCGGTGCGGCGGCCGAGGAAGACGGCGCCGGGCAGGGCGCCCCGCAGGGTCGTCTCGCTCGGCCCGTCGCCCACGACGACGACGCGCACGCCGTTCAGGCCGCAGGCACCGGCCAGCAGCTCGACGTGCTTCTCCGGGGCGAGCCGGCCGACATAGCCGACGATCAGCTCACCGTTCGGGGCGAGTTCACGCCGGATCGCCTCGTCCCGCAGGTCTGGCCGGAAACGGACGGTGTCGACGCCGCGCGGCCAGAGCTTCACCCGGGGCACACCGTGCGCCTCCAGGTCGCGCAGGGCCGCGCTGGAGGGCGCGAGAGTGCGGTCGGCGGCGGCGTGCACGGAGCGAATGCGCCGCCAGGCCGCGGCCTCACCGGCGCCCATGTAGGTGCGGGCGTAACCGGCCAGGTCGGTCTGGTAGATGGCGACGGCCGGGATGCCCAGCCGGGCGGCGGCCGCCATGCCGCGGACGCCGAGGACGAAGGGGCTGGCCAGGTGCACGAGGTCGGCGCGGTGTTCGGTGAGGGCCGCGGCGACACGTCGGCTGGGGAGGGCGACGCGTACCTGGGGATAGCCGGGGAGCGGAAGGGAGGGAACACGGACGACCGGGCACGGCAGGAGGGCGTCGGGCCCGGTCCCGGTCCCGATAAAGCCACTTCCCTGTTCGAGCGAAGTCGAGGACTTGGCAGAGGTGGCCGGGGCGACGACGAGGGGAGCGTGACCGCGATCGACGAGGTGCCGGGCGGTCTGGAGCGCGCAGTGGGCCACGCCGTTCACATCGGGGGGAAAGGATTCGGTCACGATGACGACACGCATACCCGTGTTCTCGCCGCGCCGGACGTGGCCACGTCAACGTCGATCTTTCCGGCCGGGGAACGTCCCATGAGCGTTGGGCTGCACAGCCCAGCAGGTCAGCCCATGTCCATACGCTCCTGACTCCCGGGTCACCGCACGTTCATACGACCGGCATGACGGGATCCGATCCAGACGTCCGTACAGCCGGGATGGCGGGACCCGATCCGGACGTCCGTATGGCCGGCGTGCCGGGCGTTCCGCTCCGGACATTCATACGGCCGGTATGTCGGGCGCCCCAATCCAGAGGTTCATACGGCCGGCATGCCGGACGTTTCCGACCTGGACGTTCATACGGCCGGCATGTCGGGCCCGATCCGGCTGCGCACGGCTGTCTGGACCTCGGCCTCCTCGGCCGGATCCGCGGCGAGCCGACGCAACTGCTCGACGACGCGGGCATCCCCGGTCTCGGCGTGCCGTGCGGCGATCTCGCGGGTGGACTCCTCACAGTCCCAGAGGCACTCGACGGCGAGTCCGGCGGGGAAGGAGGGATCCGTGGCGGCCAGGGCGCGGGCGGCCCGGCCACGGAGATGGGATGAGGCGGTTTCGCGGTAAATATGACGCAGAACGGGGGCAGCGCAGGCGATGCCCAGCCGTCCGGCGCCGTCAACGAGGGTCCACAGGGTCGGCGCGTCGGGCCCCTCGCCCCGTACCGCCTCCCGCAGCGCCGCGAGCACCAGATCACTGTCCTGCGCGCCGCCCCGGCAGGCGAGCATGCGTCCGGCGGCGGCGCCCAGGGCGTCCGGCCGACGGGCCCAGCCGCGCGCCCGGTCGACGGCGGCGACGCTGCGCATCCGTTCGAAAGCGTCCACGGCCGCGTCGACCACGAGCGCGGAACCGGTGGACACGGCGCCCTCGATGAGGCCGAGGGCATCGGGATCATTGCTGTCGGCGAGGTAGCGCAGGGCGGTGCAGCGCGCCCCTTCGCTGCCCGAGCGGGCGGCCTCGACGATCTCGGGACGATCCTCCGGGCCCGCGACGGCGGTGAGGCAGCGGGCGGCCGGCACATGGAGCACGGCGCCGCGTTCGATGCCCTGCTGGGCCCAGTCGAAGACGGCCTGCACGCTCCATCCCGGCCGGGGCCCGTTGGACCGCAACTGCCGCTGCCACCGGTCGAAGCAACCGGCCTCCTGGGCGGCACGCACGCGTGCCGCGATGGAATCTCGGGGGTCTTCGGCCCACAGCCGCCAGGGCCGTGGCTCGAAGGCGTCCCGGACGGCGGCGGCGAGTTCCGCCTCGCCCTCGGCATCCGACGGGAAGCGCGCGAGAACGGGCGCGGCGAGGGCGCGCAGCCCCGCGTCGTCGTCACGCAGAGCCAGCTCGTCCAGGGCCCAGGCCCAGTTGGTGCCGACGGCCGCATACCTGCGCAGCAGTTCGAGTGCGTCCCGTCTGCCGTACGAGGCGAGGTGCCCGAGGACCGCGAGGGCGAGCCCGGTGCGACAGTCATCGGTTTCGAGGACGTCCTCGGCGCTGAAGAGGTGCGCCTCGATGTCGTCCAGCTCGCCGCTCAGATCGAGGTAGAGCCGGGCGTAGTACAGGGAGCGGTTCTCCACCTGCCAGTCGTGGCGGGGGTCGCGCAGCACACAGTGGTTGAGAGCCGCGAGCGCCTCGGCACGCGGTGCGGTGAGCGCGTGCAGCGTACCGTCGCCGCGCCCCCTCTGAAGCAGGCCGAGCAGCGTACCGCTGGGCGCTATGACCGGTTCGAACATGGGAAAAAGCCTCACATCAAGCGTCGACGCAACCGGGGAACACGCATTACCTGGCCGCGTGACAACACGTCGGGGCGCCCGCCGTCTCTTGCTTGCTGTAGACCATCTTCCTCTGCCTCTCGTCGGTGGCCCATGCGGACCGCATCACGGTCCGCGCGGTGCGGCAACACCTGCCCAGCCATCGCGTCCGTGAATCACGACGTCATGATGACCCGGCGTCTCTCGCTGCCGCGACCTTATTTCGGGCGGCCCCGTACCGCCTCCCCCGTTGTTTGTGTTTTCGCTGGTCAGAGCATTCGGATCAGTGTGCGCCGAACAGTTCGAGCAGTTCCGTCTTGCCGAACATCCGCGCGGTGTCGATGGCCGAGGGAGTGCCCGCGGCCGGGTCGGCGCCGCCGTCGAGGAGGGCCCGGATGACCTCCACCTCGCCCTTGAAGACCGCGCCCGCGAGCGGAGTCTGGCCTCGGTCGTTGATCTGGTCCGCCTCCGCGCCGCGCGCCAGCAGGGCCCGGACGGCGTCGGCGTGTCCGTGATAGGCGGCGAGCATCACGAGGGAGTCGCCCCGGTCGTTGGTGAGGTTGGCCGGAACACCCGCGTCGACGTACGCCACGAGCGTCTCACTCTCGCCTCGGCGCGCCAGATCGAAGATCTTGGTCGCCAGCTCCACGACCTCGGGGTCTGGGGCTTCACTCATCGGCCGGACCGCCTCTCACTACTGCTGCTGGGGACTGCGGGAGCCTACGACAGCGAGCGGTGCGGTCGTACGCGGGCCCATACGGCACCGAGCGGTGACGCCGTACGGGTGAATCGCCAGCGTACTGGCTTCCACGGCACATGACGGGCGCCGCACCAGGCAAAGATCACGGCAGCGCCTGGTGAGGGCAGTGGCGCTCCCCGAGGGGCGAAGAGCAGCTCAGCCAGCCGGGGGAAATATGCGAAATTCCACCCAGTTGCGCCCTTTATCACATGGATACATCCTGTGATCCTGGAAGTACTCATGGTGACTGCCCCCACGAACCAGGAGAGCTCAAATGATTCTGTCCATGTCAGGCGTCCTGCTGCTCGGCGTCGTCGTCTTCCTCTTCTGCCGCAAGGACGGCCTCAAGAGCTCGCATGCCACGGTCTGCGGCCTCTTCGGCTTCTACCTCTCGAGCACCGCCATCGCTCCGAGCATCAAGGCCGGCGGCTCAAGCCTCGCGAGCCTTCTCGGCGGGATCAATTTCTGACCCCGCTCCCCTCCGCACGCACCTCCAGGAGCACGACGTGGCCCGGCGCCCCCTCCCCCGCATTCTGAGCAACGGCAGCGCACAGATCGCCCGCAGCCGGGTGCTCGCTCGGACGGCGGCCGACAGCGCCACCGACGTCCTCCACCCGCTGATCACCATCACGCGTGGACTGCGCCGGCTGGCCGCGGCCGGGCGGCGCAAGTGGGCGGACACCCCGAAGGACCGGCGGGGGCCGCTCCTCTTCCTTGTCGCCTCGGTGATCCTGGTCGTGGCCCTGGTGCCGTACGGGCCGCTGTTCGCCGTCATCGCGGTGATGGCGGTGGCGGGCTGGAAGGGCCGCGAGCGCGCGGTACAGAAGCCCAAGGGCCCCGACGAATCGCAGACCAAACGCCTGCGGTCGCTGTACGAGGCACTGGTGCCGTACTTCTCGGCGGCCGAGGACCCGGCTCCGCTGTACGCGCACGGCGGGGACTGGACCCAGGCCTTCCCCTCGTACGACTTCGACGAGAGCGGCCGCATCTCGCGGCTCCTCGTCCGCTACCCCGCCTACTTCACGGACGGGGAGGCCGAGTCGCGGGCCCGGATCGAGCAGCTCCTGCACGCCAAGTCGGGCCGGGGCCGCGAGTACCACTTCGGGTGGGACGAGGAGGGCAACGAGCTGACGGTGACCGTGCTGCCGCCGCTGCCCACCGACATCACCGCGCAGCGCTTCGTGACCGCGCCCGGCGAGACGGTCCTCGGCTTCACCGACCCGACCGGCGTCCAGCGCACGCTCCCGCTCACCCACGGCGAGGAGCAGCGCGATGTGCCTCCGGTGGTGTGGCGCACCGGAATGCGCTCCACCGAGCCGCACCTGCTCGTCGTCGGCGAACCCGGCAGCGGTACGACGACGCTGCTGCGCTCCATCGCCCTCCAGGCGCTGCAGCACGGCGACGTCCTGATCGTGGACGGCGGCGGCACCGGCGAGTACGCGTGTCTGACGGGCCGGGACGGCGTGCTGACCGTGGAGTCGGGGCTCGCGGGGGCGATGGCGAGCCTTGAGTGGGCGACCAACGAGACGGAACGGCGGCTGATCGCGGCGAACCGGGCCCGGCAGACCGGGCAACCTCCGCCGGACGACGTCAAGCGCCCCCTGTGGATCCTGCTGGACCGGCCGAGCGCGCTGGGGCATCTCGCCGCGGCCGAGGGCCGCGAGGACCCCCAGACGCTGCTCCAGGTACCCCTTCGGCACGGTCGTGCGGCGAACGTCACGGTCGTGGTCGCCGAGCAGTTCGACGGTCTGGACGCGCTGTCCGACGCGGTCCGCCAGCACACCCGCGCGCGTGTGGTGCTCGGCCCGGCGACCCCGGACGAGCTGGAGGCGGTGCTCGGGGCGCCGCCGCACACCACACCCACCAAGGACGTCCCGCCCGGCCGCGGCTACGCCCGGCTGGGTTCGGGCCCGGTCCACCGCCTTCAGGTGCCGGCCACTCCTGATCCGTACGACGACGCGACCAGCGAGAACCACCGGCAGGCGGTGATGGAGCTGCTGCCGCGGCGGAGCGAACCGGTCGCGGCGGTCGGGGCGAAGGCGCTGGCCGCGGAGGGCTGACGGAGTTGTCGGCGTGACGGTCCGTCGTGGCCGGGCCTCGTCCTCGAACTCCCCCAAGCCCTTCGAGCAAGGGGGACCCCTGGACGGGCTGGACCGACGGCTGTCAGGCGACGAAGGTGCGCGGTGCCTCCGTCGGTCCCGATGCGCCCGTCTCCACCAGGCGCGCAGCGGCCGCCAGGCGCACCGCCGCTTCCTCGGCCACCGCGCCGCCCACCGTGAACGGCAGCCGCACATACCCCTCGAACGCGCCGTCCACACCGAAGCGCGGCCCTGACGGCACCCGGACGCCGACCCGCTCCCCGGCCTCCGCCAGACGGGACCCCGACACGCCACCCGTGCGCACCCACAGAGTGAGGCCGCCGTGCGGTACCGAGAACTCCCACGACGGCAGCTCCCTTCGTACGGCGGCGACCAGGGCGTCCCGGTTCTCCCGGGCCTGCCCGCGCCGCAGATCCACCGCCTGCTCCCAGCCGCCCGTGCTCAGCAGCCAGTTCACGGCCAGTTGCTCCAGTACCGGCGTGCCGAGGTCGGCGTAGGCGCGGGCCGCGACCAGGCTGCGGATCACATCGGGGGCCGCCCGCACCCAGCCGATGCGCATGCCCGCCCAGAACGCCTTGCTCGCCGAGCCGACCGTGATGACCGTGGATCCGGCGGTGTCGAAGCCGCACACCGGGCGCGGCATCTCCAGTCCGTCCTCCAGATGCAGCTCGCTCATCGTCTCGTCGACGACCAGGACCGTCCCGGCGGAACGGGCCGCCTCCACCAGGCGGCGGCGCTGGTCCTCGTCCGCCAGCGCGCCCGTCGGATTGTGGAAGTCCGCGACCACGTAGGCGAGCCGCGGCGCGGCCTCCCGCAGCACCTGACGCCAGCGGTCCAGGTCCCAGCCGCCGAGCCCGTCGGCCATGGCCACGGGGACCAACCGGGCACCCGCCTCCCGCATCAGCTGGAGGATGTTGGCGTACGACGGCGACTCGACCGCGATACGTTCGCCGCGCCCCGCGAAGAGGTGACAGATCGCGTCCATCGCGCCCATCGCGCCCGTGGTCACCATGATCTGCTCGGGCATGGTGGGGATGCCGCGCGCCGTGTAGCGCTCGGCGAGCATGGAACGCAGCGCGGGCAGGCCCGCGGGGTAGTCCCCGTGCGTGTGCGCGTACGGCGGCAGCTCCTCCAAGGCGCCCTGCACCGCACGGGTGAGCCACGGCTCCGGTGCGGGCAGCGCCGCGCAGCCCAGGTCGATCATCGAGCCGAGCGCCTCGGGCGGGAGGGGTTCGAGCCCGCGCGCCGGAAGCGGGTTCCCGGCCGGCACGGCGGTCCAGCTGCCCGCGCCCCGGCGGGACTCCAGGAATCCCTCGGTGCGCAGCGCCTCGTACGCGGCCGCGACCGTCGTACGGCTCACGGACAGGGCGAGCGCCAGCTCCCGCTCGGCGGGCAGCCGGGCCGCGACCGACACGCGGCCCTCCAGGACGAGCAGCCGGACGCCGTCGGCCAGCGCGCGATAGGCGGGCGGGCGGCGGGTGCCGGGGCCGGACGGACGGTCCTGCTGGGAGTTGAGCAGCCGGGCGAGCTGTGCCGCGCCCACCGCCGAGGTCCACTGCGCCATGATTTCCAGTCCACCTTCCCGGAATTGGCCATGGATGGCTTCGCTTTCCAAGCCACAGAGTGACATGCCTCAGGCCACTACCACTACAGGGGGGGTATGTCTTGTCCGCTGGCTCTTCCGACTCGTCCGACTCGTCCGACTCGTCTTCCAGAAGTCGTCTGGGACGGCGATTGGTCCAGCTCTACGCAGGTCTCGCGTTGTACGGCGCGAGCTCGGCCCTCCTCGTGAAGGCAGGTCTCGGTCTGGAGCCCTGGAACGTCCTCCACCAGGGTCTCGCGGAACTCACCGGACTCAGCATGGGGGTGGTGCTGACGATCGTGGGCGCGGCCGTCCTGCTGCTGTGGATCCCGCTGCGTCAGCGCCCCGGTCTCGGCACCGTCTCCAACGTCCTCGTGATCGGTTTCGTCATGGACGCCACTCTGTCCGTGCTTCCCGGCGTGCACACCCTGGCCGTACGGGTTCCCCTTCTTCTGGCGGGCATCGTGCTCAACGGCGTGGCGACCGGCCTCTACATCACCGCGAACTTCGGCCCGGGCCCGCGCGACGGCCTGATGACCGGACTGCACCGGCGCACGGGCCGCTCGGTCCGGCTGATCCGCACCGCCGTGGAGGTCACCGTCGTCGCGACCGGCTTCGCCCTCGGCGGCACCGTCGGGGTCGGCACCGTGCTGTACGCGCTGTCCATCGGCCTGCTCGCCCAGCTCTTCCTGCGCGTGTTCGCCGTCCCCTCGGCATCGGGCCGCAGCACGGTCGTTGCCACCGGGCAACCGGATCGCGCGATACTGCCCCGGTGACCACCCTCATACGCCACCCCTATCTCGACCATCCCGGCCCGATCGCCTTCGCCCACCGGGGAGGGGCGGCGGAGGGCCTGGAGAACACCGCGATCCAGTTCAGGCGCGCGGTGGCGGCGGGGTACCGCTACATCGAGACGGACGTGCACGCCACGGCCGACGGGAAGCTGGTCGCGTTCCACGACGCGACCCTGGACCGGGTGACGGACGGGGCGGGCCGGATCGCCGACCTGCCCTGGGAAGACGTGCGGCAGGCGCGCGTGGCGGGCAGCGAGCCCGTGCCCCTCTTCGAGGATCTGCTGGAGGAGTTCCCCGAGGTCCGCTGGAACGTGGACGTCAAAGCGGAGCCAGCCCTGCGCCCCCTGCTCGACCTGATCGAGCGCGCGAACTGCTGGGACCGCATCTGCGTCGGCTCGTTCTCCGAAGCACGCGCCGCCCGCGCCCAGCGCCTGGCCGGACCGCGCCTGGCGACGTCGTACGGCACCCGCGGCGTGCTCGGCCTGCGGCTGCGCTCCTTGGGCATACCGGCGGCGCTGCGCCGCTCGGCGGTCGCCGCCCAGGTACCGGAGTTCCAGTCGGGCATCCGCGTGGTCGACCACCGCTTCGTGCACACCGCCCACGCCCGCGGGTTGCAGGTGCACGTGTGGACGGTCAACGAACCCGAGCGCATGCACCGCCTTCTGGACCTGGGAGTCGATGGCATCATGACCGATCACATCGGCACGCTGCGCAAGGTGCTGCAGGACCGGGGCACCTGGGTCTGAGCAACCCCGCGCGGTCACGCTCCACGGAGAAGCGAGGGAACGGGTGGGCACCGACACCGTGCGGGCAGTGGCGGCCGACGAGGCCGCCGAACGGCGCCGCGAACAGCGCGGCTGGTATTTCTACGACTGGGCGTGCCACGTCTATTCGACCAGCGTGCTGACCGTGTTCCTCGGCCCCTACCTCACCTCGGTGGCCAAGGCGGCGGCGGACGCGGACGGCTATGTACACCCTCTCGGCCTCCCGGTCCGCGCGGGCTCCTTCTTCGCGTACTCCGTCTCCGCCTCCATCGTCGTCGCGGTTCTCGTCATGCCGCTCGCGGGTGCTGCGGCCGACCGCAGCGGCCGCAAGAAGCCCCTGCTCGCCGTGAGCGCGTATCTGGGCGCCGTGGCCACCACGGGCATGTTCTTCCTGGACGGTGACCGCTATCTGCTCGGCGGTCTCCTGCTGATCGTCGCGAACGCGTCGGTGGCCGTCTCGATGGTGATCTACAACTCCTACCTGCCGCAGATCGCCCGGCCCGAGGAGCGCGACGCGGTCTCCTCGCGCGGCTGGGCGTTCGGCTATGTGGCCGGCACGCTGGTCCTGATCGCCAACCTGGTCCTCTTCACGGCGCACGACTCCTTCGGCGTCTCCGAGTCGACCGCCGTCCGCATCTGCCTGGCCTCTGCGGGCATCTGGTGGGGCGCCTTCACGGTCGTACCGCTGAGGCGGCTGCGCGACCGGAGTGTGAGCTTCACGGCTCCTGCGGTGCAGGGCTGGCGGCAGCTGGCGGCCACGGTCCGGGACATGCGCGGCAAACCGCTCACCCTCGCCTTCCTGGTGGCGTATCTCACCTACAACGACGGCATTCAGACGGTGGTGACACAAGCGTCGGTGTACGGCTCCGAGGAACTGGGCCTGAGCCAGTCGACGCTGATCACCGCCGTGCTGATGGTGCAGGTTGTGGCGGTGGGAGGCGCCCTGGGCATGGGGCGACTGGCCCGGAGGTTCGGCGCCAAGCGCACGATCCTCGGGTCGCTCGTCGCGTGGACGGTGACTCTGAGTGCCGGGTACTTCCTGCCGGCGGGCGCGCCCGGGTGGTTCTTCGTGCTGGCGGCCTGTATCGGGCTGGTCCTCGGGGGCAGCCAGGCGCTGTCCCGGTCGCTGTTCTCGCAGCTCGTTCCGCCCGGCAAGGAGGCCGAGTACTTCTCGGCGTACCAGATGAGCGACCGCGGCATGAGCTGGCTGGGCCCACTGCTGTTCGGGCTCACCTATCAGCTGACCGGAAGCTATCGGGACGCGATCATTTCGCTGGTGGCCTTCTTCGCGATGGGATTCGTGCTGCTGGCACGGGTTCCGGTGCGGCAGGCGGTGCGCGACGCGGGCAATCCCGTACCCGAGAAGATTTAGCGCCTGACGGCAAAGGCCTGTAGTGTACGCGTTTGGCCTGCCAGGCGTACCGTTACTGCGCGTCAATGGAGCCGAAACGCTGGGTGACATCTGCTAGCAGATGTGACAAACCGGGCGCCGGTGGGTACAACAAGGGGCGGCTACGACGGCGACGCATGACCCGGAACGGGACTCGGAACGGGAATCTTTACCGCCGACCGGACGTTGACCGGATGACGACGACAGCGACACCTGTCCTGTGGGCGACAAGCCCGGGAGGCACGATTCATGAGTGAGCGAGCTCTTCGCGGCACGCGCCTCGTGGTGACCAGCTACGAGACGGACCGCGGCATCGACCTGGCCCCGCGCCAGGCCGTGGAGTACGCATGCGAGAAGGGGCACCGGTTCGAGATGCCCTTCTCGGTCGAGGCGGAGATCCCGCCGGAGTGGGAGTGCAAGGTCTGCGGGGCCCCGGCACTCCTGGTGGACGGCGAAGGCCCGGAAGAGAAGAAGGCCAAGCCCGCGCGTACGCACTGGGACATGCTGATGGAGCGGCGCACCCGCGAGGAGCTCGAAGAGGTCCTCGAGGAGCGGCTGGCCGTTCTCCGCTCCGGTGCGATGAACATCGCGGTACACCCGCGGGACAGCCGCAAGTCCGCGTAGCCCCTCCGGGGGCTGGGCGGCAGACAGCGAAACGCCAATGAGCAGTGGGTGCCGTACGTCGGTATGACGTACGGCACCCACTGTTTCGTTTGTTGCGTTCCGTTTGTTGCGTTCTGCGGTGCTGCTGATTGCCCTGTGCGCGCTGGTGAGCGGCCGGTGCCCTCAGCGGGTCAGCGGAGGCCGCGGTTCCGGCGAGGCCCCGTCCGGCCCGTCCGCGTCGTCCCTGATGACCTCACCCTGGACGACCTTCCCGTCAGGACGGTGCATACGGGCCTGCTGGAAGGCGTCACCGAAGCTGCCGTAAGGCGCCTCGCGGAGTTTGCGGTCGATCGTGCGCTCCGCGTATCGGCCCACCGCCTTCTGGACCGGCGGGAGCAGAAGCAGCAGGCCCGCCGCGTCGGAGGTCAGGCCCGGCAGCATCAGGAGCAGGCCGCCGAGCATCATCAGCCCGTTGCCACCGCCGCTCGACGGGGAGCCGCCGCGCTGAAGCGCCTCGTTGAGGTTCTGGAAGGCACGGCGCCCGGCCCGCTTGACGACCACGGAGCCGCCCACGAAACCGGCGACCAGCAGCAGGAACACCGTGAAGCCGCCGGCCGCGCCCGCCACCACCGTGAGCAGCCAGATCTCCAGCACCAGCCACGCGGCGATGCCCAGGGGCAGGAACGTGCGCAGCCGGGAACGCCGCGGCCGGGCGGAGTAGGGAGAGGTCGGTGCGCCAATCGTCATGCACCCAGTGTGCATGGACGCGGCTCAGTACGACATAAGCGGGTGATCACGCACCCTTGTGAACCACGAAGCCGTACCGGTGAACCCGTACGAGCGACGGCGGGAAGGGAGCCACCGTTGACCCGGCGCCCGTACGGGACCCGTGAACCGCTCAGGCGGACTTGTTGCGGCCCGTGACCTTGGCGACGCGCTCCCCCACGCCCCACGCCGTGACGCGCCACAGCGCCTCGACGAGGATGTCGCGGCTCATCTTGGAGTCGCCCAGCTCCCGCTCGACGAAGGTGATGGGCACCTCGACCACATGGAAGCCCGCCTTGACCGCGCGGCGGGCCAGGTCGACCTGGAAGCAGTACCCCTGCGAGGCGACCTCGTCGAGGCCCAGGCCCTCCAGGGTCTCGCGGCGGAAGGCCCGGTAGCCACCGGTGATGTCACGCAGCGGCAGGTCGAGGGCGAGGCGCGAGTAGAGGCTGCCGCCGCGGGAGATGAACTCGCGGCTCTTGGGCCAGTTCACGACCCGGCCGCCCGGCACCCAGCGGGAGCCCAGCACGAGGTCGGCGCCCTTGAGTGCGGTCAGCAGGCGAGGCAGTTCCTCGGGCTGGTGGGAGCCGTCGGCGTCCATCTCGATCAGGACGCCGTAGCCGTGCTCCAGGCCCCAGCGGAAGCCCGCGAGGTACGCGGCGCCCAGCCCTTCCTTGCCCTTGCGGTGCAGCACCTGGACGTGATCGTCCTCGGCCGCCAGTTCGTCCGCGAGCTTGCCCGTGCCGTCGGGGCTGTTGTCGTCGGCCACGAGGACGTGCGCCTCGGGCACGGCCGACCGCACCCGGCCGACGATCGCCTTGATGTTCTCCGCCTCGTTGTAGGTCGGGATGATCACCAAAGCGGTGCCGAGCGGGCCGAACTGCCTCCTCTGGGCTCCTGCCGCGAGGGTCCCGTCGCCGTCATTCACTGCTGCCCCTTCATATTCCGTACGCAGAGGACCACCATAGTGGCCACGGTCTGAGCCGACATGACAGCACGTGCGTGTGAGGGTGTCGTTTCCACAAGAGTCGGGTAAGAACGTTGGTTACGTATCCCTGCGTTTCATCGGTCGTTGCCCGGTGTGCACCTCGGCCGGGGTCGCACTGCGGATCGGGGCCCGGCGCCCTTCGGGCCGACCTGGGACCCGCTGGCTGCGGGTCGACCGAAAGCCGTTGTCTACTGAACGTCCGGGCCCCACCCGGGTCACACCTTCCCCCAAGCTCTCGACTGCGCTCGAGCAGGGAGGGACCCCCATGCGGCCGGGACGTTCCCTTGCCGCGGCGCGGGCGCTGAGCCTGGCTCCCAGTGGTGGTGCGCCGGTGCGGCACACCATCCCTGACCCAGCGGCGTTGCGGCAACTGCGCGGAGGTTCCCCGGCCGGACGTCCGGTGGTGGACCCGGCCGAACCTACCGGCCCCCCGCGCCTCGCTGTCAACAGCCCTTTGAGCTGCGGATCTGCCATCAATGGCCTGGTCAGAGGGGAGGATGCGCAGGTCGGGCAACGCGGCCGCACCGGGTGATCGCGGCCTCACCACCCCAGGAGATCACTCGCCCGGCCCCACGAACACCGTTCGACCGCCCACCACGGTGCGCAGGCAGACGGGGAGGTCGCCGCCGGGCGTCAGATCGGGCAGTCCGGGGGTGCCGGAGCGGGGATCCGTGGACCATCGGGCCACCCGGTCGTCGGGGGCCTGGACCACGAGTGCGTCGGTGCGCCATACGGCGTAGTCCGCGGGCGCGCCCGGCACCAGCACGCCCGCGTCGTCCCGTCCGATCGCGCGCCAGCCGCCGCGTGTATGCGCCGTGAACGCGGCCCGTACCGAGACCCCGTGCCCGGGGGTGCGGTGGAAGGCCGCCGCGCGGACCGTGCCCCACGGATCCAGCGGGGTGACGGGACTGTCGGAGCCGAAGGCGAGCGGGACACCGGCGCGCAGCAGGGCCGCGAACGGGTTCAGCGTACGGGCCCGCCCGGCACCGAGGCGCTGGGCGTACATACCGTCCTCGCCGCCCCACAGCGCGTCGAAGGCGGGCTGGACGGAAGCGGTCAGACCGAGTTCGGCGAAGGCGGCGATGGTCTCGGGCGTGAGCATCTCGGCGTGCTCGACGCGGTGGCGGGCGGCACGGACGCGGGCGAGGCCGACCTTGTCCGCGGCGGCCCGTACACCCTCGACGACGGTGGTCACGGCGGCGTCGCCGATCGCGTGGAAGCCCGCCTGGAGGCCCGCCTCGGTGCAGGCGGTGACGTGTGCGGCGACGTCGACCGCGTCGAGGTAGGCGGTGCCGGTGTGGCCGGCGTCGGCGTACGGCTCGTGCAGGCAGGCGGTGTGCGAGCCGATGGAGCCGTCGACGAAGAGGTCGCCCGCGGCGCCGAGCGCGCCCAGCTCCCGTGCCTTGGCCACGCCTTCTTCGCCCCCCTCGGCCCAGTAGCCGACGACCCGCGGCCCCGGCTCCTCGGCGACCAGCCGCAGCAGCCCGGTGAAGTCGTCCTCGGAGGAGATCTCCGGGCCGGCGCACTCGTGGACCGAACCGATGCCGAGGGAGGCGGCGTGCGCGAGGGCGGCGCGCTGGGCCTCGGTGCGCTGCGCGGGGGTCACGGCCGCGAACGCGGCGGCGCGCACGGCGTGGTGGGCGTCGCGGGTGAGCGGCTCGCCGTCCGTGAACCCGGCCTTGTCGCGTACGCCCGGTACCCGGTCGAGCAGGGCGGTGGTGACGACGGCCGAATGGACGTCGATCCGGCTCAGATAGAGCGGACGGCCGCCGGTGGCCTCATCGAGTTCGTCGCGCCGCGGAGCCCGCCGTTCGGGCCAGCGGGCCGCGTCCCAGCCGTGGCCGAGGAGGACGCGGTCGGCCGGGCGGGCGGCGGCGAAGTCGCGGACGAGGGCGAGGGCGGCCGTCAGGGAGGGCGCGCCGGACAGGTCGAGGCCGGTGAGCGCGAGGCCGGTGGAGGTGGTGTGCACATGTGCGTCGGTGAACGCCGGGGTGACGAGCGCGCCGTCCAGGTCGATGACCTCGTCCACGCCCTCCGCGAAGGCGTCGGCGGCACCCTCGGAGCCGACCCAGGCGACCTGTCCGCGCTCGACGACCATGGCGGTCGCGAAGGGATCGGCGGGGCTGTGGACTTCTCCTCGGCGCAGCAGGACGGTCCGTGACGGGGCGGTGCGCTCATTCATGGGGACAGTCTCGCGCCTCGTGCGAGCCGTCCCGCACGCAGGTCCCTCAGATCCGGGGCGGCCGTGCCTCGTACGGCGTCGAGAGAACCACCGTCGTGCGTGTCGACACCCCCGCGAGCGTCCGCAGCCGCGCCAGTAGCTCCTCCAGCTCATGGGGCGTGGCCACGCGGACCTTCAGAATGTAGTTCTCGTCGCCCGCGACGCTGTGGCACGCCTCGATCTCCGGGACGCCGGCGAGGCGGTCGGCGATGTCGTCGGGTGCGCTGGGGTCGAACGGCTTCACCGAGATGAAGGCGGTCAGTGGCAGCCCGACGGCCTCCGGGTCGACGACCGCGGCGTAACCGCGGATGACGCCGCGCTGTTCCAGCCGGCGCACCCGCTGGTGCACGGCCGACGTGGACAGGCCCGTGGCCTTGCCCAGGTCGGTGTAGCTCATCCGCCCGTCCTTGACGAGCAGCTGCACGATCTGTCGGTCCAGCTCCTCCATGGCGCAAGAACCTACAGTGCGCCTGATCCTCACGGATACCTGAGCGGCGCAGGTCATACCCGGTTTGTGATGTTGCCGGGAGCGGCCTGGTGCGCCGTCCGCGAGCCGAAACCGCCACAGCCCTTCTGGGGTTGTTCGCCTCCGGGGCGCCTGAGCCCGGCTCACTCCTGGCATCTGCGAGCGGCATGTGACGAACGCCACAGTGTCGGGGCGGGCTTGGTGATGTCCTCACGATTACCGCCGAGACGGGACGGGAAGTGCTTGCTGTGGCCGACGCCGCAGCGCCTTGTCGGCCCAGCCCGAGGGGGAGAATCCCATGCAGAGTCTGAAGCGCCCTGGTCGCACCATGTCCAAGCGGCAGCAGCCGGTCGTCGAGCCCGAGCCGGAGGGCGTCGAACCCGGCGACGACGAGTTCGACGCGTACGACACCTTTGAGATGTACCGGGTCATCTGCCCGGACTGCGCGCAGCCCATCGCACTCCTGGCGGACGAGGAGGTCCTGCCGGAGCACGCGCTGTGCGCCTCACCGTGGAACCCGTTCGGCCTCACGGTTTGTGCCGGTACGGGCCGCGCGGCGGCCGACGCCCGGCCCGCGGACGAGTCCGTGACGCCCCATGAGCAGGACACGGCCCTGCTGTTGACGCTCCCTCAGGGGCTCGACTGGCGCATGCAGCCGTTCTCGCACGTCGGCGGCCCGGGCTCGCGCCCGATGCGGATGCCGGCGATGCGGCGCGCCGCCTGACGCCTCGCCCTCATCCGAGCGGCGTCGCTTCGTCCCAGTAACTGCCCTGCACCATGGCACGCAGGCTGTCGTGGTGCAGGATCAGTGTGTCCGGATCCGAGGGGACGGCGGCCTCATTGAAGTGCACCTGGCGGTAGGCGACCCGCAGCATGACAATCGCGTGCCGCAGGGCGGCGTACAGCGTGTAGAAGTCCATGGCCCGCGGTGAGTGGCCGGTGAGTTCGGCATAGCGGCGTTCGACGTTCTCCCGGCGCAGGAAGCCGGGCAGTCCGCGCTGTCCTGCGCGCACCGTCAGGTCGTGGAAGAAGCGGTGCAGATAGACGGTCCAGCCGAGGTCGACCTCGCGCGGGGCCAGGGCCGCCATCTCCCAGTCGAGGACGGCGACGGGTTCGAAGCCGTCGTAGACGACGTTTCCGATGCGCGCGTCGCCCCAGTTGAGCACGGTGTCGCCCTCGTCGGGCGGCCACAGTTCGTCGAGCCGGTCGAAGGCGTCCTCGATGACGGGTGAGCGCGCCAGTCCGTCGACGACCCAGGCGTAGTAGGCGCGCTGGGACGCGACATGGCGGCGCAACGGGCTTCCCGCGCCGGGCAGTTCGAGGAAACCGGCCGCATCGGACGGCACCTGGTCGTGCAGCCGGGCGAGCAGCGCCACCGAGGCGGCCTCCAGCTGTGCGCGCTGCTCGTCGCTCGCGGCGTGCAGCCAGTTCCCCTCGTACGTGTAGGGCATGACGTCCGGCGGTACGCGTCCCTCGGCCCGCTCCATCACGAAGAACGGTGCTCCGAGCGGCCCTTCGTCCTCCTCCAGCCACAGCACGCGCGGCACCGGCAGGTCCGAGTGCTCGGCGACCAGTCGCATCGTCCGGTACTGCTTGGGCATGTCGTAGGACGGAAAGACCGTGTAGGCCGCCGGGTCCGCCGCGAGCCTCAACGCACAGCCGCGCACCGGCGGCCCGGGGTGTTCGATGTCGAAGAGCAGGGTCTCGCTGGACATGCCGTTGGACGCGGGCACGCTGATGTTCACGGCCTTGGCGCCGGGCAGGCGCGTACCGAGCCAGGCGGTCAGCCGGCGGGCCAGTTCCTCCACATCGCGGGTGCTCGTCCTCGGGCGTGGTGCCGTCGCCATCTCCCCCACTCCCTTCAGGGCGCGACCGATCCGAAACCGGTGAACCCGCTCGGATCGTGCCGCCCGAACGAGCCGTGTTCGAAGATGCCGTGGCCGACCTGGCCGTCCAGCGTGAAGCGGGCCGCGTGGTCGGTGACCCCGTACGCGGCGAGCGGGTGGGCGGACGGGTCGGACAGGTCGTAGCGGCGGCGGTCGGTCCAGCCGAGGCCGCGCCAGGTGCCGTGCTGCCAGTCGTCGGCGGGCGGATAGCCGGCGCCGACGGCGAGCGGGGAGGAGGTGAGGACCTCCAGGCCCAGTTCCATCGGCTTGCGGCCGATCGGGTCGGTCAGCTGGATCACCACGTGCCGGGGGTGACGGGTGCCCGAACGGTAGGTGATCTCCGCCTGGGGCCAGCCGAGTTGAAGGTCGCGTCGGCCGTTCCGGACGAGCGTGGCGTCGTTGAGGGTGCGGTAGCCGTCGGCGTCCTCCTGGATGACGACCATGACGAAACGATCCTCGAAGCGGGCCGGGGCCCAGATCCAGTGGAAGCCGTCCGCCGGATCGGTGAACCGCCCGCCGTCCTCGCCCGGGATCGGCCGCACGCCCCAACTGCGGTCGCGGGTGCCGGTCCACTCGTCGGCGGACAGCCGGATCTCCTCGCCGCCGATCCGGATCCAGCCCTCGCACCGGCCCGCCTGCACGAACCGCCTGCCCTCCAGGGTGAGCCGGCCGCCGCGCCGCTGGAGGTGGTGCGGCTCCCAGAGCGCCGGGAACTCCGCCGACCAGGCGATCTCGTACGACAGCCCGTCCGGGTCGTCCGGATCCGCCGCGCAGGTCAGGAGGAAGTCCCGCAGGGGCCGCTCGACGTGGATCCGCAGCGGGCCGACCTCGGTGCCCATCCGGTCGTCCGGAAGCGCGTCCGACGCCCGTACGGCGTGCAGGGTGTCGCCGATGCGCAGGGTCGCGTAGGCGTCGATCACCCCGACGTTCGGGTACACCCCGAGCCCGAGGATCAGCAGTGCCCGCCCCCGGTGGTCGACGACGTGGAAGATGCAGCGGTCGTAGGCGTTGCGGTCCCCGGTCGCGACGTGCTTCATCGACAGGGGCACCTGGTGAACGGGGTACTCGTCGAGCGGTACGGGACGGTCGTCGTCGGGCACGGCAAGCCTCCCTGAGCGCACGGCAGTCGACGCCGCCGGCCAAGGGCGCGGCCGGCCCCCCAACGGCGCAGTTGACGGTACGTCAGATATGCTGTGACGACCAGATGCCGTGCGGCCGGCGGTTGCCCGGCGAAGGCGCGCCATGCTCCGTACGAGCCCCCGGAGAACTCACGCCCGATTAGCGCGGCCGGTGACCTGCGCGCGCATCCCGGCGTTGCCCATGCATGACCGCCATGACCGCCACAGACTCAGCCACCGTGCGTCGGCGACGGGTGTTCGTTCCGGCACCGGCGGCAGCGCTTCCGCCGCCGCAGCCCCAGGATCCGCCCATCTATCGCGCGCTGATGCGCACCTGGGCCGACCGCGGGCGCACGCTGCCCGGGCGCCACGACCCGGAGTGGGTCCGGCTCGCGGCGCCCCCGGACGGCCTGAGCCGGCTCACGGCCGGCCAGGACCCGTTCAGCGCGACTCGGGACCAGCGAGGTGACGGGCGATGACCATCCGCTGGATCTGATTCGTCCCCTCGACGATCTGCAGCGCCTTCGCCTCGCGCATATAGCGCTCGACCGGGAAGTCCGCGGTGTAGCCGTACCCGCCGAGCACCTGGACGGCGTCGGTGGTGACCTTCATCGCCGTATCGGTGCAGTGCAGCTTGGCCATGGCCGCCTGCTTGGCGAACGGCCGGCCGGCATCGCGCAGCCGCGCCGCCGCCAGGTACAACGCGCGGCCCGCCTCGATCTGCGTCGCCATGTCGGCGAGGAGGAAGCGCAGCCCCTCGAAGTCGGAGATCGGCCGCCCGAACTGCCGCCGGTCGGTGGCGTACGCGACGGCCTCGTCGAGCGCGGCCTGCGCCAGCCCGATGGCGCAGGCCGCGATGCCGAGCCGTCCGGAGTCGAGCGCGGACAGGGCGATCGCGAAGCCCTGGCCCTCCTCGCCGACGCGGCGGTCATCACCGACACGTACGCCGTCGAAGTGGACTTGCGCCGTGGGCGAGCCCTTCATGCCCATCTTCTTCTCGGGCACCGCACCGGTGAGCCCCTCGGCGTCGCCCGGCACGAGGAACGCGGTGATCCCGCGGGGGCCCTCCTCTCCGGTGCGCGCCATCACGGTGTAGAAGTCGGCGATCCCACCGTGCGTGATCCAGGCCTTGGTGCCTGTGATCGCCCAGTGGTCGTCGTCACGGACGGCCTTCGTCCGCAGGGACGCCGCATCGGATCCGGACGACGCCTCGGACAGGCAGTAAGCCCCCAGCAGACCGCCGCCGAGCATCGCGGGCAGATGCTCGAGCTGCTGCTCCTTGGTTCCGTAGTGGGCGAGGGCATGGCAGGCCAAGGTGTGGACGCTGACGCCGAGGCCGACGGTGAGGCGGGCCGCGGCCAGCTCCTCGAGGACCTGGAGGTAGACCTCGTACGGCTGCTCGCCGCCGCCGTACTCGGAGTCGTACGGCAGGCCGAGCAGTCCGGATTCGGAGAGCAGTCGGAAGACCTCGCGCGGGAAGCGCCCGGCGTCCTCCTCCTCGGCCGCCTTCGGGGCGATCTCGTGCTGCGCGATGTCGCGGACGAGCGAGATCAGATCCCGGGCCTCGTCCGTGGGCAGTTGACGGTCCACCGGCTGCGGGGCGCGGTCGGGCATGGCGACGCTCTCCTCCCTGTCGGGCACATCGGCGAACGCGCGCCTTGGGTGGGGCGGCTCCGCCGGGTCTCACTGGGCCTGGCCGATGGTCGCCGTTCCGGGTCTCGGAAGCGGCTGACCAGCGGTTGTGGCGCTTGGAGTATGCCCGATCGGAGGCACCGAGTCACCAGTTAACGACCGCTTACTTCAAGAAATGCGGATCGAGCCGGCATCGGGGCGGGTTCAGGGTGCGACCAGAGCGGGGCCGGCGGCGGAGCCAGGACGGATCGAGGTGAATTGGTCCAAACCATTGACCTATTGGTCTAGTCCTCATACTGTGCCGTTCACCGCGCACCGCTCCCGGCCCTTGGGTGAACCGCACCTTCCGGCGCTCCCCGGCAGGCCGGGCCCTTCCCTCGCTCTCCCCCTCCTCCGAGGAGACCCCCATGCTCAGACCGCACCGCCCGCGCGCCCGCGTGCGAGCTCTGGCCTCGGCCGCCTGTTGCGCCGCGCTCGCTGCCGGGCTGCTCGCCGGCACGGGCACCGCGACCGCCACCGAGTCGCACCCGGAGTCCGGCACCGACCGGGCCGCGGCCGGCCACAAGGTCGTCGGCTACTACCCCGACTGGGACATCTACGGCCGCCAGTACTACGTCAAGAACATCGAGACCTCCGGCTCGGCGGACCGGCTCACGCACATCGAGTACGCCTTCGGCAACGTGACCGGCGGCAAGTGCGCGATCGGCGACTCCTGGGCGGACACCGACCGACCGTTCACCGCGGACGAGTCCGTGGACGGTGTCGCCGACAGCGCGGGCCAGCCGCTGAGCGGCAACTTCAACCAGCTGCGCAAGCTGAAGAAGCTCCACCCGAACCTCAGGATCCTCTGGTCCTTCGGAGGCTGGAGCTGGTCGAGCGGATTCGGCGAGGCGGCCAAGGACCCCGCGGCCTTCGCCCAGTCCTGCTATGACCTGGTCGAGAACTCCAAGTGGGCGGATGTCTTCGACGGCATCGACATCGACTGGGAGTACCCCAACGCCTGCGGCAACACGTGCGACACCAGCGGCAGGGAGGCCTTCAGGGACCTGATGGCGGCGCTGCGCGCCAAGTTCGGCAAGCGCGAGCTGATCACTGCGGCGATCACGGCCGACGGCACGAGCGGCGGCAAGATCGACGCGGCGGACTACGCGGGCACGGCCAAGTACGTCAACTGGTACAACCCGATGACGTACGACTACTTCGGCGCCTGGGCCCGGACCGGCCCCACGGCCCCGCACTCGCCGCTGACCTCCTACCGCGGCATTCCGACGGGGGGATACGACACCGCCGACACCATGGCGAAGCTCAGGAGCCTTGGCATCCCGGCCTCGAAACTGCTGCTCGGCGTCGGCTTCTACGGACGCGGCTGGACCGGCGTCACCCGGACGGCGCCCGGCGGCACGGCCACCGGCCCGGCTGCGGGCACGTACGAGGACGGGGTCGAGGACTACAAGGTGCTGAAGGCGAAGTGCCCGGCGACCGGCACGGTGGGCGGGACCGCGTACGCCAAGTGCGGGAGCGACTGGTGGAGCTATGACACGCCCGCGACCCTCAAGAAGAAGATGAAGTACAAGGATGCGCAGGGTTTCGGCGGCACCTTCTTCTGGGAGCTGAGCGGTGACACCGCGAACGGAGAGCTGATCAAGGCGATCAACTGACGGGAGTCATAAGGAACATGGGGCGGGAGTCGCGGTGGCTCCCGCCCCGGTGCGCGGTCAGGTGTCCCGGCGGGCAGGCGGCGGGGCCGCGTACGCGGGTTCCAGTTCCTCGATGGCGCGCAGGGTGCCGCCGAGCGTCTTGACGAGCAGTGCGCGCATGGAGTCGCGGGGCAGCTCCGGGCGGTCGATCCAGTCGAGGGTCGCCCCCTCCACACTGCACACCCAGCCGAGGAGTCCCATACGCACCAGTGGAGCGATCTCGCGCCTGCCGTACGCCCCCTCGGCGATCGTGGCGACGATCGCCTCGCGCACACCGTCCCGGATGGCCTGCACCTGGGCGTCGAAGCCCACACCGCCGCTGACGATCGTGCGGTAGGCGGCCTGGTTGTGCTCGGCGTAGCGCAGATAGCGGTCGATGGTGCGGTGCACACGCTCCACCGGTGGCAGTTCGAGACCGCCGGCCGCGGAGGTGACGAGGTCGGCCACCGAGTCCTCGACAATGGCCAGGTAATAGCCGCGCTTCGACTTGAAGTAGTAGTAGATCAGCCCTTTGGCCACATGGGCGTGGCGCGCTATGTCGTCCATCGACAGCGCGTCGTACGAAGTGCCGGCGAACAACTTCCGCCCGATGGCTATGAGTTCGGCGCGGCGCGCCACAGAGCGATCGGTACCGCGCACGGGGGTGCCGACGGCGCCTCGCTGTTGACTGTTATTCAATTTCGGCCCAGGTCTCCAACTGCCAGCGGGACAGCGGCAGTATTGCAGAACGACACCACCAGCATGTTCGACTTTGATCGACAGGCCGGACGGCGTTCGGGAATCGCCGGAGGCCGTTCCGGAAGTCCCTGGGCCGATCCGTTCAGAGCAGGCCGAGTTGGGTGACGAGCATCGCGAGGACCACCACCAGGGTCCAGCCCGCGACATGCTCGACGATCTTCGGGCCGTCGTCCTTCGGACCGCCCGTGCGGGCTCGGACGCGGGCTGCGGTGGCTGAGGTGGAGGTCATGGCATCTCGCTGGGTCTCGGGCTGTGCGGCGGACTCCCCCCACCGATGTGTCCACCTTGCCACCGGAATGCGCCCGTGCGGCGGAGAGCTTGGTCACACGGAAAGGCCCCCGGTCTCCCGGGGGCCTCGGGTGTCACCGCCGTGCCCTGCCGCGTCAGCGGACGCCCACCGCCGCCAGCGCCTTGCGCTGCCGCGCGGTGAGGTGGGCCGGGAAGTAGAGGTAGCAGACGCCGCCGGTGCCGGAGACGACCTTGCCGGAGGCGTTGTACCGCTTGGTCCTGAGCCAGATGTTCTCCCACTCGCGCCGCTTGTAGACGCGACGCACCTCCGCGTCGCTGGGCGAGGCCGGGTCGTTGGCGATCACATCGCCTTCGGCGGTGAAACCGATCACGGTCATCAGGTGACCTGAGGTGCCGTATCCGGCCCCCGTCAGCTCCTCCTTCAGGAACGACTGGGACGTTATGGCCGGGATGCCCGCCGCGATCAGCGTCTCCAGGTCGGTGAGCGAGGACAGCCGGGTGACCACACCCCTGAGGTCCCAGAACGTCGCCGCGTAGGCCGCGTTGAACGGCCAGTTGCCGCAGCCCTGGTACTGGTGGTCGTAGGTGAAGCGGGCGGCGTGGCAGACCTGCGGATCGGCGTACGAGGGGTCGACCCAGGACAGCTGCGTGGGGGTGAGCTTCCGGCCCCAGTATTCGATGATCATCTGCGAGGACGTGGGGCTGCACCAGGCCTCGCCGCCGTTGTCGTACTCCGGGTACTGACCCTTGTGGATCTCCTGCGAGTAGCGCGGGACGATCAGCTCCTGGGCGAGGCCGGGCGTGGAGGCCGGGACGGTGAAGCGGTCGGGGATGTCGGAGCCCATGGCGCCGAGCCGCCACACGGTCGGGGTGGCCTTCGTGCCGGGCGCACGGTAGAGGGTCAGGCGCAGGCGGTACGAGACCAGGCGCAGGCCCGAGGCGCCGTCGGCGATGGCGAAGGTGTCCGTCCAGATGTTGCTCTTGCCGTCTGTCTGATCGTCGACGGAGGTCCGCTTGATGTCCTGGTCGCCGGCCGCCCAGCGGCCCATCACGTACCAGGGGGTGTCCGTGCCGTCGGAGTACGTGCCCTTCAGTTCGACCTGGAGCCAGGTGCCGGCCGGGGTGTGCGCGTTCCAGGAGGCGATGACCTCGGTGGAGGGAACGGTCAGCCTGTGCACCGGAGAGGTCCAGACGGCGTACTCCCAGGTGGCGGTCCTGCCGGTGTGCGGGTCGGTGTAGTCGGTGCGGCCGGCCGGAGCGGCGATCACCGCGCCGGGGCGGGAGCCGGCGACGGCGCGTACACCCTGGGCGGTGCCACTACGCCAGTCGGCGTACGAAGTCCAGGCGCGGTAGTCCACGAGACCCGGAGGTGATTTCGTCGGTCCGCCGGATGGGGCGGCCGCGGCTGCCGGGCCGGCGGTCAGTCCGGTCGCCGTGGCCACGGCGACCGCTGCGGTGAGGATGGATCTGCGGGACGGCTCTGAAGCTCTGGTCATCGGTGGGTGACCCCCATTGGTCCGGAAGCGGCGGTTCAGACGCATGGTGTGCGCCAACTATGGCCGCCGCAAGCGGACTTCTGCCAGCACTTCGGCCATCGACGCGCCCACCAATATAGGTCCAGACCACTGGCATGACCTGGGGTGCCGCGGCTTGGGCGGACGCGGTCGCCTGGCCCGGGGCCGGAGAGCCCGCATCCAGGGCGGCCGTACGCGCCGAAGCCGCGGCACCCTCAGACGAGGTCCATCGCCGCGACCTCGTCCGGGCGGCCGTAGCTGACCGGCCCCTCGAAGTGGCGCCGCGCGGTGGCGAACCACCACACCGTGGCGACGACCAGCACGACCGCCAGGGCGATCGGCGCGTAGTTGAAGGAGTCGACGGTGATCGGCGACGCCTGGGGCAGCATGAAGAGCACGCTGCTGAGCAGGATCCAGGCGACGGCGAGGACGCCGATGGGCGTGCTCCACCGTCCGAGATGCCAGGGGCCGGGCCGGAACTCGGCACCGAGCCGCAGCCGCAGGAAGATCGGCACGGCGTAGGCGAGGAAGAGCCCCACGACGTTGACACTGACGATCGCGGTGAAGGCGGTGTGGGACCACCATCCGGGCAGCACCAGGGCGAGCGAGCAGGCGACCGCGAGCCAGACCGCCTTGACCGGCGTACGGGTGCGCGGCGAGACCGAGTGCCACCAGCGCGAGCCCGGCATCGCGCCGTCCCGGGAGAAGGCGAAGATCTGCCGGGTGTTGCTGGTCAGATTGGCCAGGCCGCAGAAGAGCATGGCGCCGATGACGACGAGCAGCAATATCTTTGCCGCGCTCATGCCAACCCCGTCGATGAGGATCTGCACGGGCGGTGCCGAGGAGCCGGCCACCTTGGCGTAGTCGCCGATGCTGTACACCAGGGCGAGCATGAGGATGAGGCCGGTGACCGCCGAACAGCCGATGGCACGGGTGATGCCCCGGGGAGCGTTGACCGTCGCCCCGACCGTCTCCTCGGACATATGGAAGCTGCCGTCGAAGCCGGTGAAGGTCCAGCTGGTGACGAGCAGGCCGAGCATGCCTCCGTACAGCCCGTTGGTGAATCCGGTGTTGTTCACGAAATGCGTGGCGAACGACACCGACCGGTGCTCGTCCGGCCCCACGACCAGCGCGCCCACGATCACCACGAGCCCGATCAGCAGCCACCACACGGAGATCCGGTTGAGGACGGCGACGAGCCGCACGGTGTAGGTGTTGGCCAGCCCCTGGACCACGATGATCAGCGCCGTGATCAGCACGGTCTGGTGCGCGGTGGGCTCGTACGAGGGCCACTGCAGGACGAGGAACGCCTGGATGAAGGTGGCGGCCGCGTAGCCGGTGGCCGCCGTGCCGCCCACCTGCCCCACGAAGTTCAGCCAGCCGGTGTACCAGGACCAGGCGCCCCGATGCCGTTTGGCGAGCTTTCCGGCGGAGAAATAGAGGGCCCCGCTCGTCGGATACGCGGATGCCACCTCCGCCATCGCGGCACCGATGAACAGCACCATGACGGAGACGCCGATCCAGCCGAAGACGAGAATGCGCGGGCCGCCCGCGTTCATGCCGAATCCGAACGACGAGAAAATCCCGGAGAGGATGTTGATGATGGTGAAGGATATGGCGAAATTGTCGAAGGCCTTGAACCGTCGGGTGAGTTTTCGCGGATATCCCATCGCGTGCAGTGTCGCGTCGTCGTCGATCGCGACGGGATCCCGGCCCGCTCGTCGTCGTCTCGTACGGGCCGCAGATATCCGTTCTGACACAGCCGGACCTTTCTCTGGGGGGAGGTTGACCGGAAATGGGACGAAGGGATCAGGAGACTCCCGGCACGGGCAGTCCGCAGGCGCGACGGGCGCGCGACAGCTGCTCCTCGGGATCGCCGAACACACTCCAGGGCATTCGGGAGGCGTAGGGACCCATGGCCATCAGGACGGCACGCGCCTCGAACTCCCGCTGCGCCATGACCAGCGCATGTGCGAGGTACGCCAGATCGAGCACCGGCGTGAAGCGGTGCGCGGCGGCCTGTGGCAGCCAGTTCTCATAGATCGCGAGCGCGGTGGAGCGCCACTGGGGCTGCTCCCAGACGCGGTCGGCGAGCAGCCGAGTCGGGTCATAGCTCTCGACGAGCGCGACCAGCGGAAGGAGGCGCAGTGACGAGGTGGCGGGCGCCCGCTGGCCGAGGAAGGCGGCGACGTCCCAGGCGGCGTTCACCGAGCCGCCGTGGCGAGGGAAGAAGTAGGCGAGAAAGCGGTGGTGGCCCTCACGGTGGAAGCGGTCCAGCCGCAGGATGTGCGAGAAGAGCTGCCAGGGGCCCGGCGGCGCGGTGAGCAGGCCCTGCGGGGCGGCCTCACGGATCTCGTGCAGGCGGGCCAGTGCCAGCCGGGCCACCCAGGGAGTGGGGTCGTACGGTGCCATGGTGGTCGCCCGTTGGCAGGCGTTCAGCGCGATGCGCTCCAGCGCACGGGCCCGCTCGTCATGGGCGTCGGCGGCGCGCAGCGCCCGCAGGACGGCGACGCGCGCCCACATCAGGGCGGCCTCGGGGCTGGGCTCCTCGGCCAGCCAGCGTTCGGTGAGGTCGGAGTCGGCGGCCTCGGATGCGAGGATCAGGGAGCGGTGGGCGCGCAGTGCGGTGTCCTCGCGCGTCTCGACGAGCAGTTCGTAGGCGCTCAGACGGCGACCGGCCCGTACTTCCACGCATGCGCTCGCGAGCTTGCGGTCGTCGGCCGCCGGATGCCACACATACTGCCCCTCGAATAAGCCCGCGGCCATGCTTCCCCGTCCATCCCCGTACGACGCTTCGCAGTTGCGCACCAGGCACCCTACTCAGCATCGAGCGCAACCGGAATGGACATTCCTAAACACCCGGTTCGGGGGGTCCCCCTGCGATCCCCTGTCTGCAGAGCATGTCTGGTTCGGAGAACACGAAAGAGGGAGGCCGGTAATTGATCAGTGAACAGTTCAATGCGGCACTAATTCCGCGGTCATGGGGCGGCCTCCGCCACCCGGCCGGCCGGCCCTCCCACCCGCGTAAAATGTTCCTCCGCAATATGCCCACGCCCCCTCATGCTCCGGGAATCGCCATTCACGCCCTCGCGTCCCACCTCCGGCAGCTGCCGCCGTCCTGCGGCCCTGTCCGCCTCGTCGGCGTCGACGGTCACGCCGGCTCCGGCAAGTCCACGTTCGCCGGACAGTTGGCGGGCGCGCTCGGCGGTGCGCCCGTGCTGCACCTCGACGACATCGCCAGCCACGAGGAGCTGTTCGCCTGGACGCCGCGGCTGCTGCACGAGGTGATCGAGCCGCTCGGCCGCGGCGAGAGTGCGCACTACCACCCCTATGACTGGCGGGCACGGCACTTCGGCCCGGCCCGCGCACTGCCGCCCGCCCCTGTGATCCTCATCGAGGGGGTGGGCGCCGGCCGCCGGGCCCTGCGCCCGTATCTGGCACGGCTGCTGTGGATGGACCTGCCGCACGACGAGGCCTGGGCGCGCGGCCGGGCCCGGGACGGCGAGGAGCAACGCGCGTTCTGGGCCGGATGGGTCGAGGCCGAGCGTCGGCACTTCGCCGAGGATCCGTCACGACCGTTCGCCGGCCTTCTGGTGCGTCAGGGATCCGAGGGACATGAGGTGATTCCGGGACCGGCCGGGACCCTTGGTCCGGACCAGAATCTCACCCACAGTGACGACCCAACGGCAGTGTGCTGAACTTGTGAAGACGCTTGCCGGGGAACTTTCCCGACTGCTCCAACTCGGCTTGACCGGGGGGCCGTACAGGACTTACGTTCTCAATGTGCGGCTTTCGAAGCCGACCGCAGACGCGAAGCCCCCGGTTGTTCCCCCGTGATCGGGGGCTTCGTTCTGCCCTGGACACCTTCTCCGGGCGCTGGGAGACGTGATTCGCTCACCCTCGGTCACCACAGGCAATGCGCCCCGTCTGCTCCCACCTCGCCAAACGGCGCGTGCGGCACCCTTCGGTGCGCCGATCCCCGCAGGTACGATGCCTCTCGGTGCGACCTTCGGACAGCTGCTCTGCGCACTGCAACTCCGGTCCGCGGCACAGCGGTTCGAGCAAGGCGACCGACGGGTGACGGCCCGGCGGTGAACCAACGGGGGCACGGTTTGTGGGGGACGTGATGGACTTCGGCACGCAGGGCCCCGAGGCCCCGGCCGACCTCGCCTGGCTGCGAGGCGTCGATGCCTACACGATGGGCGCCTATCCGCAGGCGGAGGAGGAGTTCCGCACGGCGGTCCGGCTGGATCCCGGGATGGCCGACAGCTGGCTCGGGCTGCACGCGCTGCGCGTCGACACGACGACCGCGCTGCTGCGGATGTTCCGCCATCGGGACCGCTTCGGGGAACAGCGGGCGCGCCACCGGCGCACCCTGAACTCCTGGTACTGGCTGGGCTGGTGGGTGCAGCCGGTGCTGGAGAGCCCGCGCGACCTGCTGCTCGCGCACGCCTCGCACTGGCTGGACGGCCGCCACGTCCCGGAGCTGGACCGGGCACTGGCCGGACTGCCGCCCGTGGACGCCGATTCCCATGTCCGCTTCCTGCACGCCTGCCGGGCCTACCTGGTCAAGGACTGGGAGCAGTTGGTCCGGCACACCGATCCCTTGATCGACGACCCGATGCTCGGCATCGAGGCCGGGCTGTTCGGCGGGATGGCCCGGGTCCGCCTGGAGATGTACGGGCACGCCGAGCCCCTGCTCTCGGCCGCACTGATGCGCTGCCGCAGCGAGCAGCCGCAGCGCAAGGAACTGCGGTACTGGCTGGCCCGCGCCCACGAGGGCACGGGCCGCTCGGCCGCCGCCCTCCCCCTCTACCGTGCGGTGCACCGCGTCGACCCGGCGTTCATGGACACCTCGGCACGGCTCGCGGCGATCGCCGAGGGCGACGGGTACGACGAGTCGGCCGACTACACGGCGATGGCCCTCGCCGGGACCGGGGACGCACTGGAGGGGCCGGACGGTCTCGATCCGCTCTTCGGCACCGAGGGCCGCGACCTGAAACTCTCCGATCCCGAACCACCGCCGCCGGGCGCGCTGCCCGCGCAGAGCGACGCCGTACGGGAGAAGGCCTCGTCGCCGACGCAGCCGCTGCCGGCCGGACCCACGGATCCCGCGCTGCTGGAGGAGGCGCTGGCCGAGCTGGAGCGGATGGTCGGCCTGGAGCCGGTCAAACGCCAGGTCAAGGCGCTGTCGGCACAGTTGAACATGGCGCGGCTGCGGGCGGGCCAGGGCTTACCCGTACAGCCGCCGAAACGGCACTTCGTGTTCTCCGGTCCCTCCGGAACCGGCAAGACCACCGTGGCCAGGATTCTGGGCCGGGTCTTCTACGCGCTCGGCCTGCTCGGCGGCGACCACCTCGTGGAGGCCCAGCGGGCGGACCTGGTCGGCGAGTACCTGGGCCAGACCGCCGTGAAGGCGAACGAGCTGATCGACTCGGCGATCGGCGGCGTGCTGTTCGTGGACGAGGCGTACTCGCTGTCCAACTCGGGCTACGGCAAGGGGGACGCGTACGGCGACGAGGCCCTCCAGGTGCTGCTGAAACGGGCGGAGGACAACCGCGACCACCTGGTGGTGATCCTCGCCGGTTACCCCGAGGGCATGGACCGCCTGCTGGCCGCCAACCCCGGGCTGTCCTCCCGCTTCACGACCCGGGTCGACTTCCCCTCGTACCGCCCCCTGGAACTGACCGCGATCGGCGAGGTGCTGGCCGCGGAGAACGGGGACGTCTGGGACGAGGAGGCGCTGGAGGAGCTTCGCTCCATCGCCGGGCACGTCGTGGACCAGGGGTGGATCGACGAGCTCGGCAACGGGCGGTTTCTGCGGACGCTGTACGAGAAGAGTTGTGCGTATCGGGATCTGCGGTTGAGTGGTTACCCGGCGGTGCCGAGCCGTGACGACTTGTCGACTCTTCGGTTGCCGGATCTCATGCAGGCGTATGGGGAAGTTTTGTCCGGGCGGGGGCCCCAGGATCCGTCGGGGTTGTGAGAGTGCCTACCAGCTCGGTCGCTTCTGACGTCTTGCGGGTGCGGAATCGTTGTGGTTGATCGCGCCCACGCGGCGGAGCCGCATATCGATACAGCCCCGCGCCCCCTTAGGGGGCGCGGGGAACCTCGGTCGGTCAGCTCGGTACCGCTTCCTTCTGTTCTGGTTCCGGCATGCGCGGCTGTGGTGGCGCCTCCCTGTGGGCCGGGTCCCTGACCTCGCCCACCAGGAGTTCCAGTACGTCCTCCAGGGCGACCAGGCCGAGCACCCGGCCGGAGGTGTCCGCCACCTGCGCCAGGTGTGTGGCGGCCCGGCGCATCACCGTCAGCGCGTCGTCCAGCGGCAGTTCCGCCGCGAGCGTGGTCATCGGCCGCCAGAGCTGCTGCGGCACCGCCCACTCGGAGTCCTCCAGGTCGAGGACGTCCTTCACGTGCAGGTAGCCCATGAAGGCACCGTTCCCCGCCACCACCGGGAAGCGCGAGTAGCCCGTGCGCGCGGTGAGCGCCACCACCTCGCCCGGTGTCACCGTGGGCTCCACGGTCACCAGCAGGGCCGGGTCCAGGAGCACGTCCGTCACCGGGCGCGAGCCCAGCTCCAGCGCGTCCTCCAGCCTCTCCTGCTCCTCGGGGTCGAGGAGCCCCGCCTGACCGGAGTCCTCCACCAGCTGGTTGAGCTGTTCGCTGGTGAAGACCGCCTCGACCTCGTCCTTCGGCTCCACACGGAAGAGTTTGAGGATCACCTTGGCGCAGGCGCTCAGGGCGACCGTCACCGGCCGGCACAGCCGGGCGAACGCCACGAGCCCGGGGCTCAGCCACAGCGCGGCCTTCTCCGGCGCGGCCATCGCCAGGTTCTTCGGCACCATCTCGCCGATCACCAGGTGGAAGAAGACGACGGCGGCGAGCGCGATCACATACCCGAGCGGGTGAATCATCCCGTGCGGGATGTGCGCGGCCTCGAACAACGGCTCCAGCAGATGCGCCACCGTCGGCTCGGCGACCGCGCCCAGCGTCAGCGAGCACACGGTGATGCCGAACTGAGCCGCGGCCATCATCTGCGGCAGCCGTTCGAGACCGTAGAGCACCTGCCGGGCCCGTGCGGTCCCCAGCGGCTCGATCTGGCTGCGCCGCACGGACACGAGGGCGAACTCGGCGCCCACGAAGAACCCGTTGACGAGTACCAGCAGCGCGGCGAACACGAGTTGGAGCAGGCTCATCGCACCGCCTCCGCGGCCGGCGCGGCGGCGTCCGCGATCCTCACGAGCCTGACACGCTCGGCGCGGTAGTGGCCGACCTGGCGGACCGTGAGCCGCCAGCCCGGCAGTTCGGCCCGGTCCCCGGGGGCGGGGATCCGGCCGAGCAGATCGGCTACGAGTCCGGCCACGGTCTCGTAGGGACCCTCCGGCACGTCCAGGCCTATCCGCTTCAGGACGTCGACCCGGCAGCTGCCGTCGGCGTCCCACGCCGGGCGCCCGTCCTCGGGCGGCGCTGCGGCGAGTTCGGGCAGGTCCAGCCCGTCGTGCTCGTCGCGTACCTCGCCGACCAGCTCCTCGACGATGTCCTCCAGGGTGACGACGCCCGCCGTGCCGCCGTACTCGTCGACGACGACGGCGATGGGCTGCTCGCTGCGCAGGCGCTCCAGGAGGGGCTGCACGGGCAGCGTCTCCGGGACGAGCAGCGGCGCCTGGGCGATCCGGACGACGGGCGTACGCAGCCGATCGTGGGAGGGCACCGCGAGGGCGTCCTTGAGGTGGACCATGCCGACTATTTCGTCGATCTTCTCCCGGTAGACGGGGAAGCGGGACAGACCGGTGGCACGGGTCAGATTGACCACGTCCTCCGCGGTGGCGGACGACTGCAGCGCGCTCACCCTCACTCGGGGGGTCATCACGTGCTGCGCGGTCAACTCACCCAAGGAGAGGGTGCGTACGAACAGGTCCGCCGTGTCCTGCTCCAGCGCGCCGGCCTGGGCCGAGTGCCGGGCCAGGGAGACGAGTTCACCGGGAGTGCGGGCGGAGGCCAGCTCCTCGGCGGGCTCGACGCCCAGGGCGCGGACGAGGCGGTTGGCGACGGCGTTCAGCGCGGCGATCACCGGGCGGAACAACCGCGAGAACAGGTGCTGCGGGCCCGCGACGAAGCGCGCGACCTGGAGCGGCCTGGACACCGCCCAGTTCTTGGGTACGAGTTCGCCGATCACCATCTGCACGGCCGATGCGAGCAGCATGCCGACGACCACGGCGACACCCGACACCGCGCCCTCGGGGATGCCGATGGCCGTGAACGGGCCGCTCAGCAGTTCGGCGAGCGCCGGTTCGGCGAGCATGCCGACGACCAGTGAGGTGATGGTGATGCCGAGCTGGGTGCCGGAGAGCTGGAAGGACAGCTCCTTGAGGGACTCGACGACCGTAACGGCCCGTCGGTCGCCCTCGGCCGCGGCCTTCTCGGCGTCGGGCCGCTCGACCGTGACGAGTCCGAACTCGGCAGCGACGAAGAAGCCGTTGGCCAGAATGAGCAGGAACGCCGCCCCGAGGAGCAGCAAGGGGATGGTCATGATGCCGCCGCCTCCGCATGGACGCGGAACACTCTGTCGAGGTCCGCGCTATGTCGGGAGGGGGCGGCGCAGGTACTGCAGGACGATCCGTCCATCGCCGGAGGGAGTCACTCCTCGGGTAGCAGGAACCCCTGAGCACCGGGCGGAACCTCAGGGGCGGAGGCGCAAGGAAAACGCCTCTGCCACCAGATTAATCAAGACATGGGCATGTGCGGCAGGGGCGACGGCCCCGAGTCAGCCCTGATGTCGCTCGGGATCGACGGTGGAGCGGGCCTCGGTGAGCGCCCGGAGCGTGCGCGCGTCCTCGATCGCGCGCTGTTTGGCGATGCCCGGCTGGATGCCCAGGGCGGGCAGGCTGGTGCCGTCGCTGAGGTTGAGGAAGACCCAGGGGTCGCCCGGACGCAGGTTCACCTGGAGGATCTCCGCCCAGTCCAGGTGACGCCGGCTGGCGATGTTGACGACGGTGACCCCGGTCTCATCGGCGACCACCTTGGGCCGGGAGAGCATGAGCAGCACCCCGAAGAGGAGGGCCGCCGTGAAGACGAAGCTGAGGCGCTCCCCGGCGGTGAGATGCTCCAGCAGCATCGCGACCGTCGTGATGACCACGAAGATCGCGACTCCGGCGGTCAGCAGGACGGCACGGGTGCGTCCCGGACGGAACGTGACGGGGAGGGCGGGCAGGTCCGACATCGACGTACGCCCCCTCAGAGACGGCAGGCGTGGATGGCCGTGGTCAGGATGGCCCGGGCGCCGATGTCGTACAGGTCGTCCATGATCCGCTGGGCCTCCTTGGCCGGGACCATGGCCCGGACGGCGACCCAGCCCTCGTTGTGCAGCGGCGAGACCGTCGGGGACTCCAGGCCGGGAGTGAGCGCGACGGCCTTCTCCAGCTGCTCGACGCGGCAGTCGTAGTCCATCATCACGTAGGTCCGGGCCACGAGGACGCCCTGGAGGCGGCGCAGGAACTGCTGCACCTTGGGCTCGTCGCCGTCGGCGCCGGTGCGGCGGATGACGATGGCCTCGGACTTCATGATCGGCTCGCCGAACACCTCCAGGCCCGCGTTGCGCAGCGAGGTGCCGGTCTCGACGACGTCCGCGATGACCTCGGCGACACCCAGCTCGATGGCGGTCTCGACGGCGCCGTCGAGGTGGACCACGGACGCGTCGACGCCCTTGTCGGCGAGGTGCTTGGCGACGATGCCCTCGTAGGAGGTGGCGACCGTCATGCCCGCGAGGTCCCCGACGCCGTTCGCGGTGCCGGGCTTGGTGGCGAAACGGAAGGTGGAGCGGGCGAAGCCGAGCGGCAGGATCTCCTCGGCGTTGGCACCGGAGTCGATGAGCAGGTCGCGGCCGGTGATGCCGATGTCCAGTCGGCCGGAGGAGACGTAGATCGCGATGTCCCGGGGGCGGAGGTAGAAGAACTCCACCTCGTTCTCCGGGTCGACGATCCTCAGTTCCTTGGACTCCCGGCGCTGCTGGTAGCCGGCCTCATGCAGCATCTCCGCCGCAGGGCCGGACAGTGAACCCTTGTTGGGGACGGCGATGCGCAGCATGAGGTCGGCTTCCTTCGTTCGTGCGTACGGGTGTGCGGTATACGACTCAGAGGTGGGCGTAGACGTCGTCCAGGGAGATTCCGCGCGCCACCATCATCACCTGGACGTGGTAGAGCAGTTGCGAGATCTCCTCGGCAGCCGCTTCCTTGCCCTCGTACTCGGCGGCCATCCATACCTCGGCGGCCTCCTCGACGACCTTCTTGCCGATGGCATGGACGCCCTTGCCGACCAGCTCTGCGGTGCGGGAGGTGGCGGGATCGCCGTGGGCGGCCTTGTGCTGGAGCTCGGTGAAGAGCTCCTCGAACGTCTTCTTGGACATGGTGGTCCTAACCCTACGCGCTCCGGCCCGTACCTCAGTGCCAGGGTTCAGATACTGAACGGAGGGTCGCCGCGGTCGCCACCGCCGCCGTCACGGCCTCGTGGCCCTTGTCCTCGTTGGAGCCCTCCAGACCCGCGCGGTCCAGGGCCTGCTCCTCCGTGTCGCACGTCAGCACGCCGAAGCCCACGGGAACGCCGGTCTCGACGGAGACCTGGGTCAGGCCCTGGGTCACGCCCTGGCACACGTAGTCGAAGTGGGGGGTGCCGCCTCGGATCACGACACCGAGCGCCACGATCGCGTCGTAGCCGCGGCCCGCGAGGACCTTGGCGGCGACCGGCAGCTCGAAGCAGCCGGGCACCCTGATCAGGGTCGGTTCGTCGATCCCCAGCTCGCGCAGGGCGCGCAGGGAGCCATCCACCAGACCGTCCATCACCTTGTCGTGCCACTGTGCCGCGATGACGGCGACCCGCAGGTCGCTCACATTGCGTACGGACAGCTCCGGTGCACCCTTGCCGCTCACGTCTCTCCTCAGTGCTCTCTTACTGGTTGCCGCAGGCGGACACGGCACTCGTGTCCAGCCAGGGCAGGTCATGCCCCATCCGGTCCCGCTTGGTGCGCAGGTAGCGGAGGTTGTGTTCGCCCGCCTGTACGGGCATCGGCTCCCGTGCCGAGACCTTGAGGCCGTGCCGGAGCAAGGCGTCGGTCTTGTCGGGGTTGTTGGTCATGAGCCGCAGACTGTGGACCCCGAGGTCCTCCAGGATCTGCGCGCCGGCGGCATAGTCACGGGCGTCCGCGGGCAGGCCCAGTTCCAGGTTGGCGTCCAGGGTGTCGCGGCCACGCTCCTGGAGTTCGTAGGCGCGCAGCTTGGACATCAGCCCGATGCCGCGCCCCTCGTGGCCGCGCAGATAGACGACCACGCCCCGGCCCTCGGCCTGGATGCGCTCCAGTGATGCCTCCAGCTGAGGGCCGCAGTCGCAGCGCAGGGAGTGGAAGACGTCGCCGGTGAGGCACTCGGAGTGGACACGGACGAGGACATCCTCGCCGTCACCGATCTCGCCGTGGACGAGGGCGACGTGCTCGACGCCGTCGACGGTGGAGCGGTAGCCGTACGCCGTGAACTCGCCGAAGGCGGTGGGCAGGTGGACCTCGGCCTCGCGGCGGACGGTGGGTTCCGAGGTGCGGCGGTAGGCGATCAGGTCCTCGATGGAGATGATCGTCAGCCCGTGCTTACGGGCGAACGGGATCAGTTCGGGCAGGCGCAGCATGTGGCCGTCCTCGCCGGCGATCTCCACGATCACGCCGGCCGGGCGCAGCCCCGCCAGTCGGGCGAGGTCGACGGCGGCCTCGGTGTGGCCGTTGCGGACGAGGACGCCGCCGGACCTGGCGCGCAGCGGGAAGACGTGCCCGGGGCGGACGAAGTCGCCGGGGCCCGCCTCTCCCCCGGCCAGCAGCCGCAGCGTGGTGGCGCGGTCGGAGGCGGAGATACCGGTGGTCACGCCGTGGGCGCCGCTCGCGTCGACGGACACGGTGAACGCGGTGCGCATCGACTCGGTGTTGTGGTCGACCATCTGCGGGAGCTGGAGGCGGTCGAGTTCGTCGCCCTCCATGGGGGCGCAGATCAGACCGCGGCACTCGCTCATCATGAAGGCGACGATCTCGGGCGTGGCCTTCTCGGCCGCGATGACGAGGTCGCCCTCGTTCTCCCGGTCCTCGTCGTCGACGACCACGACCGGGCGGCCCGCCGCGATGTCGGCGATGGCCTGCTCGACCGGGTCGAGCGCGAAGTCCTCGATGTTGTCCGTGCTGTAGAGAATCGGCGCCGTCGTCATGCCGCGGCTCCTTCCAGAACGGGCTGCCCCGTCTTGCGGGAGCGCAGCCACCAGTCACGCATGCCCCACAGGACGAGTGCGCCGTAGATGACGTAGACGAAGCCGGAGAAGGCGAAGCCGTTGGCGAAGTTGAGCGGGACGCCCACGGCGTCGACGAGCAGCCAGGCGAACCAGAACTCGACCATGCCGCGCGCCTGGGCGTACATGGCGACGATCGTGCCGACGAAGATGTACGCGTCCGGCCAGGGATCCCAGGACAGTGACGGGTACGCCTTGAACAGACCGGCGACCGCGACCGTGCCGACGGCGGCGGCGCCGACCAGGACCGCGCGCTCGCGCCAGGTGGCGAACCGTACGGCGATGTGGCCGTCCTCGCCCTGTCCCTTGCCGCGGTTCCACTGCCACCAGCCGTAGACGGCGACGACCATGACGACGACCTGCTTGCCGGCGCTGCCGGAGAGGTGGGCGTTGGCGAAGGCCGCGAAGAGGATGACACCCGACAGGAACTGCGCCGGCCAGCTCCATATGGAGCGCCGCCAGCCGAAGGCGAGTGCGACCAGACCGATCACGTTGCCGATCATGTCCGACCACTTGATGTGCTGGTCGAAGAGCGTGAATGCCTCGGAGTTGAGCCAGTTCACTTGGTGTCCCCCTGACTGGCCAGCAGGCGCTCGACGTACTTGGCGATGACGTCGACTTCGAGGTTGACGGGGTCGCCGGGCTGCTTGATGCCGAGCGTGGTCAGCGCGAGGGTCGTGGGGATGAGGCTGACGGTGAAGCGGTCGGGGCCGGCCTCGACGACGGTGAGACTGATGCCGTCGACGGTGATGGAGCCCTTCTCGACCACGTAGCGGCTCAGGTGAGCCGGGAGGGAGATCGTGATGAGCTCCCAGTTGTCGGACGGCTTGCGTTCGAGGACCGTGCCCGTGCCGTCGACGTGGCCCTGCACGATGTGCCCGCCGAGGCGCGCGCCGACGGCGGTGGGGCGTTCGAGGTTGACGCGGGAGCCGACCGCGAGGGCGCCGAGGCTGGAGCGGTTCAGGGTTTCCGCCATGACGTCGGCAGTGAATTCGTCGCCATCGTGCTCCACGACGGTGAGACAGACACCGTTGACTGCGATGGAATCACCGTGCTCAGCGCCTTCGGTGACGACGGGTCCACGGAGCCGGAAGCGGGAGGAGTCGCCGAGATTCTCGACGGCGGTGACCTCACCCAGCTCTTCGACGATTCCGGTGAACACTTCCCGGGTCCTCCTGCCTCTTTCGGGCACGGACTCCGGGGCCTGTCGATGACGACAGTAGACACGAGCAGGGACACCGAGGACGACGCCGAACGAGGGTCCGTCGTCATGACGGACCTACGGCGGCGTGCATGATGCCCGCCCGCCGCGCACTGCCTCCCATCCGGACTTTAACCGTCGGTCCAGGAATTTCACCTGGTCAACCGGCCGCTGGAAGCGACCGGGTCGCGGACTGTAACCGCCGGTTCGGACTTTCACCGACCCCGGAGTGCGCTGCTTTAGGTACAGGGCCAGTGTGCCACGCCTTGTCGAGGTCCATACGGACGAACGGTGTGGGGTGCCTCACAGGACGCACGGCTGGACTTCTCCGGCGGACCGGGACGGCGGGCCTGCCGGACCAGCCCCGAGCGCACCGGGCTTCTTCTCGCGTTCGCAAGCGCCCACCAGAGCCGGGTATCCGGAAAGTGACGGACTTGCACGCCACAACTCCCCGCGCCGGCACGGATGTTGCGGCCTCTTCCCCCTCTCGGCTTCTCCCGAGCGGGAACATCACCGCGCGCCCGTTAGGCGCGAACCGGAGGCGTGAACAGGTCGTCCTGGGCGCCGTCCCGCGCGGTCAGCAGGGCGCCCCGCAGTACCGCGCCGCCGCCCAGCGCGCCCGCCCGCACCTCGGTCCGCAGTGGCGTCATCCGTGCGAGCCGCTCCTCGACGCGCGCGGCCAGCACGTCACCGCCCGCCCGCCCGACCTCGCCACCGAGCACCACACAGCCGGGGTCGAGGATGGCGGCGATGGAGGCGGCGCCGATGGCGAGACGGTCGGCGAGGGCGTCGAGGAAGCGGGCCGCAATGCGCTCCTCGGGGGCGCCGAGGCGGCCTCCCCCGGCCCCGTCGGCACCCCCATCACCCTCCGGAGACGCGCCACGCAGGCCCCCGGCATCCTGACGGCCCACACCGCCGCCCGAACCCCCGGCCTCGGGGTCGCCCGCCGCAACCTCACCGTCCCGCACACCACTCCGGCCACCGGCAGCCCCCACGGCACCGACCGAAGCCTCGCCACCCCCGCCCAGACCACCGACACCCGAAGCACCGACCGCAGCCTCGCCAACCCCGTCCCGGCCACCGACACCCACAGCGCCCCGCACAGCCCCACCACCCCGCACCGCACCCGCACCGCCGCCGACACCCGGCCCGGCGGCCGCGACTCCACCGCTCCCCACAACCTCCACCCCGCCACCGACACCCGAAGCGCCCGCCGGACCGGCACCGCCCCGCACCGCACCCGCACCCGCCCCGCCGCCGACAGCCCAAGCGCCCCCCGCGGCCCCGTCGGCCCGTCCCGGCCGGCGCGAGTCCCCCGCCTCCGCGGCACCCGCCGCCTCCGCGGCCCTGCGTACCAGCGCCGCCGCGTACGGCTCGTGCGCCTTGCCGTCCGCCACCAGCCCGTGCGCCTGCGCCAGTTCGGCGATGGCCGCCGCTCCCGCCAGGGAGTGGAAGCCGCCCGCACAGTCCGTCGCCGACGGGAGCGCCCCGGTGCCCGGGACCGGCAGGAAGCCGATCTCGCCGGTGCCGCCCGAGGCGCCGCGGCGCAGCGCGCCGTCGAGCACCACGGCCGCGCCCGTGCCGTGCCCGAGCCACAGCAGGACGAAGGTGTCCCGGTCGCGGGCGGCGCCCTCGCGCTGTTCGGCCAGGGCGGCGAGGTTGGTCTCGTTCTCCACGATCACACGCGCGGGCAACCGCTCCTGGAGCGCGGCGACCAGTCGGCGGTGCCACTCGGGCAGGCCCGAGGAGTCGCGGAGTTCCCCGGTGGCGGGATCGACGAGCCCGGGCGCCCCGATCCCGACTGTGTGCAGCCGCTCGGCACCGGCCTCCTTCGCGGCGCGCTCCACCAGCGCCACCGCCTGTTCGACCGCGGGTCCCGTGCCGGAGTCTCCACTGATGGGCACCGACGCCTCGGTGAGCACCTCGCCGAGCAGATCCGACACGACGACGGAGACGCCCTCGGTGCGCACGTCGAGGGCCGCGAGATGGGCGCGGTCGGCGACGATCCCGTACAGCCGGGCGTTCGGACCGCGCCGTTGCTCGCCCGACTCCCCCACCACCGCGATCAGCCCGGCTGCCGTCAGGCGCTCGACGAGGTCGGCGACCGTGGGGCGGGACAGTCCGGTGAGCTGCTTCAACTTCCCTGCCGTCAACGGGCCTTCCTGCTGCAGCAGCCGCAGGGCGAGCCGGTCGTTGATGGCCCGGGCGGTGCTCGGAGATGCGGGCATGCCGGGATCCTTCCAGATCGGCGGGCGGCTCGGCGGGCGGCTCTTGATCACTCGCCCTGGCCCTTGCCCTATCTATCAGGCAGGGTTCCTGATAGTTTACGCGGCGCAGCGGGGCGGACACAGCCGGGGAGGGGCCCGACAATGAGCACAATGGTCGAAGGGGTCTACCAACCACGCGAGGTGAGGCGCGCCCGGTACGCCGTGGCCGCGGTGTTCGCCGTGCACGGCGCCGTCACCGGCTCGTTCGCCACCCGCGTGCCGTGGATCCAGGACCACGCGCACGTCGGTGCGGGCCAACTCGGGTTCGCCCTGGCCTTCACGGCGTTCGGCGCCTCCTGCTCGATGCCGCTGGCCGGCCGGATCAGCCACCGCTTCGGCAGCCGCACCGCCCTGCGCGGCCTGATCGCACTGTGGACGCTGTCCCTGACCCTGCCGTCGCTCGCGCCGAACCTGTACACCCTGTGCCTGGCGATGTTCACCTACGGCGCCACGGCAGGCATGGCCGATGTCGCCATGAACGCGCTCGGCGTCGAGGTCGAACGCCTGCTCGACAAGTCGATCATGTCCGGCCTGCACGGCATGTGGAGCGTCGGCACCCTGATCGGATCGGCCGCCGGCACGCTCGCCGCGCAGCTCGGCTCGGACGCGCGGCTGCACCACGCACTGGCGGCGGGGGTCCTCACGCTCCTCGCCATAGTGGCCTGCCGCTGGGTGCTCGATCTGAAGCCCGCCGAGGACGAGGAGCCACCGCCGAGGTTCACGCTCCCGCCCAAATCGGCGCTGATCATCGGCGCGGTCGGCTTCTGCGCGGTGTTCGCGGAGGGGGCGAGCCTGGACTGGTCGGCGGTGTATCTGCGCGACCGGTTCGACACGTCGGCCGGGCTCGCGGCGGCCTCGACGACCGGTTTCATGCTGACCATGGCGGTGGCCCGGATCGCGGGGGACGCGGTGGTGAACCGCTTCGGTGCGGTCCGTACGGTCCGCGGCGGCGGTGCGCTCGCCGTCCTCGGCGGTCTGCTCGTCGTCGTCGCGGGGCAGCCGGCGGTGGCGATGGCCGGGTTCGCGCTGATGGGCCTGGGCATCGCGGTCGTCGTCCCGCTGTGCTTCGCGGCGGCGGGCCGCAGCGGCCCCAACCCCAGCCAGGCCATCGCGGGCGTGGCGACCATCACGTACACCTCGGGTCTGATCGCGCCCAGCGCGATCGGCGGGCTGGCCCAGGCGACCAGCCTGGTGGTCTCGTTCGGCTTGGTGACCGTGCTGGCGTGCGGGCTCACGGCCCTCGCCGGCGTCCTGCGCGCGGGCGACCGTGAGCGCCCGAAGGTCAGTCCGCCGAGCGCAGCAGTTCGCGACCCACGGCCCTGAAGGGCTCGCTCCACGAGGCCGGGCGCAGGGTCGCCGCGTCGAGCCGGACGAGGACCCGGCTGCCCCGCGCGTACGTCACTGCTCCGTCGGCCGAACAGAACCGGAACCCGTACGTCAGCCCGGTGTTCCCGAGCCGCTCCAGCCACAGGTGCACGGCGTACGCGCCCGGCTTGTCGACCCGGGCGTCGTAGGTGATCCGCAGCTCCTTGACGGCGTTGCAGAAGTCGCCCGCCGCCTCCCAGTCGCCGTCGAAACCGAAGCCGTGCTCCTGCCACAGCGCGGTCCAGGCGCGCTCCACCATGACCGGGTAGCGGGCGTTGTGGAGCAGTCCGAGCGCATCGAGGTCGTCGAAGTGGACGGTGACGGGGATCAGCCGGCCGTAGGACAGAGCGGGTGCGATCGGGGCTTCGGCGGTCACGGGGTTCGGGCTCCTGGGCGTGTCGGATGAGGCTCATGATGCGGCTCACGAGGACGCTCCATCCTAAGCGGACGCTCAGGATTTCCCCTGTCCGATCGTGACTGTGAACACGGTTCAGTCTGCGGACCTTGAGGGCGAAGGGACGCAGGTACCGGTGACAATGGTTCGGACAGTCTTCATGTACAGAGAAAGCGAAGCTTCACCATGGACCTCGGCGTGCGCTGGAAGCTGCACGGTGACGGGCACACGCCCGCGCCCGGAGCGGTCGTCCGTCCCGACGAACGGCTCTCGTGGCCCCGCACGGTCGGGCTCGGCGCCCAGCATGTCGTGGCCATGTTCGGAGCGAGTTTCGTGGCGCCCGTCCTGATGGGCCTCGACCCCAACCTCGCGATCATGATGTCGGGCGTCGCCACCGTGATCTTCCTGCTGGCGACCCGCGGCCGGGTGCCCAGCTACCTGGGCTGTTCGCTCTCCTTCGTGGGCGTCGCCGCGGTGATCCGCGCCCAGGGCGGCACGAGCGCGACGGTGACCGGCGCGGTGTTCGTCGTCGGTGTCGCGCTGTTCCTCGTGGGGCTCGCGGTCCAGCGGTTCGGGGCGCGGATCATCCACGCGGCGATGCCACCGATCGTGACCGGCGCGGTCGTCATGCTGATCGGGTTCAACCTCGCTCCGGTGACCGCTTCGGTCTACTGGCCGCAGGACCAGTGGACCGCACTGCTCGTGATGCTGTTCACCGGGCTGGCCGTGGTGTGCCTGCGCGGTTTCTGGTCACGGATCGCGATCTTCCTTGGGCTGGTGTTCGGATACGGGATCTCCTGGGCGTTCGACCGGATCTTCGGGAAGATCCACTCGGCGGACGCGAGCGGCAAGCTCACCGACCACTGGCGCCTGGACCTGTCGGCCGTCGGCAAGGCGGACTGGATCGGCCTGCCCCACTTCCACGGACCGTCCTTCCAGTGGTCCGCGGTCCTGGTCGCCCTTCCCGTGGTGATCGCGCTGGTCGCGGAGAACGCCGGACATGTCAAGGCGGTCGGTGAGATGACCGGCGAGCCGCTGGACGACAAGCTGGGCACGGCGATCTCCGCCGACGGCATAGGCTCCATGCTCTCCACGGCGGTCGGCGGCCCGCCCAACACGACGTACTCCGAGAACATCGGCGTGATGGCCGCCACCCGGGTCTACTCGACCGCCGCCTACTGGGCCGCGGCCGGCTTCGCGCTCCTCTTCGGTATCTGCCCCAAGTTCGGCGCGATCGTCGCCGCGATCCCCGGCGGGGTGCTCGGCGGCATCACCGTCATCCTGTACGGCATGATCGGCCTGCTCGGCGCGCAGATCTGGATCAACTCCAAGGTGGACCTGCGCAATCCGCTGAACCTGGTACCGGCCGCGGCGGGCATCATCATCGGCGTCGGCAACGTCACCATGAAGTTCACCGACACCTTCTCGCTCAGCGGCATCGCGCTGGGCACGCTGGTCGTCATCACCGGCTATCACGCGCTGCGGGCGCTGGCCCCCGCGCACCTCAAGACGCAGGAGCCGCTGCTGGACTCCGGCACGTCCTCGTACGACGAGGAGAGCGGCACCACGGCCGCCCGGGAGGCGGATCAGCGGGCCGGCTCATAGGCGCACGCCCATGCGGCCCGGTGCGCGTCACGGTCAGCGCGCGAGCTCATACGCGTACTAGGCCGAGAACGTCCCGGGTGTCCCCTCGCAGCCGTCCGATTCGCCCGGCGGCCTGACCCACGGACAGGCGTCGGCCCGGTCCTCCGCCGTGTGCGGGGTCGGCGCCCGTCCGATCCTGCGGTCGGCCGGGCGCACCACTCCCCCTCGGACGGAGCGCCGTTGCCATGACGGCTGCTGTCGATGACGGCGCCCAGGCTCGCGGGACCGCCGAGGCCGTCCAGTACCTCACGGGCGTACGCGACCTCGTCGCCGGTGCGGTGGAAGTCGGGGGACAGTTGGTCACCTTCTCGGCCGTGAACACCGAGCTTGTGCGCTCGGCGGTTCACACCTCGTCGCGCTCCTCGGCTGTCGCCGGCTGCGGCATCGAGGTCACATCCGCCCTGACAGGCGCGAGAGGCGGTGACAAGGCCCGACACCGAGGGGACCCCGGTGACACCAGCCTGGTCGACACCAACCGCAGGTGACAGTAGAGCCGCTCGGGAGCGGCCCAGGTACTCGGCCTGCCGGTGTGCGTGAAGGCCGTCCGGCTCGGTACGGCGGACGCGAGGGGTTTGGTGCCGGGGACGGCGTGACCGGCGATGCCGACGGCACGACGGGCGGCGGCTTGCCGACCGTCGGGCGGGGCACGGCCGGCCGGACGGGCCCGGTCGGCGGCGGGGCCGTCGTCGAGCGCCGACATCGTCCCCACCACGGTGCCCGCCGCGACCACCACCGAGGCCGCCGCGACCATGGCACCGCGCCGGGCGGCGCGTCTGCGCCGGGCCCTGCGCGCGGCGGGCCCTGCGCGCGGCGGGCCGCCGGACGCGTGAACCTGACATGTGCCGCTCCCCCCGTCCCCCTCTTGGCCCACCGCCGGGTTCCCCCGTTCCGGGGAAGCCCGCGGGCCGGTGGCACTCCGTTCGGCCCAAGCCTGGAACCCTGCCCTCATGGTGCGGTTGGAGCAGTTCACGACGGAAGTGGACACGGTCGTCTCACGTATGCGCGCGCTCGGTGAGAGCTGGCCGGAACACGACGGCGTCGCGGTCTTCAACCGCGTCTACCTCGCCGTCACCGAGGAGGTCGACCAGCGTCTGGACGCCGGGTGCTTCGCGGACCGGCGGGCCGCGATCACGCTGGACGTCCGGTTCGCCGAGCGGTATCTGTCCGTGGCCGAAGAGGGACCCATGCCCGCCTGCTGGCGGCCGCTGTTCCAGTTCCGGCGCCATCCCGGCGTACGACCGCTTCAGTTCGCTCTCGCGGGCATCAATGCGCACATCGGTCACGACCTCGCGCTGGCCGTCGTGGACGCCTGCCGTACGCTCGGCTGTCAACCGGCCGATCTGGAGGACGAGTTCGACCGCGTGGGCGACATCCTGGTCTCCCTGGAGGAGCGCATCCGCGAGGATCTGATGCCCGGTCCCGATGTGCTCCAGATCGCCGACCCGCTCACGCACCTGCTCGGCTCGTGGAGCCTGGAGCGGGCGCGCGAGGCCGCCTGGGCGGCGGGCCGGGCACTGTGGGCGCTGCGGGAACTTCCGGACGTCACCGAGGAGTTCGCGCAGCGGCTGGACGCGGCGGTGGGATTCGCGAGTCGCATGCTGCTCACGCCGCTGCCGGACTGATCCGGCCATCCGCGCCTGTCGCGACCGGAACACCCTTGTGACCGCTGTACGTTGAGTCGGAGGCACATCCATGGTGAAGGAGCGACAGGTATGGCGACCCGGCTCGGACTCAGCCTCCCCCAGAACAAGCAGTACGACATCGGGCGTGACGTGCCCGACGTGGCACGCGCCGCCGAGGAGATCGGCTACGAGAGCCTGTGGGTGTACGAGCGGGCACTGTTCCCCGAGGCGGCCTCCCAGGGCCTGTACGGCATCGAGGGACTGCCCTGGCCGGACAGCTACCGCGGGGTGGCCGAGCCCCTGGTGACGCTCACGCTCGCCGCCGCTGCCACCCGGCGCGCCCGGCTCGGCACGAGCGTGCTCGTGGCGCCCCTGCACGTGCCGTTCCAGCTCGCCAAGGCGTTCGCCTCGCTGGACGCGGCGAGCGGCGGCCGGGTCGTGGCGGGCCTGGGCACGGGCTGGTCCCTGGACGAGTACGCGGCGGCATCGGTCCGCCCGTTCGAGGAGCGCGGTCAGATCCTGGACGAGGTGATCGAGGTGTGCCGCGCGGTCTGGGGCCCCGATCCGGTCACTTATGAGGGCAGGCTCACGAAGATCTCCTCGGCGACCGTCGCCCCCAAACCGGCCCGGCCGATCCCGATCCTGCTGGCCGCGACGAACAAGAAGGCCCAGCGGCGGCTCGTCGACAAGGCCGACGGCTGGATGCCGGTGGGCCTGGGTGCCGGTCAGCTGGCCGCGCAGTGGCGCGCGTTGCAGGACCTGGCCGCCGAGCGGGGCCGCACCGAGCCCCTCCAGGCGGTGCTGCGCACCAACGCGGCGTACTCGGCCAAGGCGTACGACGGCGCGGACCGCGGCCCCTTCCAGGGGAACGTCGAGCAGATCGTGGAGGACCTGGCGGCACACGCCGAGGTCGGCCTCGACGAGATTTTCATCGACATCCAGGGCGCGACGCGGGACGCGCAGGAGCTGAAGGACGTGGCCGCGGAGCTGTACACGGCGGCACGGGCGGCCGGGATCTGACCGACCGCTGCCGGGCACGGCCGGAATCCGACCGACCGCCGTCGGGCACGGCCGGAATCCGACCGACCGCCGTCGGGCACGGCTGGAATCCGACCGGCCGTGCCTGTCCCGGCCGCCCCTGGGCCCGGCCCGGCTCAGTCCTCCGGCAGTTCCACCGGTGCGATCTCGTCGTAGACGTCGCCGGGGCCGGGGTTGACCGGGTCGGTCTCGCCCCCGAAGTGGTGCATGACGCCCCACACGGCGTTGAGCGCGGTCTGCACGGCGCCCTCGGCCCAGCCGGCCGTCCAGGAGATGTCGTCGCCGGCGAGGAAGATGCCACGCTTGTCGTCGGGCAGCCGGTCCTGCATGAAGTGCGTGAACAGGCGCCGCTGGTAGCGGTAGTGGCCGGGCAGGTTGGCCTTGAACGCGCCCATGAAGTAGGGCTCGTTCTCCCAGGAGACGGTCACCGGGTTGCCGATGATGTGCTTCCTGATGTCGACCTTCGGGTAGATCTCGCCGAGCGACTTCAGCATGACCTCCATCCGCTCGTTCGCGGACAGCGGCAGCCACTTCAGGCTGTCGTCGCACCAGGTGTAGGACAGGCAGATGACGGCGGGCTTGTCCGGGCCGTCGTCGAGGAGGTAGGTGCCGCGCGTCATGCGGTCGGTGAGCGTCATCGACATGACGTCCCGGCCCGTCGGATTTCCCTTGTCGTCGACGGCCTTGTCGAGCCAGAAGGGCCGGTCGACGGGGACGAACAGCTTCGAGCTCTCCATGTAGTGGGTGCGCTCGATCGCCGTCCAGTGGTCGATCGGGAAGAGCGAGTCGTCGCAGGCGATCTTGGACAGCAGCATCCAGGACTGGGCGGTGAAGATCGCGGCCTTGTAGGTGCGGATGTCGCCGTTCGCGTCCGTCACCGTGATCTGGTTGCCGGCGGTGCGGTGCAGCCGAGTCACGGCGGGGCGCGGCTCGCCGTCCACGTGGAGGGACTTCAGCGAGGTGCCGTAGGGCCAGTGGACGATCTTCTCCGGCTCGCGCTCCCACAGGCGCAGGGGCAGCTGCTGGGAGCCGCCGACGATGCCGCGGTGGTGGTCGTCGGCCTCGGTGTAGACGACGCGGAGGATCTCCAGGATGGAGTTGGGGAAGTCGGTGTCCCAGCCGCCGGTACCGAAGCCGACCTGGCCGAAGATCTCGCGGTGCCGGAAGGACTTGAAGGCCTCGGAGTCGCAGAGGAAGCCGTAGAAGGTCTGGTTGTCGAGCTTCTCGACGAGCTTCGCCCAGATCTCTCGGATGCGCGGCACGTCCCGCTCGCGCATGGCGCGGTTCATGTCGGAGAAGTCGGCGCCCTCTTCCAGACACCGGTTCCAGGCGTCGGCCACGTCGCGGTAGACCTGGGGCAGGTCGTCGAGGGTCTCGGCGTAGTGGCTCTCGCCCTTGAGGTCGACGACGGTCGACGGGGTCGCCTCGGCCAGCGGGTTGGGGAACGGCCTCGTCTCCAGGTCGACCAGGTCGATGTAGTGCTGCAACGCGGTGGAGGACGGCGGGAAGCGCATGGCGCCCATCTCGGCGGTCAGCGAGGGGTCGCACCCGTCGAAGCCCACGGTCCGCAGCCGGCCGCCGATCTGGTCGGCCTCGTACACGACGGGCTTGAGGCCCATCTTCATCAGCTCGTACGCGGCCACGATGCCGGACAGGCCACCGCCGATGACGGCGACCTCGGTGCCGTGCTCGGTCGCGGGTATCTGACCGAGGCCCGCCGGGTGGGCGAGGAAGTCGTCGTACGCGTACGGAAAGTCCGGCCCGAACATGGTGATCGGCGGCTGCTGCTCGTCTGTGTGCTGGACGGCGTTGGGCACCGTGGACGTCATGGGGTACGGACTCCTTGCACGAAAGAACGCTGGGGAAGGCTGAGGGATCAGACGAGGGACCCGTAGAGGCCGGGGCGGCGGTCCTTCAGATACGGGTTCGCCTCCCGGGAGGCGGCGAGGTGGGCGGGGTCGACGTCGGCGAGGACGAGTTCCTCGACGCGGCCGGCGCGGGCCCGGGCGATCCCGTCGGGTCCGGCGAGGGTGGAGAGCCCGACGAACTCGAACTCCCCTTCCTGGCCGACGCGGTTGACGTACGCGACGTACATCTGGTTCTCGAAGGCCCGCACCGGGACGAGGGACTCGGCGACGAACTGGAACGGATGCATCTGGGCCGTCGGGACCACGAGGAGGTCGGTGCCGGCCAGGGCGTGGGCGCGGACGTTCTCCGGGAACTCGACGTCGTAGCAGATCATGATCCCGACGCGGAGGCCGTCCAGTTCGGCCTGGACGACCGGCTGATCGCCCGGGGTGAAGTGGTCGCGCTCGAAGCAGCCGAAGAGGTGGGTCTTGCGGTAGTTCGCGAGACGGGTGCCGTGGGCGGAGATCAGTTGGGCGGAGTTGAAGACCTTCCCCCCGCCTTCGGCCGGGGGCACCCCCATCTCGCTTCGCTCGCCGGAGCGCTCGGGATAGCCGTAGGCGATCGCCAGGCCGTGCCTCGCCGCGATCTCGGCGACCGCGTCCGCCCCGTCGCCGTCGGCCGGCTCGGCGAGCCGGGCGATCTCGCCGCCGATCGCGTACCCGGTGAGGAACATCTCCGGCGCCACCAGCAGGCCGGCGCCCGCCGCGGCGGCACGGCCCGCGGCCTCGTCGAGGACCTTGAGGTTCTCGGCGACCGAGCCGAGACGGCCGGAGCTCTGGAGCAGGGCGGTGCGCATGCGTGTTCTCCACCGGTGCGGAAGGGGGGCGGGGGCCAGATAGACGGTACGGTCGGCGCCCTCGGCCGGACAAGAAGGAGCCGTTGCGCGCCGGTGAGCGGATCGTTGCGTCCGTCGCGGGCCGGGCGGCGATTCGTTGCGCGCCCTTGTCTTGCGCTTGTCTTGCCGCGGAATCCCGCCGGGCTCAGAGTTCCCGCAGCCGCTCCACGATCTCCCGCAGCAGTTCCGGGTCCGCCGCCGGGCCGCCCCGTGCCGCGGGCCGCGGCGCGTCGATGCGCACCAGACCGGCCTCGGCCAGGTCGCCGACCAGCACGCGTACGACCGTCAGCGGCAGATCGGCGTCCGCGGCAAGCTCGACGACCGGCCGGGGCCGGCGGCGCACCAGGTCCAGCAGGGATGTGCGGGCGTGGTCGACGCTCGGCTGTCCCTCGTCCGCTTCCAGCGCCGTGACCTGCGACATCAGGTCGATGGTGTGTCGCTGCGAGGGCCGGGTCCGGCCCCGCGTCACGGTGTAGGGGCGCACCATCGACCCGGTCTCGTCCTCGTACCAGTGGTCGTCGGTCACGGCCGGATCAGCGGCCCGCGGGGTCCGCGGCCGAGCGCATGGCGGCGTCCATGTGGCGGCCGACCCGGCGGACGAGCAGTGCCATCTCGTGGGCCAGCTGTCCGATGTCGGTCTGCACCTCGCTGAGCACCGCCAGCCTGCTCCCGTCGCCGGCCGGTGTGATGAAGAGGTAGGCGTCGTCGAGCATCACCATGGTCTGCCGTACCGAACCGGCCGCGAACCGCTCCCCCGCCGAGCGGGCCAGGCTGTGGAAGCCGGAGCAGACGGCGGCGAGATGCTCGATGTCCCGTCTGCGCATGCCCTCCGAGCAGCTCAGCGGGAGGCCGTCCGCGGTGAGGAGGACGGCCTGGCGCACGTGGTCGGTCCTGGTCACAAGGTCGTCGAGCAGCCAGCCGAGGTCCGTGCCGGGCGGCCGGTCCGCCTCGGCGGGGTGCTCGGGGGTCTGGTCAGGGCGCATCGTCGGCATCCGTCCCTTCCTCGGTGTCGGTTCGCTCCATGGAGGCCTCGGTTCGCTCCGTAGAGGCGTCGGTTCGCTCCATGGAGGCCTCGGTTCGCTCCGTAGAGGCGTCGGTTCGCTCCGTGGGTCCGGTGCTCGTGGGGATGCCCTTGCGGCCACGGTCCAGGCCGCGCTGATAGGCGCCGAAGATCGCCCGCACCTCCTCGGCGTTCACCTCGCGTGCCGGGATGTCATCGGGGGACGGGGCCTCGGTGCGCAGGCCGCGGGCGAGGGAGGTCTGGCGGACGCGGGTGGGGAGGGAGGGAGCACCAGGGGTCGGGGCGCCGAACCCTCGACCGTCCGTCGTGCCACCGACCCCACGACCGTCCGTCGTGTCGCGTGAGGGCTGCCGCCGTACCCGCTCTTCGTCCGGCGGCGCCGGTGTTCCGGGCTCCACATCCGCCAGGACCGCCTCCGGCAGCAGGACCACCGCCGTGGTACCGCCGTACGGCGACCGGCACAGCGTGACCTCGATGCCGTGCCGGGCGGCGAGCCGGCCCACGACGTACAGCCCGAGCCGGTCGTGCCGCGTCGGGTCGAAGTCCTCCGGGCCGTTAACGGTGCGGTGGGCCTCGTCGATCTGGTCGGAGTCGAGGCCGAGGCCGCGGTCGTCGATCTCCAGGACGAACCCGCCCCGGGCCCGGCCGACGCGCAGGGTGACCTGGGTGTGGGGCGGCGAGAACACGGTGGCGTTCTCGAGGAGTTCGGCGATCAGGTGCACGACGTCGGCGACGGCGTCCGCGGCGACGCCCGCCTCCGGCATCGGCGGGACCACTACGCGCGCGTAGTCCTCGATCTCGCTCACCGCGGAGGACACCACGTCGGCGACGGGCACGGGCCGCCGCCATCTGCGGCCGGGCGCCGCGCCGGAGAGGATGATCAGGCTCTCCGCATGGCGCCGCATCCGGGTGGTCAGGTGGTCGATCCGGAACAGCTCCGCCAGGATGTCCGGATCGTCCGTACGCCGTTCCAGCGTGTCGACGAGCTTCAGCTGGCGGTGGACGAGCGCCTGGTTGCGTCGCGCGATGTTGAGCAGCACGGCGAAGAGCCCACGGCGCAGAGTGGCCTGTTTGACGGCTGCCTCGACGGCCGCCAGGCGTGCGGTGTTGAAGGCCCGGCCGACCTGGCCGATCTCGTCGGGCTTGAGTTCCCGGTCGGCCAGAGGTGGCGCCTCGGCGAGCGCGTCCACCTCCTCGCCCGCGCTCAGCCGCGCCATCACGTCCGGGAGCTGGCGGGCGGTCAGCAGGTCGGCGGCGTCCCGCAGCGTCTCCAGGCGAAGTGAGATGCGGCGGGCGCCACGCACCGCGAACCACAGTGACAGGCCCACGGCGGCCAGCCCGACCACTCCGACGGCGGCGGCCCTGGTCAGCTCCCGGTAGGCGAACGCCCGTCCGCGTGCGGCGGAGTTCTTGGCCGATCGGGTGCACAGCAGCATGTACCGCTTGACCGCCCGGTCGGTGGTCGTCCGCCACGAGTCGGCCGTGACGGCCCTGCCCGCGTTGTCGGCACCTGCCCGCAGCAGGGCGTCCTCGCCTGCGGTCAGCGCCCGGTGCACCGCGCCGCGCTGGAACTCCTCGAAGAGCGTCCTGGAGTCGGACGGCAGGTCGGGCACGTAGGTCCGCTCGAAGACGCGCCGGTCCTCGATGGTCGCCGTGAGGGTGTCGTACTGGCGGTCGGTCAGGGTTCCGGCCGCCCGCGCCCCGGCGACGAGCGCGTCCTCGCGCGACACGAACTCCCGTACCCGCACCAGCTCGATGACGACCTGGGCCTCCCGCGCCAGTTGCCCGGCCTGCAGTGCGGTGAGCGCGGACTGGACGTCGAAGCCCGGCTCCACGAGGGCGTTGTACTCGGTCACCGCGCGGTCCCAGGAGATGCGGCCCGACAGCACGCGCTCCCGCAGCCCCTCCAGTCGGTCGACGGCGGCGATCATGGTGTCGAGCGACTGCCGCTGCCGGTCGGACAGGCGGCCGTGGTCCCCCTCGCGGAGGGCTTCACGCAGGGCGCTCACGGCCCGATCGGTGCGGCGCTGCTGCGCCAGCAGGTCGACAGCCGCTCCCGTGCGGTGGCGTCCGCCCAGGTAAGCGGCCGCGAGCCGCCGTTCGATCTGGATCTGTCCGATCGCGGTGTCGACGGGCGTGCCGAAGTCCTCGTAGACGTCCTGGACCCGGACAAGCCCGCGGAGTTCGCCGGTGACCGACACCATGGCGAAGCTCCACAGCGCCATCAGGGCTACCGCCGGTGCGAGCGCGAGCGTCACGATCCGGGCGCGGACCGTGGTGGGACGGCCGAAGGGCCAGCGCATGGTCTCCCCAGGGCGACGGAACGGTCGGGTGGCCGGGGCGGGGGTCGGTTACCCGCAGGTGTTACCCGCGGGTAGCGAGTGTCGCACAACCTACGGGATGGCCCTCGGGAACCGCAATGGTTGCCTGGGGTAACCCCAAAGTTCCGCTCGACGGCCCTCTCCGGTCTCGGGCCGCGACACCGCCCGCGCTCGACACTCGAAGCGTGCCGCCTGTCGCCCGTCGCCCGTCGCCTACGTCGGCGAGCCCGAGGAGAATCGCCGCAGCAGCGGCGACAGCACCAGCACGGACTTCGTCCGTTCCACGAACGGCTCGCCCGCGATGCGCTCCAGGACGCGCTCGAAGTGGCGCATGTCGGAGGCGAAGACCTGGACGATCGCGTCCGCCTCACCCGTGACGGTGGAGGCGGCCACGACCTCCTGGTAGCGCTCCAGACCCCGCTGGATGGTCTCCGGCGAGGTGTTGCGCCGGCAGTAGATCTCGACGAACCCCTCGGTCTCCCAGCCGAGCGCTCCCGGGTCGACGCGAACGGTGAACCCGGTGATGGCACCAGTGGCACGCAGCCGGTCCACCCGCCGCTTCACGGCGGGAGCGGACAGGCCGACCAGTTGCCCGATGTCCGCGTAGGAGCGGCGGGCGTCCTCGGCGAGGGCGTGCACGATGCGTTCGTCGAGATCGTTCAGCAAGGCGGGTGGTTCACTTCTGTGCGATGACTGCGGATGCCGCGGGGTCCGTGACGGCGGATGCCGCAGGGTCCGTGACGGCGGATGCCACGGGGTCCGCGGCGGCCAGCCGGGAGCGCCGGTGGCCGTAACTGAAGTAGAACACGAGCCCGACGGCCATCCAGACCCCGAAGACCACCCAGGTGACGGCCGAGAGGCTGCCCATCATCCACACGCAGAACGCGAAGCCGAGCGCCGGCAGCACCGGCGACAGCGGCACCCGGAAGGTGCGGGGCATGTGCGGACGCGTCCGGCGCAGCACCACGACCGCGACGTTGACCAGCGCGAAGGCGAACAGCGTGCCGATGCTGGTGGCGTCGGCGAGCTGCCCGAGCGGGATCGCGGCGGCCAGGACACCGCAGAAGACGGACACGATGACGGTGTTGGCGCGGGGCGTGCCGGTGCGCGGGTGGACGCGCGAGAACACCTTGGGCACGAGGCCGTCCCGGGACATAGCGAAGAGGATGCGCGTCTGGCCGTACAGCACGGTCAGCACGACGCTCGCGATGGCGATGACCGCGCAGGCCGCGAGGAGCGTGCCCCAGAACGTCTGACCGGTGACGTTCTTCATGATCTCGGCGAGAGCGGCCTCCGAGTCGTTGAACCGCCGCCACGGCTTGGCGCCCACGGCGACGGCCGCGACGAGGACGTACAGCGCGGTGACGATGACGAGCGACAGCATGATCGCGCGCGGCAGGTCGCGCTGCGCGTTCTTCGCCTCCTCACCGGCCGTGGAGGCGGCGTCGAAGCCGATGTACGAGAAGAAGAGCGTGGCCCCGGCGGCGCTGACGCCGGCCATGCCGAGCGGCATGAAGTTCGCGTAGTTGCCGGAGCGGAAGCCCTGGATGCCGATCAGGCAGAACAGGACGAGCGCGGCGATTTTCACCACGACCATGATCGTGTTGGCGCGCGCGGACTCCTTGGCGCCGCCGAGCAGGAACGCCATGGCGAGCAGGACGACGATCAGGGCGGGCAGGTTGAAGACGCCGCCGTCTCCGGGCGGCGCGGACAGGGCGTCCGGGATGGTGACGCCGAGAGTGCCGTCGAGCAGCTCGTTGAGGTACTCGCCCCAGCCGACCGCGACGGCGGCGACCGAGACGCCGTACTCCAGCACCAGACACCAGCCGCAGACCCAGGCGATCAGCTCGCCCATCGTTGCGTACGCATACGAGTACGAGGACCCGGAGACCGGGATCGTGCCCGCCAGCTCGGCGTACGAAAGGGCGGAGAACAGCGCCGTGAGACCGGCGATCACGAAGGACAGGGTGACGGCCGGACCGGCCTTGGGGACGGCCTCGCCGAGGACCACGAAGATGCCCGTGCCGAGCGTGGCACCGATACTGATCATGGTCAGCTGCCACAGCCCGAGGGAACGCCGCAGCGTCCCTCCCTCGCCCTGGCCGCCCTCGGCGACAAGGCGTTCCACGGGCTTGCGGCGCATCAGACGCGCGCCGAGCCCGGGATTCGCGGGGGCTGGATGACTGCGGGACTGCGGGGGTGCGCCTTGGTCGAGCACGCGTCGGCTCCTTATCGCTGCCGTCAAAGGGCAGGCGGGACCGGTGGCATCCCCGGAGCGGGGACCCACCGAGCGGGGTCCTCGCCACGCCACGTACAGCGCATGACCCTACGAGTGCGCCCTTCACGGGCGTAATGCAGCAACCTTGCGCATCTCCGCAAGATCCTTGCGTTCATCGGGGAGTCGCGCCTGTTCGTTGCGCAAGCCCTTTCGATGGTTGCGCCCGGCGGAGGCGGGACCGTCCGGCGGCCCTCAGACCTCTCCCGGCTCCCCGGCGATCCCCCGCGCCTCGGCCACGTCCGTCGCGTCGAACCCCAGCTGTCCCGGCTTTCCGTACGCCGCCGCCTGTGCGTCGATCCAGCGGGTGTGGGCCTCCCAGGCGGCCTGCTTGCTGGTGCCGAGCGCGGCGCCGATCTGTGCCCAGGAGGCGCCTGCCTCACGCGCCGCGCGCACGGTGAGCTGCCGCCCGTACGCCGCCTTGCGGGCCACGACCTCGCTCAGCGCCAGCAGTTCGAGCAGCTCACCCCGGTCCGGCGCCTCGGCGTCGCTCCCGGCCCCCGCGAGGGACTCCCGCATGCGCAGGTCCTCGAGCCGGGCCACGGCGGTGGCCAACGTGTACTGGGACTCGATGCTCTGCGGTGTCGTCATGCCCTCAGACTCTCGTCAAGGCTGCTTGACGTCAAGACGGCCTGACGGCAGCTCCTTGGCGAGGAACGTGCACGAGTTGATCTCGGGGCATCGAGCCTGTTGATCCCGGCCAGCCAGGCCTCGCGGTGCGCACGTCGGGCGCGGGGCAGTCGTCCCAGCGCACCTCGGCGTGCCCGACGGGCCGTACGTCGGTCCTTCCGCCTTCCGCCCTTCCGACCGTGCGGGCGGGCACCCGGACACGCGGACGGCCCCCGCTGTCCCACCGACGGGACACCAGGGGCCGTACCAGCCGTACCAAAGGGAGTGCGTCAGCTCCAGCTGGCGTGGAGCGGCTTGCCCTCCGCGTAGCCCGCCGCGCTCTGGATGCCCACGACGGCCCGCTCGGCGAACTCCTCCAGGGAGCCCGCACCCGCGTACGTGCAGGACGAGCGGACGCCCGCGATGATCGAGTCGATCAGGTCCTCGACGCCCGGGCGGGCCGGGTCGAGGAACATGCGGGAGGTCGAGATGCCCTCCTCGAACAGCCCCTTGCGGGCACGGTCGTACGCCGACTCCTCCGACGTGCGGTTGCGCACCGCACGCGCCGACGCCATGCCGAACGACTCCTTGTACAGGAGCCCGTTCGCATCCTGCTGGAGGTCGCCCGGAGACTCGTACGTGCCCGCGAACCACGAGCCGATCATCACGTTGGACGCCCCGGCCGCCAGTGCCATCGCGACATCGCGGGGGTGGCGGACCCCGCCGTCGGCCCACACGTGCTTGCCGTACTTCTTCGCCTCGGCCGCACACTCGAGGACCGCCGAGAACTGCGGGCGGCCGACACCCGTCATCATGCGCGTGGTGCACATGGCGCCGGGGCCCACGCCGACCTTGACGATGTCCGCGCCCGCCTCGATCAGGTCGCGGACGCCCTCGGCGGCGACGACATTGCCCGCCACGATCGGCACCTGCGGGTCCAGCGCGCGCACGGCCCTGATGGTGTTGAGCATCGACTCCTGGTGGCCGTGTGCGGTGTCGATGACGAGCGTGTCGACGCCCGCGTCGAGCAGTTGCTTGGCCCTGCCGACCGCGTCGCCGTTGATACCGACGGCGGCGGCGATGCGCAGCCTGCCGTCGGCGTCGGTGGCCGGCGTGTAGAGCGTGGCGCGCAGGGCGCCCTTGCGGGTGAGGATGCCGGCGAGCTTGCCGTCCTTGTCCACGGCGGGCGCATAGCGGCGGTTGGCGCCGTCGAGGGTGTTGAAGGCCTCGCGCGGATCGATGTCGGCGTCGAGCAGCAGCAGGTCCTTCGACATGACCACTTCGAGCTGCGTGAAGCGGTCCACGCCGGAGAGGTCGGCGTCGGTGACCACGCCGATCGGCCGGTGCTCCCCGTCGACGACCACACCCGCGTTGTGCGCGCGCTTCGGCAGCAGCGCGAGGGCGTCGGCGACCGTCTGGTGCGGGGCGAGCACGATCGGGGTGTCCAGCACCAGGTGGCGGCCCTTGACCCAGGAGATGACCTCGGTGACCACGTCGATCGGGATGTCCTGCGGTATGACGACCAGGCCGCCGCGGCGGGCCACCGTCTCCGCCATGCGGCGGCCGGCGATCGCGGTCATGTTGGCGACGACCAGCGGGATGGTGGTGCCCGAACCGTCCGGGGAGGCGAGGTCCACGCCCTGGCGGGAGCCGACCGAGGAGCGGCTCGGCACCATGAAGACGTCGTCGTAGGTCAGGTCGTACGCGGGCTGGATGTCATTGAGGAAACGCACGTGCTGCACATCCCAGTCGATCAGAGGCGGCCCCCTGACAGGTCAGCCAGGGGGAAGAGCACGTACTTCATTCTCCCATGACGGGGGGTCCGCAATCCCTGGACAGATCATCCAGGCAGGTCAGAGGGTCGTTCGTGGGATCCTCCAAGGGCGAGCGCCACGGTGAGCCCCGGCGTCCGGTCCGCCGCCTCGGCGAACACCTCGCGGGCGATCTCCCACTCCTCGGGCCGCGCCTTCGCGTACGGCTGCCAGCCCCGTACGACGAGCAGCAGGCCCTTCTCGACTCCGTCGGCGGGCCAGACACTTCCGTCGCCGAGCGAGTCCGCGAGCGCGTCCCAGTTGCGGCCGAACCAGTCCGGCAGCTCCAGGGCGCGCACGATCCGCTCCATGAACGCCGCCTTGTCGGCGACCCCGTGAAGGTCCAGCGTGACGACGAGCGGGGCCGCCAGGTCGTCGGTCATCTCAGCACCGCCCGGAAGGATTTGTAGTGATCACCGGTGTAGTAGATCTCCCCGCCCTGTCCGGTGACAATGCGCCGGGCCCCACGGTCCCTCGAGCCCGGCGTCCGCACGGTGTACTCGTGGTAGTAGCCGCGCCGGTGCCGGGGCAGCAGGCGCTCGAAGTTGCCGAAGACGACGCCGTCCTGGGCGTACGGGAAGGGGCCGCCCTTGTCGATGAGGGCGAGGGTCCCCCGAGCCTCGGCCGGGAGCCGGGACAGCTTGACGGTGGCCATGTGGCCGGCCCACGACGGTGCCGGCGGGGAGGCGCCGGTGGTGTGCGGGGAACACCCGGTGAGCAGGACGGTCAGGCAGAGGAACAGGCCCGCGAGCACGCGGGGGACGTACCGCGTCAGCATGGCGTCGATGCTGCCACGGCTGCCCCCGCGCGCCCGGTTGTCAGGACCCGTCCGGGTCCGCCCGGTTCAGGGCCGGCTTCGGGGTCGGGCCCGCCGTCATCAGGTAGTCCGCCGCCGACGTGTCCGTCACCAGGCTGGTGACGAGCCCGGAGCGCAGCACCGCGTCGATCGCTGCCGCCTTCCGCTGCCCGCCCGCGATCGCGACGACCTCGGGGACACGACGCAACTGGTCCGCCTTCACGGTGATGCATCGTTCCCCCAGGTCCCGTCCGACCCGGCGGCCCTCGGTGTCGAAGAGGTGCGCGGACATCTCGGCGGCGACACCGAGGGACGCGTAGTGGGCGCGCTCCTCGTCGCTGAGCATGTCGTGCACCGTCGAGATGCCGGGCTCCCAGGAGCCGATGGAGACACAGGCGACCGTGACCTTGTCGAAGTACTCGAAGGCGCGGGCGATCCCGGTCTGGTTGCGCAGCGCTGCGGCGGTCGCCGCGTCCGGCAGCAGCATCGGCGCGTAGATGGGGTGCGCGTCCCCGCCCGACACCTGCGCGGCACGGCGCACCGCCTCCACCGAGCCGCGCTCGGCCGTCCCGGCGTCGTACACGCCCGTCAACTGCACCACCGTGCACGGCGGCAGCCGGTCCAGGGCGGCCGCCATGTTGATGGTGGAGCGGCCCCAGGCCAGGCCCAGCACATCGCCCTCGGTCACCAGTTCGCCGAGCAGGTCGGCAGCCACCTCGCCGAGGTTCTCGGGGTCGGGCGACTCCTCGGCGTCGGCCGGGGACTCGACCACGACGGCATGCCTGAGGCCGTAGCGGGCGCGCAGCGCGTCGGAGCGCTCGGCGTCCAGCTCGGCCGGCACACGGATCTCGATCCGCACGAGATCACGTTCGAGAGCGGTCTCCAGAACCCGGGCCACCTTGAAGCGGCTGACGCCGAACTCCTCCGCGATCTGGATCTTGGACTTGCCCTCGAGATAGAAGCGACGGGCCATGGCCGCCGCCTGCACCAGCTCAGCGGGTCCCATCCGCATGGCTGACCGGCCCGCCGACATACCCGACACGGCCATCTCCTCACTGCTGTTCACACTCTGCATTCGCCGTTCATCCTTGCAGATCCGGCGTACTTGATCAGCCCGGACGGTCGGCGTTCAGATTTCGTTGGCTCAGTCGTCGCACGCCCACGAGGAACGGGCCGTGGCCCGCTCCGCCTGGGTGCGCAATGCACGTACCGCCGCGGATGGGTCGGCCGCCCCGTACACCGCCGACCCTGCCACGAAGACGTCCGCTCCCGCCTCCGCGCACTGCTCGATGGTGGAGGCCGAGACTCCACCATCGACCTGCAGCCACAGCTCCAGACCGTGCTTGCTGATCAGCTCACGGGTGCGGCGGATCTTGGGCAGCATGATGTCCAGGAACGCCTGGCCGCCGAAGCCGGGCTCGACCGTCATGATCAGCAGCATGTCCAGCTCGGGCAGCAGGTCCTCGTACGGCTCGATGGGCGTCGCGGGCTTGAGGGCCATGGAGGCCCGGGCACCCTTGGCCCGGATCTCACGCGCGAGCCGCACGGGCGCGGCGGCCGCCTCGGCGTGGAAGGTGACGGAGCTCGCACCCGCTTCGACGTACTGGGGCGCCCATCGGTCCGCGTCCTGGATCATCAGATGGCAGTCCAGCGGGGTGTCCGTCGCCCGGACCAGGGACTCCACGACCGGCACGCCGAGCGTGAGGTTCGGGACGAAGTGGTTGTCCATGACGTCGACATGGAGCCAATCGGCGCCCTCCACTGCCTTCGCCTCCTCGGCGAGGCGGGCGAAGTCGGCGGACAGGATGCTGGGGTTGATCTGCACGGCCATGACCCAAGCCTGCCATGCCCGACGACGGTTGTTGTCGTCGGTCCCGTCCCGCAGCTCGCCGCGGGGCGGCGCTCCACCCCACGGTCCCTGTGCGGACGCCACTCGTGGACGCCCCCGACCCACCGGCCGCTGCTTCCGCCGGTCGCTGCTCCCGGCGGTCACGGCGCCGCTCGGGAGACGCGCGACCCGGTCGGCGGAACAACGCCCGGCACCCAGCCCCACCCGGCAGATGCACGCCCGGTGCTCAGCCCCACCCGGCGGATCAACGCCCGGTACTCAGCCCCACCCGGCAGATCACCGCCCGACACCCCGCCCCACCCGGCAGATGAACGCCCGGTACTCAGCCCCACCCAGCAGATGAACGCCCGACACCCCACCCCACGCAGCAGATGAACGCCCGACACTCCGCCCCACCCGGCAGATCACCGCCCAAGTAATCAGCCCGTGCGGCGGATGAGCGCCAGGTACATCGCGTCGGTCCCGTGCAGATGCGGCCACAGCTGGATGTCGGGGCCGTCGCCGAGGGCCGGTATGCCGGGGAGCAGCGGCCTGGCGTCGATGAGTTCGGCGTCCGGGTGCTGCTTGAGCACGTCGTCGACCACCGCGCGGGTCTCGGCCAGGTGCGGCGAGCAGGTGGCGTAGCCGACGACGCCCCCGATCCGTACGGAGTCCAGAGCCGTACGCAGCAGGGCGCGCTGCAACGGCGCGAACCCCTCGAGATCCTCGGGCCGGCGCCGCCAGCGGGCCTCGGGACGGCGGCGCAGGGCACCGAGTCCCGTACAGGGCACGTCCATCAGGACGCGGTCGAACGTACCGGACCGCCACGGCGGCCGGGTCCCGTCGGCGGCGATGACCTGGTACGGCCCCGGGTTCCCGGCGAGCGCCTTCGCCACAAGCCCGGCCCGGTGCGGCTGCCTCTCGGAGGCGAGCAGCACGGCTCCGCGCTCGGCGGCCACGGCGGCGAGCAGCGCCGCCTTGCCGCCGGGCCCCGCACACCCGTCGAGCCACTTCTCGTCGGGTCCCTCCACAGGCGCGTTCGCGAGGGCGAGGGCGACGAGCTGGCTGCCCTCGTCCTGTACCCCCGCACGTCCTTCCCGTACGGCCTCCACGGCACCGGGCTCGCCGCCCTCGGTGAGCCGGACGGCGTAGGGCGACCAGCGCCCCGGCACCGCCGCCTCCTCACGCAGGAGTTCCTCGGTGGTGGCACGTCCCGGACGGGCGACGAGCGTGACCTCGGGCCGCTCGTTGTCGGCTTCGAGGAGATCCTCGATTCCGGCGCGCCCGCCGCCGAGGGCGTCCCACAGGGCGGACACGACCCAGCGGGGGTGCGAGTGCACGACGGCCAGATGGTCCTCGGGGTCCTCGTCGTACGGCGGCGCCACCCGCTCCAGCCAGCCGTCGAGGTCGTCCTGGGCGACCTTGCGCAGCACGGCGTTGACGAACTTGGCCCGCCCGTCGCCGAGCACGACGCGGGCGAGCTCGACGGTGGCGGACACCGCGGCGTGAGTGGGGATCCGGGTCCCCAGCAGCTGATGGACGCCGAGGCTCAACACGTCGAGGACGGGCGGATCGACATCGCGCAGCGGCCGGTCGACACAGGCCGCGACGATGGCGTCGTACGTCCCCTGCCGACGCAGCGTCCCGTACACCAGCTCGGTGGCGAGCGCAGCGTCCCGGACGTCGAAGTCGCCCTTCTCGCGCGCCTTGCGCAGCAGCGGCGGCAGGACGAGGTTCGCATACGCGTCCCGCTCGTCGACGGCCCGCAGCGCGTCGAAGGCGAGGATGCGGACGGGGTCCTTCTGGGGCCGGCGGTAGGGCTTGCCGGGCTTGCGGGGACGACGAGGCTGGTCGCTCACGAAAAGGTGCTCCGGGTGTGGGATGACGTGCGCTTTCCAGCGTACGCGTACGTCGGAAGGGTGGTGGAACGGGCCGGAAGGGCCATTGCCGCCGTGACGCCCGGCGGCGACGACCAAATCCGAATGACAGATCAGCTCCCGAGGGCCTCCGTGGCGCCGATCCGCACCCCGCGCGCCCAGTCGGCGGCCCGCATCGGCTTCTTGCCCTGCGCCTGCACCCACACCAGCTCGACGGCGTACGAACCGGTGCCGACATGCACGTTGTTCTTGCCCACGGAAAGCTGCCCCGGGGCGAGATCCGTCCGCTCCGTCACAAGCGCGACCTGGATGAGCTTGAGCCGCTCGCCGCGGAAGGTGGTCCAGGCGCCGGGCGCGGGCGTGCAGGCGCGCACCACGCGGTCGACGCGGAGCGCGGGCGTGGACCAGTCGACGTGGGCGTCCTCGACGGTGATCTTCGGCGCGAGCGTGACGCCCTCGGCGGGCTGGGGAACGGCCTTGAGGGTGCCGTCCTCGATCCCGTCCATGGTGGCGGCGAGCAGTCCGGCACCGGCGAAGGCGAGGCGGGTGAGCAGGTCGCCGCTGGTGTCGGTGGGCCGGACCTGCTCGGTGATGGTGCCGTAGACGGGCCCGGAGTCGAGCCCTTCCTCGATCAGGAAGGTGGAGGCGCCGGTGATCTCGTCGCCCGCCAGGAGGGAGTGCTGCACGGGGGCGGCACCGCGCCAGGCGGGCAGCAGGGAGAAGTGCAGGTTGACCCAGCCGTGGGCGGGGATGTCGAGGGCGACGCGGGGCAGGAGCGCACCGTAGGCGACGACGGGACAGCAGTCGGGCGCGATCTCCCGCAGCCGCGCGAGGAAGTCCTCGTCCCGGGGCCTGTTCGGCTTGAGGACCTCGATCCCGGCCTCCTCCGCCCGCTCGGCGACGGGACTGGCGACGAGCCTACGCCCACGCCCCGCCGGTGCGTCGGGCCGCGTGACGACGGCGGCCACCTCGTGCCGCCCGGACGCGAGCAGGGCGTCCAGCGCGGGAACGGCGACTTCGGGGGTACCTGCGAAGACAAGCCTCATGGGTGAGTGACGGCCTCTCGGGCGGGAGCTCTGACGGACCCACACGCGTCCGGCTGCGCGAAGGCGTACGGGCAGCGCACCAGTCTATGGGGCCGGGGTGCCCGGGGCGCGACGGCCGTCATGACGCGGGGCACGTGCGACTCACGGCGCGCGGCTCGCCTCGCCTCTCGGGGCATGCATACGCGCGAAACGCCCTCGGGCGTACTCCTTCGCACATCACCCCTCGGGGCGTACACATGCGCGAGCCACCCCTCGTGGTGTGTACACGCATGCCCGCTCCGGGGTCGTACACATGCACGCATCACCCCTCGGGGGCGTACGCATATGCCCTTACGCCCCCGCACCGTGACCACAGACCAAAAAGCGCGTTGGTCAAGAAAGAGTTGACCGCAACGGGCCGCCGCGATCGCGGCCCGACCCTTTTCAACGCCGGTTCGAGAGGCTTGTTCATGGCCGACCACGCAACCCACGACGCCCAGGCCCGGGCCAGCCTGCACTTGCTGGTGCGGGACATCGAACGGGTCCGCCGGCAGGTGGACGCACTGCGCACCCTCACCGCCCAGTTGGGCAACGTCTACCGCCCGCGCCGCTCCGGCCCGTCCACAGGCTTCGTCGTCTACGGACGCGCCCCCGCCCCGACCGTCCGCCTCGCCCAGGAACTGCGGGACAGCGTCGAGACGCTGGTCACGGCGGCCGTGGACTTCGACCGTTCACTCGGCTTCTCGTGGGACGCCGTGGGCTCAGCACTCGGAGTCACCAAGCAGGCGGTCCACCGCCGCTACGGCGCCCGCCGCGCCGCCGCCCAGGCAGCCGCCGAGACCGAGCGCTCGCCGGAGCCGTCCGGCACCCGCACGCTCAACGTGGGCGCGGGTATCCCCACGGTCCCCGCGGCCCGCTCGATGCCGACTCAGCCGACGGCCGGCAGCCCCACCCTCCGCGACGAGGTGAGGCCGACGGCGTTCCCCGGCCCGCGCAACGGCTGAGCCGCCCTCCTGTCTGCCTCCCGGGCCACCGGGAGGCAGCCGTACGGCCGCGCCGCACACCGGCTCGCGGGCACGGCCGTGCGAGGGATGTCCGGCCGCACCGCGGGGCGCCGAAAGGCGCGAGAAGGGCGCCGCAGCGCCGAGGAGCGCGGGAAGCGCGGCCACATCGGCCGCCGCCTCGACGCGAGGCGACGCGAGGCGAAGCGGGGCGAAACGGGGCGAAGCTAAGCAAGGCGAAGCAAGGCGAAGCAAGGCGAAGCAAGGCGAAGCAAGGCGCGCAAATCGAACCCCGATCGGAACTCATCCGATGTCCGGCGGATCAATCCGAATCCGCACCGCGTCACTGCCTCCGCTCCCGCCGCTCCCTCCACGCGCCGTCCGGGCCGCCAGCGCGGTCTTCAGCGCGGAGGCCAACGCGGCACCGCTCCCGGGCCGCACTCGGACGAGTGCCCGCTCCCACCGCTCACCCGGCGGCGGCCCTCCGGCCCGTCGCGGCCGCCCGGCCTCGCCGACCGGCACGGGCACCGGCCCCAACACCTCGGCGTCCGGCGGCAATTCGGCGCCACGAAGAAACTCCGCCACGGCCTCGGCCTTCCCCGACACGGCGGCCATCCGCGACACCGGCGGGAATCCCAGCTCGGCACGCTCGGCAAGCTCGCGCACCGCGTGCCCGACGGGGTCCCACCGGACGAGCGCCTGAACAGGCCGCAGGGTCGGTTCGGCCACGACCACGACGGTTCCACCCGCCGACTGCGGTCGCACGAGCGCACCCGCTCCGATCCACCGTCGCAGTGCGTCCTCCCCCGCGCGCAGGTCGGGCCGGGAAAGCATGGCCCAGCCGTCGAGGAGCAGCGCGGCCGCGTACCCTCCCTCGGCGACGGGCTCGGCCCCGGGGGTGCTGACGACGAGCGCCGATGTCGACGGCACCGTGTCCAGCACCTGCTCACGCCCCGAGGTCCGCACCGGAACGGCCGGGAACGCGCGTCCCAGTTCCTCGGCGGTCCGTCGCGCCCCCACGACCTGCGCCCGCAGCCGGAACCCGCCGCACTCCGGACAGTGCCAGGAGGTCTCCTCCCGCCCGCACCAACAGCACCGCAGCTCCCCGGCGTCCTGAGCGGCCAGGGGCCCGGCACAGTGCCGGCACCGGGCGGGGGCACGGCACTGCGCGCAGGCCATCCGGGGCACGTAGCCACGCCGGGGCACCTGCACGAGCACGGGGCCGTGCCGCAGCCCTTCCCGTACGACCTCCCAGGCGAGCGTCGGCAGGCGCGCCGCCCTGGCCGCCTCGTCCCGGGCGAGGTCCCCGTCCCCCACGGTCCGCACCAGGGGCGCGGCGGCCCGCACCTGCTCGCGATCGGCGACGAGCGGCGCGGCCCACCCGCTCTCGACGAGCTGGGCGGCCTCGACGGTGCAGCCCCAACCGCCCAGCAGGAAGGCGCACTTGTCGCGTGAGGCGCGCAGTTCGAGCACTTCACGGACATGCGGGAAGGGAGCGTTGTCGTCACTGTGACTGGCGTCCCCGTCGTCCCAGACGACGACGAGCCCGAGATTGCGTACGGGCGCGAACATGGCGGCTCGCGTGCCGACGACGGCGCGCACGGCACCGCGCCGCACGGCGAGCCACTCCCGGTACCGGCGCTCCTGCCCGGCGTCGGCGGTCAGCAGCGCGTGCTGCCCGTCCCCGATCAGCCCCCGCAGCGCGGCGTCGACCCGTGCGGCGGGCCGCCCGGCGGGCACGACGACCAACGCCCCGCGCCCGGAGGCAAGCGTCGCCTGCACGGCCAGAGCGATCTCTTCCGCCCATTGGGGCCCGGGCAGGGCGGTCCATACGGCCCGGGGCGAACCGCCGGAGGCCAGTGACCCGAGGAACTCCGCTCCCCGCCCGTAGCGTCGCCAGGACTTGGGATCGGGCGCGGAAGGCGGCGCGGGCGGCGGCCCCATCTCCGCGGCCTCCGCCCTGGCGTGCCGAGGCGGAACGGCGAGCTGCAGCACATCGGCGACGCTCCCCGCATACCGGTCGGCAACGGCCCGGGCGAGCCCGAGCAGCTCGGGGGAAAGGACGGGTTCGGGCGACACGACCTGGGCGAGCGCGGCGAGGGGCCCCGAGTAGTCGGACTCGGCCACGCGCTCGACGAGAAATCCGTCGATGAGCCCGCCCCCCTCGCGCCGACCTTCCCGCACGTTGCGCCCGCCGGCGCCGAACCGCACGCGGACCCTCACCCCGGGCCGGGCCACGGCGTCGAGCTCCTCGGGCACCGCATAGTCGAAGTACCGGTCGAGATGCAGCACACCCTTGTCGACCAGTACGCGCGCGACGGGCAGCTCCCTGGCCAACGCGGCTCCCCGCCACGTCCGCGGCTTGGCCCTGGGCTCCTTGGCCTTGCGCACGGCCTCCCGCATCAGTGCAAGCTGCTCGGGCGGCGCGGCCTCTTCCCCGCCCGCCCGCTGCTGCCCGTTCCCGCTGCTCACGCTTGCATTCTTACCAAACACCTCTGACACCGGCGCATGTCAGAGGCCCTCACAGCCCCGCACGCACCGGCCAGGATCCCGAGTTCAGTCCGGCGACGGCGAAAATCCCAAGTTTCACAGCACGCCACAGCGCGCTCCACCGAAGCAACCGCAGCCCTCGCACCGGGAGATCATCAGCCTAGGAACCCACAAGCCCACCCGGCCACTCATTTCCGAGGGCCGACCACTCATTTCCGACGCGCCGAGGCCCGGCCCCCCAGAAGGGCGCCGGGCCTCGTCGTACGAGCGCAGGAGGGCTTACAGCCCGGCCGCCTTCCGCAGCGCCTCCACCCGGTCCGTGCGCTCCCATGTGAAGTCGGGGAGCTCGCGGCCGAAGTGGCCGTACGCCGCCGTCTGGGCGTAGATCGGGCGGAGCAGGTCGAGGTCGCGGATGATCGCGGCCGGGCGGAGGTCGAAGACCTCGGTGATCGCGCTCTCGATCTTCTCGGCGTCGACCTTGGCCGTGCCGAAGGTCTCGACGAACAGGCCCACCGGCTCGGCCTTGCCGATCGCGTACGCGACCTGGACCTCGCAGCGGGACGCCAGGCCCGCGGCGACGACGTTCTTGGCGACCCAGCGCATCGCGTACGCCGCCGAGCGGTCCACCTTGGACGGGTCCTTGCCGGAGAACGCGCCGCCGCCGTGGCGGGCCATGCCGCCGTACGTGTCGATGATGATCTTGCGGCCGGTGAGGCCCGCGTCACCCATCGGACCGCCGATCTCGAAGCGGCCGGTGGGGTTGACCAGAAGGCGGTAGCCCTCGGTGTCCAGCTTGATGCCGTCGTCCAGCAGGGCCTTGAGCTCCGGCTCGACCACGAACTCGCGGATGTCGGGGGCCAGGAGCGACTCGAGGTCGATGTCGCTCGCGTGCTGCGAGGAGATGACCACCGTGTCCAGGCGGACCGCCTTGTCACCGTCGTACTCGATGGTGACCTGGGTCTTTCCGTCCGGGCGCAGGTACGGGATCGTGCCGTTCTTGCGGACATCGGAGAGGCGCTTGGACAGGCGGTGCGCCAGGAAGATCGGCAGCGGCATCAGCGTCGGGGTCTCGTCCGTCGCGTAGCCGAACATCAGGCCCTGGTCACCGGCGCCCTGGCGGTCCAGTTCGTCGTCGTCGCCCTCGACACGCGACTCGTACGCCGTGTCCACGCCCTGGGCGATGTCCGGGGACTGCGCGCCGATCGACACCGAGACACCACAGGACGCGCCGTCGAAGCCCTTCTTCGACGAGTCGTAGCCGATCTCCAGGATTGTGTTGCGGACCAGCGTCGCGATGTCCGCGTAGGCCTTGGTCGTGACCTCGCCGGCCACGTGCACCAGGCCGGTCGTGATCAGCGTCTCCACGGCGACCCGGGATGTCGGGTCCTCTCGGAGAAGCGCGTCGAGAATGGTGTCGCTGATCTGGTCAGCGATCTTGTCGGGGTGACCCTCGGTCACGGACTCCGAGGTGAACAGGCGACGGGACACAACGCTCCCTGTGGTTGCAGCGGCTGCTGGCTGATCATTGGCGGACGGGACGGGGGCTGCGCCCGGCGTCGTCCGAGAACAGTTTATCGGTCGCGCTCAGCCACCGGCCCACGTGTCTCGCCTCTCGGGAGCGCTGTGACCTGCGGCACGGGCATTCTGCCCAATGCCGAGCTCTCATTTCCAGAGTCGCCACGCCTCAATGTCCCCGGTTTCAGCGAGCCGCGAGAGGAATGCAACATTCAGCCCAGCCGACGGGCCACGAGATCCCATACCGTCTCGGCCAACGCTTCCTTCGGCCCGTACGGCACCGGGGTCTCACTGCCGTCGGCGCCCAGCACGACCGCCTCGTTCTCCTCGGAGCCGAAGGTCTTGCGCTCCCCCACCTCGTTCACCACGAGCAGGTCGCAGCCCTTGCGCTCCAGCTTCGTACGGCCGTTGGCCAGCACGTCGTCCGTCTCCGCGGCGAAACCGACGACCACCTGGCCCGGGCGGGCGCGGTCGGCCGAAATCTCCGCAAGAATGTCCGGATTCCTCACCAGGGCGATGGGCTCCGGGTCCTGGCCGTCCTTTTTCTTGATCTTTCCGGAGGCGTAGACGGCCGGACGGAAGTCCGCCACCGCCGCCGCCATCACCACGGCGTCCGCGTCCGCCGACGCCTTCAGCACCGCCTCGCGCATCTGGACCGCGGTCCCTACCTGTATGACGTCCACTCCGGCCGGGTCGGGCAGGCCCGTGTTCGCGGCGACCAGTGTGACGCGTGCGCCCCGGGCCGCGGCCGTCCGGGCGAGGGCGTAGCCCTGCTTGCCGGAGGAGCGGTTGCCGAGGAAGCGGACGGGGTCGAGGGGCTCGCGGGTGCCACCGGCGCTGACGACGACATGGCGGCCCTTGAGGTCCGGCTCGGCCACGCCCCGCGCCAGCACCCGGCGGCAGACCTCGAAGATCTCGGCCGGGTCGGGCAGTCGGCCCTTGCCCGTGTCGACACCGGTCAGGCGGCCGACCGCCGGTTCGATGACGACGGCGCCCCGGCGGCGCAGCGTCGCCACGTTCTCCTGAGTGGCCGGGTGTTCCCACATCTCCGTGTGCATGGCGGGCGCGAAGACGACCGGGCAGCGGGCGGTGAGGAGTGTGTTGGTCAGAAGGTCGTCGGCGAGGCCGTGGGCCGCCTTGGCGAGCATGTCGGCCGTGGCCGGGGCGACGACCACGAGGTCGGCGTGCTGGCCGATGCGGACGTGCGGAACCTCGTGGACGTCGTCCCAGACCTCGGTCGACACGGGGTTGCCGGAGAGGGCGGACCATGTCGCGGCGCCGACGAAGTGCAGCGCGGAGGCGGTCGGCACGACGCGCACGTCATGTCCGGACTCGGCCAGTCTGCGCAGCAGCTCGCACGCCTTGTACGCGGCGATCCCGCCACTGACCCCCAGAACGACCTTCGGCTTGCCCACCGGGCCTCCCTGCACTCGACACCCGTACGCCGCGGCTCATCGGCGTACGGGTCTATGACACACCACAGGCCCGACAGATGTGCTGTCGGGCCTGTGGAAAAACCTACTGCGGTCTGCAGATATGACTTACTGCAGCTGATTACTGCGCCGGGCCCTCGATGGCCTCGGACGTCAGCAGACCCGCGTTGATCTCGCGCAGGGCGATCGAGAGCGGCTTCTCGTGGACGTGGGTGTCGACGAGCGGACCGACGTACTCGAGGAGGCCCTCACCGAGCTGCGAGTAGTACGCGTTGATCTGGCGGGCCCGCTTGGCCGCATAGATCACGAGGCTGTACTTCGAGTCGGTGGCCTCGAGGAGCTCGTCGATCGGCGGGTTGATGATGCCCTCGGGCGCGGTGATGGAAGAGGACACGCTCTACCTTCCGAAAGATGGGAAAGATCAGACCTGATCACACAACCCTGATCACACAACGTTCATCAAGGCTAGCAGCTCGCGCGCCACATCCTCGACGGAGGTGTTGACCAGGGTCACATCGAACTCGGGCTCGGCCGCCAGCTCGATCTTGGCCGCCTCCAGGCGGCGCTCGATCACCTCGGGCGGCTCGGTGCCCCGTCCGGTGAGTCTGCGCACCAGCTCCTCCCAGGAAGGAGGAGCCAGGAACACCAGCCGACCCTCGGGCATGGACTCGCGGACCTGCCGGGCACCCTGGAGGTCGATCTCCAGCAGCACCGGCACACCGGCCTCCAGGTGCTCCAGCACGGCCGCCCGCGGGGTGCCGTAGCGGTTGCCGGCGAACTCCGCCCACTCCAGCAGCTCGCCGTTGGCGATCAGCTTGTCCATCTCCTCGTCGGTGACGAAGAAGTAGTGGACTCCGTGCTGCTCGCCGGGGCGGGGCTTGCGGGTCGTCGCCGAGACCGAGAGCCAGACCTCGGGGTGTTCCTTGCGCATATGGGCGACGACCGTGCTCTTGCCGACCCCGGAGGGGCCGGAGAGCACGGTCAGCCGCGGACGTTCACTCATGCAGCGATTATTCCAGCAATCCCGGGGTGCCCCGGACTCAGCTGGCGGTGCTGCCGAACTCGCGCTCCAGGGAGGCGATCTGGTTGGAGCCGAGGCCACGCACGCGGCGGCTCTCGGAGATCCCGAGTCGCTCCATGATCTGCTTGGCGCGGACCTTGCCCACGCCCGGCAGGGACTCGAGCAGGGCGGAGACCTTCATCTTGCCGATGACGTCGTTCTCCTGGCCCTGCTTGATGACCTCGTGAAGGGAGGCGCCGGAGTGCTTGAGTCGATTCTTGACCTCGGCCCGCTCCCGGCGAGCCGCGGCGGCCTTTTCGAGCGCGGCTGCGCGCTGTTCAGGGGTAAGGGGCGGAAGAGCCACGCCTACGTCACCTCGGATGTCGAACTGATCGGATACGGACCGGTGAGGAACCTAGTCGCCCCACACCTGGGGAGCTACGAGCAACACGCTTGCCCGTTCTCCCCCACTACCTTGAGGGCGTGGGAGGTGCCCTCACTCGTCGGAGACTAGCGGGCAAGTGCGCCTGAGTCAGCGAGAACAGAGGAAAAGTCCTGGTCAGCCTCCGCCGAGCCCGACTTTTCGGACATATTGCCCCTGATTTGAGGATGTATTCAGACTCAAGCCGTCCCCGAGGCACTCCTCGCGGGTCTCCCGCGAGGCCGGCGGAAGGTCTAACCGGCCGCCACGGCGGCCCGGATCTCCTCCGCGAAGCGTTCCGCGGCCTCACGCAGCGTGACGACGTCGGGACCGTGCCGCAGGACCCCCCGGCTCACGTTCGGCACGACGTTGCGCACCGCCGCCCCGAAGACCCCGGGAAGGTCGGCCGGGGTAGCGCCCTGGGCGCCGATGCCGGGCGCGAGGAGCGGTCCGTTGATGTCCAGGTCGTACGACGACAGGTCGCCGAGCGTGGCGCCGACGACCGCGCCGAACGAGCCGAGGGGCTCCTCCCCCGCGTTCTCGGCGGCAAGGTGGGCAAGCATCGTCGCTCCGACGCTGCGGCCGTCGGCCCGCATGGCGTGCTGCACCTCCCCGCCCTCCGGGTTGGAGGTCAGTGCGAGCACGAAGAGCCCGGCGCCGCTCTCGCGCGCCAGTTCCACGGCCGGCCCGAGCGACCCGTAACCGAGGTACGGCGAGACGGTCAGCGCGTCCGAGAACAGCGGGGCGTCCTTCCTCAGAAAGGACTCCGCGTAGGCGGCCATCGTGGAGCCGATGTCGCCGCGCTTGGCGTCCATGACGATCAGCGCCCCGGCCGCCCGCGCCTCCTCCACCGACTTCTCCAGGACGGCGATGCCACGCGACCCGAAGCGCTCGAAGAAGGCGCTCTGCGGCTTGAGCACGGCGACCCGCTCGGCCACCGCCTCGACGACCGTGCGGCTGAACCGCTCCAGGCCCGCCACGTCGTCGTTCAGGCCCCACTCGGCGAGCAGCGAGGCGTGCGGGTCGATGCCGACGCACAGCGGGCCGCGCTCGTCCATGGACCGGCGCAGGCGCGCGCCGAAGGGCTCCGGAGAAGTCGTCATGCGGGCTTCCTCACGTCGGCGCCGACCGCGTCGGCGAGGGTGGCGTAGGGGCTTGTGCGCAGCCGTGCGGCGAGCCCCTTGTGGATGGCGCGGCCCCAGAAGGGCCCCTCGTAGATGAACGCGCTGTAGCCCTGTACGAGCGTGGCACCGGCCAGGATGCGCTGCCAAGCGTCCTCGGCGTTCTCGATGCCGCCGACGCCCACGAGGGTGATGCGGTCGCCCACGCGCGCGTAGAGGCGGCGCAGCACCTCCAGGGAGCGCGTTTTCAGCGGGGCGCCGGAGAGGCCGCCGGTCTCCTTCACCAGGGAGGGCGCGGACTTCAGGCCGAGTCCCTCGCGCGCGATGGTGGTGTTCGTGGCGATGATCCCGTCCAGGCCCAGCTCCACGGCGAGGTCGGCGACGGCGTCGACGTCCTCGTCGGCGAGGTCCGGCGCGATCTTCACCAGGAGCGGAACGCGCCGCGTGGTGACCGTACGGTCGGCGGCCTCGCGTACGGCGCTCAGCAGCGGACGCAGGGCCTCGGTCGCCTGGAGGTTGCGCAGGCCCGGCGTGTTCGGGGACGAGACGTTGACGACCAGGTAGTCGGCGTACGGCGCCAGCCGCTCGGTCGACTTCACGTAGTCGCCGACGGCCTCGGCCTCCGGGACGACCTTGGTCTTGCCGATGTTCACGCCCACGACGGTCCTGAAGACCGGCTCACGCGCGGCGAGACGGGCCGCCACCGCCAGGGAACCCTCGTTGTTGAAGCCCATGCGGTTGATGAGCGCCCGGTCCGCCACGAGGCGGAACAGCCGCTTCTTCGGGTTGCCCGGCTGCGGCTCCCCGGTCACCGTGCCGATCTCGACGTGGTCGAAGCCGAGCATCGACATCCCGTCGATCGCGACGGCGTTCTTGTCGAAGCCGGCCGCCAGTCCGAAGGGGCCGTGCATCCGCAGCCCGAACGCCTCCGTGCGCAGCTCCTTGTAGCGCGGCGCGAGCGCGGCCGCGACGAAGGTGCGCAGCACGGGGGTGCGGACGGCGAGGCGGATCCAGCGGAAGGCCAGATGGTGAGCCTGTTCGGGGTCCATCCGTTTGAAAACCAGACGGAAAAAAAGCTTGTACATGTCCCAGTGTCCTCTTGAAGCCTGAGCAGCCCTCATGAAGAGGGGGACACCGTTTCCGATGTCCCCCTCAGGGCTGCTAGTCGCGGGCCGCGGTCAGGTGTTCCGCGTGTTCCTGGAGCGAACGGACGCCCACGTCGCCGTGGGTGAGGGCGTCGATGCCCTGGACCGCCGCCGCGAGCGCCTGGACGGTCGTCAGGCAGGGCACGGAGCGTGCCACAGCCGCCGTACGGATCTCGTAGCCGTCGAGGCGGCCGCCGGTGCCGTACGGGGTGTTGACGATGAGGTCGACCTCACCCTCGTGGATGAGCTGGACGATGGTCTTCTCGCCGTTCGGTCCGGCGCCCTCGAACTGCTTGCGCACCACCGTGGCCTTGATGCCGTTGCGCTTGAGGACCTCGGCCGTGCCGGAGGTGGCGAGCAGCTCGAAGCCGTGGGCGACGAGCTCGCGCGCCGGGAAGATCATCGAGCGCTTGTCGCGGTTGGCGACCGAGATGAAGGCGCGGCCCTTGGTCGGCAGCGGGCCGTACGCGCCCGCCTGCGACTTGGCGTACGCCGTGCCGAAGACGGAGTCGATGCCCATGACCTCACCGGTGGAGCGCATCTCCGGCCCGAGAACCGTGTCGACGCCCCGCCCGTGGATGTCGCGGAACCGCGACCACGGCATCACGGCCTCCTTGACCGAGATCGGCGCGTCGAACGGCAGCTCGCCGCCGTCACCGCGCGCGGGCAGCAGTCCTTCGGCCCGCAGCTCGGCGATGGTCGTGCCCAGCGAGATCCGGGCGGCGGCCTTCGCCAGCGGCACCGCGGTCGCCTTCGAGGTGAAGGGGACCGTACGGGAGGCGCGCGGGTTGGCCTCCAGGACGTACAGGATGTCGCCGGCCATCGCGAACTGGATGTTGATCAGGCCACGTACCCCGACACCCTTGGCGATGGCCTCCGTCGAGGTCCGCAGCCGCTTGATGTCGAAGCCGCCGAGCGTGATCGGGGGCAGGGCGCACGCCGAGTCGCCGGAATGGATACCGGCCTCCTCGATGTGCTCCATGACGCCGCCCAGGTACAGCTCCTCGCCGTCGTACAGGGCGTCGACGTCGATCTCGATGGCGTCGTCGAGGAAGCGGTCGACCAGCACCGGCCGCGAGGGGCTGATCTCGGTCGACTCGGCGATGTACGACGCGAGGCGGGTCTCGTCGTACACGATCTCCATGCCACGTCCGCCGAGGACGTAGGACGGCCGGACGAGGACCGGGTAGCCGATCTCGTCCGCGATGGCCTTGGCCTCGGCGAAGGTGGTGGCGGTCCCGTGCTTCGGGGCCGGGAGACCGGCCTCGGCCAGAACGCGGCCGAACGCGCCGCGGTCCTCGGCGGCGTGGATCGCCTCGGGCGAGGTGCCCACGATCGGCACGCCGTTGTCCTTCAGCGCCTGCGACAGTCCCAGCGGGGTCTGGCCGCCCAGCTGAACGATCACGCCCGCGACCGGACCTGCCTGCTGCTCCGCGTGGACGATCTCCAGGACGTCTTCCAGCGTCAGCGGCTCGAAGTACAGGCGGTCCGAGGTGTCGTAGTCGGTGGAGACCGTCTCCGGGTTGCAGTTGACCATCACGGTCTCGTACCCGGCGTCGCTCAGCGCGAAGGAGGCGTGGACGCACGAGTAGTCGAACTCGATGCCCTGGCCGATGCGGTTGGGGCCGGAGCCCAGGATGATGACCGCGGGCTTCTCACGCGGCGCGACCTCGGTCTCCTCGTCGTAGGAGGAGTAGAAGTACGGCGTCTTCGCCGCGAACTCAGCGGCGCACGTGTCGACCGTCTTGTAGACCGGGCGAATGCCCAGCGCGTGCCGCACCTCGCGCACGACGTCCTCGCGCAGCCCGCGGATCTCGCCGATCTGCTGGTCGGAGAATCCGTGCCGCTTGGCCTCGGCCAGCAGGTCCGGGGTCAGCTCCGGGGCCTCGGCCAGCTCGTCCGCGATCTCCTTGATGAGGAAGAGCTGGTCGACGAACCACGGGTCGATCTTCGTGAACTCGAAGACCTCTTCCTGCGTGGCGCCCGCGCGGATGGCCTGCATGACCGTGTTGATCCGGCCGTCGGTCGGGCGCACGGCCGCGCGCAGCAGCTCGTCCTTGTCCCCGGGCTCGCCCACGAACGTGAACTGGCTGCCCTTCTTCTCCAGCGAGCGCAGCGCCTTCTGGAAGGCCTCGGTGAAGTTGCGGCCGATCGCCATGGCCTCGCCGACCGACTTCATGGTCGTGGTCAGCGTGCTGTCGGCGCTCGGGAACTTCTCGAAGGCGAACCGGGGCGCCTTGACGACGACGTAGTCGAGGGTCGGCTCGAAGGAGGCCGGGGTCTCCTGGGTGATGTCGTTCGGGATCTCGTCGAGGGTGTAGCCGACGGCGAGTTTGGCCGCGATCTTGGCGATCGGGAAGCCGGTCGCCTTGGAGGCGAGGGCCGACGAACGCGACACGCGCGGGTTCATCTCGATGACGATCACACGACCGTCCTCGGGGTTCACCGCGAACTGGATGTTGCAGCCGCCGGTGTCGACACCGACCTCGCGGATGACGGCGATGCCGATGTCGCGCAGGATCTGGTACTCGCGGTCGGTCAGCGTCATCGCGGGCGCCACGGTGATCGAGTCACCGGTGTGCACGCCCATCGGGTCGAAGTTCTCGATGGAGCAGACGACCACGACGTTGTCGTGCTTGTCGCGCATCAGCTCCAGCTCGTACTCCTTCCAGCCGAGGATGGACTCCTCCAGGAGCACCTCGGTGGTCGGCGACAGGGTGAGGCCCTGTCCGGCGATGCGGCGCAGCTCCTCCTCGTCGTGCGCGAAGCCGGAGCCGGCGCCGCCCATGGTGAAGGAGGGGCGCACGACGACCGGGTAGCCGCCGAGCTCGTCGACGCCGGCGAGCACCTCGTCCATGGTGTGGCAGATGACCGACCGGGCGGACTCGCCGTGGCCGATCTTGCGGCGGACCGCCTCGACGACCTCCTTGAACTGGTCGCGGTCCTCGCCCTTGTGGATGGCCTCCACGTTGGCGCCGATCAGCTCGACGCCGTACTTCTCCAGGACACCGTTCTCGTGCAGCGAGATGGCCGTGTTGAGGGCCGTCTGGCCGCCCAGGGTGGGCAGCAGGGCGTCGGGGCGCTCCTTGGCGATGATCTTCTCGACGAACTCGGGGGTGATCGGCTCGACGTACGTGGCGTCGGCGATCTCCGGGTCGGTCATGATCGTCGCCGGGTTGGAGTTGACCAGGACGACCCTGAGGCCCTCGGACTTCAGGACCCGGCACGCCTGGGTGCCGGAGTAGTCGAACTCGGCGGCCTGACCGATGACGATCGGGCCGGAGCCGATGACCAGGACGGACTGGATATCGGTGCGCTTAGGCACGCTGGCCCTCCATCAGGGATACGAAGCGGTCGAACAGGTAGGCGGCGTCGTGCGGGCCCGCTGCCGCTTCGGGGTGGTACTGGACGCTGAAGGCCGGCTGGTCGAGCAGCTGGAGGCCCTCCACCACGTTGTCGTTGAGGCAGACGTGGGAGACCTCGGCGCGGCCGTAGGGGGTGTCGGACACCTGGTCGAGCGGGGCGTCGACGGCGAAGCCGTGGTTGTGCGCGGTGACCTCGACCTTGCCGGTCGTACGGTCCTGCACCGGCTGGTTGATGCCGCGGTGGCCGTACTTCAGCTTGTAGGTGCCGAAGCCGAGCGCGCGGCCCAGGATCTGGTTGCCGAAGCAGATGCCGAACAGGGGCGTCCTGCGCTCCAGGACGCCCTGCATGACGGAGACGGGGTGGTCGGCGGTGGCGGGGTCGCCCGGGCCGTTGGAGAAGAACACACCGTCGGGGTCGACCGCGTACACGTCCTCGACGGTCGCGGTCGCCGGGAGCACGTGGACCTCGATACCGCGCTCGGCCATGCGGTGCGGGGTCATGCCCTTGATGCCGAGGTCGACCGCGGCGACGGTGAACTTCTTCTCACCGATCGCGGGGACGACGTACGCCTCGGTCGTGGCGACCTCGGCGGAGAGGTCCGCGCCCTTCATCTCGGGGGCCTGGCGCACCTCGGCGAGCATGACTCCCTCGTCGGGGAGCGCGTTGCCGGAGAAGATGCCGACGCGCATGGCGCCCCGCTCGCGCAGGTGGCGGGTGAGGGCCCGGGTGTCGATGCCGCTGATGCCGACGACGCCCTGGTGGCGCAGCTCCTCGTCCAGGGAGCGCTTGGCACGCCAGTTGGAGGGCACGCGCGCGGGGTCGCGTACGACATAGCCCGCGACCCAGATCCGCTTCGACTCGGGGTCCTCGTCGTTGACGCCGGTGTTGCCGACGTGGGGGGCGGTCATCACGACGACCTGCCGGTGGTACGACGGGTCGGTGAGGGTCTCCTGGTAGCCGGTCATGCCGGTGGAGAACACGGCTTCGCCGAAGGTCACCCCCACGGCCCCGTAGGCACGGCCGCGGAAGATCCGGCCGTCCTCCAGGACGAGTACGGCGGGAACCTTCGAGGCTCCCCTGGTGGAGGTCGTCATCGTGCGCCTTCCGTCTTGTTGATCATCTGGTTCAGGGTGTCGACCCAGTCGTTGTGCTCGGCCGCGGTGTCGGAGCGGAACCCGGAGTCGATCAGCTTGTCGCCGTGCTCCCAGGTCACGATCAGCAGTCCGCCCTCGGTGAGGACCTTGCCCGCGATGCCCTTGTCGAGCCGGGCCTCGCGCAGTGCGGCGGCGGGGACGAAGAAGTCGGTCGCCCCGGGGCGTACGACGTCCAGGCCCGCGTCCGTCAGCGTGAGCTCGACCCGGCTGCGGGTGCCCAGGCCGTGGGCCACGATGCGGTCCAGCCACTGCCCGGCGGTGGTGGAGCCGTGGTAGCGGCCGCTCATCCTCAGTTTCGCCGGGCCGGGGTCTTCAGGCACGGCAGGCAGCTCCGGCAGGTCGCTCTGGAGGGTGCCGCGCCACTTCCAGCCCTCGCGCATCAGCCAGTAGACGAGGGCGATGAACAGGGCGAGTCCCACGAGCCAGCCGATGCGGGCGGCCCAGTCGGTCACTTCCGCCGATTGCTTCTCGGCGGCGAGCAGGATTTGAGGTGTCACGCGAGCTTCCCGTCGACGAGCGTGGCCTTGCCCCGGAGCCACGTGTGCGTGACACGGCCCGGCAGCTCACGGCCCTCGTACGGGGTGTTGCGGCTGCGCGAGGCGAAGCCCGCGGGGTCCACGGGCCCACGGTATGCCGTGTCGACGAGCGCGAGGTTGGCGGGCTCACCTGCCGAGACGGGGCGGCCGTGGCCCGTGGCCCGGCCGATCTTCGCGGGCTTGAAGGACATGCGGTCGGCGACGCCCGCCCAGTCGAGCAGCCCGGTGTCGACCATCGTCTCCTGGACCACCGACAGGGCGGTCTCCAGGCCGACCATGCCCATGGCGGCGGCCGCCCACTCGCAGTCCTTGTCCTCGTGCGGGTGCGGGGCGTGGTCGGTGGCGACGATGTCGATCGTGCCGTCGGCGAGCGCCTCCCGCAGCGCCAGCACGTCGCGCTCGGTGCGCAGCGGCGGGTTGACCTTGTAGACGGGGTTGTAGGTGCGCACCAGCTCGTCGGTGAGGAGGAGGTGGTGCGGGGTGACCTCGGCGGTCACGTCGATGCCCCGGGACTTGGCCCAGCGCACGATCTCGACGGACCCGGCGGTCGACAGGTGGCAGATGTGGACGCGGGAGCCGACGTGCTCGGCGAGCAGTACGTCCCGCGCGATGATCGACTCCTCGGCGACCGCCGGCCAGCCGCCCAGGCCCAGCTCGGCGGAGACGACGCCCTCGTTCATCTGGGCGCCCTCGGTCAGCCGCGGCTCCTGCGCGTGCTGGGCGACCACGCCCCCGAAGGCCTTCACGTACTCCAGCGCGCGGCGCATGATCACCGCGTCGTCCACGCACTTGCCGTCGTCGGAGAAGACCGTGACGCCCGCCGCGGACTCGTGCATGGCGCCCAGCTCGGCGAGCTTCCTGCCCTCCAGGCCGACGGTGACGGCGCCGATGGGCTGCACGTCGCAGTAGCCGTGCTCCTTGCCGAGCCGGTAGACCTGCTCCACGACGCCTGCGGTGTCGGCGACCGGGAAGGTGTTGGCCATGGCGAACACGGCGGTGTAGCCGCCGCTCGCGGCCGCTCGCGTACCGGTCAGGACGGTCTCGGAGTCCTCACGGCCGGGCTCGCGCAGGTGGGTGTGCAGGTCGACGAGACCCGGCAGGAGCACCTTGCCGTCGGCCTCGACGACCTCTGCGCCCTCGGCCGAAAGGCCGGTCCCCACTTCGGCGATCGTCTCGCCGTCGATCAGCACGTCCTGCGGCTCGCCGCCGAGCACCTTCGCACCACGGATCAGGATCTTGCTCATCTGTCTTACTTCTCCTCGGTGGTACGGGCGTGGGTGACGGCGGGTTCGTTGCCGCCGAGCAGCAGGTACAGGACCGCCATGCGGATGGAGACACCGTTCGCGACCTGCTCGACGACGGTGCAGCGGTCGGAGTCGGCGACCTCGGCGGTGATCTCCATGCCGCGGACCATCGGGCCGGGGTGCATCACGATGGCGTGCTCGGGCATCTTCGCCATGCGGTCGGAGTCGAGGCCGTAGCGCCGCGAGTACTCGCGCTCGGTGGGGAAGAAGGCGGCGTGCATGCGCTCGCGCTGCACGCGCAGCATCATCACCGCGTCGGCCTTCGGCAGCGTGCTGTCGAGGTCGTACGAGATCTCGCAGGGCCAGGACTCGACGCCGACCGGCAGCAGGGTGGGCGGGGCGACCAGGGTGACGTCGGCGCCGAGGGTGTGCAGCAGGTCGACGTTGGAGCGGGCGACGCGGCTGTGCAGCACGTCGCCGACGATCGTGATGCGCCTGCCGGCCAGGTCGCGGCCGAGCCCGGCGTCCCGGCCGACGAGGCGGCGGCGCATGGTGAAGGCGTCGAGCAGGGCCTGGGTGGGGTGCTGGTGGGTGCCGTCGCCGGCGTTGATGACGGCGGCGTCGATCCAGCCGGAGGTGGCCAGGCGGTAGGGGGCCCCGGATGCGCCGTGCCGGATGACGACGGCGTCGACGCCCATGGCCTCCAGGGTCTGGGCGGTGTCCTTCAGGGACTCGCCCTTGGACACGCTGGACCCCTTGGCGGTGAAGTTGATGACGTCCGCGGACAGCCGCTTCTCGGCGGCCTCGAAGGAGATCCGGGTGCGGGTGGAGTCCTCGAAGAAGAGGTTGACGACGGTGCGGCCGCGCAGGGTCGGCAGCTTCTTGATCGGCCGGTCCGCGACCCGGGCCATCTCCTCGGCGGTGTCGAGGATCAGGACGGCGTCGTCGCGGGTGAGGTCGGCGGCCGAGATGAGATGACGCAGCATCTTTCAGGCTCCGTAAAGCGTTCTATTCGGGAGGATTCGGGCGGGCTGGCACGCGCGGAGGCGCACTCGCGAGGCGTACGCCGATGACGTACGTCGGAGTGCTACTGCTGTGCGCCCGGGGCGGTCTGCTTCACACCGAGCAGCACGGTGTCGCGACCGTCCTCCTCGGCGAGCTGGACCTTGACCGTCTCCCGCAGCGACGTGGGGAGGTTCTTGCCGACGTAGTCGGCGCGGATCGGGAGCTCGCGGTGGCCGCGGTCGACGAGGACCGCGAGCTGGACCGCACGCGGGCGCCCGATGTCGTTCAGGGCGTCGAGGGCGGCACGGATGGTGCGGCCGGAGAAGAGCACGTCGTCGACGAGGACGACGAGGTGGCCGTCGATGCCGTCACCGGGGATCTCGGTGCGGGCGAGCGCCCGCGGCGGCTGCATGCGCAGGTCGTCGCGGTACATGGTGATGTCGAGGGAGCCGACCGGGATCTTGCGGCCGGTGATCTGCTCGAGCTTGGCGGCGAGTCGCTGGGCCAGGAAGACACCTCGGGTGGGAATGCCGAGGAGCACCACGTCGTCGGCGCCCTTGGCGCGCTCGACGATCTCATGGGCGATGCGGGTCAGCACCCGCGCGATGTCAGGGCCTTCGAGGACGGGCCGCGCATCGGAATGCTGCGTGTCCATACGAAACGGACCTCCTTCTCCGCCTCACGGGACGGACCTTAAAGGACGTCGGAATTGCGCCATACACGTTACCAGCCCATCGTCGGCGGCCGATCACCCCCCTGGCTTTATGCGTCACCCGTCCGGCGTCGTCGCAGGCCGTTTAGCACGGAGGGGTCGGTCCGGACCATTCGGCTTGACGGGGAAGAGTCACGCTGCGTAACCTCACAGTGAGTCACCAGCCTTCGTCCGGGGAGCTATATGTCCAGCGAATACGCCAAACAGCTCGGGGCCAAGCTCCGGGCCATCCGCACCCAGCAGGGCCTTTCCCTTCACGGTGTGGAGGAGAAGTCCCAGGGACGCTGGAAGGCGGTCGTGGTCGGTTCGTACGAGCGCGGAGACCGCGCCGTCACCGTGCAGCGCCTCGCCGAGCTGGCGGACTTCTACGGGGTCCCGGTGCAGGAGCTGCTGCCCGGCACCACTCCGGGTGGCGCCGCCGAGCCGCCGCCGAAGCTGGTCCTCGACCTTGAGCGCCTGGCCAACGTGCCGGCCGAGAAGGCGGGCCCGCTCCAGCGGTACGCGGCGACGATCCAGTCACAGCGCGGTGACTACAACGGCAAGGTGCTGTCGATCCGCCAGGACGACCTGCGCACGCTCGCGGTCATCTACGACCAGTCGCCCTCGGTTCTGACCGAGCAGCTGATCAGCTGGGGCGTCCTCGACGCGGACGCGCGCCGCGCGGTCTCCCACGAGGAGAGCTGACCGCTCCAGCCTCAGCAGAAACGTGCCGCCGGGGTGGCCGGAACTTGTACGGTTTCCGGCCACCCCGGCGCCGTTCGGGGAGCGCCGAAAGCCGGACGAGGAAATCGGCGGTCCCACGAGTACCAGGAACAACGCCGGAGGTCCCGCAGCACGCGTGCTGCGGGACCTCCGGCGTTCATGCGGGTCTCAGCCCTCGTCGCGGCGCAAAGACGGCTTCAGGTCCTTCAGCCGGCCGAGCAGTCCGTTGACGAAGGCGGGCGACTCGTCCGTGGAGAACTCCTTGGCGAGCTGCACCATCTCGTCGAGCACCACGGCGTCCGGGGTCTCGTCGACCCAGATCAGCTCGTAGGCGCCGAGACGCAGGATGTTGCGGTCGACGACCGGCATGCGGTCGAGCGTCCAGCCGACCGAGTACTGCGCGATCAGCTCGTCGATGCGCTTCGCGTGCTCCGCGTAGCCCTCGACCAGCTGCATCGTGTACTCGCTCACCGGCGGCTGCCGAGTGTCGGTCCGCGAGAGCCGGATCCAGTCCGCGAGGACCGTGAGGACGTCGGCCCCGCGCTGGTCACCCTCGAAGAGGATCTGGAAGGCGCGCTTACGAGCCGTGTTACGAGCAGCCACGGTTAGCTGTTCACCCGGCCGAGGTAGTCGCTCGTGCGGGTGTCGACCTTGATCTTCTCACCGGTGGTGATGAAGAGCGGGACCTGGATCTGGTGGCCGGTCTCCAGGGTGGCGGGCTTGGTGCCACCGGTGGAACGGTCACCCTGGACGCCCGGCTCGGTCTCCTGGATGACGAGCTCGACGGCGGCCGGCAGCTCGACGAAGAGCACCTCGCCCTCGTGCTGCGCGACGGTGGCGGTGAAGCCCTCGATGAGGAAGTTCGCGGCGTCGCCGACGGCCTTGCGGTCGACCATCAGCTGGTCGTACGTCTCCATGTCCATGAAGACGAAGTACTCGCCATCCATGTACGAGAACTGCATGTCGCGCTTGTCGACAGTGGCCGTCTCGACCTTGACGCCGGCGTTGAAGGTCTTGTCGACGACCTTGCCGGAGAGCACGTTCTTGAGCTTGGTACGCACGAAGGCCGGGCCCTTGCCGGGCTTGACGTGCTGGAACTCGACGACGGACCAGAGCTGGCCGCCTTCGAGCTTGAGCACAAGGCCGTTCTTGAGGTCGTTCGTGGAAGCCACGGTTGCGGAATCTCCTGGACTGACGTGGACGACCCCGGGGCACGCACCGAGCGGCGCCGGGGAAGTGCGGGTGCGTTCCCGCGTCGTTCGGTGCGTGCTATCGGCGTGCCGGGTGAAGGTCCTCGTAGCGGAGCTACTAGGGCCTTCGGCCGGTGCGGCGAGAGTGCGTGCCGGGCGGCGTGGGGACGTGCCTGAACTTCCCTGGGGGCGCTACAGCGCGAGCAGCTCCTTGGTCGTGATGGTGAGTAGCTCGGGTCCGCCGTCCGCCTCGGGGCGTACGACGAGCGTGTCATCGATCCGGACACCGCCCCGGCCGGGGAGGTGGACCCCCGGCTCGACAGTGACCGGCACGCAAGCGTCCAGTTTACCCATGGCCGCGGGACCCAACTGCGGGTCCTCGTCGTTTTCCAGTCCCACACCGTGCCCGGTCAGCGGCGGAAGGCCCTCGCCGTACCCGGCGGAGTCCAGCACCTGACGTGCGGCGCGGTCCACGTCGCGGTAGCCGGCGCCCGGTGCCAGGGCCTGGCGTCCGGCGCGCTGAGCGGCGAAAACGAGGTCGTACAGCTCGATCTGCCAGTCGGCGGGCGAGGTGCCGATGACGAAGGTCCGGCCGATCTCGCAGCGGTAACCGCGGTAGGCGGCGCCGAGGCAGACGGAGAGAAAGTCGCCCTCCTCGACCCGGCGGTCGGTGGGGCGGTGACCGCGGCGGCCGGAGTTCGGGCCGGTGGCGACGGAAGTCATGAAAGCGGGCCCGTCGGCGCCGTGATCGACGAGGCGGCGCTCCAGTTCCAGGGCGAGATGCCGTTCGGTGCGGCCCACGAGGATGGATTCGAGCAGCTCGCTCAGGGCCTGGTCGGCGATCTCCGCGCCGATCCGCAGGAGGGCGATCTCCTCTTCGTCCTTCACGACCCGCAGCTGCTCGACCACACCGCCGAGGTCGGCGAGCCGCAGCCGGGGCGCGACCGACCGCAGGGCGCGGTGGCGGGCGACGGTGAGGTGGTGCTCCTCGACCGCCAGGGAGTCGGCGCCCTGCGCGGCGGCCAGGTCGGCCGCCGCGACGGCACAGTCGCCGCCGGGCACCGCCGGCGAGTGCGTGCGCAGCGCCTCGTCGGGCCGCCCGTGAGCGGGGTCTTCGTCCGGCGGTCCGGCGCAGACCAGCACGTCTTCGCCCACGCCCAGGAGCAGTACGGCGCCCTTCGGGGCGGTGCCCGCGAGATAGCGGACGTTGGCGGGGTGGGAGACCAGCGCCGTGGCACTGCCACCCGCGCTGCAGCATTCCCTCAGCCGCTCGCGGCGGGCCGCGTACACCTCTGACATGACCCGAGCCTACGAGCGGTGGCCGGATATCGCTGGTCCAGAGGTCCGGACGGGCGGCGAAGACACCCCTACCGGGCGCCCCCAGGCCCGGGAGAAAGCATCGCTACACCCGGCGCCCGATTCCGGGGCACCCACGGCCAGGGCTTCACCACTGCGGCGGGCTCGCGATCGCGCGGGACAGAACCTCGTCCAGAACCCGGGCCGTCCCCTCCACGTCGAGCTGGGAGTTGTCGATGATCGGCAGCCCGGAACCGTACCAGCCGGCCATGCGGCCGTGGATGCGGGCTACCTCTTCGTCGCTGAGTCGGCGGTTGCCGGTGCGCTCCGCGTTGCGCTCCAGGACGATCTCCAGGCCGGGTAGGAGGACCACCGGCAGCAGGCCGGGGCCCACATGTCGCTTCCAGCCACCGAGGCCGACGACCGGGCGGTCGGGGAAGACGGCGTCGTCGAGGATGCACGAGATGCCGTTGGCCAGGAAATTGCGGGCCGCGAAGCCGCAGGTCCGGCGGGCAAGGCGGTACTGCGCCTCCGAATTCTCGTTCCACCCCGACTGCGGGTCGGCGAAGCCCGAACGGACCCATTCGCGTACGTCGTCGAGGCTGATGTGGGCCGTGGGGACCCGGCGGTGGTCCGCCCAGTACTTGGCGACACTGGTCTTACCCGCCCCGGCGGGGCCGATGAGCAGCACGGCGAGCGTGGTGGACGAGGGGTCGGGCGGGCTCGCGACGGGCGGTGTGCCCGGTATGCCGACCGAGCCGGCCGGGAGCTGCACATGGCCCGTGGTGTCAGGGGTGGGGGGCACGGGCACGTGATGCGGCGGGATGTGGGTGTGCGGCGCTCCGGAAGGCATCGGGGGTCCCGCGAAGCCCGGCGCGGACGCGGGCGGGGTCCGTGGTGCGGGGCCCGGGTGGGCGCCCGGTTGTCCCGGGTGATGTGCGTCCGGTGACCAGGCGGTCGCCGGACCGTGCCCCGGCTGGTGGGAAGGCGGCAGCGGAGCTCCCACTGCGTGCTGCATCCGGTGCCACTCCGTCTCGTTCTTTCGTCGCGCAGGCGATTGACGCCGGCAGCGGGGCGTGGCACCCCGCTCCCTACCGAACGGTACCGTCCCCGGCCGCTGTTGTGTGAACGGCCGGGGACGGCCCGAAGTGCCCGTCTCCGCAGGCAAATCGGGGCAACCGACGCCCAGGGGAACGACTCCCCCACAAGGCGGACCCGAAAGGGGCTAGTTCCCCACTTCGCCGTACGCGGCGAGCAGCACGGCCGGGTCGGGGCCTTCCAGCACGGTGGGCTTGGCCAGACCGTCCAGGACGATGAAGCGGAGCAGGTCGCCGCGGGACTTCTTGTCGACCTTCATGGTCTCCAGCAGCTTGGGCCACTGGTCGTAGCGGTAGTGCAGCGGCAGCCCGACCGACTCCAGGATCGCGCGGTGACGGTCGGCGGTCGCGTCGTCCAACCGGCCCGCCAGACGCCCGAGTTCGGCGGCGAAGTGCATACCGACGGCGACGGCGGCGCCGTGGCGCCACTTGTACCGCTCGTTCTTCTCGATCGCGTGGCCGAGCGTGTGCCCGTAGTTGAGGATCTCCCGCAGACCCGACTCCTTCAGGTCCGACGAGACCACCTCGGCCTTGACCTTGATGGAGCGTTCGATCAGCTCGGCGGTGTGCGGGCCGGCCGGGGTGCGGGCGGCCCCCGGGTCCTCCTCGATCAGCTCCAGGATCACCGGGTCGGCGATGAAGCCGGCCTTGATGACCTCGGCCAGCCCGGAGACGTAGTCGTTGACCGGCAGGGAGTCCAGCGCGGCCAGGTCGCACAGCACGCCCGCGGGCGGGTGGAAGGCTCCCACCAGGTTCTTGCCCTCGGCGGTGTTGATGCCGGTCTTGCCGCCGACGGCCGCGTCCACCATGGCCAGCACGGTGGTCGGGATCGCGATCCAGCGCACTCCGCGCAGCCAGGTCGCGGCCACGAACCCGGCCAGGTCGGTGGTCGCGCCGCCGCCGACGCCCACGATGACGTCGGTGCGGGTGAAGCCGGACTGGCCGAGCGCCTTCCAGCAGTAGGCGGCGACCTCGGCCGTCTTGGCCTCCTCCGCGTTCGGCACCTGGACGGCGATCGCCTCGAAGCCCTGTTCGGCCAGGTCGGCGCGCAGCGCGTCACCCGTCTCGGCCAGCGCCTCCGGGTGGATCACGGCGACGCGCTTGGCCTTGGCGCCGATCAGTCCGGCCAGCTCGCCCAGGAGCTGACGGCCCACCAGGACCTCGTACGGGTCGCTGCCCGCGGTACCGCCGACCTGGATCCGCGTCACTGCCTCAGTCATGCGTCCTTCAACTCCAGTGCGTCCAGGGCGGCTTGGGCCACTTCTTCGGGGGTACGGCCGTCGGTGGCCACGACGGCCGTGGCAACCTCCTCATACAGATGACGGCGGGCCTCCATCAGCTCGCGCCACTGCTTGCGCGGATTGACCGCGAGCAGCGGGCGGGCGGCGTTCAGGCCAGTGCGCTTGACGGCCTCCTCGACGTCCATGGAGAGGTAGACGACCCGCTGTCCGGCGAGCAGGGCCCGCGTGTCGGCGTCGAGGATCGCACCGCCGCCGAGCGCCAGGATGCCGCCGTGCTCGGCGAGCGCCCGGTGCACGGCCTGCTTCTCGATCGCCCGGAAGGCAGGCTCGCCCTCGTCGACGAAGATATCGGCGATGGTCCGGCCCTGCTCGGCCACGATGTCGTCGTCGGTGTCCCGGTAGCCGACGCCCAGCCGCCCGGCCAACAGCTGACCGACGGTGGACTTGCCCACGCCCATCGGCCCGACCAGCACTACGACAGGCGCTGCGCTCATCGGATGGCCAGGTTGTCGAGGTACGACTGCACATTGCGGCGGGTCTCGGCCACCGAGTCGCCGCCGAACTTCTCCGCCACCGCGTCCGCGAGGACGAGGGCCACCATGGCCTCGGCGACGATACCGGCAGCCGGGACCGCGGAGACGTCGGAGCGCTGGTGGTGGGCTTGCGCGGCCTCACCGGTGGTGACGTCCACGGTCTGCAGGGCGCGCGGCACCGTCGCGATCGGCTTCATCGCGGCGCGGACCCGCAGCAGCTCACCGGTGGTGAGGCCGCCTTCGGTGCCGCCGGAGCGGCCGGAGGCCCGTTTGATGCCCTCGGGCGTGTTCACGATCTCGTCGTGCGCCTTCGAGCCGGGGACGCGGGCCAGCTCGAAGCCGTCGCCGATCTCGACGCCCTTGATCGCCTGGATACCCATCAGGGCACCGGCGAGCCGGGCGTCCAGCTTGCGATCCCAGTGCACATGCGAGCCCAGACCCACCGGGACGCCGTACGCCAAGATCTCGACCACGCCACCGAGGGTGTCGCCGTCCTTGTGGGCCTGGTCGATCTCGGCGACCATCGCCTTCGACGCGTCCGCGTCCAGGCAGCGCACCGGGTCCGCGTCCAGCTTCTCGACGTCGGCCGGCGTCGGGTACACGCCCTTGGGCGCCTTCGCCGCGGCCAGCTCGACGACGTGGCTGACGATCTCGATGCCGGTCGTCTCCTTCAGGTACGACCGGGCCACCGCGCCCAGCGCCACCCGGGCCGCCGTCTCACGGGCCGAGGCACGCTCCAGGATCGGCCGCGCCTCGTCGAAGCCGTACTTCTGCATGCCCGCGAGGTCCGCGTGCCCGGGCCGCGGCCGGGTCAGCGGCGCGTTGCGGGCCAGCCCCGCCAGGACCTCCGGGTCCACCGGGTCGGCCGCCATCACCTGCTCCCACTTGGGCCACTCGGTGTTGCCGACCATGATGGCCACCGGGGAGCCGAGGGTGAGACCGTGCCGGACACCGCCGAGGAAGGTGACCTCGTCGCGCTCGAACTTCATGCGGGCACCGCGCCCATAGCCCAGCCGCCGCCTCGCCAGGTGGTCCGCCACCATCTCCGTGGTGATCGGCACGCCGGCGGGAAGTCCCTCCAGCGTCGCGACGAGTGCGGGTCCGTGCGACTCCCCCGCGGTCAGCCAGCGCAACCTGCTCAACGGTGCTCCTCATGCTCGCGCCTGGAACTGCGTTCTACGACGGCGCGACCGGGTGCGCGGCCCTGGCCCGCCACCCCCGATCCTCCCACGTCCCGGCCCTGGACCCGGCCGCCGGTCCAGCTGTCGGACGCGCACGCCGCCAGGTCGCCAGTCATCGGCCGAGTGCGGAGCTCCCGGCTGCCGTGTCCGGCAGCCGGGAACCCACCGGCGCGTCAGCCGCAGTGGCCGAAGCCGCTCGTGTAGCTGTCCCAGAAGATCCCGTTGTCGACCTACTCGATGCCACCTGTGAACGCCAAGCCGATGTGCGGGCACCATCACTCAAGAAGAAATCAGTGCGCCCTGCCGGCCCGGACGATCACGCGCGCGTGAGACCCCGTTCACCCGCCGCCCGCATCGCCGCCAGCGGCGCCGGCGCATGCCCGGTCATCTGCTCGACCTGGAGCACCGCCTGGTGCACCAGCAGATCGAGGCCGCTGACGACCGCTCCCCCGTACGCCGACCAGCGGGCCGCGAGATTCGTGGGCCACGGCTCGTACAGGACGTCGAAGAGCGTGGCCGGCCGCTCGGGGACGGCGGACGTGAGGGCATCCGTGGTGCCTGCGGGGGTCGTGGCGATCACCAGTGGAGCGCGCAAAGCCTGTGCGGCGTCGTCCCAGTCCTCGGTGCGCACCTCGACATCCAGCCGCTTACCCCACTCCCTCATCTCTGCCGCACGCGCCGCGCTGCGGACGTAGACGACGACCTCGCCCTCGCAGATCCGCGACAGCGCGGCCAGCGCGGACGAGGCGGTGGCTCCCGCACCGAGGATGGCCGCGGATTCGACACGGTCGATCCCGTGCTCGCGGAGCGCCTCGACCATGCCCGGGATATCGGTGTTGTCGCCGAGGCGCCGCCCGTCCTCGGTGAACACGACCGTGTTGACCGCCTCGACGGAGGCCGCGGTGTCGCTGATCTCGTCGAGCAGCGGGATCACCGCGCGCTTGAGCGGCATGGTCAGCGAGAGCCCGGCCCACTCCGGCCCGAGCTTCTCGATGAATCCGGGCAGCGCCGCCTCGTCGACCTCGAACCGGTCGTACGTCCAGTCGGCCAGACCCAGTTCCTCGTAAGCGGCGCGGTGCAGCACCGGGGAGAGGGAGTGGGCGATCGGCGAGCCGAGGACTGCGGCGCGCCGCGCCTCACCTTCCCGCACTGTCATTGAATTTGTCCCTGAGCTTCTGGAATTCCGCGTGGGTCTTCGCGAATTCCGTCTTTTCCATGCCGTCGGTCGCCACGAAATAGATCCAGCCCTCGCTGGTGGGCTTGAGCGCCGCCTCCAGCGCACTCTCGCCCGGATTGTCGATCGGCCCCGGCGGGAGACCCTTATGAGTGTAGGTGTTGTACGGGTCCTGATTTCTGTTGATCTCGGACAAGCCGATGTGGATCTTACTCTGGCCCTTCAGGTAATTGAAGGTCGAGTCGAACTGGAGCAGCTGGTACGTCTCCGTGTTGGTCGGCTTGAGGCGGTTGTAGATCACCTCCGCCATCTTGCGGTAGTCGTCGTGCGTCTTTCCCTCCGCCTGGACAAGGCTCGCGACCGTCAGGAGCTGCAGAGGATTCTGCAGGTTGAGGCTCTTGGCCTTGGCCTGGATGCCGAACTGGGCGTACTTCTGCTTGGCCATGTCGACCATTTGCTTGAGGACGTCCGCGGGCTTCATGCTCTTGGCGACCGGATAGCTGGACGGGTAGAGGAACCCTTCCAGCGGGTCCTTGATGTCCTTGTTGGTGTTGGCCCAGTCGGGAAGCCCGAAGGTCTTCCACTCCTTCTTGGCGATGTCCTGAGTGGTGCCCGCCTTGAGCTTCAGACGGTCGTCGATCGCCGCATAGATCTTGGCGTTGCGCCAGCCCTCGGCGATGATCAGGTTGTTCTTGCTCTTCGGGCTGAGCATCAACTCGACGGCGGCGGCCGCGGACATCTGCTTGTTCAGCGTGTACGTGCCGGCCTGGATGGACTTGCCGTTGGGGTTCGCCTCCTGCGCCGCGACGAACGCGTCGACACTCTTGACGACACCGGCCTTTTTCAGCAGCAGCCCGATGTCGGAGCCAAAAGAACCCTTAGGAATGGTGACAGTGATCTGCTCGCCCGTCCCGTCACCCGCGTAGTCAGGCGCCGCGCCGAAACGATTTTGGTAGAACTCGTACCCGTAGTATCCGACTCCGCCGACGCCGCCGCCGAGGACCAGGACGACCACCAGGCAGGCGCAGCCGTTGCGGCGCTTCCTCTCCTTGCCGCCGCCCTTCTCCTTGCCGCCGCGCCCCTTGCGCTCCTCGCGGCCACGGCGGTCGCCGGGCTCATCGACGTCGTCTTCGTCATCGTCGCCGTCCGCGAAAAACGCGTGTTCGCCCTGGTCGGGGCCGGGGTCCCAGTCGGTCTCGGGCTCCGGCTCGGCACGCCGCCGGTTCGGTGGTTCGGGCGGCGGATAGGCGTCGGGCGTCTGGTAGAAGTCGGGCTGCTCCCCGCCGTACGCACCGGCCTGGGCACCGTACGGGTCAGCCGGGTCGGCGGGGTACGGAGCCTGGCCCTGCCCGCCGCCGTCCCAGCCGCCGTTGCCGTACTGCTGCTGCATCTGCCCGGAGTACTGCTGCCCCTGCTGCTGGTACTGCTGCTGTCCCGGCTGCTGACCTTGCTGCGGGTACTGCTGCTGACCTTGCTGCTGACCTTGCTGCGGGTACTGCTGCTGACCTTGCTGCTGACCTTGCTGCGGGTACTGCTGCTGACCTTGCTGCTGATACTGCTGCTGCCCCTGGCCCGAGTGCTGCTGGTAGTCCTGGTGACCCTGGTCCGGGTACTGCTGATAGCCCTGCTGGCTCTGGTCGTATGCGGCCTGCCGGCCGTCCGCCCACTCACCGTAGTGCTGCTGCTCCGGCTGCTGCGGGTGGTGCTGCGGCTGGCCGCCGTAAGGGGACTGGGCCGCGTCGGCCTGCTGTCCTGCCCATCCGCTGTCCCCGTACAACGGGTCCTCCGGATGCCACGGTGCGGAGCCTGGGCCCCGGCCATACTCAGTCATCGATCCCCTAGAGCCGCGAGGCGGCGATGGCGCGGCGTTTGCGACGCTAGGCCCGGTTCCGCCTCTTTGCTGTGCGGTGGCTGTTCGAACACCATCGCATCGCGCGGAACGTTACCGTATCGCGATCAGATGACCACTTCGACGCCCTCGCCGGGAGATTTCCCTGACACTCGTTCGGATTCCAGCGCCTGCTGCAGGATGATCACGGCGGCCGCCTGGTCGATGACGGACCGGCCCTTCTTCGTCTTCACGCCCGAAGCGCGCAGCCCCTGACTGGCCGTCACCGTGGTCATCCGCTCGTCGACGAGCCTGACCGGAACCGGCGCGATCATGCGGGCCAGTTCCTGGGCGAAGCCGCGGACCTTGACCGCCGCCGGACCCTCGCCCCCCTTGAGGGAGCGAGGGAGTCCGACAACGACCTCGATCGGCTCGTACTCCTCGACGAGTTGCTTCAACCGGCGCTGAGCTGCCGGAATGTCCCGCCCCGGGACCGTCTCGACCGGGGTGGCGAGGATCCCGTCGGGGTCGCACGAGGCGACCCCGATACGGGCGTCACCGACGTCGATCGCGAGTCGGCGTCCTCTTCTCATCTTCTTGGCCGTTTCTTACTTGGCGGTCTCGGCGACCAGGCGCTCGACGGCCTCGACAGCCTCACCGACGGCGGCCGGGTTCTGGCCGCCGCCCTGGGCGACGTCCGGCTTGCCGCCACCGCCGCCGCCGAGGGTCTTGGCGGCCGTGCGGACCAGTTCACCGGCCTTGAGACCGCGCTCGCGGGCGGCCTCGTTGGTGGCGATGACCGTGAGGGGCTTGCCGTTGTTGACGGTGAAGAGGGCGACCACGGCGGCCCGTCCGCCCTGGATGCGGCCGCGCACGTCCAGGACCAGCTTGCGCAGGTCGTCCGGCGTGGTGCCGTCCGGAACCTGGCCGGTGACCACAGCGATCCCGCGGACGTCCTTGGCGGACTCGGCCAGACCGGCGGCGGCCTGCAGCACCTTCTCGGCGCGGAACTTCTCGATCTCCTTCTCGGCGTCCTTCAGCTTGCCGAGCATGGCGGAGACCTTCTCCGGGAGCTCCTCCGGACGGCCCTTGATCAGCTCCTGGAGCTGGGCGACGACCGTGTGCTCACGGGCGAGGAAGTTGTAGGCGTCCACTCCGACGAGGGCCTCGATACGACGTACGCCGGAGCCGATCGAGGACTCGCCGAGAAGCTTCACCAGACCCAGCTGGGCGGTGTTGTGGACGTGCGTACCGCCGCACAGCTCCTTGGAGAAGTCGCCGATGGTCACGACGCGGACGCGCTCGCCGTACTTCTCACCGAACTCGGCGATGGCGCCCTGCTTCTTGGCCTCGTCGATGCCCATGATCTCGGCCTGGACGTCCAGGTCGCGAGCGAGCACCTCGTTGATCTTCTGCTCGACGTCGGTCATCACGGCCGTCGGCACGGCGGAGGGCGAACCGAAGTCGAAGCGGAAGCGGCCGGGCTGGTTCTCGGAACCGGCCTGGGCGGCCGTCGGGCCGAGGGCGTCGCGCAGAGCCTGGTGGGTGAGGTGGGTGGCCGAGTGGGCGCGGGCGATGGCCTTGCGGCGGCGGTGGTCGATCGAGGCCTGGGCCTTGGCACCGACCGTCACCTCGCCGACCTGGACGACGCCCTTGTGGACGTACACACCAGGGACCGGCTTCTGGGTGTCGCGGATCTCGATGACGGCACCGGAGTCGACCTTGATACGGCCGGTGTCGCCGATCTGGCCGCCGCCCTCGGCGTAGAAGGGGGTGCGGTCGAGGACGATCTCGACCTCGTCGCCCTCGGTGGCGGCCGGGGAGGAGGTGCCGTCGACGAGGATGCCGACGATGGTCGACTCGCCCTCGGTGTCGCTGTAGCCGATGAAGTCGGTCTCGCCGACCTTGTCGGCGATCTCCCGGTAGGCGCCGGCGCCGGCGTGGCCGGTCTTCTTGGCCTGGGCGTCGGCCTTGGCACGCTCCCGCTGCTCCTTCATCAGGCGGCGGAAGCCGTCCTCGTCCACGGACAGGCCCTGCTCGGCGGCCATCTCCAGGGTGAGGTCGATCGGGAAGCCCCAGGTGTCGTGGAGCAGGAAGGCCTTGTCGCCGGCGAGGACCGTGCCACCGGACTGCTTGGTCTCGGTGACGGCGGTGTCGAGGATGTTGGTGCCGGCCTTCAGCGTCTTGAGGAAGGCGTTCTCCTCGGCGAGGGCGACCTTCTCGATGCGCTCACGGTCGGTGACCAGCTCGGGGTACTGCTGGCCCATCATGCGGATCACGGTGTCGATCAGGTCCAGGACGACCGGACCGGTGGCGCCGAGAAGACGCATGTTGCGGATGGCGCGGCGCATGATGCGGCGCAGGACGTAGCCGCGGCCCTCGTTGCCGGGGGTGACGCCGTCACCGATCAGCATCGTGGCGGTGCGCATGTGGTCGGTGACCACGCGCAGGGAGACGTCCGAGGCGTGCGACTCGCCGTAGTGGACACCGGTCAGCTCGGTGGCCTTCTTGATCACGGCCATGGAGGTGTCGATCTCGTACATGTTCTGCACGCCCTGCAGAATCATGGCGAGCCGCTCCATGCCGAGGCCCGTGTCGATGTTCTTGCTCGGGAGGTCGCCAAGGATCTCGAAGTTGTCCTTTCCGGTGCCCTCGCCGCGCTCGTACTGCATGAAGACGAGGTTCCAGATCTCCACGTACCGCTCGTCGTTGACGGCGGGGCCGCCCTCGACGCCGAACTCGGGGCCGCGGTCGTAGTTGATCTCGGAACAGGGGCCGCAGGGGCCGGGGACGCCCATGGACCAGAAGTTGTCCTTCATGCCCAGGCGCTGGATGCGCTCCTTGGGCACACCGACGACCTCGTGCCAGATCTGCTCGGCCTCGTCGTCGTCCTTGTAGACGGTGATCCACAGGCGCTCGGGGTCGAGGCCGTAACCGCCCTTGTCCTGGGGCGTGGTGAGCAGCTCCCAGGCGAGCTTGATGGCGCCTTCCTTGAAGTAGTCGCCGAAGGAGAAGTTGCCACACATCTGGAAGAACGTGCCGTGCCGCGTGGTCTTGCCGACCTCTTCGATGTCGGGCGTGCGCACGCACTTCTGCACGCTGGTGGCGCGCGGGAACGGCGGCTTGACCTCGCCCAGGAAGTAGGGCTTGAAGGGCACCATGCCGGCCGGGACGAGGAGCAGAGTCGGGTCGTCCGCGATGAGCGACGCCGAAGGGACGACGGTGTGACCGCGCTCCTCGAAGAAGCTCAACCAGCGGCGGCGGATTTCAGCCGACTCCATCAGTGGTCCTCATTCCGGTTGTACGAGTACGTCGTGGTCTCGATGTACTTCGGGTTGTTGCGGTTCTCGATGGCGGCGTACCGCCGGGGTGCGGGGAGTTCCGGGTCGACGGGTGCGTCCAGGCCGAGCGCGTCGCCGAGTTCGGCCTCCCGCTGAGCCATGTTGTCGCGGACGTCGAGCGCGAAGCCCACCGCGCGGTCCTTGAGCCGGTGGCCGGCCTCGATCGCCTTGTTCGCCGCCGTCGCGGCAAGGTTCTCGGGGGTCAGCTGCTTCAGCTTGCGGTTGACCTTGGTGGTGGCCCACACACCGGCGGCTACGCCCGTGGTGAACCAGAACGTACGGCGGAACATCGCTCGGTCAGTCTCTCTTTTCCCGGGTGTTCCGCTTTGCCCGTCGCGCGGACGGGACGGTGCGGCCCACGATCACGGTACGCCGGGGCTCCTTGGCGGGCACGCTCTCACGGCGGCCGGCGATTGCCCGGCGCACGCCATAGCCGAACGCCGCGACCTTGACCAGGGGGCCGCCGAAGGTGGACGCGACAGTCGTCGACAGTGCCGACGCGTTCGACGTGACCTCCTGGACGTCCGACGCGATCGCGTCGACCCGGTCGATCTGGGTCTGTGCGGAGCGCACCGCGACGGAGGCGTCGGCCAGCAGCGGAACGGCCTGGTCGGTCACGTCCGCCACCAGCTTGGTGGTCGCCTTGAGCGTCTGGGCCAGCCTCGCCAGCGCGACGGCGAGGAAGGAGACCAGGATCGCCCAGAAGACGGCCACCAGGATCCCGGCCACCTCTCCACCGGACACTGTGCGCACCCGCTCCCTAAGAACGTGCCTGAACATCGAAAAGTCGTCCCCCGAGCCTATCGCGCCGGGGCGGCCGGTCCGTACCGGATTAGACGCCCGCGCGCAGCCGGAGTTGCGTACGACGACGGCACGGAGTGTATGCGGAGCGGCGCGGTCCGTGTCCATGGCGTCAACTCCCGCTCAGCGCTGGACGGTTGGGGCCCGGATATGCGGGAGCCCGCCGTCCCGCCCGCCGGAAGGGCGGGGAGACGACGGGCTGACGCGCTGGGAGGCTTACGTCCGCGGATGTGCGATCAGCGGGCGTAGTACTCGACGACGAGCTGCTCGTCGCAGATCACCGGGATCTCCTTGCGGTTCGGCTCACGGTCCAGGCGGAACGCCAGGGCCTTGAGGTTCACCTGGAGGTAGCGCGGGGTCTCGCCGTCGGGGGCGAAGCCACCCTCGCGGGCGACCTGGAAGAGCGTCTTCTCGCGGCTGCGCTCGCGGACCATCACGACGTCGTCGGGACGGACGCGGAACGACGGCTTGTCGACCTTCTGGCCGTTGACCTCGATGTGGCCGTGGACGACCATCTGGCGGGCCTGGTAGATCGTGCGGGCGATGCCCGAACGCAGGACCAGCGCGTCGAGACGACGCTCCAGCTCGATGATCAGGGCCTCACCGGTCTTGCCCTGGACCTTGGAGGCACGCTCGTAGGCGCGCACGAGCTGACGCTCGGACACGTCGTACTGCGCGCGCAGACGCTGCTTCTCCAGCAGACGGACCTTGTAGTCCGAGTTCTGCTTGCGGCCGCGGCCGTGCTCACCCGGCGGGTAGGGGCGGGCCTCGAAGTACTTGACGGCCTTGGGGGTCAGCGCGATGCCGAGGGCACGCGACTTCTTGACCTTGGGGCGGGACTGGTTCGCCATGAACCAAACACCTCGTGTTTCTGTGTGTATTCGGCTTCACCAGGGTTAGGGGAGGTCGCATCCGCAGCCGGGGAAACCCTGCGGGTCCGCGTGGGACCTGCCGGGCAGCCGCTCCCTGGTCTGGGCACATACGTGCAGCACGCGAGTGGCCCACCGACCCTTGCCCCGGGCTTCCGGGGAGGTGGTGGGCTGCCCGCGACACCGTTCGACGGTGCGCGACGCTCCTGGATCCCCGTGCCTGACGGCGGTGGGGTTCCGGCTGGGTGTCCCGCTCTGGTGTTGCCGACCCCCCGATTTTGGGGTGCCGGACACGGGACTCAGCGCTTCGAGAAAGTCTACAGGGTGGCTACGGCTGCTTTCGACCGAGGTGCTTGCGGGTCCACTCCACGGCGTCCGCGTACCGCGCCTCCGCGCCGTGCCGGGTCGGGGTGTAGTACTGCCGGTCCTTGAGCGCGTCGGGCGCGTACTGCTGGCTGGCGATGCCCTCCGGCAGGTCGTGCGGGTACACATAACCCTGCGCGTGGCCGAGCTTGGCCGCGCCCTTGTAGTGACCGTCGCGCAGGTGCGGGGGCACGGGGCCGGCCAGTCCCTTGCGGACGTCCTCCATGGCCGCGCCGATCGCCGTGGTCGCGGAGTTCGACTTGGGGGCCAGGGCGAGGGCGATGGTGGCGTGGCTGAGGGTGAGGGCGGCCTCCGGGAAGCCGATCATCGCTACGGCCTGGGCGGCGGCGACGGCTATCGGCAGCGCGTTCGGGTCGGCGAGGCCGATGTCCTCGCTGGCGGAGATCATCAGGCGGCGGGCGATGAAACGGGGATCCTCGCCGGCCTCGATCATCCGGGCCAGGTAGTGCAGGGCCGCGTCGACGTCGGAGCCGCGGATGGACTTGATCAGTGCGCTCGCCACGTCGTAGTGCTGGTCGCCGTCGCGGTCGTACTTCACCGCGGCGCGGTCGACGGTCTCCTCCAGGGTCGAAAGGGCGATCTCCGCCTCGCCCTTGTCGAGCGCGGCCCCGGCCGCGGCCTCCAGGGCGGTCAGGGCGCGGCGGGCGTCGCCACCGGCGATCCGCAGGAGATGGGCCTCCGTGTCCTCGGGAAGCGTGACGGCGCCCTTGAGGCCGCGCTCGTCGGTGAGGGCGCGGCGAAGCAGGCCGCGCACGTCGTCGTCCGTGAGCGGTTCGAGGGTGAGCAGCAGGGAGCGGGACAGCAGCGGAGAGATCACCGAGAAGTACGGGTTCTCCGTGGTGGCCGCGATCAGGGTCACCCAGCGGTTCTCCACGGCCGGGAGCAGGGAGTCCTGCTGGGCCTTGCTGAAACGGTGGATCTCGTCGAGGAAGAGGACGGTCTCCTTGCCGAAGCCGCCGGTGGCCCGGCGGGCACCGTCGATGACCGCGCGGACCTCCTTGACGCCCGCGGTGATCGCCGACAGCTCGACGAAGCGCTTGTTGGTGGCCTTCGAGACGACGTACGCCAGTGTCGTCTTGCCGGTGCCGGGCGGGCCCCAGAGGATCACCGAGGAGGGTCCGGCGGGGCCGCCATTGCCCTCGCCGACCAGTCTGCGCAGCGGGGATCCCGGCTTGAGCAGGTGTTGCTGGCCCACCACCTCGTCGAGGGTGCGCGGGCGCATGCGGACCGCCAGGGGGCTACCGGTCGGGTCCTTCTCCTGGCGTTCTTCTGCGGCGGCGGTGAACAGATCGGGCTCCACACTGAAACCCTATGTCACGCCACTGACAAGGCCGCCGCCGCCGACAACGCCGCCGACCCCGGCACCCGTGCTCGGGTCCGGGGCCCTTCGGCCTGGCTCAGGCCCAGAGGTGGCTGCCCCAGCGGGTCAGGATCAGCATGGCGATGATGCCGACGTGCGTGACCGGAAGCACCCAGGTGAACTCGCCGAGGAAGTTCTTCACCGGGCGCGGAGCGGGCAGGAAGTCGTTACGGACGTTGAACGAGGTCACGTACCAGAACATGGTGATCGTGGCGACCCAGGCCAGCGAGCACCACAGGCACAGCGCGTTGATCCGGTACAGCGACTGGAACTGCAGCCAGGTGCAGAAGGCGACGCCGAAGAGTGTGCCGAAGTTGAAGGTCAGCCAGTACCAGCGCGGGAAGCGGGCGCGGGCGAGGAGGCTCATGCCGACGCAGATGACGATGCCGTAGGCGACCAGGCCCAGCATCGGGTTGGGGAATCCGAAGGCGGCGGCCTGCTTGCTCTCCATCACGCTGCCGCAGGACACGATCGGGTTGATGCTGCAACTGGGGGTGAACGTCTTGCCGCTCACCTTGCCCTCGAGGATCTTGAACTTGTCGATCGTGATGACCCACGCGGCGAGCAGACCGGCCGCACCGGTGATCACCAGCAGCAGGGCGAACGCGCGACTGCCGCCCACCGCTCGGGGCGCTTCCGTGCGTTCCGGCTCGGTCGACTCGGTGGAGACGTCCTTCACTGTCGTCTTACTCATCACGTCGATTCCGATACTAGAGAGTGGACCTGTGGTCAGTGGTCATCAGTGGTCAGTGGTCATTGTGCCGCACCCGGGTGTGTGTCCACCGTTCGATGAACATAAGGAAGTACGCACGGTCATGCCGGAGCGTTCGGTTCCGGAACCTTGTCTTGGGCCCATTGCGCGGGCGAGACGACCACCGTGGGGGGCTCCAGGGCGGGCCCGGCGCGGCCCCTCGCGGGTGGGGCTCGGAAAAAAGGGGAATCGCTCGGCAGGACGAATCGGCGCTGCCGAGTTGACGCTGCTGACGCTGCACTGCAGTGAGTTTTTGGCCCCCGCCGCCCCTACCCCGTCCCGTACCTGGGGCTGCCGCCCCCAGACCCCCGCTAGTCGGGCGGGGCCCCGGGCGGAGCCCCTGGGCGATGGGCTCAGCCCAGGCGGGATTCCAGTTCCGCCACGATCTCGTTCACGCCCACCGAAACCTGCTCCCCGGACTCCATGTCCTTCAGCTGGACCACGCCGTCCGCGAGGTCGCGGTCACCGGCCACGATCGCGTAGCGCGCCCCGCTGCGGTTGGCGTTCTTCATCGCGCCCTTCAGCCCCTTGGCGCCGTACGAGAAGTCCGCCGCGACGCCCAGCTTCCGCAGCTCCGTGACCTTGGCGAACAGGATCCGGCGGGCCTCCTCGCCCAGCGGGACCGCGAACACGCTCGTGGACGCGGGGAGTTCGAGCTCGACGCCCTCCGCCTCCAGGGCCAGCACCGTGCGGTCGACGCCCAGCGCCCAGCCCACGGACGGCAGCGCGGGACCGCCGAGCATCTCCGACAGGCCGTCGTAACGGCCGCCGCCGCCCACCGCGGACTGCGAGCCCAGACCGTCGTGGACGAACTCGAAGGTCGTGCGCGTGTAGTAGTCCAGGCCACGCACGAGCTTCGGGTCGTCCTCGTAGGCCACGCCCGCCGCGGTGATCAGCTCGCGGACCTCCTCGTGGTACGCCTTGCACGCGTCGCACAGGTAGTCACGCAGCAGCGGTGCGCCCGTCAGCTGCTTCTGGACCGACTCCCGCTTGTCGTCCAGGACGCGGAGCGGGTTGATCTCGGTGCGGCGGTGGGTGTCCTCGTCCAGGTCCAGGCCGCGCAGGAAGTCCTGGAGCGCGGCGCGGTACACCGGACGGCACTCCTTGTCACCCAGGCTGTTGAGCAGGATGCGGAAGTTCCTCAGGCCCAGCGAGCGGTACGCCTGGTCCGCCAGGATGATCAGCTCGGCGTCGAGCGCCGGGTCCTCCGCGCCGATCGCCTCCGCGCCGACCTGCGAGAAGTGCCTGTAGCGGCCCTTCTGCGGGCGCTCGTAGCGGTAGTACGAGCCCGAGTACCAGAGCTTGACCGGCAGGTTGCCCGTCTTGTGGAGGTTCGCCTCCAGAGCGGCCCGAAGCACGGAGGCCGTGCCCTCTGGGCGCAGGGCGAGCTTGTCGCCGCCCTTCGTCTCGAAGGCGTACATCTCCTTCGTCACGATGTCGGTGGACTCACCGACACCGCGCGCGAAGAGCTCCACGTTCTCGAAGCCGGGCGTCTCGATGTAGCCGTAGCCGGAGTTGCGCAGCGGGGCGGCGATCGCCTCGCGGACAGCCAGGTACTTCGCGGACTCCGGCGGAATCAGGTCGTACGTGCCCTTGGGGGCTTTGAAGGTGCTCACGGAAAGTCTCGTCACATTCCTCGTCGGGGAGCCTCGGAGGCTCCCTGGCCGGCGGCCACCTGCCGCAGATACGGATTGGTGGCGCGCTCCTGGCCGATGGTCGTCTGGGGGCCGTGGCCGGACAGCACCACGGTCGAGTCGTCGAGCGGCAGGCACACACGGGCCAGCGAGTCGAGGATCTCGGCCATGTCACCGCCGGGCAGGTCGGTGCGTCCGATGGAGCCGGCGAACAACAGGTCGCCCGAGAAGAGGATCGGCGGGATGTCCGCCGCCTCGGGCAGGCCGAAGGTCACCGACCCCTTGGTATGGCCGGGCGCGTGCGCGACGGACAGCTCCAGACCGGCCAGCTGCAGCTTCGCACCGTCGGTCAGCTCCTTGACGTCGTCCGGCTCCCCCACGGTCAGCTCGCCCATCAGCGGCATCCCGATGGAACGCCCGAGCGCCTTCTCCGGGTCGCTCATCATGAACCGGTCCTCGGGGTGGATCCACGCGGGTACGTCGTGCGCGCCGCACACCGGGACGACCGAGGCCACATGGTCGAGGTGACCATGGGTGAGGACGACCGCGACGGGCTTGAGCCGATGCTTCTTGAGCGCGTCCTCGACTCCCTGGGCCGCCTGGTGGCCCGGGTCGATGATCACGCACTCCTCACCCGCGGCGGGGGCGACCAGGTAACAGTTGGTCCCCCAGGCCCCGGCGGGGAACCCGGCAATCAGCACGATCGTCCTTCGTTGTGTCGTACGGGGGTGACTGGCTGTGGGTCAGAGCCTACCGGCGCTGCCGATTCCTCAGCGAACCCATATACGGTACGGGGCACGCGCATGCGGTCGGCACACCAGACGCACGCGTAACGGTCGGCGTACGAGACGCATGAGGAGAAAACCCCGTGGTCACCCAGGAACAGCGGCGGCGACAGCTCGCCCGGGAGAAGTTCTTGCGGCAGCAGCAGCGGCGTACGGAAGCGCGGCGCAAATCACGCATGCGCAATTCCGTGATCGCATCGGTCCTCGGCGTGGTCCTGGTGGGCAGCCTGGCGCTGTACACAACCGGGGTGCTGAAGGACGACGACAAGAAGGCCAACGCGGGCGCGGAGGTGACGCCGAGCGCCTCGGCGACCACCAAGGCGCCGGACCCGTGCGAGAAGCCCGCCGAGGGCAAGGTCGAGTCGATGAGCTGGAAGAAGGAGCCGGCGATGACCATCGACACGTCGGCGAAGTACACGATGAAGCTGGCGACCACATGCGGTGACATCGGCCTCGCGCTGAAGACGGCGGCGGCCCCGCACACCGTGAACTCGTTCGACTTCCTCGCGGGCAAGGGCTTCTTCGACCACACCAAGTGCCACCGGCTCACCACCAACGGCATCTACGTGCTGCAGTGCGGCGACCCGCAGGGCACCGGCACCGGCGGCCCGGGCTACACCATCCCGGACGAGAACCTGAAGGACAAAAGCCTGAAGGGCAACGTGTATCCGGCGGGCACGGTCGCCATGGCGAACACCGGGCAGGCGCACACCGGCGGCAGCCAGTTCTTCCTGGTGTACCAGAACAGTCAGTTGCCGCCCAGCTACACGCCGTTCGGCACCATTGACGCCGCCGGCATGAAGGTGCTGAAGAAGATCGCGGCCGCCGGCGAGAGCACCGGAGCGGGCGACGGAGCGCCGAACGCTACCGTCGTGATCAACAAGGCGACTGTGACGAAATCCTGACCGCCAACTGCGAAATTTCGGTCGCGCGGGATGCGGACAGCCGCCCCGCCGGTCGCCTATGTTGGCCGTGACGAAACTGTGGACGATGCCCGGGGGCGCTGAGGCTCCTCGCAGGCATCATGTGGAGGAGGCGCTGTGAGCAGCGACCCGTGGGGCCGCGTCGACGAGACGGGGACCGTGTACGTGCGTACGGCCGACGGCGAGCAGGTCGTCGGTTCCTGGCAGGCCGGCTCCCCTGAGGAGGCGCTGGCCTACTTCGAGCGCAAGTACGAGGGCCTGGTTGTCGAGATCGGCCTCCTCGAAAAGCGAGTGCAGACCACCGATCTGTCGGCGAAGGACGCCCAGACCGCGATCGACCATCTGCGGGAGCAGGTGGAAGCACACCACGCGGTCGGCGACCTGGACGCGCTGCGGGCGCGGCTGAACAAGCTGGTCGAGACCGTCGAGGCGCGTCGCGAGGAGCGCAAGGCGCAGCGGGCGAAGCAGTCCGACGAGGCGCGGCACTCCAAGGAGACGCTGGTCATCGAGGCCGAGGAGCTGGCGCAGTCCGACCAGTGGCGGGCGGCCGGCGAACGGCTGCGCGCCCTGGTGGACACCTGGAAGGGGCTGCCGCGACTCGATCGGAAATCGGACGACGAGCTGTGGCACCGCTTCTCGCACGCCCGCTCGGCGTTCTCCAAGCGTCGCAAGGCACACTTCGCGCAGCTGGACGCGCAGCGCGAGGAGGCCCGCAAGACCAAGGAGAAGCTGGTCGCCGAGGCCGAGGCGCTGTCGAGCTCGACGGACTGGGGTCCGACGGCGGCGCGCTACCGCGAGCTGATGGCCGACTGGAAGGCGGCCGGCCGCGCCCAGCGCGAGCACGAGGACGACCTGTGGAACCGCTTCCGCGGCGCCCAGGACGTGTTCTTCGCGGCGCGCAGCACGGTCTTCGCGGAGCGCGACGCCGAGCAGTCCGAGAACCTCAAGCTCAAGGAGGAGCTGGCCGAGGAGGCGGAGAAGCTGCTGCCGATCACGGACCTGAAGGCCGCCCGGGCCGCCTTCCGCTCGATCAACGAGCGCTGGGAGGCCATCGGTCATGTGCCCCGCGACGCGCGCCCGCGGGTCGAGGGCCGGATGCACGCGGTCGAGCGGGCCATCCAGGAGTCCGAGGAAGCCGAGTGGCGCCGCACGAACCCGGAGGCACGCGCGCGTGCCGAGGGTCTCACCGGCCAGCTCCAGGCTGCCGTGGACAAGCTGAAGGGCCAGATCGAGCAGGCTCGGGCGGCGGGCAACAACGCCAAGGCCGAGAAGCTGGAGAGGGAGCTGGAGGGCCGTCAGGCGCTCCTGGACCAGGCCCTCAAGGGTCTCCAGGAGTTCGGCGGCTGAACAACGGCTGAGCAGGCCTCCGCTGCCTCGTACGAAGACTCGTACGAAAGGAAAGGGGCTCCCGTACATGGCGTACGGGAGCCCCTTTTTGTGCGCTGTGCCGGCGGTCTACGACGGCCTGCGGGCCGAGGTCACGCGGTACACGTCGTAGACGCCCTCCACGCCCCGTACCGCCTTCAGGACGTGGCCCAGGTGCTTGGGGTCGCCCATCTCGAAGGTGAAGCGGGACGTGGCCACGCGGTCGCGGGACGTCTGGACCGCGGCCGAGAGGATGTTGACGTGCTGGTCGGACAGGACCCGGGTGACGTCCGAGAGCAGGCGCGAGCGGTCCAGCGCCTCGACCTGGATCGCGACCAGGAAGACCGACGACTGCGTCGGTGCCCACTCGACGTCGAGGATGCGCTCCGGCTCGCGCGACAGTGACTCCACGTTCACACAGTCGCTGCGGTGAACCGATACGCCACTACCGCGTGTGACGAAGCCGATGATCGGGTCGCCGGGGACGGGCGTACAACAGCGAGCCAGCTTGACCCAGACGTCATCGACGCCCTTGACGACCACACCGGGGTCACTGCTGCTGCGCCGCTTACGGCCGCGGCCCCGGGCCGGCGGAACCGACTCGTCGATCTCCTCGGTGGCGGCCTCCTCGCCGCCGAGCGCCTGCACCAGCTTCTGCACGACGTTCTGCGCGGCCACATGGCCCTCGCCGATCGCTGCGTACAGGGACGAGATGTCCGGGTAGCGCATCTCGTGGGCGAGGGTCACCAGCGAGTCGCCGGTCAGGATGCGCTGGATCGGCAGGTTCTGCTTGCGCATCGCCCGCGCGATGGCGTCCTTGCCCTGCTCGATCGCCTCGTCGCGCCGCTCCTTGGAGAACCACGCCCGGATCTTGTTACGGGCACGCGGCGACTTCACGAAGCCGAGCCAGTCGCGGGACGGGCCCGCGCCGGTCGCCTTGGAGGTGAAGACCTCCACCAGGTCGCCGTTGTCCAGCGTGGATTCCAGCGGGACCAGACGGCCGTTGACCCTGGCCCCTATCGTCCGGTGGCCGACCTCCGTGTGGACCGCGTACGCGAAGTCCACCGGGGTGGCACCGGCCGGCAGCGCTATGACGTCGCCCTTCGGGGTGAAGACGAAGACCTCGTTGCGGGACAGGTCGAAGCGCAGGGATTCCAGGAACTCGCTCGGGTCCTCGGTCTCCTTCTGCCAGTCCAGCAACTGGCGCAGCCACGCCATGTCGTTGACGGCGTCCTTGTCCTTGGCGTTCGAACGAGGCGCGTCGGTACGGACCTTGGAGGCGCCGGCGACGGCCTCCTGCTTGTACTTCCAGTGCGCGGCGATGCCGTACTCGGCGCGGCGGTGCATGTCGAACGTGCGGATCTGGAGTTCGACGGGCTTGCCGTTGGGACCGATCACCGTCGTGTGCAGCGACTGGTACATGTTGAACTTGGGCATCGCGATGTAGTCCTTGAACCGCCCCGGAACCGGGTTCCAGCGGGCGTGGACCGTGCCCAGTGCCGCGTAGCAGTCGCGGACCGTGTCGACGAGGACGCGGATGCCCACCAGGTCGTAGATCTCCGCGAAGTCGCGACCGCGGACGATCATCTTCTGGTAGACGCTGTAGTAGTGCTTCGGCCGGCCGGTGACGGTTGCCTTGATGCGGGCGGCGCGGAGGTCGGCCTGGACCTCGTCGGTCACTATGGCGAGGTACTCGTCGCGCTTGGGGGCGCGCTCGGCGACCAGGCGGACGATCTCGTCGTACATCTTGGGGTAGAGGATCGCGAACGCGAGGTCCTCCAGCTCCCACTTGATGGTGTTCATGCCCAGCCGGTGGGCGAGCGGCGCGTAGATCTCCAGGGTCTCGCGCGCCTTCTTCTCCTGCTTCTCGCGCTTGAGGTAGCGCATGGTGCGCATGTTGTGCAGCCGGTCGGCGAGCTTGATGACCAGGACGCGGGGGTCCTTGGCCATGGCGACGACCATCTTGCGCACGGTCTCGGCCTGCGCGGCCTCGCCGAACTTGACCTTGTCCAGCTTGGTCACGCCGTCGACGAGCAGGGCGACCGTGTCGCCGAAGTCGCGGCGCAGCTGGTCGAGGCCGTACTCGGTGTCCTCCACCGTGTCGTGCAGCAGGCCCGCCATCAGGGTGGCCGGGTCCATGCCCAGCTCGGCGAGGATCGTTGTCACGGCGAGCGGGTGCGTGATGTACGGGTCGCCGCTCTTGCGCTTCTGACCGCGGTGCCAGCGCTCCGCCACCTGGTAGGCGCGCTCGATCTGGCGGAGGGTCGCGTTCTCGATCTTGGGGTCGTTGCTGCGCACTATCCGCAGCAGCGGCTCCAGGACGGGGTTGTACGGGTTGGCGCGCTGCACGCCGAGGCGCGCGAGGCGGGCGCGGACGCGGTTGGAGGAGGCGGAGCGGGCCGGCGGGGCCGGAGTCGGACGGACCGCGGGGGTGCGCTCGGGTGGGACCGGTTTGGGGCGCGGCTGCTCGGCCGCCTGGCCGACGGGAGCGGACTGGGCGTGCTCGACCGGCCCGTGCGGGGCGTTCTGCGCGCTGCGCGCGGGCTTGGCCGCGGCCTGCGAAGTCGGGTCGGGCTTGGCGGCGGTGAGTGGCTGGGCCTCGTCTGGCAAGAGGACTCCTCGTGCGCGATCCGGGTCCCCCGGTCAGGCTCCGGAGATCCCATGGTAGCCATCGGGACCACCGGCTTCAGCCGGTGGGGGAATCGCCGGCCTGGGCCGTGGTACTTCCCGAACCGTCCCGCAAGGGGACGGTTCGGGATGGACCGCAACCTTTGGGTTGGAAGCCCCCCTCCTTCAGGTGGGGAGCGGAGTCACGGTGGCGATCCCGGGCTGCATACAGGTGCCGCGGGCTCGCCTTCAGGCCGCTGAGACGGCCTTCCACAGGAAGAAACACACGAGGCGGGCGCCGGATTCCTCCGGGCCCGCCTCGCGGTGTCCTGCGGCCTTCCGTGGCCTTGCGCGGGGGTTGCCCGCGCGGGTCTCGGACCTGTCTCAGACCTGAAGCAGCGACTCCAGCGGGGCGCCGCCCAGGGCCGGCTCCAGACGGGCGCGCCCGCCCAGGAAGCCCAGCTCCATGAGCACGGACACACCCGCGACCTCGGCGCCCGCCCGACGGATGAGCTGGAGCGAGGCCTCGGCGGTGCCGCCGGTGGCGAGGACGTCGTCGACGACCATCACGCGATCGTCAGCGGTCAGGTCCTCGGCGTGCACCTCGATCTCGGCGGACCCGTACTCCAGGTCGTACGCCTGGCTGAGGGTGGCTCCGGGGAGCTTGCCCGCCTTGCGTACGGGGACGAAGCCGACGCCCGCGCAGACGGCGACCGGGGCGCCGAGGATGAAGCCGCGGGCCTCCAGGCCCACGATCTTCGTCGCGCCGGCCCGCACGGTCAGCTCAGCCAGCGTGTCGGTGAGCGCGTTGAACGCCTCCGGGTCCGCGAGCAGCGGTGTGATGTCCTTGAACATCACGCCCGGCTCCGGATAGTCGGGGACGTCGCGGATGCGACTGAGGAGGAGTTCCTGTATATCGGTCATCGGCGCTTTCCGGAGGGTCGGCCGCGGCCACGGCCGCGGGACGCGGGCTGGTTGCGCGGGCCGACGACCGCGGGCGCGACGTCCTGCGAATCGTCGTCGTGCGCGTCGGTGGCCCGCGCGTCCGCGAGCTCTTCCGAGGCGGTGGCCTGAGCGCGCTTGGCGAGGACGCGCTTCTTGAGGGCCTTCATCTGCGGCTCGCGCTCCTTGAGGTCGGCGACGAGCGGCGTGGCGATGAAGATCGACGAGTACGCACCGGCCGCAAGGCCGACGAACAGCGACAGCGAGATGTCGTTGAGCGTGCCCGCGCCGAGGACACCGCCGCCGATGAACAGCAGGCCGGCGACCGGCAGCAGCGCCACCACGGTGGTGTTGATGGAGCGGACCAGGGTGCTGTTGATCGAGCGGTTGGCGACGTCGCTGTAGGTCCAGCGGGTCTGCTTGGTGAGGTCCTTCGTCTGCTCCTTGAGGCTGTCGAAGACGACGACCGTGTCGTAGAGCGAGTAACCGAGGATCGTGAGCAGACCGATGACCGTACCGGGCGTCACCTCGAAGCCGACGAGGGCGTAGATGCCGACCGTGATGGTGATGTCGTGGATCAGCGCGACCAGGGCCGCGAGGGCCATGCGCCACTCGAAGGCGATCGCCAGGTAGATCACCACGAGCACCATGAAGATCGCCAGACCCTGCCAGGCCTTGCTGGCGATCTGCTCGCCCCAGCTCGGGCCGACCAGTTCGCCGTTGATCTTCTCCGAGTCGACCTTCAGATCCTTGGCGAGGTCATCCTTGATCTGGTCGGACTTGGCGGTGTCGATGCCGGCGATCTGGATGCGCAGACCGCCCGTGCCGAGCTTCTGCACGACCGCCTGGTGACCGGCGGACTCCTCCGCGTACGTCTCGGCCTGCGCCACGGAGACGCTGGTCTTCGGGGTGGTGAAGACGGCACCGCCCTGGAACTCGATGCCCATGTTCAGGCCGCGCACCGTCAGGCCGAGGATGGCCGTGATGGTGATCAGGATCGAGATGCCGTACCAGATCTTGCGGTTGCCGACGAAGTCGTATCCGACCTCGCCTCGGTGGAGCCGGGCGCCGAGGTTGCCGAGCTTCGACATCTCTCACGCCTCCTTCGGGTCGACGGGGGCGGAGGGACGACGGGTGCGCCGCAGGGGCGGCTTGGCACCGAGGCGCTTCGGGTCGAGGCCGGACCAGCTGTGGCCGTCCGCGAAGAACTTCCGGCGGGCGAGGATCGTCATCAGCGGCTTGGTGAACAGGGCGACGACAACCACGTCGAGAACCGTGGTCAGACCGAGGGTGAACGCGAAGCCCTGGACCTTGCCGACGGTGACGATGAACAGCACCGCGGCGGCCAGGAACGACACGAAGTCGGAGACCAGGACGGTGCGCCGGGCGCGCGGCCAGGCTCGCTCGACGGCGGGACGCAGCGAGCGGCCCTCGCGGATCTCGTCCCGGATGCGTTCGAAGTACACGATGAACGAGTCCGCGGTGATACCGATCGCGACGATGGCACCACAGACCGCCGGCAGGTTCAGCGCGAAGCCGATGGTCGGGCCGAGCAGCGACATGATCACGTAGGTCAGGATCCCGGAGACCAGCAGCGAGGCGATCGCGACGAGCGACAGGCCACGGTAGTAGAACACCAGGTAGATCACGACCAGGGCGAGACCGATCGCACCGGCGAGCAGACCGGCGTGCAGCTGCTCGCCGCCGAGCGCGGCGGTGACGGTGGTGACGCTCTGCTCCTCGAAGGACAGCGGAAGCGCACCGTACGACAGCACGTTCGCCAGGTCCTTGGCCTCGGTCTGGTCGAAGTTGCCGGAGATCTGGGCGTTACCGCTCAGCGCCTCCTTGACGAACGGGTCGGAGACGACCTCGCCGTCGAGGACGATGGCGAACTGGTTCTGCGGCGGCTGGTTCTGCGCCAGCTTGCCGGTGATGCTCGCGAACTTCTTGGACCCCGCGGACGTGAATTCCATGGTGACGGTCCAGCCCGCCGAGCCCTGAGTGTCGAAGACCGCCCGGGCCTTCTTGACGTCCGTGCCGGCGACCTCGGCCGGGCCGAGGACGTACTTCTGCCACTGGCCCGACGAGTTCTTGCCACAGGCCAGGGTCGGCTCGGTGGGCTTGGCGCCCTCTCCGGTCTTGGCGCGGACGGCCTTGTCGGAGCAGTCCAGCGTGGCGTACGCGGCCTGGAGCTTGCTGGTCGCGTCGGAGCCGCTGCTCGGCGACGGGGAGGGGCTCGTGGAGGCGGAGGCGGATGCGGAGCCGGATGCCGACGGCGACGGCGACGAGGTGGCCTTCAGCGCGTTGGTGACCGCACGGCCCTGCGAGGTGGCGGTGGCCGCCGGGCTCCCGGAGCCGGACGGCTTCGGTGAGCCGGACGAGGTCGCCTTCGGAGAGGAGCTGCCGGAGGCGCTCGGCGTCGGGCTGGCCGAGGCGGCGGGGCCGGAGACCTCGGTGGCCAGCACCGGGCGGAAGTACAGCTTGGCCGTGGTGCCGACCTGCTGCCGGGCCTGCTTGGAGTTCGTGCCCCTGGGGATGTTGACGATGATGTTGCGATCGCCCTGCGTCTGGACCTCCGCCTCGGAGACGCCCAGACCGTTGACACGGCGGTTCATGATGTCGACCGCGGTGTCCAGGTTGGTCTTGTTGATCGCGGATTCCTGGCCGCTCTTCGCCTTGAGCGTGATGCTCGTGCCACCGGCGAGGTCGATGCCGAGACGCGGAGTGGTGTGCCCGGAGGCGAACATTCCCCCGGTGAGCGCCACGATGGCGATCAGGATGAGGGCCAGTGCGCGCCACGGCCTGCTCTGGGCGCTCGCGCTCCGGCCCTTCTTCGGTGCTGCCACCTTCTCGTACTCCCTCTCGGGCCGCCGCGCGCGGGGTCAGCGCGCGGGTGGCCATGACATTGTGTCGGGATTCCGTGCGGAAACCGCACAACCCGGGCTCCGGCGCGCCTGTGCGCGCCTCGGTCCCGGGGTGCGGCTACTTCGCGTCGGCCTCGCCGTCGGTCTTCTTCGGCGCTGCTTCGTCGGCCTTCGCGTCGGCCACCTCGTCGGCCGCGTCGTCCGCGTCCTTCTTGCCGAGGTCCACGGGCTTGTCGTCGGAAGCGTCGGAAGCGGCGTCGGCGGCGGGCTCGTCGGTCTCGGTGAGGGAGGACGCGTCGTCCGGCACGACGGCGCCGTCGGTCTTCAGGTCGTGCTCGATGCCGTGCACGATGCGGTTGTACTCGTCGTCGGAGAGGACGGCGCCGATCGCGTTCTTCGCGAAGAGCAGTTCTACGCCCGGGCCCGCGTCAACGAGGACCGTGTCCTCGTTGACCTCCTTGACCGTCGCGTACATGCCCCCGATCGTGCGGACGCCGCTGCCGGGCTGCATGTCGTTGCGCATCTGCACGGCCTGCTGCTGCTTCTTCTTGGCCGAGCGTGTCATCAGGACCATGGCCCCGATGAGCACGATGAACGGGAGGAGGGTCACGATATTCACGGGACGGAAATTCCTTCGCACGACCGCTCGATCGGCGGCCTGGTGGATGGGAGTGATCGGCACCGCCCACAAAGGCGGCATCGGCGGAGTCTAAGCGAGTCCGCACGCAAGGAACAACGCTCAGCATGGCACCCGGGTTCCTGCCCGTGCGAGTCCCGCGCCGTCACGCCCCGAACAGGTCCTGTTGTCCGTTTCCGCCGGTCGTCCCGCGTGGCGCGGTCAGGCCCAGGTGCGTCCATGCGGCCGGGGTCGCCACCCTGCCGCGCGGGGTACGGGCGAGCAGCCCCTCTCTGACCAGGAAGGGCTCGGCGACCTCCTCCACGGTCTCGCGCTCCTCCCCCACGGCGACGGCGAGCGTGGACAGACCGACGGGACCGCCGCCGAAGAGCTTGAGCAGGGCCTCCAGGACGGCGCGGTCGAGGCGGTCCAGGCCGCGGGCGTCGACCTCGTAGACGCGGAGCGCGGCCGCCGAGATCTCGCGGGTGATGACGCCGTCGGCCTTGACCTGGGCGTAGTCCCGTACGCGGCGCAGCAGCCGGTTGGCGATACGGGGCGTGCCGCGGGAGCGGCCGGCGATCTCGGCGGCGCCGGCGGAATCGATCTCGACGTCGAGGAGGTTCGCCGAGCGGTGGATGACGCGCTCCAGCTCGGCGGGCTCGTAGAACTCCATGTGGGCGGTGAAACCGAAGCGGTCGCGCAGCGGGGGCGGCAGCAGTCCCGCCCGCGTGGTGGCGCCGACCAGGGTGAACGGGGGCAGTTCGAGCGGGATGGCGGTGGCGCCGGGGCCCTTCCCGACGATGACGTCGACCCGGAAGTCCTCCATCGCCATGTAGAGCATCTCCTCGGCGGGCCGGGACATGCGGTGGATCTCATCGAGGAAGAGGACCTCGCCCTCCTGGAGGGACGAGAGGATGGCGGCGAGATCGCCCGCGTGCTGGATGGCGGGGCCGCTGGTGATGCGGATGGGAGCGCCCATCTCGGCCGCGATGATCATCGAGAGGGTCGTCTTGCCGAGGCCGGGAGCGCCGGAGAGGAGAACGTGGTCGGCGGTGGCCCCCCGCGCGCGTGCCGCGCGCAGCACGAGGTCGAGCTGCTCGCGGACCTTCTCCTGGCCGATGAACTCGTCCAGGTCCTTGGGGCGCAGAGCGGCCTCGACGGCCTGGTCCTCACGGTCGGCGACAGAGCCCACCAGCCGCTCCGCGGCGGGGCCGACGAGCCGCTCGGGAGCGGGGGCGTCGGTGGGGTCGTCCCAGTTCACTGAAGTTCTCCTAGCTGGGTGTGCCGGGTGCGTCTGTCGGCCGGGGTCCGGGGTTGCCCCCGGAGAGGCACAGCATGTGGTGTGCCTCGGTGGTTGCGGTCCGATGGTCGTACGAGGGTGGGGCGCCCGTGTACGGGCCGCGCACCGACTAGCGCGCTCTGTTCAGAGTCTGCAGGGCAGCCCTGAGCAGCTGACCCACCTGGGGCGTGCCCCCCGCAGCCTCCGCCTGCGGGGCGACCGCGGTGACCGCCTCGTCCGCCTCGCGGGTCGCGTACCCGAGGCCGATCAGCGCGGCGTGCAGCTGGTCGCGCCAGCCGGAGGTGACCGGTGTACCCACCGCGGGAGCGCCCACCGGTTCGCCCAGGCGGTCCTTCAGCTCCAGAAGCAGCTTCTGGGCACCCTTCTTACCGATGCCGGGGACTGCCGTGAGCGCCTTCTCGTCACCGGTCGCCACGGCACGGCGCAGCGCGTCGGGGGTGTGCACGGCCAGCATCGCCTGGGCCAGGCGCGGGCCGACGCCGCTCGCCGTCTGCAGCAGCTCGAAGACCTGGCGCTCGTCGTCGTCCACGAAGCCGTACAGCGTGAGCGAGTCCTCGCGTACGACCAGGGACGTGGCGAGCTTGGCCTGCTGGCCCATCCGGAGCCCGGACAGCGTGTTCGGGGTGCACTGGACGGCGATACCGATGCCGCCCACCTCGACCACCGCGGAGTCCGGAGCGAGGGCGGCGACGGGGCCGCTCACGAAGGCGATCATGCGGTACGGCCTTTCGATGCGTGCAGGGCGACGGCCTGCTGGAGTCGGTTCTGGGCGGGCGCGCGCCAGATGTGGCAGATGGCGAGGGCGAGGGCGTCTGCGGCGTCGGCGGGTTTGGGCGGCGCGTCCAGCCGGAGCAGCCTGGTGACCATGGCGCCGACCTGCGCCTTGTCGGCACGTCCTGTGCCGGTGACGGCGGCCTTGACCTCACTGGGCGTGTGCAGGGCCACGGGGATGCCACGCCGGGCAGCGCAGAGCATGGCGACGGCGCTGGCCTGGGCGGTGCCCATCACCGTACGCACGTTGTGCTGGCTGAACACTCGCTCCACGGCGACGAATTCGGGCCGGTGCTCGTCCAACCACCGCTCGATGCCCTGTTCGATGGCGACGAGGCGGTGGCCGAGGTCGGCGTCCACGGGCGTACGGACCACACCGACGCCGAGCATTGTCAGTGGCCGCCCGGGAACCCCCTCGACGACACCGACACCGCATCGCGTCAGCCCCGGGTCCACCCCCAGTACGCGCACGCGCCCCCTCCCTTCGCTCTCCCCAGCTACCGCTGGGCGGTACCCCCAGTTTCTGCAGGCTATCGGGTGCCACTGACAACGACCGACAAAGCGACGGGCCGACGGGTGTGTCCCGTCGGCCCGTTGAGCTCGCGGCAGCGCCACGTCGGCCGTGTCAGTCGATGGAGGCCATGATCTCGTCGGTCACGTCGAAGTTCGCGAAGACGTTCTGCACGTCGTCGCTGTCCTCGAGCGCGTCGATCAGCTTGAAGATCTTCTTAGCGCCTTCCTCGTCCAGCTGCACCTGCATGGTCGGGACGAAGTTGGCCTCGGCGGAGTCGTAGTCGATCCCGGCCCCCTGGAGGGCGGTGCGGACCGCGACCAGGTCGGTGGCCTCGCTGATCACCTCGAAGGACTCACCGAGGTCGTTGACCTCCTCGGCGCCCGCGTCGAGCACGGCACCCAGGACGTCGTCCTCGGTCAGCTCGCCCTTGGGGACGATCACGACGCCCTTGCGGTTGAACAGGTACGAGACCGAGCCCGGGTCGGCCATCGAGCCGCCGTTGCGGGTCATGGCGACGCGGACGTCGGAGGCGGCGCGGTTGCGGTTGTCGGTGAGGCACTCGATGAGCACCGCGACACCGTTCGGACCGTAGCCCTCGTACATGATCGTCTCGTAGTCGGCGCCGCCGGCCTCGAGGCCCGAGCCGCGCTTGACCGCGGAGTCGATGTTCTTGTTCGGGACCGACTGCTTCTTCGCCTTCTGGATGGCGTCGTAGAGAGTCGGGTTGCCGTCGGGGTCCCCGCCGCCCGTCCGGGCGGCCACCTCGATGTTCTTGATCAGCTTCGCGAAGAGCTTGCCGCGCTTGGCGTCGATCACGGCCTTCTTGTGCTTAGTCGTGGCCCATTTAGAGTGGCCGGACATCTGCCTGTCTCCTTCGCGTAACCCATCCTGTACGAACTCCCCCAGACCTTAACGGTCCGGGGGGACCCCCGGAGATCCTACAAGGACTCTCCTGTCCGGTTCGCGCGCACCATGTCGACGAACAAGGAGTGCACGCGGTGGTCGCCCGTCAGCTCCGGGTGGAACGACGTGGCCAGCGCGTTTCCCTGGCGTACGGCGACGATGTGACCCTCGTGCTCGGCGAGCACCTCGGCCTCGGCGCCGACGGACTCGACCCAGGGGGCGCGGATGAAGACGCCCTCTACAGGATCGCCTTCGATTCCCCTGACGTCGACCGCCGCTTCGAAGGACTCGTTCTGGCGTCCGAAGGCGTTGCGGCGCACGATCATGTCGATGCCGCCCACGGTCTCCTGGCCCGAGCGCGGGTCGAGGATCTTGTCGGCGAGCATGATCATGCCCGCGCAGGTGCCGTAGACGGGCATGCCGTCACGCACGCGCGCGCGGAGAGGTTCCATCACTCCGAAGAGGACGGCCAGCTTGGAGATGGTGGTGGACTCGCCGCCGGGGAGGACGAGGCCGTCGACCTCGGCGAGCTCTTCGGGGCGCCGCACCGGCCTGGCCACGGCGTCGGCCGCGGCCAGGGCGATGAGGTGCTCCCGTACGTCGCCCTGGAGGGCCAGAACGCCTATGACGGGTGCGTCGGTCATGTACGTGGTGTCCTATGCGGTGTCGTGCCGACTGCGTCTTACCAGCCGCGGTTGGCGTAGCGCTCGGTCTCGGGGAGGGTGTCGCAGTTGATGCCGACCATGGCCTCGCCGAGGTTGCGGGACGCGTCCGCGATGATCTTGGGGTCGTCGTAGAAGGTGGTCGCCTTCACGATGGCGGCGGCGCGCTTGGCCGGGTCGCCGGACTTGAAGATGCCGGAGCCGACGAACACGCCCTCGGCGCCGAGCTGGCGCATCAGCGCGGCGTCGGCCGGGGTGGCCACGCCACCGGCGGAGAACAGCACGACCGGGAGCTTGCCCAGCTCGGCGACCTCCTTGACCAGCTCGTACGGGGCGCGCAGCTCCTTGGCGGCGGCGTACAGCTCGTGGTTGTCGAAGCCGCGCAGCTTGGCGATCTCGTTCTTGATCTGGCGCAGGTGGCGGACGGCCTCGACGACGTTGCCGGTGCCGGCCTCGCCCTTGGAGCGGATCATGGCGGCGCCCTCGGCGATGCGGCGCAGGGCCTCGCCGAGGTTGGTGGCACCGCAGACGAACGGCGTGGTGAAGGCCCACTTGTCGGAGTGGTTGACCTCGTCGGCCGGGGTGAGGACCTCGGACTCGTCGATGTAGTCGACGCCGAGAGACTGCAGGACCTGGGCCTCGACGAAGTGGCCGATGCGCGACTTGGCCATCACCGGGATGGACACGGCGTCGATGATGCCCTCGATCATGTCCGGGTCGGACATACGGGCCACACCGCCGTCCTTGCGGATGTCGGCGGGGACCCGCTCCAGAGCCATGACGGCGACGGCGCCCGCGTCCTCGGCGATCTTCGCCTGCTCCGGCGTGACGACGTCCATGATCACGCCGCCCTTGAGCTGCTCGGCCATGCCACGCTTCACACGGGCGGTGCCGGTCTCGGGGGTCTGGGGGGTGGAGAGCGTGCTGGACACGGGTTTCGACCTCACTCTGGAAAAGAGGGAATTGTGCTCGACTGAGCAAACGTGAGGCGAGCAGGCCACTACAAGGGCCAATGGTGAGGCAGTGGCTCGTTTTGCCGGGGATGGGCGGGCGCCCGCTTACGCTGTCGGCCGCCCCACAGCACCGGCCTCTACGCCGTCGGCCGTCCCGCAACACCGGCCTCTACGCCGTCGGCCGTCCCGCAACACCGGCCTCTACGCCGTCGGCCGGTCCGTGAGCGCCGCCGGTGGCTCGTCGTCCATCTCGAACGCCATCGGGAACGGGGCGTGGCCGGCGAGGCGGAACCAGCGCACCTTGCGGTGCCGCCGCAGCGCCCGTGCCGCCCGTACGGCGTCGTTGTGGAACCGCCGGGCCATCGGCACCCTCCGCACCGCCTCGGTCAGCTCCCGCGCCGCCGCCTCCCCGCCGGGCGCCTCCCGCACCGCCTCGACCTGCTGCGCCTCTCCGAAGACGGCCCGCAGCGCCTGGCTCAGCTCGCTCTCGGCGACCTCACGCTGCTCCTCCTCCGCCTGCCGGGCCGCGTGCGCGGCCTCGTACAGGACGATCGAGGCGGCCGGGTCGAGCACGCCGGAGGTCGCGAGCTCCTGCGCGACGGAGGCCCGCCGCAACAGCTGCGCGTCGAGCGCGGCGCGCGCCGCGTCGATCCGGGAGTGCAGCCGGTCGAGGCGCCCCGCGGTCCAGCTCAGGTAGAGGCCGATCGCGACCAGGGCGACGAGGATCCAGATGAGGGTTGGGGTCACGGGCGGCAAGGCTACCGGGACGCTCCGCTGGTTCAGCCGGGTCCCCGAGGGTGCCGTCGACTGGGGGCTGCCGCCCCCAGACCCCCGCTTCGGCCTGAACGGCCTCTTCCTCAAACTCCCCCAAGCTCTTCGAGCAGGGGGGACCCCCAGACGGGCTGAATAATGCCGACCGCCCTTGAGATGTGCCCGTAGCGTGTCTCGCCGTCAGTCCCGCGCCAGACCGAGCCGCGCCCGCAGTCCCGTTCGTTCGTCCGTGGCCACCGCGGCCGCGCCGTCCGTCACCGTCTCGTAGACCGACAGGATGTCCGCCCCGACCGTCGACCAGTCGAAGCGCCGTACATGGGCGCTGCCCCGCTCACGCAGTTCCGCTCGCCGCTCCGGGTCCCCGAGCAGCCGCACAGCCGCCTCGGCGAGCGCGTCGGCGTCCTCGTTGGCGAACAGCTCGCCGGCCGCTCCCTGGTCGAGGACCTGAGCGAAGGCGTCCAGGTCGGAGGCGAGGACCGGGGCGCCTGCCGACATCGCCTCGACGAGGATGATGCCGAAGCTCTCGCCGCCGGTGTTGGGCGCCACGTACAGGTCGACGCTGCGCAGGAAGCGCGCCTTGTCCTCGTCGCTGATCATGCCGAGGAACTCCACGCGCGAACGCAGTTCGGCGGGGAGCGTCTCGACCGCCTCCTCCTCGTCACCCCGGCCGGCGACCAGCAGCCGCGTCTGCGGGCGCGCGGCCAGGATCTCGGGCAGGGCCTTCATGAGGACCGGCAGGCCTTTGCGCGGTTCGTCGATGCGCCCTATGAAGCCGATCGTGTCCCCCTGCCACTCGGGCTTGGGCTCGGCCTTCGCGAAGAAGTCGACGTCCACGCCGTTCGGGATCACCACCGCGTCGCCGCCCAGATGCTCGACGAGTGTGCGGCGCGCGTACTCGCTCACCGCGATCCGCGCGCTGATCTTCTCCAGGGCAGCCTGGAGGATCGAGTACGCGGCGACCATCGCCCGGGATCGCGGATTCGAGGTGTGGAAGGTCGCCACGATGGGGCCCTGCGCCGCCCAGCAGGCCAGCAGGCCCAGCGACGGCGAGGCCGGCTCGTGGATGTGGATCACGTCGAACGCGCCGTCGTGCAGCCAGCGCCGCACCCGCGCGGCACTCAGGAAGCCGAAGTTCAGGCGGGCGACCGAGCCGTTGTACGGCACCGGGACCGCGCGGCCCGCCGAGACGACGTACGGCGGCAGCGGGGTGTCGTCGTCCGCGGGGGCGAGGACGGAAACCTCGTGCCCGAGGCGGATGAAGTATTCGGCCAGGTCGCGGATGTGGAACTGGACGCCGCCCGGCACGTCCCAGGAGTACGGGCAGACGATGCCGATCCTCACGGCGTCCCCTCCTGGGGATCCGCAGCGGGATCCAGGTCAGCGAGCCACAACCGCTGCAGCATGTGCCAGTCCTCCGGATGTTCGGCGATCCCCGTGGCGAAGGCGTCGGCCAGCGCCTGTGTCATGACAGACGTCTTCTCGGCCCGGGTACCTGACTCCGGTACCTCTATCGGGGGATGCAGGCGCCCCTTCATGACGGGCGACTCGTCGTACCAGAGGGTCACCGGCACGAGCAGCGCGCCGGTCTGCTGGGCGAGCAGTGCCGGTCCCGCAGGCATCCGGGCCGTCTCGCCGAAGAACCTGACCTCGATGCCCGAGGCCGACAGGTCGCGGTCGGCGACCAGGCAGACGAGGCCCCCGTCGCGCAGCCGCCGGGCCAGGGTGCCGAACGCCGAGCCACCGCTGTGCGGCAGTACCTCCATGCCGAGGCCCTCGCGGTAGGCGACGAACCGGTCGTAGAGCGTCTCGGGCTTCAGGCGCTCGGCGACCGTCGTGAACGGCGTCTCCAGCTTGGTGGTGACCCAGGCGCCGGCCAGGTCCCAGTTGGCCAGGTGCGGCAGCGCCAGGACGACGCCCTGACCGGAGGCGAGTCCGTCGGTGAGGTGGTGCAGGTCCTTGGGGTCGAAACCGTTCTTGACGCGTTCCGTGCTCCACGCCGGGAGCCGGAAGGACTCCATCCAGTAGCGCAGATACGACCGCATGCCCGCGCGGCTGAGCTCCGCGAGCCGCTCGGGAGTCGCGTCGGGCACCACGCGCGCGTAGTTGCTCTCCAGCCGTCGTACGCCCTTGCCGCGCTGCTTCCAGGCGATGTCGGCGATGATCCGGCCCAGCCGGGTGGCGACGGGCTCGGGCAGCGTCTTGACCGTGCTCCAGCCCAGTCCGTAGAGCCCGTCCGTCAGCCGTTCCTGGAGGCTGGTCACGACGCCCCCTCGCTCTCCTGCCGGCTGTTCACTTCGCCGCCTCGCTCCCCCGCGAGGCATTCTCGCTCTTCTCCCCCGCCGCGGCGTCCGCCTCGGCGGATTCCCGGCGCACCGTGACGACCCGCTGGATCAACGTGACCAGGCTGCCGACGGCGACGATCCACAGCGCGACCGGCAGCAGCACCTGGATGCCGGGCACGCCGAACTTGTGCAGTCCGGCGAAACCGGCCGCGACCAGCGAGATCACCAGGCGTTCGGCGCGCTCGACCAGTCCGTTGACGGCGACGGGCAGGCCGATCGACTCGCCGCGGGCCTTGGTGTACGACACCACCTGGCCACTGGCCAGACAGAAGATCGAGACGGCGCACAGAACGTTGTCGTTTCCGCTGCCCGCGTACCAGAGGGCGAAGCCGCCGAAGATCGCGCCGTCCGCGACCCGGTCGAGCGTGGAGTCCAGGAAGGCCCCCCAACGGCTGGAGCGGCCGAGCTGGCGGGCCATGTTGCCGTCGACGAGGTCCGAGAACACGAACAAGGTGATGACGACCGTGCCCCAGAAGAATTCTCCCCGGGGGTAGAAGACCAGCGCGCCCGCGATCACGCCGGCGGTGCCGATCAGCGTGACCGTGTCGGGGCTGACACCCCGGCGGATCAGAAACGCGGCGAACGGTGTGAGGACACGCGTGAAGAATGCACGCGCGTACTTGTTCAGCATGGCCTTCCCGACGGTCGGTGAGCCGCGCGGCCCTGCTGGCCACCGGCTGGCCCATCGTAGCCACGCGCGCCCGTGGGCGACGGCCGGGCACCCGCACCCCCGTGTCACGTCCTGACGGCGCCCTGATCACGGCGCGATCGCGGGCGGATCGATCAGGCCCAGGAGGCGGGATCGCGTCCTTCGTATGGACGCACCGTGACGCGAGTGCGAAGCTCGAAGGCACCGCGGGCGTCATCGGAGCCGCCATCGCACGCGGATCCGTACGTCCGCGCCCACAGTGACCTCACCGTGCACGGGAGGACAGGCCATGGGCGACAAAGCGAACGTACACCCCGGGGCCGCCGGCAGGGCTACGGCGGCCGACCACCCCGCGTCCGTACGGAATGTGGTGCTGGTCGGCCACAGCGGATCGGGCAAGACGACTCTGGTGGAGGCTCTCGCGCTGACAGCGGGAGCGGTGAACCGGGCGGGCCGTGTAGAGGACGGCGGCACCGTCTCGGACTACGACGACATCGAGCACCGGCAGCAGCGCTCGGTGCAACTCTCCCTGGTCCCGGTCGAGAGGGACGGGATCAAGATCAACCTGCTGGACACTCCTGGATACGCCGACTTCGTCGGGGAGCTCCGGGCCGGTCTGCGCGCGGCGGACGCGGCCCTCTTCGTCGTCTCGGCCTCGGACGGCGTGGACGGCTCGACGCGCATGGTCTGGGAGGAGTGCGCGGCCGTCGGCATGCCGCGCGCCATCGTGCTCACGCACCTGGAGGCCGCCCGGGCCGACTTCGAGGAGATGACCCGGGTCTGCGCGGAGGCGTTCGGCGGGGACGACCCCGACGCCGTACTTCCGCTGTACCTGCCGCTGCACGGCCCGCAGGGACCCGACGGGCACGCACCCGTGACCGGGCTGATCGGGCTGCTCACACAGAAGCTGTTCGACTACTCCTCCGGCGGGCGCAAGGAGTCCGAGCCGGGGCCCGACGAACTGCCGCTGATCGAGGAGGCCCGCAACCGGCTCATCGAGGGGATCATCGCGGAGAGCGAGGACGAGACCCTCATGGACCGCTACCTGGGTGGCGAGGAGATCGAGCTCGACACGCTCGTGCAGGACCTGGAGCGGGCCGTCGCGCGCGGGACCTTCTTCCCGGTCCTGGCCGCCGCGCCCGCCGCCGAGGGCGCCCGCCAGGGCCTCGGCACGGTCGAACTGCTCGAACTGGTCACCGGCGGCTTCCCGACCCCCCTGGAGCGGGAGGCGCCCACGGTCACCACGCCGGACGGCAAGCCGCGTGAGCTCAGGCTCTGCGACCCGGACGGGCCCCTCGTGGCGGAGGTCGTGAAGACGGCGTCCGACCCCTACGTGGGTCGTGTCTCGCTGGTCCGCGTGTTCTCGGGCACCCTGCGCCCCGACGAGACGGTCCATGTGTCAGGGCACGGGCTGACCGACCGCGGGCACGAGGACCACGACGTCGACGAGCGCATCGGCGCCCTGTCCGCGCCGTTCGGCAAACAGCAGCGCCCGCTGAGCCACTGCATCGCGGGCGATCTGGCGTCCGTGGCGAAGCTGAACCGGGCCGAGACCGGCGACACGCTCTCGGCCAAGGACGACCCGCTGCTCATGGAGCCCTGGGAGATGCCCGACCCGCTGCTGCCGCTCGCCATCCAGGCGCACAGCAAGCCGGACGAGGACAAGCTCAGCCAGGGGCTCGCACGGCTGGTCGCCGAGGATCCGACCATGCGGCTCGAACAGAACCAGGACACCCACCAGGTGGTGCTGTGGTGTCTGGGCGAGGCACACGCGGACGTCGCCCTGGAGCGGCTGCGCAGCCGGTACGGCGTCCGGGTGGACGTAGTCCCGCACAAGGTCTCCCTCCGGGAGACGTTCGCGGGCAGGTCCGCCGGTCGCGGCCGCCATGTGAAGCAGTCAGGCGGGCACGGTCAGTACGCGATCTGCGAGATCGAGGTCGAACCGCTGCCCGGCGGCTCCGGCATCGAGTTCGTGGACAAGGTGGTCGGCGGGGCCGTGCCGCGGCAGTTCATCCCGTCCGTGGAGAAGGGCGTCCGCGCCCAGGCCGCCAAGGGCGTGGCCCTGGGCCATCCCCTGGTCGACGTCCGGGTCACGCTCCTCGACGGCAAGGCGCACTCCGTGGACTCCTCCGACGCCGCGTTCCAGACGGCGGGCGCGCTCGCCCTGCGCGAGGCGGCGGCCGACACCAAGATCCATCTCCTGGAGCCGGTCGCCGAGGTGTCGGTGCTCGTCGGCGACGACTACGTGGGCGCCGTGATGAGCGACCTGTCCGGGCGGCGCGGGCGGGTGCTCGGCACCGAGCAGACGCCCGGCGGGCGAACCCTCGTACGGGCCGAGGTGCCGGAGATCGAGATCGGCCGGTACGCGGTCGACCTGCGCTCCCTCTCGCACGGCACCGCTCGCTTCAGCCGCTCCTACGTACGGCACGAACCGATGCCGCCGCAGCTCGCCGAGAAGATCCGCGAACAGGGGAAGGACGCCTCGTAGTTGAAGCCTCGTTCGGCTCCCCTCCCGTCGGCGACGGGAGGGGAGCCGAAGGGGCGCGCCGGTGTCGAGAGCACCGGGGGTCCCCGCTACTCGAAGAGCTTGGGTGAGGAGGCGCGAAGCGCTGAGCACGGTCGGGCTCTCGGCACCGGCCGAGGCGCCCCATAGGCCAACGAGCATGGAAAGAAGTGCTTCTGGGCCGTCCGCCGACGAATGTCGGTGCCTGCGGATACGCTGATCACCTGATCAAGTTGACGCGTGATCAGCACGATGACCTGTTCAACAGGTGTGCGGGGCAAGGAAGTCGGGAAAGGCCGCAAGAGCGGGTTCGGCGGCGAGGGGGCGGCAGTGACGGACGGATTCGATTTCAGTCCCGGGGCGCAGGTGCCCCTCTCGGGCTCCGCGGGCCAGACGGCCGCGACCTACGCCCTGGCCTCGGCGGCCTACCGGGAGGACGACGAGGTCACGAAGATCCTCGAAGCCGACAACGAGTGGCACCAGTCGACAGTCAAGGCCCCTCGTCCATGGGCGAAGATCCTCCGCCCCAGGCTCGGTGAGGCCTACTCCCGCGCGGTGATCGACCGCATGCTGGGCGCCGGCCGCAAGCCTCTCATCCAGTCTTTCGGCACCGAGCCGCAGGTGGTCGTGGAGCACTGCCTGGCGGCACACCGCATCCGCCGGGAGCGCGACAACTGGCTCACGGCGGTGATGGTCCTGTGCGGGGTGCTGTTCCTGCCGGGCCTCCTTGTGTGGCTGCTGGTCTTCCAGCTCCGGACCACCCTCGGCAAGCGGCAGGACAAGCGCGCCGGGGCCCTCGCCACGACCCTCCTGGTCGGCGTCGGCGCCCTGGCCGTGATCTTCCTGATCCGCATGCCGTTCACGGGTTTCTGGGCGTGGTACGCGCGCGCGGCGGTGGTCCTGCCGGTCGTCGGCTGGTTCTGGGCCAAGCAGATCTGCGAACGCACGGCGAAGGACCTGCGCGAGCGCTGGGACAGCCTGCTCGCCGGCGGTGGCCTGGGCGCCAAGATCCCCGAGGCGGTGCCCGGCAACCCCGGCGACGCGGCCGAGCAGTTGCGCAAGGAGCTCGCCCGGCTGAGCGCCGAGCAGCGCTCCAACTCCGTCTTCTACGCCGGTCCCAAGGGCATCCTCGGCATGGGCACGCGCTGGGGCAGCTGGCAGCTGGCCGAGGACCTGGTCTCCGCCGAGCCGGGCAAGGATTTCCACCCTTTCCGCAGCTGGGACGTCATCACCGCGATCCAAGGCGGCCTGGCGATGCTGGAGCGGACCTCCATCAACACCGGCGGCTTCCCGAAGCCCTCGATAACGCACTGGATCGTCACACCGATCGGGGAGAACGCGAAGGAGGTGTCCCGGCCGACCGGCACCGACGTGGACGCGTACACGATCAAGACCCATGCGATACAGGACATCTGCAACAAGCAGCAGTTCGGCAGCGGTGACCGGCACTACCTCGGCGTCCAGTGGACGTTGTGGGACGGCCAGTTGATCATCACCATGCTCATCACGGTGACGGTGCTGCACGACACCCTGCGCATCGAGGTCACCGGGCACGCCCTGGGACCCGTCAACGCCCTGTTCACCACGAAGCCCGCGGCTAAGGAGAAGGAGGTCGCGAAGGCGGTCAAGTTCTGGGAGACCCGCAAGGTGAAGCTGCCGCTGGTCGACGCCGACGAGGTCGTACGGCTCGCCGCACGCGCCCCGCTCACCTGGTATCCGCCGCTCCTCAACTGGCTCGGCGGCTCCCTGACCCTCCCGGAGCCGTTCGGTCTGCGCCATGCCTGGGCCGACCAGCCCTGGCGTCACCGCTTCATGGCCGACGACGCGCTGCGCGCGGCCACGCCGGTGCTGCGTGTGGTGCACGCGGCGGCGATCCGGGTCCTCAAGGACAACGGGGTGGACGTGGAGAAGTTCGGGACGCGGTCGTCGTTCCTGAGCACGCAGGTTCAGGATGTGGCGCCGCGGAAGGCTGACCTCTACGACGCGTAGTGCCCCTCGCTTTCGAAGGCACCCGGTACTGCAGCGGGAGGGCACGCGATCCGGCGCTGACCGGTGCCGCTGCGCCCACCCTCCCCCACGCTCGGCTTCGCTCGCGCGGGGGACCCCCATCGCCCCAGCGGCACGACTGCCCGCAGCTAGGCAGGCCAGGCCTCCGCCAGCATCTTCCTCGTGTCGGCCAGCAGCTGCGGCAGTACCTTCGTGTGGCCCACCACCGGCATGAAGTTCGTGTCGCCGCCCCAGCGCGGGACGATGTGCTGGTGCAGGTGGGCGGCGATGCCCGCGCCGGCGACCGTGCCCTGGTTCATGCCGATGTTGAAGCCGTGGGCCCCGGAGGCCGTGCGCAGGGCGGTCATCGCCTGCTTGGTCAGCTCGGCGAGTTCCGCGGTCTCCGGCTCGGTGAGGTCCGTGTAGTCGGCGACGTGGCGGTAGGGCACGACCATCAGGTGGCCGCCGTTGTACGGGTACAGGTTGAGGACGGCGTACACCTGCTCCCCGCGCTTGACGATCAGCCCGTCCTCGTCGGACTTGGCCGGGATGGAGCAGAACGGGCAGCCGTCGTCGGCTCCCGGACCGGTCGGCTTGTTCTCGCCCTGGATGTACGCCATCCGGTGGGGCGTCCACAGGCGCTGGAACGCGTCCTGCGTCCCCACTCCGATCTGCTGCTCCGGCTCACTCGTCATGATGTGCAGCATATGGCTTCGCCCGTTCGCGGCGTGTCGGCGGGGCTCGGGCAAAACCGTCCGGGGCGAAGCTGGGCCGATGGACGACGACAGCCGTACGGCCCGTTGGGAGCTGCGGGCAGGGGTCCCGCTCGGGGTGGCCTCACTGCTCTTTCTGGTCTCGTACGCGGTGCGGGTCCTGGGCGAGGGGCTGCCCCAGCCGGTGCGCGATCTGTGCCTGGCGGTCGCGTACGCGACGTGGTCGCTGTTCGTCGTCGACTACGCGGTGCGCTGGCGTCTGAGCGGCCAGGGGCTGCGCTTCGTCCACCGGCACCTGCTGGACTCGGTGGTCGTGCTGCTGCCGCTCCTGCGGCCGGTACGCGTCGTGCGGGTCTACGACGCCTGGCAGCGGCGCATGCCCGGGCAGCCCCAGATGTCCCTCCAGGGGCGGGTGATGCTGTACGCGGGCCTGTCGTCCACGCTGCTCGGCTTCGCCTCCGCCCTTTCCGTGTACCACTACGAGCACAGGGACCCGCACGCGACGATCCGCACGTTCGGCGACTCGCTGTGGTGGGCGGCGTCCACCCTGTCGACCGTGGGCTACGGCGACGTCGCCCCGGTCACGCCGCTGGGGCGGCTGATCGCGGTGGTCCTGATGGGCTGCGGCCTGGCCCTGCTGGGCGCGGTGACGGGCTCGTTCTCGTCGTGGCTGATGCAGCGGTTCGCGCTCCGGGACGACGCCGCAGGAGACGCCGGAGGGCCCCCGGGGAGCTGAACTCCCCAAGGGCCCTCCCTCATGTGCGGGTCAGACCTGCTCCCGCTCCTCGACGACCTTCACGATCTTCGCGATGGCCTCGTCGAACGGGATGCCGTTCTCCTGCGAACCGTCCCGGAAGCGGAACGAGACCGAACCGGCCGACATGTCCTCGTCGCCCGCGATGACCATGAAGGGCACCTTCTGCTTCTGGGCGTTGCGGATCTTCTTCTGCATGCGGTCCGAGGAGGAGTCCACCTCGACGCGCAGCCCCTTCTTCCGGGCCTCCGCGGCGAACTTCTCCAGGTACTCCACGTGCGCGTCGCCGATCGGGATGCCGACCGCCTGCACCGGGGCCAGCCACGCCGGGAACGCGCCCGCGTAGTGCTCAAGAAGCACCGCGAAGAAGCGCTCGATCGAGCCGAAGAGGGCGCGGTGGATCATGACCGGACGCTGCTTCGAACCGTCGGGGCCCGTGTATTCCAGGTCGAAGCGCTCCGGCAGGTTGAAGTCGAGCTGGATCGTCGACATCTGCCAGGTGCGGCCGATGGCGTCCTTCGCCTGGACCGAGATCTTCGGGCCGTAGAAGGCCGCGCCGCCCGGGTCCGGGACCAGCGGGAGGCCCTGCTTCTCGGCGACCTGGCGGAGGGTCTCGGTGGCCTCCTCCCAGACCTCGTCCGAGCCGACGAACTTCTCCGGGTCCTTGGTGGACAGCTCCAGGTAGAAGTCGGTCAGACCGTAGTCGCGCAGCAGCCCCAGCACGAAGGTGAGCGTCTTGTCGAGCTCCTCCGACATCTGCTCGCGCGTGCAGTAGATGTGCGCGTCGTCCTGGGTGAAGCCGCGGGCGCGGGTCAGGCCGTGCACGACGCCCGACTTCTCGTACCGGTACACGGTCCCGAACTCGAACAGGCGCAGCGGGAGCTCACGGTAGGAGCGGCCGCGCGCGTCGAAGATCAGGTTGTGCATCGGGCAGTTCATGGGCTTGAGGTAGTAGTCCACGCCCTCGTCGAGCTGCATGGGCGGGTACATGCCCTCGGCGTACCAGTCCAGGTGGCCCGACGTCTCGAAGAGCTTCCCCTTCGTCGCGTGCGGGGTGTAGACGAACTCGTAGCCCTCTTCCTCGTGGCGGCGCCGCGAGTAGTCCTCCATCACCCTGCGGACGATGCCGCCCTTGGGGTGGAAGACGGCGAGGCCGGAACCGATCTGCTCCGGGATGGAGAACAGGTCCAGCTCGTTGCCCAGCTTGCGGTGGTCGCGCTTCTCGGCCTCGGCGAGGAAGTCCAGGTACGCCTTCAGCTCGTCCTTGGACGGCCAGGCGGTGCCGTAGATGCGCTGGAGCATCGGGTTCTTCTCGCTGCCGCGCCAGTAGGCGGCCGCGTTGCGCATCAGCTTGAACGCCGGGATGTTCCGGGTGGAGGGCAGGTGGGGACCGCGGCAGAGGTCCTTCCAGCACAGCTCGCCGGTCTTGGCGTCCAGGTTGTCGTAGATCGTCAGCTCGCCGGCGCCGACCTCGACGTCCGCGCCGTCGTCGCTGGATGCCGAGCCCTTGAGGCCGATCAGCTCCAGCTTGTAGGGCTCCTTCGCGAGCTCCTCGCGGGCGGCCTCGTCGGTGACCACGCGGCGGGCGAAGCGCTGGCCGCGCTTCTGGATCTCCTGCATCTTCTTCTCGATGGCCTTGAGATCCTCGGGCGTGAACGGCTTCTCGACGTCGAAGTCGTAGTAGAAGCCGTCCTTGACCGGCGGGCCGATGCCCAGCTTGGCCTCGGGGAACAGCTCCTGCACGGCCTGGGCCATCACGTGCGCGGTGGAGTGGCGCAGGATGCCCAGGCCGTCCTCGGAGGAGATCTCCACGCCCTCGACGGTCTCGCCGTCCCGCACCTCGTACGAGAGGTCCTTCAGCTCACCGGCCACGCGCGCGGCGATGATCGAGCGCTCGCCGGCGAAGAGCTCGGCGGCCGTAGTGCCCGTCGTCACCACGCGCTCTTCCCGCTCGGAATCGCGTTGGATGATCACACGGACGTCTGACACCGGTCTCTCCTGACTGCTGGTGGATGCGGCGCCATACCTGGAGCGCGCGCACTACCGGATCGTACCGACCCTCGGCCACCCTCCGCGAAACGGTCACCGTCAGTCCCCGTCGCATGCCTCTCCGAAGAAGTCCGCGTCCGTCGAGTTCTCCTGGATCGACTTCATCAGCCGGTCCCGCTCGGCGTCGTCGACCCGTACCGGCGCCACCCCGGAGGCGCCCGTGAGGCGCCGGAAGCCGCCCCGGCTCTCCAGCCGCCCGTGCACCCGCACCGGCAGTCCGACGAGGTGGGCGTGGCCCGCGATCCGGTACGACTCCTCGTCGAGCGTCATCCGTACGTGCGGCACCTCGGCCCCGGCGATGACCCTCATCCGTACGCTGCCCTCGCCGCGGGGCCCCGACCTGCGCAGCCGGACGACGGCCCCCGTGATCGACACCGGCACGGACGGCTCCTCGCGCAGATAGCGCGCCCCGGCCGCGCGCAGCGCCGGCAGGTCGCCCGGCGAGAACTCGACCGGCTCGACGGGCGTCGCACCGCCCTCGGGGACTGTGGCCGAGGGCGCCCATTCGACGGCGATGCGGGCGCCCTCGGACCCGCGCACCAGGGCGACCAGCGCCTCGGTCAGCTCGTGGCTCACGCCCGCCGCGACGGCCGCGTCGAAGGCGTCCATGCCACCGGTGGCCCGCTGGTAGTCGATGGCCTCCCGGACCGCGTACAGCGCCTGGTGCAGGCGTACGGCGAGCGGCCGGCCCGTCGGGACGGGCACGAAGGCGGTGAGCGTGCGGCCGCCGGGGGCCGCGCCGACCAGGATGTTCTCCAGGGACGCGGCAGCGCTCCCGCGGTGCCGGGCGCCGTAGTAGCCGGCACGCGCGCGTGTGGCGAGCGCGCCCGCCAGGAGCATTCGGCGGGCGGCGGTGCGCAGCTGGTCCTCGACGACCCAAGGCGCCGCGCCCGAGGGTCCCGTCGGCACGTCGCGCCACCAGTGGATCTCGTCGCTGGGCACGGCGAGCCCGGTCAGCACGTCGCGGGCCGAGGGCGAGCCGCTGCGGGAGAGCGCGAGGAGGGCCTCGCCGAGCAGGTCGTCGCTGTCGGGGAAGGCGCGGCTCTCCGGCACGAGCAGGCTCGTACCGCTGCCGCCCGGTCCCGGCGGGGTCCACCGGCCGTAGCGTCCGGCGGCGCCGCCGCGGCGCTGCCAGCCGTGGCGGCGCAGGAGGGCGCTGAGCACGGCGGGGTCGACCTGGTCGGGCGGGGGCGGCTGGGTCCACAGTGGCTCGACCGGGTGGGGCCGGACGGTGCGGGCCGCCTCGTCGAGGGGGCGGTGTGTCACGGTCTGCCTCCCGTTCCGACCCGGGTCATGATCTCGCAGAGCGCGCGGTCGTCGAAGATGCGCGAGGTGGGGACGCGCACGGTGGTCCGGCGCCGGCCCGTGATCGGGTGTCCGGCGAGGTTGACCCAGTAGCAGCAGTGGCGCAGGTCGAGGCGGTCGTGGCTCGCGCGCAGCCAGTCGTCCTGCGCCCGGGGGACGATCATCACGACCAGGATCTTGTGGACCGAGACCGGGGTGCGGGCGAGCTTCGCCAGGTGGTCGTTGTCGAGCGTGAAGGAGAAGAAGGGTCCTGCCGGGTTGGGCGGTATCTGGTAGGTGCACTTGAGCTGCACCTTGATGGTGACCTCGTCGTCGACCGTGTGGCCCGGGGCGCTGTGGCTGACGTGCCAGTCGATGCCGTTGTCCGGAAAGGGCTGCGAGAGCGAGCAGCCGGCCGCCGCGGCGACCGCGTGCAGATAGCCCACCTGCAGTGTCTCCATGCACGCGGTGGTGGCGAGTGTGCCGCGATGGGGTGCCGTCCGCTCGGGCAGCAGCCCGCCCCGCTCGGGCTGCGCTATCACCATGACCAAACAGCCTTCCAGGCGAAGTCGAATCCCCGCACAGGCCCTGAACTGCAAAGACCCGTACTCCTGTTGTCTCCTTCCGGCGTACGGCGCAAACAGCCCGGGTATCACCAAACGGGCAGAAGACGGTGCGTCAGCTGCCATGGGTGAACGAGGGGTTGAGTTCGCATGACATGCTGGTACGAGGGGCCTCTGGCCGCCTTCGACACAGAGACCACGGGCGTGGACGTCGAGACCGACCGCATCGTGTCGGCCGCCGTCGTCGTCCAGGACGCGCCCGGTACCCGGCCGCGGGTGAGCCGCTGGCTGGTGAACCCGGGGGTGCCGGTGCCCGCCGAGGCGACGGCGGTGCACGGGCTGACGGAGGATCATCTGCAGCGCAACGGCCGCTGGCCGTCGCCGGTGATGGAGGAGATAGCCAAGGAGCTGGGCGAGCAGGCCACTCGGGGCCGGCCGCTGGTGGTGATGAACGCGCCGTTCGATCTGACGCTCCTGGACCGGGAGTTGCGCCGGCATCGTGCGTCCTCGCTGGACCGCTGGTTCGTGTCGGCGCCGCTGTGCGTGCTCGACCCGCGGGTCCTCGACAAGCACCTTGACCGCTACCGCAAGGGCCGCCGCACACTCACCGATCTGTGCGCCCACTACGAGGTCGTGCTGGAGGGGGCGCATGACGCGGCGGCGGACGCGCTGGCCGCGATGGAGGTCGTACGGGCGGTGGGGCGCCGTTTCGCGGCCCGTCTGGAACGGCTGACGCCGGCCGAGCTGCACACCCTTCAGGCGGTGTGGCACGCGGCGCAGGCGCGCGGGCTGCAGGCGTGGTTCGCGCGCAGCGGTACGGAGGAGTCCGTGGACCCGGCGTGGCCGCTGCGGCCGGAGTTGCCCGCGGCGGCGTAGTTCCCGCGCCGGGCACGGCAGTTCACCAGGAGCCGCCTCCGCCGCCTCCGGCTCCGCCGCCGACGCCGCCGTCGGAGCCGCCCCCGCCGAAGCTTCCCGAGCTGCTGGAGCCGCTGGAGCTGCTGGAGGAGGGCGCCGTGTGCGAGACCCGGGCGGCGTAGAGGAGTCCGACGGCCTGTGCGGGCCCGAACCGGACCGCCGGCGAGGAACGGTACCGGGTGGCGACCGCGGAGGCCTCAAGTGCCTGCCGCCATCTGGAGCCCAGCCCGAAGGCGGCCGCCCATGCCGTGTAGAGGCGGACCTGGTCGTCGTCGAGCGGTTCCTGGTCGGGGAAGGCAGAGGGGTCGGCGAGGTAACGCCGGAAGGCCTCGGTGCGGAGCCGCTGGGCGCTGCCCTCGGGGGTGCGGCGGTTCAGTTCCCAGGAGCGGAGCCACAGCGCGAGGCCGGCCCCGAAGACGATCGCACCGACGACGAGTACCGGCTCTCCGGCCGGGTGGCGGCCGCCCCCGAGGACGGCGCCCACCACGGTGGTGACGAGGCCGAGCAGGGTGGCGACGATGCCGGTGGGCCGTGCGGCGCGGGCGCGGCGTACGGCGGCCGGGTCCCACAGGCCGGAGTCGTCCCGCCATTCCTCCAGGTGGCGGGTGAGCGCCTGCCAGCCCGTCCGGAAGGAAGAGTCGTACCCGCCGAGGGTGACCTGTCCGCGGCCCGCGAAGATGTAACGCAGGACCTCCCGGGTGACCGGGTCGGCCGGTCCGGCGCCGTTGGTACGGCGTCGCAGGGTTGGGGCCCGGTCCGTGCCTGAGATGGTGAGGTGGCCGTCGGCTGCGGCGCCGAGCAGCCAGGCGACCTGGTGCTGGGGCTCGACCCTCTCGGCGAGCAGGATGCCGCCCTGGGCCGGGCCCAGTCCCTGCGGGGGCGTGGGGCTCGATCCGTCCGTTGCCGGTGTTCCGTCGGCTCCCTCCGGCGCCGCAGGGTCACGGCCGACGAACCGCAGCAGTCCGATCGTCAGGGCGGCAGCGGCCAGGGCAAGGCCTGCGGCAGAGAGGGCCACGCGTCCCGGGTACGTCAAGCTCGTACCCACAGCCGTGCCGGTGGGCGGGGCGGGCAGGGCGGCCTGACCGGTGGAGCCCTGCCCGCGCGAGGCGTACAGGGTGAGCCCTTCCTTGCCCTTGAGCCGGTCGAGCGTGACGGTCAGCTGTCCGGGCCCGGCCGACTCGACCGTGCAGCTCTTGTGGGAGCCGTCGGTGCCGTGCACGCAGCGCGGGCCGGTGAGCGCGTACGGGGCCACGACGTGGATCTCGACGCGGGACCGGTCGATCCGCCAACCGGTGCCCACCGCGTTCCAGGCGAGACGGCCCTTCCTCACGACACCCTGGAGCGTGTACTGGACGCGGTAACGGTGCAGGCCGTTGACGGAGCGGCCGGGGTCGCCCACCTTGATGCGGGTGGCGATCTCGCGGTGGCCGTTCGGTTCGAGGTAGTAGTCGCCCGTCGTCAGTTCCCAGGGGACGCGGGCACCGTCCAGGGTGACGGCGACCTCGGCCGCTTCCTCGTCGTAGGGCAGGTCCGGCAGGTCACGGTAGATGCCGTGCTTGGTGGTGCCGTCGTGGCCGAAGTCGTAGTCGATGACCTCGGTGATCCGGGCGCTGCCGTCGGCGGCGATCCGCGCGCCGACCCACATCGTGGTGACCCGTTCGGTGTTGGCTCCGGCCCGGGCCACCGCCACGGCACCGGCCAGCACCAGCGTGAGAAGGAAGATTCCGATCAGGCTGCGGACCCTGCGCCGACGCGCTTCCGCGCCAACTCCGGGTCTCCCCTTGCCCTGTCCCGTGCCCAAGACGCCCCCCGTGGCATCAAAAGAGCCGGTCCGCTGCTGCGAACCGGCTCTTTCCCGGTGGGCGATACTGGGTTCGAACCAGTGACCTCTTCGGTGTGAACGAAGCGCTCTCCCACTGAGCTAATCGCCCGGGAACGCACTGAACAATACAGGTCCCGGCGGGTTCCCTTCAAACCGCTTCGAGACGGTCGCCCTCAATCCGCCTCCAGGTACGCCACGAGTCCCCGCCGCCCGGCCCGCATCATGAGCCGGTGGTTGGCCCGGAAGACCGGACGTCCCGGCACGGCGAACCGCCTGAGCAGCGGCTTGTTCACAGCGACCACCTGGTCGTAGCGGGCGAGGGTCCCCGTACCGGCCGCGGTGACCGTCCAGCGGGCCCAGCCTTCGATGTCGCCGGACATCGCGATCTCCAGCACGCCGGTGGCGGGGTCGTGCCGCGTCTCCCGTGCCGTGAAGGTCATGGCGTACGGCAGCACGGAGCGGATGATGATCACGGCGGTCGTGTCACCGAGCCGGTTCACCGCGCGGACCTGGGGCCACCACCGGGGATAGTCCTCGGCCCGCTCCAGCGCGGCGTACACGCGGGCGGGCGGGACGGGCAGCGGCCACAGGCTGCGGAAGCGGTAATGGTTCCAGTCCATGTGCCGAGTCTGCCGGTGGGGGCCATCGCCGTGCGTGATCTGAGTACGGCCCTGAGTACGCGGACTCATGCCCCGTGGCCGTGACGCGCGCCACACTCCCCAGCATGACCCACGTCCCGCCCCCGGCCGAGGAGTTGCGGATCCTCGACGCCGAGCTGTGGCAACTCGACGCCCGCCGCGCCCAGTTGCTGGCGCGCCGCGCCCAGCTGATCGGCCGCCTCCAGCCGGCCTTCCCGCCCGCTCCCCCGGCCCCCCGCCGGCCCGAGACCACCGCACCCCGCGTGCAGAACGTGCTCCTGGTCCTCGGGGGCGCCCTGCTGACCATCGCCGCGATCGCGTTCACGCTGGTCAGTTGGGGGCACCTGGGGATCGCCGGGCGGTCGCTGGTGCTGGGCGCGGTGACCGTGGCGGCACTCGGCGCGCCCGTACCGCTCCTGGGGCGCGGGCTCCGCTCCACGGCCGAGACGGTGGCGGGCCTGGGCCTGGCGCTGACGGTGCTCGACGCGTACGCACTGCACGAGGTGGCGCTGACGGCGACCGACGGCACCGGGTACGCGGCCGCCGCGGCCGCCGTCCTGGCCGGGGTGTGGTGTGCGTACGGCAGGGCGCTCGGTTCCCTGCGTATCCCGCTTCCGGCCGCCCTGGCCGCCGCCCAACTCCCCCTGCCCCTGTGGGCGGTCGCGGCCGGCGCGGGCTCGTACGGGGTCACGGCCGCGCTGCTGCTGACGGCCGCGTTCGACACGGTTGTCGCGCTGAGGACGGCCCTGATGTCCGTACGCGTAGCCGCCGCCGTCGGCGCGTACGGCATGGGCGGCTGGGGCGCATTGGCGGCCGGCCGGCTCTCCTGGGAGGCCACCGGTCCGAGCGCCGCCGCCCGTGCGGCGGCGCTCCTCGTCCTCGCTGCGGCGATCGCGCTGGGCGTCGCATGGCGGGCCGCGAAGCCGGGCCTCGCCGTCGGCGCCGCGGTGACCGGTGGGCTGCTCCTGGTCGCGGCCCTCGGTGGTGTTCCGCGCGCGTCGCTGCCCGGGATATGGGCGGTGCCCGGTTATCTGGCCTGCGGTGTCGCGTTGCTCGCGGCCGTGCGTGGCCCGTTGCCGGAGCCCGTGCGGCGCGGCTTGGCCTGGGCGTCGGGTTCCGTGCAGACCCTGGCGGTGGTGTGGGCGCTGCCTCTGTTGCTCGTCACCCTGCTGGGGCCGATCGGCCGGCTGGAACACGTCTGGTCCGGGCCCCCTTCGGACCTGCGCGCCGCCGTGACGGTCTGGGCGCCCTGGCCGCCGGACGCGGCGACCGTGCCGCTGGTGCTCGCGCTCGTCGCGGCTGTTCTGGCCGGAGTGGCCCGCGCCACCACGGTCTGGCGGGTCCAGGCCATGACGGTTGCCGTGGCTCTGGCATGGGCGACCGCGCTCGTGCTCCCCGCCACGCTGGAACTCCCTTATGTCATGGGACTGTTCGCCCAGGGACTGACGGCTGTGGCGACGCTGGCCGTGGCGGCGTGCGCGCGTCGGGCGCCGCTCTCCCTCACCGCCGTCCTGCTCTCCCTCCTCACCGCGGCCGGTCTCGCCCTCCTCTCGCTCGCCTCCCAGGGCGCGACCCTGGCGGTGCTCGCGGCGCTGACGGTGATCTTCGCGGTGGCCGCCGCGCATCGGCGTCTGACCGCCGTCGGGGCGAGTGCATCGCCGGCCGCTGCCACGGGCCTGGCCTGTGCGGTGGGTGCCGCGGCATCCTGGCCGGCCGCGCACACCGCGTTGCTGGTCCTGGTCGTCCCCGCGATCGCGGCCCTGCTGGCGGCGCGGGTCGCGCGGATCGCGGTGACGGTCGAGGTCACGGGCGCGGTGGCGGCCCTCGTGGCGATCGGGCTCGCCGTCACCGACGGCCCGGTGCTGGCGCTCGTGCTGGCCCTGTGCGGGGTGATCGCCGCGGGCACCGCCGTGCGCGCGGACCGCCGTCAGGCCGGATACGCGGCCGCCGCGCTGTTCGTGCTGGCCACCTGGGTTCGACTCGGGTCCTGGGCCGTCGGCGCCCCGGAGGCGTACACCCTGCCGGTGACCGTTCCGGCGCTGGTCGTGGGGTTCGTCCGGCGGCGCCGGGACCCGCTGGCCTCGTCCTGGACGGCCTACGGTCCCGGGCTCTCGGTCACGCTCGTGCCGAGCCTGCTCACGACGTGGGGCGACGCCGACTGGCCGCGCCCGCTGCTGCTCGGCACCGCGGCCCTCGCCCTGACCCTGCTGGGCGCCCGCCACCGACTGCGGGCGCCGCTCGTCCTCGGCGGGAGCGTGCTCGTCCTGGTCGCGCTGCACGAACTCGCCCCCTACCTGGTCCAGTTGGCGGGCGCGCTGCCCCGGTGGCTGCCTCCCGCGCTCGCCGGGCTGCTGCTCCTCGCGCTCGGCGCGACCTACGAGCAGCGGATCCGGGACGTCCGGCGGGCGCGGGAGGTGCTGGGGCGGATGCGCTGAGACCGTGTGTCTGAGGGGACGGTTACGGCATCCTGTCCCCCAGCAGCGCCAGGTTCTCGATGGCGGCGAGGCCGTACAGCGCGGTGTCGTTGGTGTACACCCAGTTGGCCTCGCTGCCCGGGACGAGGGTGACCGGGCCGCTCACCTCCGTCGTCTTCCAGGGCGAGGACTCCGTGTAGCCGTCGGAGCTGTAGGACTTCGTCCAGGCCCGCTTGGCGAGCGTGGCGTCCCCGGTCTGCACGGCCGCGTACGCGTCGAGGCGCGAGTGGCCCTGGAACAGCAGCAGGGAGCCGAAGTCGGAGCCGTACCGCGCCTTCTGGTCGGCCTTGGTGGCGTTGAATTGACTTGCTCTCCCTCCTGAAGGAGGGAGACTCTGGCCTGCTCGCTCGGTGCTGTGCCGCTACGCGGCACGGGCATCGGGCGGGCTTCCGTGGCTTCCTGTTTCGTCGCGCTGTGCCGGAACATGTTCTGGTCTTACCGGCGCTCCGCAGGCTGTCACCGCCAGTCCGGCGGCGTGTTTGACGTTGATCGCGGCGTTGTGGTCCCGGTCGTGGAGGGTGCCGCAGGCCGTGCAGGTCCATTCCCGCACGTCGAGGTGTTTGGGACCATCGCGGTGGCCGCAGGTGGAGCACACCTGGCTGGTGGGCTCGAACCGGCCGACCTTCACGAAGGTCCGGCCGTACCGCTTCGCCTTGTACTCCAGCATGCCCACGAACCGGGACCAGCCCGCATCATGCACGCTCTTGGCCAGCCGGGTGCGCGCCAGTCCGCAGACCGCCAGGTCCTCCACCGCGACCGCTTGATTCTCGCGGATCAGCCTGGTGGAGAGCTGGTGGTGGAACTCGCGGCGCGCGTCAGTTACCTGCGCGTGGGCGCGGGCGACCTTCAGGCGGGCCTTGGCCCGGTTCTTCGATCCCTTCTGCTTGCGGGACAATTCCCGCTGGGCCTTCTTCAGTTTCTTCTCGGCCCGGCGCAAGAACCGCGGGGAGTCGATCTTCGTGCCGTCGGACAGGACAGCGAAGTGGGTCAGGCCCAGGTCAATCCCGACAGCGCTGTCGGGGTCCGGCTCGCGGAAGCGGGTCCGGTCCTGCTCCGGGTCGGTGTCGATGACGAAGGAGGCGAAGTATCGCCCGGCTGCGTCCTTGATGACCGTGACGCTGGAGGGGATCGAGGGAAGAGCCCGCGACCAGCGTACTTTCACCTCGCCGACCTTCGGCAGCAACAGCCTCCCGGTCCCGGTGATCTTCCAGCGCGCGTTCGCGGTGAACCGGACCGACTGCCGTTCGTCCTTGCGGGACTTGAAGTGGGGCGCCCCTACCCGCGCCCCGTTGCGGGCTCCCTTCAGGGAGGAGAAGAAGTTCCGCCAGGCGCTCTCCGCGTCCCGCAGGGACTGCTGCAGCACCACCGCCGACACCTCGCCCAGCCAGTGCCGCTCGCGGGTCTTCTTCGCCTCGGTGACCAGCGTCCTCGACAGCACCGCCGCGGTGGGGAACGCCTCCCCTGCCGCCCGCTCCCGCGCCGCGATCGCGTCGTTGTACACCACCCGCGCGCACCCGAACGCCCGGGCCAGCGCGCTGCGCTGACCGGGTGTCGGGTCGAGACGGAAGGCATACCGAAGCTGCACGATCCGGACGCTAACACCAGTCACTGACAGCCCGGGACGGATCAGCCGAATCCTGCTCCGCCGGAACGATTCGGCGACGCTCCGCGTCGCCGCGTCCAGATTCGCTTCACCACCGGCGTGAACGCCGGTGCACTGCGAATGAATCCCGGTAGCGGCAGTAGTCGAGATATGCCTCCTTGAACCCGGGCACGTCGACCAGGTCGATCAGTTCGGCGCACAGTTCGCCCAGCCCGAAGACCGCCGACAGGTGCGAGACCGAGACGACGGGCGCGGACGCGATCGCGAACCTGCCCGTGTCGAGGTCGTACAGCCCGCTGCCCTGTACGAACCCATTGGGCTGGGCGGCGATCGGACCTGCGGGGATGGGAGACATGGCCTTTCCTTTCCGTGCGGGTGGTGCAAGGAAGTCAGGGGCATGACAGAGAGAGGTACGACGCCGGGGCGCCGACCTGATGGGGATGTGCCGGTCCGCTCAGCTGCTCCGGTGGCGCTCCTCGACGGCGACGGCGGCCGCCGCCACGGCTCCCAGGACGGGGATCGCGAGCGGCGCGATGAACCAGGCCGAACAGACCACCAGGGCCAGTCCGCCGGCGAGGAGGAAGGATCCGGCCGGGTCGAGGACGGTACGGCGCCCGGCCGCGGCGAGCAGGACGCGCCAGGAGTCACCCGGAGTCCAGGCCGCCGCCGCGCGCAGCCCGGCGACGGCCGCGCCGATCAGGGCGCACAGGCCCACGGCGCCGACGAGCGGCCCACCGGGCAGCCCGGCGCGCACGGCCTGGACGTCCACCCGGACGGCGACCGCCACCACCCACCCGGCGAGCCCGACGAGCCATCCCCGGCGTGCTGCCGCCCGGAAGTCCGCGGCGAACTCCCGCCATCCGCCGCCCTCGTGAGCCGTGCGCCGACGAAGGTGCCGGGCGCCGGCGGCGAAGGCGGCGGGGTAGGTGAGCAGCGGCAGGGAGGCCAGGGCGATCCAGACGCCGGTGAGCAGAGACTCGGCGAAGAGGGCGAACCTCTCGGCCAGGAGCGACTCGCGGCGGGCCTTCGGGCGGGCGTGATCGGTGGCCATGTCAGCCCTTCAGTCCGGACGTCGCCATGCCGTCGATGAGGTAGCGCTGGAAGGCGAGGAAGAAGAGCAGCACGGGCAGCAGCGCGACCAGGGACATCGCGATCATGCCGCCGTAGTTCGCGACGCCCTCCTGGTCGCGGAACATCATCATGCCGAGCGACACGGTGTACTTGCTCGGCTCGTTGAGGTAGATCAGCGGGCCCATGAAGTCGTTCCAGGCGTTGATGAACGTGAAGATCGCGCTGGTGATGAGGGCCGGCCGGCACAGCGGCAGCACGATCGACCAGTAGATCCGGAAGTGCCCGCAGCCGTCGAGGCGCGCCGCCTCGTCCAGTTCCCTCGGCAGGTTCCGCATGAACTGCACCATCAGGAAGACGAAGAACGCCTCCGTGGCCAGGTACTTGCCGATCAGCAGCGGCACATAGGTGTTGATCAGCTCCAGCTTCTGGAACATCACGTACTGCGGGATGAGCAGCACGTGGTACGGCAGCAGGAGCGTGCCGATCATCAGCGAGAACAGCAGGTTCCGCCCGGCGAAGCGGATGCGCGCGAAGGCGTACGCGGTCAGTGAGCAGGAGACGAGGATGCCGACGACCGCACCGAGCGCGTAGAAGAGGGAGTTCTGGAAGAAGGTGAGGATGGAGATGTCGGCGATGCCGTCGGCCAGGCCCTTGAAGTTGGCCAGGATGGGTTTCCCCGGGAACAGGTCCAGGCTGCCGATGATGTCCTTGCTCGGTTTGAACGAGGCGCCGATGACCCAGACGACCGGATAGAGGACGACCGCGAGGACGGCCAGGGCGCCGAGGTGCCAGGCGAGGGAGCCGGTTCGCCTACGGCCGACGGCCAGGAGTTCGGTGGTGCCGCCGGTGACGGACTTGGTCGCGGTGGTGCTCATCGGGCGTCCTCCTCGTAGTGCACCCATCGCTTCTGCGACCAGAACAGGACGGCCGTCACCAGGGCCACGGCGAGCAGCAGCATCCAGGCCATCGCGGAGGCGAAGCCCATCTGGGCCTCCTTGAAGCCCTTGTTGTACAGGTAGCAGGTGTAGACGAGCGTGGCGTCGGCCGGTCCGCAGGTGGCGTTCGAGACGACGTACGCCGAACCGAAGATCTGGAAGGAGTGAATGGTCTCCAGGAGGACGTTGAAGAAGAGGACGGGGGAAATCATCGGCAGGGTGATGCTCCAGAACCGTCTGAGCGGTCCGGCACCGTCGACCTCGGCGGCCTCGTACAGCTCCTTCGGTACCTGCTTGAGTCCGGCCAGGAAGATCACCATGGGCGCGCCGAACTGCCACACCGTGAGGGCGACCAGGCTGTACAGCACCCAGTCGGGGTTGCCGACCCAGCCGCCCACGTTCAGTCCGAAGACCGACTGTGTACGGTCCACGATCGCGTCGTCGGAGAACAGGGCACGCCAGACGAAGCCGACCGAGACGCTCGCGCCGATGAGCGAGGGGGCGTAGAAGGCGGCCCGGTAGAAGGCCTGCCCTCGGCGGCTCTGGGCGAGGAGCAGGGCCACGCCGAGGGCGAGGAGCAGCTTCAGCGGCGTACCGATGACGACGTACTTGGCCGTCACCTCCACGGACTTCTGCCACCGCGGGTCGTCCAACATCTTGGTGAAGTTGTCGAGACCGACCCACTTCGGTGAATTGAAGAGGTTGTAGTCGGTGAAGGCGAAGTAGAGGGACGCCACCATCGGGCCCGCGGTGAGCAGAAGGAAGCCCGCGATCCAAGGGGACATGAACAGATAGCCGGCGAGGTTCTCCCGGCGCCCCCGCCGCTTTGCGGTGGCGGGGGCGGTGGAACGTATCTCCGGGGCGTTCGCCGGAGAGTCCTTGACGAGCGTCACGGCGGTTCCCATCAGGCGGAGAAGGCGGACTGCGCCTCGGAGAAGAACTGCTTGACCGCGTCGGAGACCTTGGTCTTGCCCTGGGACATGTCGCCGCCGATCCGCAGGAAGGCGGACTCGACGGTGTCGGCACCGGCCGGGTGCGGGGTGATCGTGCCCAGGACACCCGCCTTGGCGGTGTCGTCCTCGTACTGCGCGATCTCCTTGTTGACCTCGTCGGTCGGCTTGAACGCCGCGTACTGCTCCTTGCTCGCCAGGATCCCGCGGTCGTAGCCCATGATCTTGCCGACCTCCGGGTCGTGGACCATGAAGTCGATGAACTGGGCGACCTCCTTGGGGTGCGCGGTGCGGGCCGAGGCGCTCAGCATCAGCGAGGCGAGGTACTGGCCGGTCTGCTTTCCGTCGGTCGTCGGGATCGGCGCGAGGCCGTAGGTGCTGGTGCCCTCGGCGGTGTAACGGACGGTGAAGTTGTCCCAGGTGAACTCCGAGGCCCCGTGGCCCGCGGTGACCGAGGACTTGGGTTTGTCCTGCTCGACCCGCTTCGGGTCGGTGATGATGCCGGCCTTCACGCGGCTGTAGCCGTCCGTCCACCACTCCGTCAGATCGGACTGGTCGAAGCCGAGTCCGTCCTTGGTGAAGAACGCCTTGCCGTTCTGCCGGAGGTAGAGGTCGTAGAGGTACATGATGCTGAAGTAGCCGGTGTCGCCGGGGATCCCGGTCTTGTCCTTGATGGTCTTCAGCGCCTTGAAGTAGTCGTCCCAGGTCCAGCCCGTGTGCGGCTCGATGCCCGCCTTGTCGAAGACCTTTTTGTCGATGACGAGCGCCATGGTGTTGGAGCCGACGGGGACGCCGAGCTGCTTTCCGTCGGCCTCTCCGACCTTGGTGACGCCCTCCCGGAAGTTGTCCAGGCTCAAATTCCCGGCGTCCACCTGGGACTTGAGGTCGAGCAGAACACCTCTCTTGTCGTACTTCCGAAGAAATCCGACGGCGTTCTGGAATACGTCCGGGGGATTTCCGCCTGCCGCCTGGGTCTGGAACTTCTCCCAGAACGCGACGTAATCCTGGAAGTCCGTCTTCACCTTGATCTTCGGGTACTTCTTTTCGAAGAGCTTGATGGACTGGTTGATCCTCTTCGCGCGCTCGTCGGCGCCCCACCAGGCGTAGCGGATGGTGACCGTCCCGTTCCCCGCGCCACTGTTCCCACCGCAACCGGTCGCCGTGGCCAGCCCCAGCGCCGCCACCGAGGCACCGGCCGCCTTCAGGACCGTCCGTCGCTCAACTTTCCCGTTCTCACGCATGATCGGGCCTTCCCGTGACAGTGCGTCAGCCATCGTGAATCGTTTCAAGTAAGCGCTTGCTGGCACAAGGTACGGAGGCCCTCCGGGCGCGTCAATGATTCGGACAGGAATTGCTGGGACAGCGTTGGGCGGCACGGGCGGGGGCGGAGGGTGGTGGTGGAGCGCGAGGGGCGAAGAATGCGCAGGCCGGGGAGCCAGGGGCGCACTTGCCCGGTCCGCACGGAAGGTTGACGGGGTGCGGGGCGGGGCAAGGGGCAGGCGACGGGGGCGGGGGCTGAAGGCAGACGCCCGCGCCGGCCGCTGCTGGAGTCAGGCACGAACGCTCGACTCGGCCGGCACCACCCATGCACCCGGACACCGAGAGCCACCGAAGGCTCCACCCGCCTGTCACCAGCCGTCGGTCCGGCTATCGGCTTGGATACGGGGAGGCGCGGTACGCGATCATGCGCGAGCACGAGGGACGAGCAGTGCTCGCTCCCCCGCCGGGTGGTCGGTCCACGCTCGACCGCATGACAAACTCGGCCCCATGACCAAGGCGCCCGGCGTCTGCCTCCCCGGACTCCCCGGAAGGGCGGTCGTGACCAGCGGCTCTCTCGGTGACCACAGGAACGGCGAAGCCCCCGTCACGTGCCGTGCGGGGGCATGTACGAGACGAGGGCGGCGCGGCTCCCGTTGTCCGTGAGCACACGCCGCCCTCGAATCCTGTGGGCGATACTGGGATCGAACCAGTGACCTCTTCGGTGTGAACGAAGCGCTCTCCCGCTGAGCTAATCGCCCGGGCGCAGGAAGAACATTACCCCATGTCAGGGGGTGCCCCCGACCACGTACTGGATCACTGGTCCTCGATGTTCCAGGGCATCGCGAACCCGAACTTCCAGACGTAGACACCGGCGAGCACGGCCACGATCGTCAGACCGACCGTCGTCAGGATGATGTTGCGGCGACGCACCTTGGGGTCGAGCACACGCTGGGTCGCCTCGGTCACCTTGCGCTTCGTCCAGCGCAGTACCAGCTGGGCCCAGACGAACTCCGTCGCCCAGATCGCCATGCCGCCGAAGATCACCAGCCAGCCCGGACCGGGGAGCGGAAGCATGATCACACCCGCGACGACCACCGCGAGGCCGACGACGAAAACGCCCACCTGCCAGCTGAGATGCAGCGCCCGTCGCGCCCTGATGAATTCAGGCGCCCTGGAACCGAGCTCCCGCTCGGGCTTGGTTTCCTCCGCGATCATGGCGACGTCGCCCCGTTCGTCACTCCCCGTATTCATACGGCCAAACCCTACCCGAGAGAAACCACTCACTGGAATGGCCGCACCGTACGAACGGTGTCTCGGCCGGATGAGCTACGTAAAGACAGGCAAAACACTCAGAGGGGTTTACAACGGCACCGTAGGTGGCATGTCGATTTCGCCGACGTGCGAATCCCCGAGCGCACACTGAGCGAAAGGCCTTGGCGCTTATGAACACCACGGTCAGCTGCGAGCTGCACCTGCGCCTCGTTGTGTCGAGCGAGTCCTCACTGCCTGTACCCGCGGGACTGCGGTATGACACGGCCGATCCCTATGCCGTGCACGCCACCTTCCACACCGGAGCCGAGGAGACCGTCGAGTGGGTGTTCGCCCGCGACCTCCTCGCAGAGGGCCTGCACCGGCCCACCGGGACCGGCGACGTCCGCGTCTGGCCGTCCCGCAGCCACGGTCAGGGCGTCGTATGCATCGCCCTGAGCTCCCCGGAGGGCGAAGCCCTGCTGGAGGCCCCGGCGCGGGCCCTGGAATCGTTCCTGAAGCGGACGGACGCAGCCGTGCCCCCGGGCACGGAACATCGCCATTTCGATCTCGATACGGAGCTCTCCCACATTCTGGCCGAGAGCTAACGAGAGACCCCTCAAGCCGCCCGGCGCCGTCCACTCGGGGAGACGGCTCGGGCCAGGACAACTGCATACGGCACACCCGGGCGCCGTCACCGCGAGCCCACGCGGAGGCGGCGCTGATGCGTGCACGGAGAGTGAGGAAATCGGCCCAAGGGGTGATGGGCGCGCTTCCTCGGGTGTCGCGGAGGCCGTGCGATCGTCATGAGGCGGTCCCTGCTCGGTCTGCGGCGGTCCCGTGGCGGCGGTAAGCCGCTAGGCTCGGCCAGCATCGGCGGGCGCCCGCCCGACCCCCCAGGCCAGGGAGCGACACGTGCTGATCACCCACGACACCCGGTGCGCGCTCGACCTCGTGGTGGATCTGGTGAACACCACACCCGAGGGCGAGGAGACGGACGGGCTCCCGGATGTCGCCGCACTCGACGATTTCGCGCGCGAGCACGATCTGAGCGATGTCGGCATCCTCTCGGAGCTCGACCTCTCGGCGGTACGCGCGATCCGCGGGCGGTTCGGCGCGGTCTTCGCGGCAACGGACGCCCGGACCGCGGCCGGGCTGATCAACGAGCTGGTCGCGGCGGCGGGCACCACGCCCCGGCTGACCGACCACGACGGCTACGACTGGCATGTGCACTACTTTGCGCCCGGCGCCTCCGTCGCCGATCACATCGCCGCGGACTGCGGGATGGCCCTGGCGTTCTTCGTGGTGGCCGGGGAGCAGGAGAGGCTGCGCCGATGCGAGGCGCCCGACTGCCGACGCGCCTTCGTCGATCTCTCCCGCAACCGCTCCCGCCGCTACTGCGACAGCCGCACCTGCGGAAACCGTCTCCATGTCGCCGCATACCGGGCGCGCCGCAAGGAAGCGGCGGGCTGAGGAACCGCCCGGCCGCCGGCCGGAGCGCCGCCCCGCTGGACAGCGCCGGAGCGCCGCCCCGTTGGACAGCGGCGGTGCCCCGACCCGTGGGGCAGCGCCGGTGCCCCGTTCTTGTGACCGGGCGGCGGAACGGCGTGGACACCCTGTCGTCGCGATCCGGCGGTGGGGCTGACGGAGCCCTCGGCGGGTGGCGCCAGGGGCTCCGCATACGGCTCAGAGCATCAGCAGGTCGTGCAGTGATGCCATGAGCAGCAGGCAGCCGATCACCGCAAGGAAGATCATCAGCGGTGGCTGGGAGAGCGCGAAGAGACAACCCCGACGCTCCTCGGGAGGAGCAGCGGTGTCGCTCTGGGTTGTGTCCAGCATCTCGCGGCGATGATGGCCCAGCCGATACCCGCCACGCGATCAACACGCCCGGAATGTCGGGGAGTTCGCCAATATCCACGGCGTGCGGAATGAAGGTGATCTCGGAGTGCGCCCCCTTTTGATCACCGTGCGCCCCCCGGCCGACCGCTGTGTCGTTTCAGGTCGTCATATGCCGTGCTTCTTGAGGATGGCCTCGATGTCGCTGAAGTCGTCCTTCGAGTCGGCCGCGCGGGGCGTGGCCGTGGGCCGGACGGCCGGGTGGCCCCCGGCACCCAGCGCGGGCGCGGAGGCGGTGGAAGCCGAGGGAGCCGCCGCCTCGCGCTGCGCGGCCTTCGCCGCCTTGCGCTCCTTACGGGTCCCGCCGCTGCGGCGCTCCACGGCCCGCGTGGTCGCGAACAACAGCCAGGCGGCGCCCAGCAGACCGAAGCCCGCCCATGCCGTAGGACTGAAGGCCGTGTCGGCCAGCCAGCCCACGATTCCCGTCATCACCAGGCCGACGGGCACGAGGGAGTACGCGGCGATGCGGGCCGCCGCGAGGAAACGCTTGCGATAGGCCGTGACCGCGGCGATGCCCAGGCCGGCCGCGGAGACGGCGGAACAGACTGTCTCGGCAATCATCCGGTCCTCCAGGCGGAGATCGGTCGGCAAGGTCGGTTCGTCCCTTCCATCCTGCACCGCCCGGAGCCCGGTATGCCACGGTCCGACCGGACCTCAGGGACATCTCCGGGTCGCCTCCTCCTCAGGGTGCGGGCCAACCTCCACCCGTGACCTCACAGACCCCGGTCATGTCTCCACCGCGGCCCGTGGAGGTCCCGTTTGGGGCGCGGTCCGGGTGCTGGGAGACTGGTGACCATGAGTGACTCCTCCCCCACACGCGCCGCCGCCCCCGTCCTGGACGTCTGGTGCGAACTCCAGTGCCCCGACTGCCGCAGTGCCCTGGACGACGTGCGCGCCCTGCGCGCCCGCTACGGCGACCGGCTGGAGCTGCGGCTGCGGCACTTCCCGCTGGAGAAGCACCAGCATGCCTTCGCTGCCGCGCAGGCCGCCGAGGAAGCGCTGGAGCAGGGACAGGGCTGGCCGTACGTCGAGGCCGTACTCGGCCGGGTCGAGGAGCTGGACCGCAAGGGAGAGGCGTTCCTGGTCGAAGTGGCCCGTGAACTCGGCCTGGACGCGGAGGAGTTCGACACGGCGTTGATCGACGGCCGGCACATCCTGATCGTCGACGCCGATCATGCCGAGGGCAAGGCGATCGGCGTGACCGGCACCCCGACGTACGTCATCGGCGGTGAGCGACTCGACGGCGGCAAGAGCCAGGAGGGGCTGCGCGAGCGCATCGAGGAGATCGCGGACCGGCTGCTGGCCGAGCAGGAGGCCTGATACGCGGGGCGCTCGTGGACCCGGTCGCCGCGTTCCGGCGTCCGGCCGCCACCGAGCACTTGCCCCTTCACCTCCGTCCATCCTTCAGGAGGGAGGTGAAGGGCGTCCTTGCGAAGGGCGTCCTTGCCCCTGCGGCCCGGAGGGCCCGGGCGTCTTGACGGAATCGCGTTGTCCGACAATGAGGTTGCCGGACATGCCGTCGGACGGGCGGCACGTGAAGCCCGTGGAGACCTCTTTCAAAGCAACGGCTTGTACAGGGCGTACCGCGTGGTCTCGTAACCGAGGGACTCATACAGCCGCTCGGCCGGCGTGTTGCCCGCGAACACGTTGAGCCCGAGGACGTGTCTGCCGGCGGCGACCGCCTGGATCTCCGCCAGCAGCATGAGCGTGCGGCCGTGCCCTCGGCCGCGGTGGGCCGCGTCGGCCTCCACGTCGAAGACGAAGGCCTGCTCCCCGCGCAGCGCCAACCACAGGGTGCCCACCCGCGTGCCCTCGTGCTCCAGGACACTGAACAGCATGTCTTCGGTGGCAAGCCCCTGCGGCAGAAGCTGCTCATGATCGCGCCGCGCCTTGGCGTACGCCTCGGCCTCCGGCACGCCTCGCTCGATCCAGTCGCGCGCGTACTGCTCCACTCCATGCGCCTGCCACGCGTCGAACTCGGCCTCCGTCATGGGTCGGGCGCGGCTGCCGGCGGGCAGTTCGGGCGGGGCCTCGCCGAGCCGCTTCTCCATGCCGCGGTTACGGAGGACGTAGCCGAGCGCCTCGGTCAGCCGCAGGGCCGCCTCGGCGTCGGCGGGGACGGTGGTCTCGATCCGCCGGCAGCCCCAGCCGCGCACCACCTCCTCCGCGGCGAGCGCGGCCACCGTGCCCCGGCCGCGCCGCCGGTCCGGCTCCTCGATACGCAGATCCAGGATCCGGGCCACCGAGTCGCCGAACTGGGGAGAGGTCCCGAGGTGTATCTCGCCCACGGGACGGCTGTTCACGCACACCTGATAGCGACGTGAACGCGTCCCGTCGGACGCGCGCTGAAGCGGCTCGGTCGGCCGCAGGGTCGTGGTCATCAGGGGTGTTCTACCCGGCGCGCGGACCCGGGTCAGCCGAATTTCCGTGGCTTTCAGGGATCGAGGTCGTCCCCGGAGCGTTCGTCGAAGATCCGCATGACCTTGGCGGTCACGGGGCCGGGCGCGCCGGACAGTTCGCGGTCGTCGACCCGGTGCACGGCCTGCACGTCCCGCAGCGTGGACGTGAGGAATATCTCGTCCGCGCGCTCCAGGACGTCCAGCGGCAGATCGGTCTCCTTGGCGCCGGTCCACTCGACGGTGAGCGCGCGCGTGATGCCCGCGAGACAGCCGGAGGCGAGCGGCGGGGTATGGATCTCGCCGTCGAGTACGACGAAGACGTTCGACCCCGTGCCCTCGCAGAGCTGTCCGACCGTGTTGGCGAACAGTGCCTCGGAGGCGCCCTGTTGGGAGGCCCGGGCGAGGGCGACCACGTTCTCGGCGTACGACGTCGTCTTGAGGCCGGTCAGCGCGCCGCGTTCGTTGCGGGTCCAGGGCACGGTGATCACGGCGGTGGAGTCGGGGCGCCGGGTGGTCTCGCCGAGGGCGACCACGAGGGTCGGGCCCTGCTCGCCGCGGTCGGAGCCGAGCGGTCCATGGCCGCCGGTGTAGGTGATGCGCAGGCGTCCGAGCGGCATCGCGTTGGCCTCCAGGACGGCGGCGCAGGCGCGGCGGACCTCGTCGAGGTCGGGGTCCGGAAGGCCCAGGCCGCGTGCCGAGCGGGTGAGCCGGTCGAGGTGGCGGGTCAGCGCGAACAGCCGCCCGTCCGTGGCCTTGACGGTCTCGAAGATGCCGTCGCCGACGGTCAGTCCGTGGTCGAAGACGGAGACACGGGCGGACTCGATGTCCTGCAGCCCACCGTCGAGCCAGATTTTCACGTAGGGGTCCCTCCACTCGCCTCGTACGCTCCCGACGCTACCGCGAGCAGCCGGGCGGCCTTCAGCTCGGTCTCGTGCCACTCGCCCTCGGGGTCGGATCCCCAGGTGATGCCCGCGCCCGTGCCGAAGCGCAGGACCGCCGCGCCCCCGGCGGTCCGGTCGATCCAGAACGTACGGATGCCCACGGCCAGCTCGCCTACGCGCCGGTCGGCGTCGACCCAGCCGATACCGCCGCAGTACGGACCGCGCGGCGCCGTCTCCAAGGCGTCGATGATCCTCAGGGCGCTCGACTTGGGCGCGCCGGTGACCGATCCCGGCGGGAAGGCCGCGGCGAGCAGATCGGGCCAGCCGGCGTCGGTGCGCAGCTCGCCGCGGACGGTGGAGACGAGGTGGACCAGGCCGGGGTGCTTCTCGACCACGCACAGGTCGGGGACCGTGACACTGCCGGTGGCGCAGACGCGTCCGATGTCGTTGCGGACCAGGTCCACGATCATCACGTTCTCGGCGTAGTCCTTCTCCAGGAGGTCCGCCTCGGTACGCCCCGTGCCCTTGATCGGGCCGGACTCCACGAGCCTGCCGTCGCGCCGTAGGAAGAGCTCGGGAGACGCGGTGGCGATCTCCACTCCGTGCTCCGGCAGACGAATCGTTCCTGCGTACGGTGCCGGATTGCCGCGTGCCAACAGCGCGGTCAGGGCGTCCACGTCGGTCCCGGGCTGGATCGGCGCGGAGAGCACGCGGCAGAGGTTCGCCTGATAGACCTCGCCGGCCGCGATGTGCTCGCGGATCCGTCGCACGCCCGCGGTGTACGCGGCGTGGTCGAGTGAGGACGTCCAGTCATCGGCCGCCGGTCCCCGCCATCGGCCCGGCACGGGAGCGGGCACGGGTTCTTCTCGTACGTCCCTGAAACGGGCGCAGGTCAGACGCCCTTCGTAGTCCGCGCAGACGGCCCAGAAACCGGTGGAGTCGAGGGCCGCGGGGTCGCTGGTGACATCGAGAAGACCGGTGGCGACGCGGTTGCCGAAACGGGCGAGCGGAGGGAGGTCGAGCACGCAGTCGAGTCTATGGCCGGTGTCCCGCGGGTGGCCCGGACATGTCCTCGCGGCAGCCCCGACCACGCCCTGACCATGTCCTGACCATGTCCTTGAGCGGGCACAGGGCAGCACGCTGCACAAACGCGTTTTTGTGCTGGCCCGGGAATCCGCTAGAGTTCAACACGTCGCCGGGACGCGGGAGCGGACCGAAACGACAAGCGGACGTAGCTCAGTTGGTAGAGCGCAACCTTGCCAAGGTTGAGGTCGCGAGTTCGAGCCTCGTCGTCCGCTCGAAGGAACCAGGGGATCTTCCCGAGCCCCTGCACTCCTGGTGGAGTGGCCGAGAGGCGAGGCAACGGCCTGCAAAGCCGTCTACACGGGTTCAAATCCCGTCTCCACCTCCAAGGACGATTAGCTCAGCGGGAGAGCGCTTCCCTGACACGGAAGAGGTCACTGGTTCAATCCCAGTATCGTCCACTGGTCCGCGAGGACCTGATCCACAAGGGTCTGTATGATCTGCGAGGATCCCCGCGCGATTAGCTCAGCGGGAGAGCGCTTCCCTGACACGGAAGAGGTCACTGGTTCAATCCCAGTATCGCGCACGCAGCACCCACGCCCGTCTCCTCGGAGCGGTCGTGGTCCCGAGGACGATTAGCTCAGCGGGAGAGCGCTTCCCTGACACGGAAGAGGTCACTGGTTCAATCCCAGTATCGTCCACACACCGAAGCCCCCGGCCCTGTGGCCGGGGGCTTCTTCGTGGGCTCAGTGGCCTCGAACTCAGCTGGAGAACAGCATGTGGCCGAAGCTCTTGTGACGGTGGTGGCCGTAGTGATCGCCATGGCCTCCGTGGTGGCCGCCGTGGCCGCCGTGCGGGGCGCCCCAGGCGGGAGCGGCCGGGTAGGCCTGCGGGGCGGGCGGGGGCGGCGGGGCGGGCTGCGCCCACTGGGACTCCAGGCGGGTCAGCGCCTCCAGCTCCCCGTAGTCCAGGAAGATGCCGCGGCAGCCGCTGCACTGCTCGATCTGGACGCCGTTGCGGTTGTACGTGTGCATCGGCGCATGACACTTCGGACACTGCATGGTCGGCTCAACTCCTCGCCGGTCGGTGGTGCTTCGCCAGGTAGGGACTCGCTGTGGTCCTGGCCGGTTGCAGCCTACGTCGCACATCCTTGCGCCAACTACGGCGGAATGGGGCCCATTCGGACACAGGCGTCGACCACGGCCTGCTCCACCTCGTCCAGGGAACGGTCCGCGGCGAGGGACTTGGCGATGGCCAGGGCCGCCGTCTGCACGGTGAGGGCACGGGCGGGAACGTCGAGCGCCGGCCAGGGGTCGCCGGTGGAGGGGACGGCGGGGCCGCCCTCCCGCCGGTACGCGGTGAGGAAGCGGGTCCACTCGTCGGGCGGGAGCAGCCCGCAGGCGTACCAGGCGGCGGGGCGTGCCAGGTCCCAGGCCGGGTCACCCATGCCGAGGTCGTCGACGTCGATGAGGAGCCAGGGGCCGGTGTCGGCGGGGTGGCGTACGAGCTGACCGAGGTGGAGGTCACCGTGGCAGAGGGTCCGTGGGGACGGCATGGGCGCTTCCGCGCGCGCCCAGGCGGGGAGAGCGGCCCAGGCACGGAGCACGGCTTCGGCAGCGGGATGAGGGCCGGCCGCACGGAGGCGCCCGATCGCTCGGGCGGCCTTGGCGGGGCCGCGCATGGGTGGGAGGCCGGCGGGGGCTGGGGCCTTGTGGAGTCGTGCGAGGAGCGTGGCGGCCGCCTCCCAGGGTGCGGCCTCCGGGATGTCCGGGTCCACGGGCGTGCCGTACGGCCAGAAGGTCACGAGGTGGCCCTGGAGGGTGACAGGGGTGGGGTGGAGGGGGGCGAGGAGGACGCCGGGGAGGCGGGTGGCGGTGGTGAGGCGGAGGGAGAGTTCGGCGAGGTCGGTGCCGGGGGTGTGGGCCTTGGCGACGGCGGTGCCGTGGCGGACCACGGTCGCGTTGTCGCTGCGCTCGGCGAGGACCGTGTCCTGGGTCGGGCAAGGGCAACCTGTGCCGTCGTCCGCGTGCGCCGCGGCGCGGGCCTTCGCGGTGAGCGCGGGCAGTAGTGCGGTCACGGGTCCCCTTGGGTTGTACGGCGCTGGTGGTGAGCGTACGGGGACGGTGGCGACCGAAGGTTGAGCGCTGCCCGGTGCAGGGGCCGGCCGGGGGTGGGTTTCGCTTCCCGGCGCTTGCCCGGTGCCTCCCCCCAAGCTCTTCGAGCAGGGGGTACCCCCAGCGCCCACCCGTGCCGCCCTGGGGGTCCCCCCAGGCCCTTAAGGCACTGGGGGAGGCACGACTGCCCGCAGCTACGGCGGCTGCGGCCACAGCGGCGCTCAACCACCTCCGCGGGAGCGGCGCCCGTTTAGGCGCAAAACGGCGTAACGCCCGCGCAGCTCCCCAGCTGCGCGGGCGTTTGTGCCGTCCGCCGCACCCCCGTCCCCACGGGGTTTCATGGATGGATGTCCCCGCCCGAACCGCTCTTCCGGGCCCGGGGCGCCGCTCAGCGCCCCAGCATCACACCCACGGACGACGCTTGTGTGACCACTGCCTCCCAGCCGCCGAAGGCGTACACGAGCAGGGCCGCGAGAGGGAGGACCATCGCGGTCGCCACCAGCGGGTGGCGGCGGCCCGGGCGGCTCGTGCCGAACGCGGCGCCGTACACCTGGCGTCCCTGCGTGCGGAGCAGTGTCCGCGGTGCCGTCTGGGCCATGGTCCCTCTCCTGACCGTAGTGCTGTTGTCTTGGCAGCGGCGGGTGTCTGACCTCGGGGGACGAGTGCTGCACCCGCCGCTTGACCTCAAATCTAGGTGCCCGGCGGGCCGGGGTCGTCATGCCCTCGTACCGCTTGCCAGGCCTCCCGGAGGATGAGCGATGACCTGCGATGTACTCCCCTGGGTGGAGACGAGGTCCTAGGTCTCAGGGTCTTCCCTGAGGGGACGCCCGGTGTGTCCCATCTGCTCCGAGGCGTCCTCGCGCGGAACCGGCTGCTCCAACAGCGCCGGCACCCGGTTCGCCATGGAACGGGCCGTCCTCACCACGGAACCTCCCCCACTGCCTGAACGGCGTGGGGGGACCCCCACCGGGTGACTTCGCTCACTTCCACGACTCCCCTGCGCACCGCCGTCTCCACGCGACGGCCCGCCCTGCTCGCCACCACCTCGTACGTACGCGTCTTGTCCCCGGCGTCCACGACCATCTCCACACGATCATGCTTCACGGACTCAATCCCCTTCCCGCACCCGGTGGTTGGGATCACATGCAGCCCAAAGCCGCCTTACTCGCACCTCCCCTGACCACCCCTCAAGTCTCCCGCCCGGCACTGACAATCGATCGGGACGAGAGGGCGCGGCCTCTGCGCGCACCCGGCTGTGGAAACGTAAGCTGTGGCTCGTCAAACGGACCGGGCAGCGGGGATGGACATGGCGATGATGCGCCTGAGGCGTGAGGACCCGCGTGTCGTCGGCTCGTTCAGGCTTCACCGGCGGCTCGGCGCGGGCGGAATGGGCGTCGTCTACCTGGGCTCGGACAAGCGGGGCCAGCGCGTCGCGCTGAAGGTGATCCGTCCGGACCTGGCGGAGGACCAGGAGTTCCGGTCGCGGTTCGCGCGTGAGGTCTCGGCGGCACGGCGCATTCGCGGTGGGTGCACGGCACGGCTCGTGGCCGCCGATCTGGAGGCGGACCGACCGTGGTTCGCCACCCAGTACGTGCCCGGCCCCTCCCTGCACGACAAGGTCGCCGAGGAGGGGGCCCTCACGGCCGCCGAGGTGGCCGCCGTGGGTGCCGCCCTCTCCGAGGGCCTTGTGGCGGTGCACGAAGCCGGGGTCGTCCACCGCGACCTGAAGCCGTCCAACATCCTGTTGTCCCCGAAGGGGCCGCGGATCATCGACTTCGGCATCGCCTGGGCGACGGGCGCCTCGACGCTCACGCACGTCGGTACGGCGGTCGGTTCGCCGGGCTTCCTCGCCCCCGAGCAGGTGCGCGGGGCCGCCGTCACCCCGGCCACGGACGTGTTCTCGCTGGGCGCCACGCTGGCGTACGCGGCGACCGGCGACTCGCCCTTCGGGCACGGCAGTTCCGAGGTGATGCTCTACCGGGTGGTGCACGAGGAGCCCCAGTTGCACGGCGTACACGACGCGCTGGCCCCGCTGGTGCGCGCCTGCCTGGCGAAGGATCCCGAGGAGCGGCCCAGCACCCTCCAACTCTCCCTCCGGCTCAAGGAGATCGCGACCCGGGAGGCCCAGGGGTTCACGGACGTACGGCCGCCCGTCCCGCGCGGGGACCCGGACCGGCCGACGGGGCGGCTGGCGGAGCAGTACGCCGATCAACGCACCGTACGGCGCCCGCAGGGGCCGGTCACTCCCCCGCCCCGTAACAACGGCTCCCGGCCCGGGGCGCGTCCGACGCCCGCGCAGCGCAACACGACCCGCTCCGGCAACACGACCCGATCCGGCGGCCGGCCCGCACCGCGCAGCGGAGCCCGACGGCCGGCGCCCCGGACCACCGGGGCCGGACGACGCCCGGCCAACCCGCGGCTGCTGCGCCAGCGGCTGTTCGTGTTCGTCGTGGTGACGCTGCTGGTGGCGCTGGGCATCGCCGCGGCCCAGGGGTGCCAGGGGCCGGCGCGCGGCCTGGACGACGGGAACGTGCGCCAGGACGTACGACCTCAGCAGTCGTACGCTCCGCTGCCCGGTGACCTGATGGTCGACCAGCACAGGAGCCAGCTGAACCGGGACGACTGACCGGCGGTCGGCGGGGAACCCCGGCCGACTCCGACGGGAGGCCGTCGCGGCGGCGGTCGCGGTTCTGGCGGTGCTGTGCCGGGGGTGCCCGGCAGCCGTCACAGCCGCGGCAGGATCCTCCCCCACTCTCGACTTCGCCCGAGCGGGGGGACCCCCACGAAGAACTCCCGGTCGCCGTCGAAGAGCGGGTCCAGCGCGAGGAACTCCCCCGCCGCGACACAGCGACGATCGCCTCCCGCTGCCCGCGTCATCACGGACGCCCCTCAGAGCTGGGGACGTCCTGTGGCCACCGCGTAGAAGGCGACGGCGGCCGCCGCGCCCACGTTGAGGGAGTCGACGCCGTGGGCCATGGGGATGCGGACCCATTCATCGGCGGCGACGAGCGCCTGGGTGGACAGGCCGTCGCCCTCCGCGCCGAGCATCAGCGCGACGCGGTCCATCTTGTGCGGTGCCGTCTCGTCGAGGGTCTTGGCCTTCTCGTCGGGGGTGAGCGCGAGGAGCGTGAAGCCCGCCTCGCGGACCGACTCCAGTCCCTTGGGCCAGGTGTCGAGACGCGCGTAGGGCACCGAGAAGACCGCGCCCATGGAGACCTTCACGCTGCGGCGGTAGAGCGGGTCGGCGCAGTCGGGCGACAGCAGGACCGCGTCCATGCCGAGGGCCGCCGCCGACCGGAATATGGCGCCGATGTTGGTGTGGTCGTTCACGGATTCCATGATCACGACCCGGCGCGCGGTCGCCAGGAGCTCGTCCGCCGTCGGCAGCGGTTTGCGCTGCATGGAGGCGAGCGCGCCACGGTGCACGTGGTAGCCGGTGACCTGCTCGGCCAGTTCCGGGCTGACCGCGTACACCGGGGCCGGGAGTTCGTCGATGACGTCCCGCATGACGTCGACCCACTTGGCGGACAGCAGCATCGAGCGCATCTCGTAACCGGCGTCCTTGGCCCGTCTGATGACCTTCTCGCCCTCGGCGATGAACAGGCCCTCGGCGGGTTCGCGCTTACGGCGCAACTCCACGTCGGTCAGGCCCGTGTAGTCGCGCAGGCGCGGGTCGTCGGGGTTCTCAACGGTAATGAGATCGGCCACAGGGTGATACTGCCTTGTCCTGGGTGTGGTGCCAACGGCTGGAACGGGAAGTGTTACCCGGGGTTACTCGGCGGGTCGCGGGCCCACCGTCACGACCTCGCCGATGACGATGACCGCCGGGGGCTTCACATCCTCGGCCCGTACGGTCTCGGCGACCGTCGCCAGGGTGGCGTCGACGCGGCGCTGGGCGGCCGTCGTGCCCTCCTGGACCAGGGCGACGGGCGTGTCGGGCGCCTTGCCGTGGGCGACGAGGGTCTCGGCGATCTTCCCGATCTTGTCGACGCCCATGAGGACGACGAGCGTGCCGGTCAGCTTCGCCAGCGACGGCCAGTCGACCAGAGAGCGCTCGTCGTCAGGGGCGACATGGCCGCTGACCACCGTGAACTCGTGTGCGACTCCACGGTGGGTGACAGGGATGCCCGCCGCACCGGGGACCGAGATCGAGCTGGAGATGCCGGGTACGACCGTGCACGGGATGCCGGCTTCGGCGAGCGCCTGGAGCTCTTCCATGCCGCGCCCGAAGACGTACGGATCGCCGCCCTTCAGACGGACGACCGACTTCCCCTGCTTGGCGTGCTCGATCAGCGCGTTGTTGATGGCCTCCTGGGCCATGAAACGGCCGTACGGGATCTTCGCCGCGTCGATCACCTCGACGTGCGGCGGCAGTTCGGCCAGCAGGTCGCGCGGGCCGAGCCGGTCCGCGATGACCACGTCGGCCTCGGCGAGGAGGCGGCGGCCGCGGACCGTGATCAGGTCCGGATCGCCGGGGCCACCACCGACCAGCGCGACGCCGGGGTTACGGGTGCGGTGGTGCGGGGCGACGAGCGTGCCGTCGCGCAGGCCCTCCACCACGGCGTCGCGGATGGCTGCGGTGTGACGGGGGTCGCGGCCCTTCGCCTCGGTGGTGAGGACGGCGACCGTGACGCCCTCACTGTGGCCGGTCGCGGGGGTCCAGGCGGTGGCGGCGTCGGCGTCGTCGGAGCGGACGCACCACACGCGGTGGCGCTCGGCTTCCGCGGAGGCGGCGGTGTTGGCCTCGACATCGCTGGTGGCGATCAGGGCGTACCAGGCGTCCGCGAGGTCGCCGTCCTCGTACGGGCGCTTCTTCCAGGTGATCTCCCCGGCGTCCGCCATGGCTTCGACGGAGGGTGTCGCTTCCGGGGACACGAGGACGATGTCCGCGCCCGCTGCGATGAGCGCGGGGAGGCGGCGCTGGGCTACCTGGCCGCCGCCGAGGACGACCACGCGGCGGCCGGAGAGGCGGAGGCCTACGGGGTAGGCAGGGTGTTCGGCCATGTGAGGTGCGGCTCCTCGTCCTGGCGGTACGAATGGGCGCTACTGCTCTGGAGCGGCCCTGACGTGCGCATTTTAGATGTGGGGTCAGCGTACGGCGGGGCCGGGGGCACGCAGGAGCGCGTACCCCCGACCCCGCCTCCGGCTTACTTCTCGGTGACGCCCGCCGAGTCGAACGTCGCCACCTCGTGCATCGCCCGCGCCGCGCTCTGGACGAGCGGCAGGGCGAGGAGCGCGCCGGTGCCCTCACCGAGGCGCAGGTCGAGGTCGACCAGGGGGCGCAGGCCCAGCTTGTTGAGGGCGGCCACATGGCCGGGCTCCGCGCTGCGGTGGCCGGCGATGCAGGCCGCGAGGACCTCGGGGGCGATCGCGCGGGCCACCAGGGCGGCGGCACCGGCGCTGACGCCGTCCAGGATCACCGGCGTGCGCAGCGACGCGCCGCCGAGCAGCAGACCCACCATCGCCGCGTGCTCCAGTCCGCCGAAGGCGGCCAGCACGCCGATCGGGTCGGCCGGGTCGGGCTGGTGGAGTTCGATGGCGCGGCGGACGACCTCGGTCTTGCGGGCCAGGGTCTCGTCGTTGATACCCGTGCCGCGGCCCGTCACCTCCGACGGGTCGGTGTCCGTGAAGACCGAGATCAGGGCGGCCGACGCCGTCGTGTTCGCGATGCCCATCTCACCGGTGAGCAGCGCCTTGTTGCCCGCCGCCACCAGGTCGCGGGCCGTCTCGATGCCGACCTCGATCGCCTGCTTGACCTCCTCGCGGGTCAGCGCGGGGCCGGTCGTCATGTCCGCCGTGCCCGCGCGGACCTTGCGCGGCAGCAGGCCCGGCGTCGCGGGCAGGTCGGCGGCCACGCCCACGTCGACGACGCAGACCTCGGCGCCCACCTGGCCGGCGAACGCGTTGCAGACCGCGCCGCCGCCGAGGAAGTTGGCGACCATCTGGGCCGTCACCTCCTGGGGCCAGGGGGTGACCCCCTGGGCGTGCACGCCGTGGTCACCCGCGAAGATCGCGACGGCCGCGGGCTCCGGGATCGGCGGCGGGCACTGGCGGGACAGTCCGGACAACTGCGCGGAGATGATCTCCAGCATGCCGAGCGCGCCCGCGGGCTTGGTCATGCGCTTCTGCCGCTCCCAGGCCTCGCCGAGGGCCTTGGCGTCCAGCGGGCGGATGCCCGCCACGGTCTCGGCGAGCAGGTCGTGCGGCTCCTCGCCGGGCAGCGCGCGACGGCCGTACGTCTCCTCGTGCACGACCCAGGACAGCGGGCGGCGCTTGGACCAGCCGGCCTGCATCAGCTCGGGCTCGTCCGGGAACTCGTCGACGTATCCGACGCAGAGGTAGGCCACGACCTCCAGGTGCTCGGGCAGGCCGAGGGTGCGGACCATCTCGCGCTCGTCGAAGAAGCTGACCCAGCCGACGCCGAGGCCCTCGGCGCGGGCCGCGAGCCAGAGGTTCTCGACGGCGAGCGCGGAGGAATACGGGGCCATCTGCGGCTGGGTGTGCCGGCCGAGGGTGTGGCGGCCGCCGCGGGTCGGGTCGGCGGTGACCACGATGTTGACCGGGGTGTCGAGGATCGCCTCGATCTTCAGTTCCTTGAACTGCTTCGCCCGGCCCTTGGGCAGCGACTTGGCGTACGCCTCGCGCTGACGCTGGGCCAGTTCGTGCATGGTGCGGCGGGTCTCGGCCGAGCGAATGACGACGAAGTCCCACGGCTGGGAGTGGCCGACGGAGGGCGCGGTGTGGGCGGCCTCCAGGACGCGCAGCAGCACGTCGTGCGGGATCGGGTCGCTGCGGAAGCCGTTGCGGATGTCGCGGCGCTCGCGCATCACGCGCAGCACCGCCTCGCGTTCGGCGTCGTCGTATCCGGGCGCCGCCGGGCCGGTGGACTCTCGTGCTTCTTCCACTGCGGCCGTGCTCTCTTCCTGGTCGGCGGCCCTGGTGTCCAGGTCCTCCGCCTGCTGTGCGACTACGGGCTCCTGGTCCACGACGGACGGCTCCGGGGCGGGTGCCTCGCCGTCGCGGGGAGCGGGAACGGTGACGGCGGGCTCCTCCGCCGTCGGTGCGGCGGCCACCGGCTCCTCCTGCTCGGCGGCGGCCGCAGCGGGCTCCTCGGCGGGCTGCTGCTCCTGAGGGGGGAGGGGCGGCACGATCAGGGCGTGCGGCGGGGTCGGGGCCAGGTGCGGGGTGGTCGGCACGGTGCCCTCGACGGGCACGAACTGACCGAGCGTCTGGTCCGGCTCGGGCTCCTGGGGAGCGCCGGGCTCATCGGCCGCGGGCTGCTCGCCGTGCACCTGGCCGGCGGATGCCTCGGGCGCCGCGGCCTGGGCGGCGACGCCCACCGGCACGGCCTGGACGGACTCGGCGGCCGCGGGCTGCGCCTCCTCGGCGGCCAGGGGCAGCGCGGGCTCCTCGAACGGGGTCTCGGCGTCCGGGATCCGAGCCTCGGTGTCCGCGATGTGGACGGCCTGGTCGGCGGGCCGCGACTCGGGCGCCTGCTCGTCCGGTACGGGGGTCACGGCCTGCGCCGGGTCCTGGGCGTGCTCGGATGCCGGGTCCTGGGCGTCCTGGACCGGGGCGGCCTGGTCGTCGGCTTCGGGTTCCTGCGCGGGTGCCTCCGGCAGGCCGGTGGAGGCGGGCGCGGGGGCGTCGGCCTGCTGGGGAACGCCCGCGTCGGGCACGACCACGACGGTCTGCGCCGCGTCGTCCGCCGGCTGCGGGGCGTGCGGGGCGGCGGGGACCTGCGCGTCCGGCGCCTGCGCGGCGGGGACCTGCGCGTCCGGGGCGTGCGCGACCGGGGTCTGCGGGGCGGAGACCTGCGCGTCCGGGGCGTGCGCGACCGGGGTCTGCGGGGCGGAGACCTGCGCGTCCGACACGGCATCCGGCGCGGGCACGGCTTGCGGAGCCTGCGGGGTGACCGGGGCGGGCGCTGCTTCCGCCGAGGGCCCGGCCGGTGCCGGTGCGGCGTCGGGGATCTGGGGGGCGGCCGGGGCGGGCGCACCGTGCGGGCCATGCGCGGACTCGGCAGCGGACACGCCCTCGGGCACCGATACGGCGTCCGCGGCATCCGGGGCTGCCTGCGGGGCAGCGGCGGACGCTGCGCCCGGAGCCTGCGGGGCAGCGACGGGCGCGGCGTCCGGAGCCTGCGGAGCGGCCGTCGGCTCAGCCTGGACGTCCTGCGCGCCGGGAACCGGAGCCTGGGCGTCCTGCGGCGCACCGGGAGCCGGAGTCTGGGGCGGCTCGGCGCCGACCGGCGCTCCGGGGGTCTCAAGTGCCTGGGGGCCGGCCGGGATCGCCTGCCCCTGGAGCGGCTCGTAGCCCTCCGGGGCCAGCGGTGCGGCCTCGGGGGCGACCTGCGCCGGGGCCGGTTCCACCGCCACCGGCTCGGGCGTCGGCGCCGGCTGCGGGACGACCGTTTCTGCAGTGGTCCCCTCGGGGCCCACCGGCGGCACGGTCTGCGTCTGCGGCGGCGCGCCCCACGGCACCGCCCCCTGCGGGGAGTTCTCCCCGGGCTGGGGCACGTCGAGATACTCCGGGCCGGTCGTCGGCGGCCCGGAGGGGCGCATCGGGGCGTCGGCCGGACCGCGGTCGGACAGCGAACGCACCGGGCTCAAGGTGGCGTCCGGGGTGGGCGGGCCGAGGTGCAGCGGGCGGCGCGGCGTCGCCGACGGGGGCACCGGCGCCGGAGGCGGCGTACGGACCGCGCCGACGTCGATCGAGCCGCTGTCCCGGCCGGCCATCTCATGCGGGCCGGGCTCATGGAGGAACGGCGCCGGAGCCGGGGCGGGCTGCGGCATCTCGTTGCCCCAGGCGCCCTGCTGGCCGGGCATCAGGAGCAGGTCGTCGTCCTCGGCCGGGGTGTCGGAGTGGTTGAGGTAGGTGTACGCGCCCGGCGCGAGGACGCCCGGCTGCTCCACCATGCCTGCGCTCTCCGGCAGCCCCTCGCCCGGGATCTGGCCGGTGTCCGTCATGCGTACCCCTCGCCCATCGGTTAGTGCTTCTACGACCCGCTCGCCCGGAACGGCGCGCCGACCGCCCGCAATGAAGAACGAGCGTGCGTGCCCAGCGGCACGAACGACCCGCCAACAATGACGACAAAGCCATTGAACGGCATTGTCGCGGCCGTCCCGCCATTGCGACAGCTTGATCCGCGACGGCCCGCTGTGGACTGCGCCACGTTGCGCACCCTCCGGTTCTGCCGTACCACACTCACCCCAAAAGGGGTGTGCTTTCCGGACATTGACTGACGAAGTCCCGGATCACCCAAGTGCGGTACAACGGTCGGCCAGCCTACCGCGCCGGTACGACAACCGGATCAGGGGGAGCGTTCGGCCAATCGGCCGCTGAGCAGGAACGCGACGCTCCGTTCCTTCTCCGTCCAGGCCCGCGTGTCGAGTTCCACGGACTGCAACAGGGCGCACTCGACGTCGTAGCCGTGCTCCGACAGATCCCTGCCGACGAGTTCGGCCGTGTCGCGGGTCGCGGCGTGCGCGACGATCCGCTGCGGGCGGCGGTCGGCGACCGCCGAGACGACCGCGACTCCCCCGCCGCCGACGCGTACGACGTCCGGCTCGGGCAGGTTCTCCAGGATGTGCGGGGCGGTGCCGTGCACGATCTGGAGCTGGACGCCGAAGTGGCGCGCGCCGGCCGCCGTACGGCCGCAGGCGTCCGCGTCGCGGTCGACGGCGATGACGGCGGCCCCGCAGCGGGCGGCCTCCACGGCGAACGCGCCGCAGCCGGTCCCGATGTCCCACACCAGGTCGCCCACCCGGGGTCCCAGCCGGGCGAGTTGGGCGGCGCGCAGCAGATCCGTTTCACCTTCGCCGAGCCCTCCGCCGTACGCCTCGGCGGGCAGCGCCCAGCCGCGCGGTCCCGCGCCCGGGTCGCGGCCGGCGATCCAGCCGCCGCCGTCGGCCGCGGTCACGGGTCCGCCGATGGCGATGACGACGTTGGGGTCGCGCCAGGTGTGGTCGGCGGCCTTGTCGGAGGTGACAACGGTGACCTGTTCGCGGTCGGTGCCGAGTTCCTCACAGATGACGAAGGTGCGGTGGACCCCGTCGAGGAGCAGCCCGAGTTCCGCGGGCCCGGCGCCTGGTGAGGTGAGAACCGCGACTTTGGTGTGGGCGCGGCATACGTTCACCGCGCGGCGCAGGGTGCGGCGGTGTGCGACGACCACCTGTGCGTCGTCCCAGGGCATCCCTGCGCGGGCGAAGGCGGCGGCCACCGAGGACACGGCGGGCACGACTTCGACCTCCAGGCCGAATTCGGGGGCGCGCAGGGTGCGTACGACGCCGAAGAAGCCCGGGTCGCCGTCGGCGAGGACGACGGCGGTGCCGCGGTGGGCGGCGATGCGGCGGGCGGCGAGGGCGACGCTGCCGAGGCGGATGCGCTCGGCCGTCCTCGGCACCTCGGGGAGGCCGAGATGGTGGGCCGCGCCGGCGACGAGCGTGGCGGCCCCCAGGGCGGAGCGCGCTGCGGCGGTCAGTGGCGAGCCGTCCCAGCCGATCACCGTGACCCGGTCGGCCATCGTCGTCAGTCTCCAGGAGGATTGTGCAGGTCGTCAGGGGGCATCCCGCACGGCGGGCTCCGTGAGGGTATCTGGTCCGGCTGGGTTCGTCCGCCCGGGACTCACCCCGTGGGAGCGGTCCCGCGGTGTCAGTTCCAGTTGGAGAACGACGTGAAACCGCCGGTGTCGGCCAGTTCCTCGCCGACCCCGTCGAGGTCCTCCGGCAGCAGGCTCCACACGATGAAGTCCGTCCGTACGTCGGTCCAGGTGCCGTCCTCGTTGCGGACGTGCGCTATGCAGGCGTTGCGCAGGACGCCCTCGCTGATGCAGCCGATCTTCTGGGCGACCTGCTGGGAGGCGGTGTTGTCGGCCGCCGTGCGTACTTCGATCCGCTCGAACTTCTGGTCCCCGAAGAGCCATTGGGCGGTGGCGAGCGAGGCCTCGGATGCGTAGCCCTCGCCCCGCGCCCAGGAGGCGATGATGTACGACAGTTCGGTCGACCGGATGTGCCAGTTGGTCTTGGTCAGCTGGACGAGGCCGACCAGGCGCTGGGTGAGGAACTCGGTGACCGCGAGGTCGAGGCCGCGGCCCGCGGCGCGCTCGGTGGGTGCCCACTCGGTGATCCAGCCGCGGGCCCCCTCCTCCGTGAAGGGCTGAGGGACGTCGGTCCAGGCGCCGACCATCTCGTCGTTCATCATTTCGGCCAGCGCGGGGACATCGTCCTCGTCGAGAGGGCGCAGTACCAACCGCTCCGTGCTGATGGAGACGTTGGGGAAGGTGCTTGTCATTGCGCCGCTCCGTAACCTTCGGAAACCGTCAGGACCTGCTGAACTGCCCAGCATGCAGCATGGAAGCACCGAACCGCACCACGGGGTCCGGTCCCGGTGAGGGAGCGGACCCCGTGTGTCGCGGCGGCGACGCGGGCCGGAGGTGACCGACGGATCAGAAGGAGGCGATGACCGAGCCCTGGTACTTGTCCTCGATGAACTTCTTCACCTCGGGCGAGACGAGGAGCTTGGCGAGCTTCTTGACGCGCGGGTCCTTCTCGTTGCCCTTCTTGACCGCGAGGAAGTTGCCGTACGGGTTGTTCGTCGCGGACTCCAGGACGAGGGCGTCCTGGGCGGGCTTGAGGCCGGAGGAGATGGCGTAGTTGCCGTTGATCACCGCGACGTCCACGTCGTCCAGGGAGCGCGGGGTCTGGGCCGCCTCCAGCTCCTTGAACTTCAGGTTCTTCGGGTTCTTGGCGATGTCCTGGGGGGTCGCTTCGCTGCCCACGCCGCTCTTGAGCGTGATGATCCCGTTGGCGGCGAGCAGCTTGAGCGCCCGCGCCTCGTTGACCGTGTCGTTCGGAATGGCGACGGTCGCACCGCTCTTCAGCTCGTCGGCCTTCTTGATCTTGTGCGAGTAGAGGCCGAGCGGCTCCAGGTGCACCGTGACGACGGGCACGATGTGGGTGCCCTTCTTCTTGTTGAAGTCGTCGAGGTACGGCTGGTTCTGGAAGTAGTTGGCGCCGACGGATCCGTCCTCGGTCGCCGTGTTCGGCGTGACGTAGTCGGTGAACTCCTTGACCTCCAGGTCGAGGCCCGCCTTCTTCGCCAGGTTGTCCTTGACGAAGTTGAGGATCTCGGCGTGCGGGGTGGGGCTGGCGGCGACGACCAGCGGGCCGCTGTAGTCGGAGGAGGCGGAGTCCTTGTCCGAACCGCAGGCGGTCAGCCCGAAGGTGAGGGCTCCGGCGGCGAGGACGGCGGCGGTGATCTTGGCGGTGTTACGCACGAAAAGTGCCTTTCCTTATGGGTGGAGCGACCCCGTCGTGGGTGAACGGGGAAATCTGGGGATGAGGAGGTGCGCCGCCTCAGGCGACCTTGCTCACGTCGGCCGTGGCGGCTTCGGGGGCGGGCGCCTCGGAAACGGGCGTCGGTCCGGCGGGCGCCTTGTCCTTCAGCAGCCGCAGCCGGGGCGCGGCTCCCGACCGGCCGCCGCGGCGGTGCAGTGCGCGGGCCGCGTAGTCGCCGGCGAACTGGATGAGAGAGATGACGACGGCGAGGATCGCCACGGTGATCCACATCATCTGGGTCTCGAAGCGCTGGTAGCCGTAGCGGATGGCGATGTCGCCGAGGCCGCCGGCGCCGACCGTGCCGGCCATCGCGGAGTAGCCGATGAGGGCGACGACCGTGGTGGTGGCGGAGGAGATCAGCGAGGGCAGGGCCTCCGGGACGAGGACCTTGCGCACCACGGTCCAGGTGTTGCCGCCCATCGCCTGCACGGCCTCGACGAGTCCGCCGTCCACTTCGCGGACGGCCGTCTCGACGAGCCGCGCGAAGAACGGGATCGCGCCGATGGCGAGCGGCACGATGGCGGCCTCCCGGCCGATGGTCGTGCCCGTGATCGTGCGCGTGAAGCTCATCAGCGCGACCATCAGGATGATGAACGGCATCGACCGGGCGACGTTCACCACCTGCCCGATGACCTTGTTGGCGACGATGTTCTGAAGGAGTCCGCCGCGGTCGGTCAGCACAAGCAGGATGCCGAGCGGCAGGCCGCCGAGGACCGCGATCAGGGTGGACCAGCCGACCATGTAGAGCGTGTCCCAACACGCCTGGGACAGCAGCGGCTGTATCTCGGACCAGGTCACTTGGCACCTTCCTTCACCAGCGCGGACTCCTTGGCCGCCTGTTCGACGACGTCGATCTGCAGGCCCTGCTCGCGCAGGAAGCCGATCGGCACGACGTTGTCCTCGTAACGGCCGGGCAGTTCGATGCGCATACGACCGACCTGGAGGCCGCCGACGGTGTCGATGGCGGCGCCGAGGATCGAGATGTCGATGTTGTACGTGCGCGAGAGCTGCGAGATGACGGGCCGGGTGGCGGCGTCGCCGTGGAAGGTGACGTCGACGACGGTGCGGCCGTCGCCGGAGGCGTCGCCGCCGACGGGGAAGAGCGCGGCGGCCAGTTCGGAGCCGGGGGTGGCGAGCAGCTCGCTGACCGTGCCGGACTCGACGATGCGGCCCTTCTCCATGAGCGCGGCCGAGTCACAGATGCTCTTGACGACGTCCATCTCGTGGGTGATGAGCAGGACGGTCAGGCCGAGCTGCCGGTTCAGGTCGCGCAGCAGCTGGAGGATCGAGCGGGTGGTCTCCGGGTCGAGGGCGCTGGTCGCCTCGTCGGAGAGCAGCACCTTGGGGTCACCGGCGAGGGCGCGGGCGATGCCGACGCGCTGCTTCTGGCCGCCGGAGAGCTGGGCCGGGTAGGCCTTGGCCTTGTCGGCCAGGCCGACGAGGTCGAGCAGCTCCAGGGCCTTGCGGGAACGTTCCTTCCCGGAGGTGCCGAGGATTTCCAGCGGCAGCTCGACGTTGTCCTGGACGGTGCGCGAGGACAGCAGGTTGAAGTGCTGGAAGACCATGCCGATACGGCTGCGCGCCTGCCGGAGTTCCTTGCCGGCGCGGGGGCCGCGACCGGCGAGCGCGGTGAGGTCCTGGCCGGCCACGGTGACCGTGCCGGAGGTGGGGCGCTCCAGCAGGTTGACGCAGCGGATGAGCGAGGACTTGCCGGCGCCGGACTGGCCGATGACGCCGTACACCTCGCCTTCGCGTACGTGCAGATCGACGCCGTCGAGGGCGGTGACCTCGCGGCCCCGCGAGCGGTAGACCTTGGTGAGGCCCGATGTGGTGATCACTGGGTTTCCGTCACTGTCGAGTGCAGGGCGTGGGTGTGCGCCGGGCACGGGTACGTGCGTGGGAACGCGGCACGGTTCTCGCGACGGCGATCGGGATGCCGATCGAACCGGGAAGAACATGTGCGCGGTGGGGGTCCCCCACGCCGTTCGGGCAGTGGGGGAGGCTCAGTCACGCACGACACGGGCGTGCGGACGTGCCACGGGCGGTCTCGCTTCGGGGCGCGAGGCTCTGGGTGGTGCGGGGGCCCTCTAACAGGCGCACATTCGACACATACAACGAGCACCGGGCGTCATGGTCGCCTCGGTCGCAAGGGTGCGGCAGCTCGTCGTGGTCATGGGGCAAGTAAAGCAGACGCACAGCGGGGACCCTCCCCTGCTGTCCGAATGGCGGACAGTCGTGGACAGCCTTCGGTTTGCAGGCAGGTCTCCAGGCACAGGGGTTGACCAGGCGTACAAGGGGAGAGAGGCCCGTGTCCGCCGGACCGGTGTCCAGTCCGTGGACCTGGCGGTGTCTGGCGGTGTGTGGCCAATGCCACGGTGCCGACAGGGCGTGGGCGGGGTTCTCGATGCCTTCGCGCACGAAGGGACGCTCGACTTCGCCGGATGGGACCGCCGTCATCGAGACGGGCCCGAATCCCGTGCTCACCGTCCGGCCCGCCGCGAACGCCAATGAGTGGCAGCACAGACTTTGGCGCGGGGCCGCCAATGCCAACCTGGTCACCGACGGGACGGGTGCCTGACAGCCGGGCCGGGCGCGGTGGGTCTTTTGGCCCGTAATAGGGTCGCGGCATGCTTGATGCCCTGACGCTGGTGACCGGTGTCGCCGCGCTGCTGCTCGCCGCCTGGTGCGGCTGGGCGGCCTACCGTGATCAGCCCACGAAGGACTGGCACTTCATCGGCATGGCCGTGGTGACACTGCTGGCCGTGGTCCAGTTGGTCGTCGGCATCGTCCAGCTGGCACGCGGCGAGAAGCCGGAGCAGGGCACGACGATCTTCGTGGCGTATCTGCTGGGCGCGTTCGCGTGCGTCCCGGCGGCCGGTTTCATGTCGCTGGCGGAGCGTACGCGGTGGGGTTCGGTGACGGTCGCGGCCGGCGGTGTGGTCCTCGCCGTGCTGGAGGTGCGGCTCTATGACATCTGGGGAGGCTGAGATGACGGCCACGCAGGAGAAGCCGGTGAAGGCACGACTCATCAGCGGGCCCGGCATGCTGCTCGTATGGCTGTACGGCGTGATGGTGGTCGGCGCGGTGTCGCGCTCGGTCGTACAGATCTCGACGCAGTTCGACAAGGCACCGCTGGCGTACTCCCTCTCGGCGGTGGCCGGTGTCGTCTACGGCTTCATCACGTACTCGCTCGTGCGGGGCGGTGAGACGGCGCGGCGGGCAGCACTGGTGTGCTGCGCCGCCGAACTGGTGGGCGTGCTGACCGTGGGCACGTGGACCCTGGTCGAGCCGTCCGCGTTTCCCGACGCGACCGTGTGGTCGGACTACGGCATGGGGTACGTCTTCATTCCCGTACTGCTGCCGTTGTCGGCGATGTACTGGCTCCGCAAGGCCCGCACGGCCCAAGGCGCCGCACTGCGCGCCTAAGCCGTCGCCGCGTACGAACCCGCCGGGGCCTGCTTCTCCAGGATGATCAGGGGGACGCCGTCGTTGCCCTGGGACGTGCCGACCGCCTCGTAGCCGACGCGGCGGTACAGGCGGAGGTTGCCCTCGCTGCGGTGGCCCGTGCTGAGGCGGAACCGCTTCGCGCCGCGCTCCTCGACCAGCGCCGCCTCCGCCGCGCGCAGCAGCCGGGCCCCGATGCCGTGGCCCTGGAGCCGCGGGTGCACACAGAGCTTGCCGATGGACGCGGCGCCGTCCTCGGTCACGCTGCCGCGCACCGAACCGACCACCTCGTCGCCCAGCCGGGCCACGAAGACACAGTCGGAGGCGACCTCCTCGCGAACCGAGTCCAGGCTCTGGACCAGCGGGTCGATGCGGTAGTTGCCGTACAGCGCGGCCTCACTCTGGAAGCAGAGGTACTGCAGCCTGAAGATCTGCTCGGCGTCCTGCTCGGTCGCCATAGAGATGGTCACGCTCATGCCCATGTGCGCACGCCTCCCGCTCACCTGATCACCGGTCGTCCCTCACTCCTATCCCCGCGGTTCGCGGGCCGCAACCTCCGCCACGAGCAATCGACGCAGACATCCGAGGCATTTGGAACGTTCCGGTCCGAGACTGCCCTGTGAGATACCCAACTCCCCTGCGATTTCGCGGTAGGTCAGATCGCGCGGGGAGAGCAGCGCGGCCATCAGACGGGGGCAACGGCCGGGAAGGCGGCGTACGGCCGTGTACAGGGACCGGCGGCGGGCCGCCAGAAGCGCCTGCTGCTCGGGATCGGGTCCCCCGTCGTCGACGGGCTCGGTGCCGTACGGCAGTTCGAAGCGGGCGGTGCGGCGGCCGCGTCGCGCCTCCGAGCGGACGGCCTGTCGCAGCCATCCCTGCGGGTCGACGGGCGGCGCGTCCATGTCGAGCCGCTCCAGGAGCCGCAGCCAGACCGCCTGTTCCAGGTCGCCCGGTTCCATACCGGACGCGAATGCCTCGGCCGAGGCCTCGGCGGCGAGCAGCGGGCGCAGGGCCGTGAGCATCTCGTCGGTCACATGCGACGTGACGCGGCCGCCCCGGCGATGAGTTGCCGGGACGGCCGAGAGTCACTCCCATCGGTGTCTCCGTGTCGCGCGTTGACCCGTCAGCCGCGCAGGAAGTCCTCACGGGCGAGCAGGCCGGTGTCGGCGTTGTCGGTGAAGACGCCGTCGATGCCGGTCGCGAAGTACGCCTTGAAGGCGCCGAAGACGTCCCCGTAGGCGTCCGCGTCGGTGCCCTTGCGGAAGTCCGCCGGCAGGAACGGGTTCTCGTTGCGCATGGTGTACGGGTGCAGGATCAGGCCCACCTTGTGCGCGTCGGCGACAAGCGTGGTCGGCTTGGTGAGGTTGCCGTTCGCGTCCTTCGGGATGACCAGGTCGAGGGTCGGGCCGATGCCCTGCGCGTAGCCGGCGATCTCCCTGAGGCCCTTCGGCGTGATCAGGTCGGCGACCGTGCGCGGGTCACCCGCCTCGACGAAGTCCCAGGGGCGGCTGCTCGCGCTGGACAGCAGGACGACGAGCGGGTTGTCGACGAGCTTGTTCAGACGCTCGATGCTGCTCGGCTCGAAGGACTGGAGGATCACCGGCGAGGTCCGCTTGTCCTTGCCGTACTTGCGCAGCAGTTTGGCGACCCGCTCCTCCAGGCCGAGGCCGAGCTTGCGGAAATAGGTGGGGTGCTTGGTCTCGGGGTAGATGAAGACCTGCTTGCCACGCTTGCGGGTCTGCTCGTCCTGCCAGCGCAGCACCTCTTCGAAGGTGGGGATCTCCCAGCGGCCGTTGTAGAGGGTGTTGTGCGGGCGGTTGGCCGGGATGCGCTCGACCGCGCGCAGCGTCTTCAGCTCGGCGAGCGTGAAGTCCTCGGTGAACCAGCCGGTGACGGACACCCCGTCGAGGACCTTGGTCCTCTTGCGGTCGGCGAACTCGGGGTGGTCGGCCACGTCCGTGGTCCCGCCGATCTCCGGCTCGTGCCGGCACACCAGGTGGCCGTCCTTCGTGGGCACCAGGTCGCCGGCCTCCACGATGTCGGCGCCCAGGTCGAGGGCCAGCTGGTACGAGCCGAAGGTGTGTTCCGGCCGGTAGCCGCTGGCCCCGCGGTGCCCGATGATCGTCGGCACGGGCAGGCTCTTCAGTCCGCCGCCCGTGTGCCGCGCGTCCGCTCGCGCGGCACCGGGCAGTCCGAGAACCACCCCGCCCGCGCCGAGCACCGCGGCCCCGAGCAACGCCCGCCGGCCCGTCCCTCGCCCCTGCTCGTACGACTCCTGCGTCCCCATGAGTTCCTCCCACCACGCCTGTTCGAAGCGGGTCGATCGTAGGTGCGTGCGGGTGACGGCCGGGAGACGTACGCGGGAACGCATGGCGGACGCGGGCCGTCCTGCTGGATGCATGGGCGGGGACATTCGGGGCACTCGGAATGACGGTCCGTCAGCCGTCCGGACGCGATGTCCGTCACACCCGCCCGGCGGATGACGAACGTGCGACACGACGACGCCGCAGGTAAACAGTCGTCAACGACACGTATCCGATCCGTGAACCCGATGTGCAACACGCCGGGGGCCACGAGTATCGTCCTCACCTGCACAGACTCAAACCGCATCCCTTGACACCGGAGGGCCCGTTGTCCCGCTTCGCGCTCATCAAGGCAGTGCTCGGACCGATCATGCGCCTGATGTTCCGCCCACGGGTGGAGGGCGCGGAGCACATCCCGGGCGACGGCCCGGTGATTCTCGCCGGCAACCACCTGACGTTCATCGACTCGATCGTGCTGCCGGTGGTGACCAAGCGGCAGGTCTTCTTCATCGGCAAGGACGAGTACGTCACGGGCAAGGGCCTCAAGGGCCGGGCGATGGCCTGGTTCTTCACGGGCGTCGGCATGATCCCGGTCGACCGGGACGGCGCGAACGGCGGCGTGGCCGCGCTGATGACCGGCCGCCGGATCCTGGAAGAGGGCAAGATCTTCGGTATCTACCCGGAGGGCACCCGCTCCCCCGACGGCCGCCTGTACCGCGGCCGGACCGGCATCGCCCGACTCACCCTGATGACCGGCGCCCCGGTGGTCCCCTTCGCGGTGATCGGCACGGACAAGCTCCAGCCGGGCGGGAGCGGGATGCCGCGCCCGGGGCGGGTCACCGTGCGCTTCGGTGAGGCGATGGAGTTCTCGCGGTACGAGGGGATGGACCGGGACCGGTATGTGCTGCGGGCGGTGACCGACTCCGTGATGACGGAGGTCATGCGGTTGTCGGGGCAGGAGTATGTGGACATGTACGCCACGAAGGCCAAGGCCGCGTAGCGGACAACGAAGGGCGCCTGATCGCCGTTCGGGGACTGTTGTTGGGCGACTGCGGCGTCGTCGTGGTTGCTCGCGCCCACGCGGCGGAGCCGCATAGTGTCACCGGCCCGCGCCCCTTACAGGGGCACATCCACTCCCCCAAGCGTCATGAGGCGCTCTCCAGCTTCTGCCCCCTCAGCAAGAACCATGCCGCCACCGCCGTCGCCAGTAGCACGGCCGCGCCTACGCCCGTCGCCAGTGTGAGGCCCTCGATGAAGGCGTCGCGGGCCGATGACAGCAATGCCCGGCCGGTGGCCGATGGCATGTCCGACGCCGTCTCGACCGCTCCGCCCAGCGACTCGTGCGCCGCTGCCGGGGTGCCCGTCGGGGCCGTGAAGCCGCGGTAGACGCCGGTCACGATGGAGCCGAGCAGCGCGATGCCGAGCGCCGCGCCGAGTTCGTACGCCGTCTCGGAGACGGCGGAGGCGGCGCCCGCCTGCTCCTTGGGCACGTTGGAGAGGATCACGTCGGCGGTCACGGTGAACGACAGGCCCGCACCGACGCCCACGACCAGCAGGGCGGTTCCGATGAACGGGTAGCCGGTGGACCGGTCGAGCAGCGTGAGGGCGGCGAGCGCCAGGCCCACCGCGGCCAGCCCGCCGGAGACCACGGCCCGTACCGAGAAGCGGCGCGCCGCCGCGCCCGCGGCCAGGCCTGCCACCACGGCGCCGACGGCGGCGGGCAGCTCCGCCAGGCCCGCCTCGAACGGGGGCCTGCCCTGGACGAGTTGCAGGTACTGCGAGAGAAAGAAGACCAGCCCGGACAGGCCGAGGACGGTCAGCAGATCGGCGAGTACGGCTCCGGAGAAGCCGCGGCTGCCGAACAGCCGCACGTCCAGCAGGGGCACCGGAAGCGTGAGCTGGCGACGCACGAAGCCGCAGAGCGCGGCGGCGCCGAGGACGCCGACGGCCGTGGCCGGCCAGGAGAACCCGTGCGAGGCGGCCTCCTTGACGGCGTACACCATGCCGACCACGCCGACGAGCGACAGCACGACACTGATCAGGTCCCAGGGGCCGGGGTTCGGGTTGCGGGACTCGGGCAGCGTCCTGATCCCGACGAGCACCAGGACCGCCATCACGGGCAGGTTGATCAGGAAGACCGAGCCCCACCAGAAGTGTTCGAGCAGGAAGCCGCCGACGATCGGGCCGACGGCCGTACCGGCCGAGGCGGTGGCGCCCCAGACGCCGACGGCGAGGCTGCGCTCGCGCGGGTCGTGGAAGAGGTTGCGGATCAGGGCGAGCGTGGCCGGCATCAGGGTCGCGCCCGCGACACCGAGCAGGGCCCGCGCCAGGATCATCGTCTCCGGCGTCGAGGCGTAGGCGTTGAGGACGGATATCGCGCCGAACGCCGTCGCGCCACCGAGCAGGATCCGCTTGCGGCCGATGCGGTCGCCGAGGCTGCCCATGGACACGAGCAGACCGGCGATGACGAACGAGTAGACGTCACCGATCCACAGCAGCTGGGTGCCCGACGGCTTCAGGTCCTCGCTGATGTAGGGGGTCGCGAGGCCGAGGACGGTCGCGTCCACGGCCACCAGCAGCACGGCGAGCACGAGGACGGAGAGCGCGAGCCACCGGCCCGGACGCCTCTCCGCCTGCGGCGTGACTGCCGGCTGCAGGGTGCTGGTCATGGTTCCTCTCTCCGTAGTGCGCCGCCGAGCAGCAGCTCGGCGATCATGTAGGTGAAGTCCTTGCGCGCGACCCGGCCCTCCGCCACGGCCCAGGCCCCCGAGGCCATCAGTCCGTACAGCGCTTCGGTGAGCCAGGCCGGCGTGAGGTCGATGCGGAACTCGCCGCCTTCCTGACCTCGCCGGAACAGCGCGGCGATCCGGGCGTCGATCCGGGCCCAGCCCGCGTTCTGCTCCTCGCCCTCGTAGAGCTGGTTCTCGCTGTAAAGGAAGGCGAGGAGGCCGGCGGCCGGTTCGATCTCCTTCACGAACCGGCGCAGGGCGTCCTGGGCCGAGTCCTCGCCGAGCCGCGCGGCGTCCAGCGCCGCCTCGCACTCCTCGATGCCGAGCGCCTCCAGCGCCCGTACGAGCGCGTCGCGCCCGGCGAAGCGGCGGTGCAGCGTGGCCCGGCTGATCCCGGCCGCCTTGGCGACCTCGTCCATGGTGGCGGTGGATTTCCGGGTGAGCAGGGCGGCTGCGCTGCGCAGCACGTGGTCACGGTCCAGAGCCATGAGACAACCATAGGCCATATGAGACATCAATGTCTCATTGAAGGCGCGCGAGTCTCAGAGGGTCGCCCCAGGGGGTCTCCTCGGCTCTGGAAGTGCCTCAGTGCCAGGGAAGCTGTCCGCGCCGCTCCCAGTACGCGCGCGGGTCCTCGGCGAGCGCGTCGAGGCGGGCGAGCTGGTCCTCGTCGAGGTCGACGACGGCGGCGTGCAGGTTCGAGGCGAGCTGCCCGACGGTGGCCGCGCCGGACATGACGACGCCGGCCCAGGGCTGCCGCAGTACCAGGGCGAGCGCGACCGCGTCACAGCCCAGGGAGGTTTCCGCGGCGACGGCTTTCAGGGCGTCCGGCGCGTGCGGGTCCGCGAGCCGTCCGTTCGCCATGCCCTCCTTGACGATCACCGTGAGCCCGGCGTCGTGCGCCTCGGCGAGCGCCGGGCCGGCCGAGGTCTCCAGCACGTTGTACGTGGACTGGACGGTACGGAAGAGGGGCTCGCCGTCGACGGTCACGGCGAGCGCGGCGCGGATCGCGTCGGCCTGTGCCGGACCGCTGGTGGAGAAGCCGATCGTGACACCCTCCGCCGCGGCCTCGGCGAGCTTCGCGTGGAGTTCCTTGTCGGTGAGGGCCGGGCTGTCGGGGGTCACCGAGTGAATCTGGTAGAGGTCGAGCCGGTCGCCGAGGAGTGCGGCGGTCTCGGCCCGCTGCCGCTCGTAGGTGGCGACGCCGTGGTCCTTGACCTCGTGGTGCTCGGCGTCGGTGCTCCAGCCCGCGGTGTAGGTGTAGCCCCACTTGCTGCCGACGATGGCATCGTCGATGTCGGGGCGAGCGTTCAGCCAGTCGGCGAGGAACTCCTCGGAGCGGCCGTAGGAGCGGGCGGCGTCGAAGTAACGGACGCCCTGGGCGTAGGCGGCGTCCAGGAGTTCATGGGTGCGCTCGCGCAGGGCGTCGACGCTGCGGACGGGCGGGAGGTCCTGCTCGCGGCCGAGGTTGATGTAACCGGGTCGCCCGACGGCGGCGAGCCCCAGGCCGATGTGGCAGGTGGGAGTCGTCGCTGAGGCGAGTCGGGCGAAGGGCATCACGGGCTCCGTTCGGTCGGCTCCTTGCGGCTTGGACCAACCTATCCCGCGACGCCCTTCACTCACGCCACCTGCTACTTCTTCTGCTTCGCGGTGGCCCACGCGTGCTGCGCCGCCACGTCCGCCTTCACCTCGGCGAGCTGGACGGCGACCGCCTCGGGTGCCGTACCGCCGCGACCGTTGCGGGAGGCGAGGGCGCCGGGGACGTTGAGGACCGACCGCACCTCGGGGGTCAGATGCGCGGAGATCTTCGCGAACTGCTCGTCCGTGAGCCCGTCCAGCTCCTTGCCCTCGGCCTCGGCGACCTTCACGCACTCACCGGCTACCTCGTGCGCGACGCGGAACGGCACACCCTGCTTGACCAGCCACTCGGCGATGTCGGTGGCGAGCGAGAAACCGGCCGGGGCCAGCTCCTCCATGCGCTCGCGGTGCACGGTCAGCGTGGCCATCATGCCGGTGAAGGCCGGGAGCAGAACCTCCAGCTGGTCGATGGAGTCGAAGACCGGCTCCTTGTCCTCCTGGAGGTCGCGGTTGTACGCGAGCGGCAGTGCCTTGAGCGTGGCCATGAGCCCGGTGAGGTTGCCGATCAGACGGCCGCTCTTGCCGCGCGCCAGCTCGGCGATGTCCGGGTTCTTCTTCTGCGGCATGATCGACGAGCCCGTGGAGAACGCGTCGTGGAGCGTCACGAAGGAGAACTCCTTCGTGTTCCAGATGATGACCTCTTCGGCGATCCGGGAGAGGTTGACGCCGATCATGGCGGTGATGAAGGCGAACTCGGCGACGAAGTCACGGGAGGCCGTGCCGTCGATGGAGTTGGCCGAGCTGCCGTGCTCGAAGCCGAGGTCCTCGGCGACCGCCTCCGGGTCCAGGCCGAGGGAGGAGCCCGCCAGGGCACCCGAGCCGTAGGGCGACACGGCTGTCCGCTCGTCCCACTGGCGCAGGCGCTCGGCGTCCCGGGACAGCGACTGGACGTGCGCGAGGACGTGGTGGGCGAAGAGCACCGGCTGGGCGTGCTGGAGGTGGGTACGGCCGGGCATCGCCACGTCCGGGTGGGCCTCCGCCAGGCCGATGAGCGCATCCTGGAGCTCGGCGATCAGGCCCCCGATGATCCGGGCGTGGTCGCGCAGGTACATCCGGAAGAGGGTCGCGACCTGGTCGTTGCGGGAGCGGCCGGCGCGCAGCTTGCCGCCGAGGTCGGGACCGAGGCGCTCCAGGAGGCCTCGCTCCAGGGCGGTGTGCACGTCCTCGTCGGCGATGGTGCCGGTGAAGGAGCCGTCCGCCACGTCCGCTTGGAGCTGGTCGAGTCCGGCCAGCATCCGCGTCAGCTCGTCCTCGGTGAGCAGCCCCGCCTTGTGCAGCACGCGCGCGTGAGCGCGGGAGCCCGCGATGTCGTAGGGCGCGAGCCGCCAGTCGAAGTGGACGGACGCGGACAGCTTCGCCAGGGCCTCGGCGGGACCGTCGGCGAAACGGCCGCCCCAGAGCCGTACGTCACCGCTGTTGCTGCTCACTGCGTTGCTCCTTGAAGGCATGGGTGCGGATGTGCCGCCGCCTCCCCACGACGTGAGTGGGGAGGCGGTTGTCAGGCTAGCGGGGGTGAGGTGACCTGTGCTGTTACGCCAGGTCCCGCTTCGCGGCGATCTTCGACGACAGGCTGTAGATGTCGATGAAGCCCTTGGCCGCGGCCTGGTCGAAGGTGTCGCCGGTGTCGTAGGTGGCGAGGTTGAAGTCGTACAGCGACGACTGAGAGCGCCGGCCGGTGACGACCGCGCGGCCGCCGTGCAGGGTCATGCGGATGTCGCCGGAGACGTGCTGGTTGGCCTCGTTGATGAAGCCGTCCAGGGCGCGCTTGAGCGGGGAGAACCACTGGCCGTCGTAGACCAGCTCGCCCCAGCGCTGCTCGACCTGCCGCTTGTAGCGGGCCAGTTCGCGCTCGACGGTGACGTTCTCCAGCTCCTGGTGGGCGGTGATCAGGGCGATCGCACCCGGAGCCTCGTACACCTCGCGGGACTTGATGCCCACGAGCCGGTCCTCGACCATGTCGATCCGGCCGATGCCCTGGGCGCCGGCGCGCTCGTTGAGCTGCTGGATGGCCTGGAGGACGGTGACGGGCTTGCCGTCGATGGCGACCGGGACGCCCTCCTTGAAGGTGATGATCACCTCGTCGGCCTCGCGGGGCTCGGCCGGGTTGGAGGTGTACTCGTAGATGTCCTCGATCGGGGCGTTCCAGATGTCCTCCAGGAAGCCCGTCTCGACGGCGCGCCCGAAGACGTTCTGGTCGATGGAGTACGGGGACTTCTTGGTGGTGGCGATCGGGAGCTGCTTCTCCTCGCAGAAGGCGATCGCCTTGTCGCGGGTCATCGCGTAGTCGCGGACCGGGGCGATGCACTTGAGGTCGGGGGCGAGGGCGACGATGCCGGCCTCGAAGCGGACCTGGTCGTTGCCCTTGCCGGTGCAGCCGTGGGCGACCGTGGTGGCGCCGTGCTTCTTGGCGGCGGCGACGAGGTGCTTGACGATCGTCGGCCGGGACAGGGCGGAGACCAGCGGGTAGCGGTCCATGTAGAGGGCGTTGGCCTTGATCGCCGGGAGGCAGTACTCGTCGGCGAATTCGTCCTTGGCGTCGGCGACCTCGGCCTCGACGGCACCGCAGGCGAGCGCGCGCTTACGGATGACGTCCAGGTCCTCGCCGCCCTGGCCGACGTCCACGGCAACGGCGATGACCTCGGCGCCCGTCTCCTCGGCGATCCAGCCGATGGCGACGGAGGTGTCCAGACCGCCGGAGTAGGCGAGTACGACGCGCTCGGCCACGGTTTTCTCCCTCACAGTGCATTCGCTGACATGCATGAGTATGCAGGACTCTGCATGGTTCGTCAATCCGCAGCGCCGCGGCGTGGCCGCGCCGGGCCGTCCCGGCGGGGTTCCGAACGGGAAATTTTGAAACCCCTTGAACACGCGAAATCGCTTTCCCGTATCTCTCGCCGAACGCAGGCGCCGCGTTTCGTCACAGCAGCCACCCCTGACTGCCGTGTTGGTCACCGCAGTCACCTCCGACCCGAGTGAGGCATCTCCATGTCCAGGGCCCTTCCGAAGTACAACAAGCGTCGTGTGGCGATCATCGGCGGCGCCGCCGCAGTGGTCCTGTCCGGTGCGTTGATCGCCGGTAACGCCCTCGCCGGGGAGACGTCCAAGAGCAACGGCGCCAGGACCCTGGCGAGCCCCGGCACGATCACGTGCCCGGACGTGAAGTCGAAGCTCCCCGCGATCCCCGCCTCCGCCCAGGCCGAGATCAACCGCAACCTGACCCTGCTCAACACCCAGATCGCCGAGGCCAACAAGCGGCTCGTCGACACCGTGGGCCAGGGCGGACCCAACTTCGTCCAGAACGCGATCCTCGGTCCCCTCAAGGACAAGCGCGTGGCGACGATCAACCGCATGGCCACGGCGATCGGGCGCACCGCCGCCAAGCCGCAGGGCCTGGACGCCCTGGCGCCGTGCACCCTCAACGCCGGCGGCGTCAACAACGGCGGCGGCGCGAACACCGGCAACAACAATGGGAACGCGGGCAACGCAGGCAACAACGGGAATGCCGGCAACGCGGGCAACAAGGGGAACGCCGGCAACGCGGGCAACGGCAACGCCGGGAACGCCGGCAACACGAACGCCGTCGGCACCATCACCTGCCCGGACGTGAAGTCGAAGCTCCCCGCGATCCCCGCCTCCGCCCAGGCCGAGGTCGACCGCAACCTGACCCTGCTCAACACCCAGATCGCCGAGGCCAACAAGCGGCTCGTCGACACCGTGGGCCAGGGCGGACCCAACTTCGTCCAGAACGCGATCCTCGGTCCCCTCAAGGACAAGCGCGTCTCGACGATCGACCGCATCGCCATCGCCATCGGCCGCAAGGGGACCAAGCCGCAGGGCCTCGACTCCCTGGCCGCCTGCACGCTCAACAAGTGACGTGACAGGCACCATGGCCGCCCCGCGCGCCGGCCGGGGCGGCCATGGGTACCCGGCGGACGGCGGACAACCGGACGCCGCAATTTCTTAGACAGTCGAAAGGCTTTCCCTGGATAATCGTCAGCCATGGGAAAGACCTATGAGCGCATAGACGGCAGGCTGCGTACGTTCATCGAGGCGCAGCCCCTCTTCTTCACCGCGACCGCTCCCCTGTCCGGCGACGGAACGGTCAACCTCTCCCCCAAGGGACTCAAGGGCTCGTTCGCCATCATCGACGAACTCACCGTGGCCTACCTGGACTTCGCGGGGAGCAACGCCGAGACGATCGCGCACCTGCGGGAGAACGGCCGGATCACCCTCATGTGGTGCGCCTTCCAGGGCCCGCCGAACATCGTCCGTGTGCACGGCCGCGGCGAGCCGGTCTTCCGCGACGCCCCCCGCTTCAAGGAACTGCTCACCCATTTCCCCGACATCGACCCGACCCCGCACGGCCTGCGCGCGATCATCGTCGTGACGGCCGAACGCATCCGGGACTCCTGCGGCTACGCGGTGCCCTTCATGGCGTACGAGGAGGACCGCGATCTGCACGGCAGGCGGTTCGCGCGCGAGGACGACGCCTCCCTCAGTGACTACTTCCGGGGGAAAGAGCACATCGAAACGAGCCTGGACGGCCTACCCGGACTGCCGTTGCCGCTGCCGCCGTCTACGGTCTGAGCCATGCGCCATGGTGTCGTCGTCGCCCTCGTCTCCGCCTCCCTCCTCCTGCTCGGTGCCGCGCCGGACCCGACCGAGGACTCCCCACTGCCCGAGCGGATGGCGGACACCGGCGGCGGCACCCAGCTGATCACCGCCGAGGCGCCCGGCCCCGACGCCACGTCCGGGACGGTCACCTGGTGGGACCGGCGTGACGGGCACTGGTCGAAGGCCGGCTCCGCGCCGGCCCGCTTCGGCGCGAACGGTCTGGTCGAGGGCGCCTCGCGGACGCAGGGCACGAACACGACTCCGACGGGCCTGTACGACCTGCCGTACGCGTTCGGCATCCAGCCCCCGCCCACGGGTACGACGGCGGCGTACCGCCGGGTGCACCAGGACTCCTGGTGGTGCGAGGACAGCGTGTCGCGCTCTTACAACCGCTGGACGCAACCGCTCCCGGCCGACTGCCGTGCCTCCGAGTCGGAGCACCTGATCACGTACGACCCGCAGTACGCGTACGCGTTCGTGATCGGCTTCAACTACGACGAGCCTGTGCCCGGACGCGGCGCCGGCATTTTCCTGCATGTCAACGGGCGTGGGGCGACAGCCGGTTGTGTCTCCGTGCCGGAGGATGCGATGCGGCGGATTCTGGCGTGGGCCGAGCCGGGGCGGCGGCCGCATATTGCGATCGGGACGGCCAAGGGGGCCACGGCCATCACCCGGTATTGAGCGAAGGGGCGCTCTCAGCTGCCCGGTAGCCGCACCGTGAAGGTGGTCGCCCCCGGGCGGCTCTCCAGCTCCACGCTCCCGCCGTGCGCCTCCGTCACCGCCGCCACGATCGCCAGGCCGAGGCCGGCGCCGCCTCCCTGGCTGTCGGGGCGGCGGCGGTGTTCGGCCCGGGTGAAGCGTTCGAAGACGCCCGGCTGGATCTCGTCGGGGACCCCGGGGCCGTCGTCGTGGACCCGGAGGACGGCCGTCGCCCCGTCGGTCTCCAGCGCGACGGTCACCTTCGTGCCCACAGGCGTGTGCAAACGCGCGTTGGCCAGCAGGTTGGCCAACACCTGGTGGAGCCGGTGCTCATCGCCCGTCACGGTCACCGGCTCCTCGGGCAGCTCCATCGTCCAGCGGTGACCGGGACCGGCGGCGCGCGCGTCCGTCACCGCGTCCAGGACCAGGCGGGTGACGTCGACGGGGCGCCGCTCCAGCGGACGGCCCGCGTCCAGGCGGGCCAGCAGCAGCAGATCGTCGACCATCTCGCCCATGCGCCCGGACTCCGCGGCGATCCGCTCCAGGGCGCGGGTCACCTCCGGCGGCACCGGACCCGGGTGCAGCAGCGCCAGCTCGGCGTGGCCGCGGACCGAGGCGACCGGTGTGCGCAGCTCATGACTGGCGTCGGCGGCGAAGCTGCGCAGCCGCTCCTCGCTGGCGTGCCGCTTGGTGAGGGCGTCCTCGACATGGCCGAGCATGCGGTTGAAGGCGGTGGCGACCCGGCCCACCTCGCCGCGCGGGTCGGACTCGGGGGCACGCGGCGGCAGCGCCACCTCGCCGCTGGCGAGCGGGAGTTCACTGACCCGGGTGGCGGTCGCGGCGACCCGGCTCAGCGGCCGCAGCGACCAGCGCACCCAGAACGCACCCGCGACGCCGGTGATGGCGAGGGCCGCGCCGAAGACGATCGTGGCGACCAGTTCCAGGCGGTGCACCGTCGCCTCCACCGGCTCCAGCGGCAGTCCGGTGATCAGCACGTCAGCGTCCCGCCCCTCGGTCGCCATCAGGCGGTATTCGCCGAGGGACGACAGGCAGACACTGTGCCCCTGGCCGTCGACGGGCACCGCCGCGAGCCTCCGCTTGTCCCGGGCGGTCAGCGGGGCGTTCAGACCGGTGCTGTCGTTGCCGGGGCGCACCACGGCCGCGTTGGTCACGGATGCCCCGAGCAGCCGGGCGCCGAAGGTGCCGGCGGACTGTTTGCGGGTGTCGCCGTGCTCGTCGCCGTCGTGGTCCGAGGGTTTGAGGCCGGCTTCCAGGCTCGCCGGGAACCGCGGGCCCGCGTCGTGCAGTTGCTGGTCCAGCCGGCCGAGAAGGAAGCCGTCCAGCTCGACCACGGCGGCCACTCCGACCGCGGCACAGCTGAGCGCGAGCAGCACGACGAGCCCGGCGGTGAGCCGGGCCCGCAGGGTGCGCGGCCGGGGCAGGCGCCGCATCCATCGCACCGCTCCCCGCAGTCGCACCGCTCGCCGCATTCCCGGCCTCACCGGACCACCGGCTTGAGCACGTATCCGGCCCCGCGCACGGTGTGGATCATGGGCTCGCGGCCCGCGTCCACCTTCTTGCGCAGGTAGGAGATGTACAGCTCGACGACATGCGCCTGGCCGCCGAAGTCGTACGACCACACCCGGTCGAGTATCTGTGCCTTGCTGAGCACACGGCGCGGGTTGCGCATGAGGAAGCGAAGCAGTTCGAACTCGGTGGGCGACAGGTCGATCAGCTCGCCGGCCCGGGTCACCTCGCGGGCGTCCTCGTCCATGACCAGGTCGCCGACGGTCAGCCGGGGGCCCTCCTCCAGTTGCCGGGCCATGCCCGCGCGGCGCAGCAGTCCGCGCAGCCGGGCGACGACCTCCTCCAGGCTGAACGGCTTGGTCACATAGTCGTCGCCCCCCGCCGTGATCCCGGCGATACGGTCCTCGACGGCGTCCCGCGCGGTGAGGAAGAGCACACAGACATCGGACTTCACGGTGTGCAGGGAGCGCAGCACCGCGAAGCCGTCGGTGTCCGGGAGCATCACGTCCAGGACGACGGCGTCGGGCATCAGGTCGCGGGCCTCGGCGACGGCCGTGGCACCGTCACCCGCCGTGCGCACCTGCCAGCCCTCGTAGCGCAGGGCCCCGGACAGCACCTCCGCGAGGTCCGGATCGTCGTCGACGACGAGGACGCGCAGGGGCGTGCCGTCGGGGCGGGCGAGGGCGGGGCGGCCGGAGCGTGGTGTGTTCATCGCGCCTACCAGGATCACCCCTCGGGGGAGCACCGGGCGACACCGGTCCCTCTGAGTTCGCTATGAGTGCCCGGGTGAGTTCCCTGTGAGTGCCCGGGGCCCACACCGCGAGTGCCCTGCGCAGGGCCGTCCCGCCCCGTCTTCTTCAGAACCGGCTCAGGTTCCTCAGAGCAGTCTCAGAGGTTCCCCCCGCACAGTTGCGTCCTCCGCGTCCTCGACGCCGAAAGGAACCGATCATGACCACGGTGTACCAGCAGCAGGCGCCGCCCTTGCCGCCGATCGTCAGGCGCTCTCCGGCAGGCCCGCTGCTGACCCTCCTGTGGGCCGGGGCGGCCGCCGTCGTAGCCCTGTGGTGGCAGGACACCGGCTCGGTGGTGGGCACGGCCGGCTGGCTGCTCGGGGCCGGGCGGATCGCCGGGCTGCTGAGCGGGTACTCCTGCGCCGTCCTCGTCGGCCTGATGGCCCGCGTGCCGCTCCTGGAGCGGCGGATCGGCTCGGACCGGGTGTCCCGGTGGCACGCGACGGCCGGGCGGTACACGGTCTGCCTGCTGGTCGCGCACATCGTGCTGGTCCTGACGGCGTACGCCGCCCAGGACCACGCCTCGATCGTCCACGAGACGGTCAACGTGGTCCTGCACTACCCGGAGATGCTCAAGGCCACCATCGGCACGATCATCCTGTTCGCCGTCGGGATCACCTCGATGCGTGCCGTCCGGCGCCGGGTCAGCCACGAGTTCTGGTACTACGTGCACCTCCTGACGTACGCCGCGATCTTCCTGGCGTTCGGCCACCAGTTGGCGCTGGGCGCGGAGTTCACCGGGAACGCGGTCGCGACGGGCCTCTGGTACGCGCTGTACCTGGGCGTGGCGGCCCTGGTGGTGTGGTTCCGGATCCTCGCCCCGGTGCGGCTCAACATGCGGCACAAGGTGCGGGTGGAGTCGGTGTACCAGGAGGCGCCGGGTGTGTGGTCCGTCGTCGTCCGCGGCCGGAACCTGGACCGGATGGGCGCCGAGCCGGGGCAGTTCTTCCGCTGGCGGTTCCTCACCGACGGGATGCGGTGGACGTCCACGCCGTACTCCCTGTCGGCGCCGCCCCGCCCCGACCAGATGCGCATCACGATCAAGTCGCTCGGCGACCACAGCGCGTCCGTGCCCCTGCTGCGGCCGGGCACCCGGGTGTGGGCGGAGGGCCCGTACGGGGCGCTGACCGCCGACCGGCGGACCACGAACCGGGCACTGCTGATCGCGGGCGGCGTCGGAGTCACCCCGCTGCGTGCCCTGTTCGAGACACTGCCGGGCGAGGTGACGCTGCTGTACCGGGCGCGTACGGCCGAGGAACTGGCACTGGGCGCCGAGCTGGAGGCCATAGCCCGCTGGCGCGGCGCCCGGGTGGTGTACCTCCTCAACGACGAGGACGGCTCCCGCCCGCGCCTCACGCCCGGCCGGCTGCACTCCGCCGTGCCCGACCTGGCCGACCACGACGTCTTCCTGTGCGGACCGCCCGGATTCGCCGAGGACATGTACGAGGCACTGCGCGCGGCCGGGGTCCCCGACCGCCGTATCCACCACGAGTCGTTCGAGCTGTGAGGCCGTCATGCACGCGTTGAAGAGGAAGAGCCCGCTGCGCCGCGTCGTACTGGCGAGCGCCGCCACCGTCTCCGGAATGGTGCTGCTGCTGTCGCTGAAGCCGCACACGACACCCACGATCGACGTGGGCGCGCCCGTCCCGTCGAGCAGTTCGAGCGCGTCGAGCGGCTCCAGCGGGTCGTCCGCGGGAGCCGGCGGATCCAGCGGTTCGAACGGGTCCAGCGGGTCCAGCGGATCGAGCAAGTCCACCGGCACCAAGACCGTCACGGGAGACTCGGTCCAGACCCGATGGGGCCCCGTCCAGGTCCGTGTCACGGTGAGCAGCGGCAGGATCACCGACGTCACGGCGGTCGAGTACCCGCAGGAGAATCCGAGGGACCAGGAGATCAACAGCTACGCCATCCCGCAGCTGACCCGGGAGGCGCTGGCCGCGCAGAGCGCGTCCATCGACACGGTCTCCGGCGCCACCTACACCAGTGACGGTTACCGCCAGTCGCTCCAGTCGGCCCTGGACTCGGCAGAGCTTTGAACACCGGGCAGTTCTCCCACGTACCTCTGGGCCAAGGGGGCCACTGGCCTCACCCGTCCCATGGAGGATCACGGAGGAGACCGTGTCCACGATCGCCGGTGGCCGCGCCGCGCGGCGCCAGACGATGCGCGCCATCCGCCCACGCCGCTCCCCTGCCGTCCCGCTGCTGGTCGCGGTCTGGGCGGGCGCGGCGGGCGTCGTCTGGCTGTGGTGGATGAACACCCCGTCCATCGCCGACAACAACAGCAGAATCCTCAACGCGGGGCGGATCACCGGCCTCTTGGCCGGCTATCTGATGGCGCTGGTCGTGCTCCAGATGGCGCGGGTGCCCGCGCTGGAGCGCCGGGTCGGCTCCGACCGGGTGGCACGCTGGCACGCGATGAGCGGCCGGTACACCATCTGTCTGGTCCTCGCCCACCTCTTCCTGACCATGTGGGGCTACGCGGCCCAGGCAGGCAAGGGGCTCGGCGGAATCGTGCAGCAGACCATCGATTCGATCAACCAGCTGCCGGACGTGGGCAAGGCCACCATCGGTACGGGTCTGCTGGTGCTCATCGGGCTGATCTCGATCGGCCCGATCCGCCGCAGGATCTCGTACGACCTCTGGTACCACGTCCATCTGCTCACCTACGCGGCCACCTACCTGTCGTTCTGGCACCAACTGTCGACCGGCAACGAGTTCGCCGCCCAGCCGGAGGCGAAGACCGCCTGGTACGCGCTGTACGGATCGGTGACCGCGCTGGTGATCTGGTACCGGATCCTCACGCCGATCCGGCTGAACCTGCGGCACAGGCTTCGGGTCGAGGCGGTCATCGAGGAGACCCCCGGGGTCGTCTCGGTGCTGATGAGCGGACGCAAGCTGCACCGGATGGGCGCGGCGGCCGGGCAGTTCTTCCGCTGGCGGTTCCTCGCACCCGGTATGCGGTTCAGTTCGCACCCGTACTCGCTGTCGGCGGCGCCCCGCCCCAACATGCTCCGCATCACGGTGAAGGCGATCGGCGACCACAGCTCCGCGCTGCGTGACCTGGAGCCCGGCACCCGGGTGTGGGCGGAGGGCCCGTACGGGGCGCTGACCGCCGACCGGCGCAGCCGCGGCAAGGTGCTGCTGGTGGCCGGCGGCGTCGGCATCACGCCGATGCGGGCGCTGTTCGAGACGCTGCCCGGCGCCCCCGGCGACCTGACCCTCCTCTACCGGGCCAACACCACCCAGGACCTGGCCCTGTGGGATGAGCTCGCCCAGATCGCCGAGGAGCGCGGCGCCCGGTTGATGTACGCGGTCAACAGCCCGGAGGGGGAGCGCCCGGACATCTCGGCGGACACCCTGCGCCGGAAGCTGCCGGACATCGACAGCCACGACGTCTTCATGTGCGGACCGCCCGGCTTCGCGCAGCAGGTGTACGAAGCACTGCGCGGCGCGGGGGTCCCCGCCCGCCGCATCCATCACGAGTCGTTCGAGATGTGAGCGACGGGAAATCAGGAGCTCAGGAACGATGAGGAAGAGCCACCCCATTCGGCGTGCCGTGCTCGTCGGCGCCGCCACCGTGTCCGGGATCGTGCTGCTGCTGTCGCTGAAGCCGGCCACGGATCCGGGCTCGGCGCAGGCGGCGGGCGGAGCCGCACCGCAGCAGGGCACGGCGGTCCAGGAGCAGCCGCAGGGCGGCAGTGCGCAGCAGACGGGCGCGCAGTCCGTCACCGGTGACGTGGCCCGGACGCAGTACGGCAATGTGCAGGTCCGCCTCACCGTCAGCGGCGGGAAGATCACCAAGGCCGAGGCCGTGCAGGCGCCCAAGGGCGGGCTCAGCGACCAGAAAACCGCCATGGCCGTACCCAAGCTCAACCAGGAGGCCGTCGCCGCGCAGAGCGCGCAGATCGACGCGGTCTCGGGCGCCACGTACACGAGCGGCGGGTACAAGCAGTCCCTGCAATCGGCGATCGACAAGGCGAAGGCCGCGTCCGGCGGCAGCGGCTCGTCCGGGTCGGCCGGCGGTTCCGGATCGTCGGGGTCATCGGGGTCATCGGGGTCGTCGGGGTCGTCGGGGTCGTCGGCCCAGGCGCGAACGGTCACGGGTAACGTGGCACAGACCCAGTACGGCAACGTCCAGGTCCGCCTCACCCTCAGCGGCGACAAGATCACCAAGGCCGAGGCCGTCCAGGCGCCGAAGGGCGGGGTCAGCGACCAGAAGACCGCCCTGGCCATCCCCAAGCTCAACCAGGAGGCGGTGAGCGCGCAGAGTGCGAACATCGACGCGGTCTCCGGCGCGACCTATACCAGCGCCGGGTACAAGCAATCCCTGCAATCGGCCCTCGACAAGGCCGGTGGCTGAATGGCCGATCAGATGACCGATCCCGTCGAGGCACCGCCCGCGCTGCGCCACGCGGAGGAGGTGATGGGCACCGTCTTCTCCTTCGACGTGCGCGGTGGCGAGCCCGTGGCCGTCCAGGCCGCGCTGGAAGAGTCGATCGCCGCGCTCCACCGCGTGGACGAGGTGTTCAGCACCTACCGGGAGCACAGCCAGATCTCGCGGCTCGCCCGCGGTGAGCTGACCGTCGAGGACTGCGACCCGGAGGTGGCCGAGGTGCTCGGTCTGGGCGCGCAGGTGGAACGGCTGAGCGACGGCTGGTTCAGCACGCGCTACCAGGGGCGCGTCGACCCGACCGGGATCGTGAAGGGCTGGGCGGTCGAACGGGCGGCCCGGCACCTGGCGGCGGCCGGCGCGAGCGGAGTGAGCGTCAACGGCGGCGGGGACGTGCAGATGTACGGCGTACCCGGGCCGCACCGCCCCTGGCGGGTCGGTGTGTCGGATCCGCTGCGCCCCGGCGCGCTGGCGGCGGTGGTCTCCGCGGCCGGTGCCGACGAGCTGGCCGTGGCCACGTCCGGGACGGCGGAGCGCGGCGCGCACATCGTGGACCCGCGCACCGGCCGCTCCGCGGTGACCGACCTGGTGGCGGTGACCGTGGTGGGTCCCCGGCTGACCTGGGTGGACGCCTGGGCGACGGCGGCCTTCGCGATGGGCTCGCGGGAGGCGCTGCCCTGGCTGGAGTCCCTGCCGGACGTGGAGGCGCTGCTGATCACGGCGGGCGACGAGGTGCGGTGCACGGGAGGGCTGGCGGCTCGGCTGGGGTGATTCCGCGCCGCGTACGAGGCGGGCGTACCGGTTCCGGTACGCCCGCCCTCCGTTTTTACGCGTCAGTGGTTGTTCTGTGCCAACCGCAGCAGGTGGTCCGCCAGCGCCTGCCCCCCGCTCGGATCCCGGCTGATCAGCAGGAGCGTGTCGTCGCCCGCGATCGTGCCGAGGATGTCGTGCAGTTCCGCCTGGTCGATGGCCGAGGCCAGGAACTGGGCCGCGCCCGGCGGCGTACGCAGGACCACGAGGTTGGCGGAGGCCTCCGCGGAGATCAGCAGCTCCTGGGACAGGCGCCGCATCCGCTCCTCCTTGGCCGACTCGCCCAGCGGTGCGCGCGGGGTGCGGAAGCCGCCCTCGCTCGGGACCGCGTAGATGAGGTCGCCGTCGGTGTTGCGGATCTTCACCGCGTTCAGCTCGTCCAGGTCCCGGGAGAGCGTCGCCTGCGTGACGCTCAGCCCGTCGTCGGCGAGGAGCTTCGCCAACTGGCTCTGGGAGCGCACCGGTTGCCGGTTGAGGATGTCCACGATCCGGCGGTGGCGGGCCGTGCGGGTCTGCGGCACGGAGGGTCCCGCGTTCTCGTGGTCCTGCGCCTGACTCATCGTCGTCTCATTCTCCGGATCGTCCGTCCCCGTGCACAGCGTCGAGGACACCAGGGAGCGCCTGGAGGCACGCCTCCACGTCGTCGTCGCCGAGGTTCAGCGGCGGCATCAGCCGTACGACGTTCGGAGCGGGCGCGTTCACCAGGAGACCGGCGTCCTGAGCCGCCTGCTGCGCCTGGGGAGCGAGCGGCTCGGTGAGCACGATACCCAGGAGCAGGCCGGCGCCTCGGACGTGGTCGATCAACGGGTGCGCCAGTGACTCGATTCCGTCCCGCAGCTTCTCGCTCTGCCGCTTCACGTTCTCCAGCAGGCCCTCGGCCGCGATGGTGTCGAGGACGGCGAGGCCCGCGGCGCACGCGATGGGGTTGCCGCCGAACGTCGTGCCGTGCTGACCGGGCTGAAGCAGCTCGGCGGCCCGGCCGAAGGCGACGGTGGCGCCGAGCGGCAGCCCGCCGCCGAGGCCCTTGGCGAGCGTGACGACGTCGGGCAGTACGCCCTCGTGGGCCTGGTACTCGAACCAGTGCCCGGTACGGCCGATTCCGGTCTGCACCTCGTCGAGGACGAGCAGCGCTCCGGTGGCGGCGGTGATCGCGCGGGCCGCCTTCAGGTAACCGGCGGGCGGGACGACGACCCCGTTCTCGCCCTGGATGGGCTCGATGATGACGAGGGCGGTGTCCTCGGTGACCGCCGCGGCCAGCGCCTGTGCGTCGCCGTACGGGACGTGCGTGACGTCGCCGGGCAGCGGCAGGAACGGCTGCTGCTTGCCGGGCTGGCCGGTGAGCGCGAGGGCACCCATGGTGCGGCCGTGGAACCCGCCCTGGGTGGCCACCATGTGGGTGCGGCCGGTCAGTCGGCCGATCTTGAAGGCGCCCTCGTTGGCCTCGGCGCCCGAGTTGCAGAAGAACACCTTGCCGTCGCGGCCGAAGAGCTGGAGGAGCCGTTCGGCGAGGGCGACGGGCGGTTCGGCGATGAACAGGTTGGAGACATGGCCGAGGGAGGCGATCTGCTTGCTGACGGCCTCGACGACCGCGGGGTGGGCGTGGCCGAGCGCGTTGACGGCGATGCCGCCGACGAAGTCGACGTACTGGTTGCCGTCGGCGTCCCACAGCCGCGCGCCCTCGCCGCGGACGAGGGGCAGTCGCGGGGTGCCGTAGTTGTTCATGAGCGCGCCCTGCCACCGCTGGGTGAGCTCCTGATTGCCCGTCGTGCCCGTCATGTGGCGTCCCCCTCGTGCTCGTCGGGCAGCACCATGGTGCCGATGCCCTCGTCCGTGAAGATCTCCAGCAGGATCGAGTGCTGGACCCGGCCGTCGATGACCCGGGCGGTGTTCACGCCGTTGCGCACGGCGTGCAGGCAGCCCTCCATCTTCGGCACCATGCCGGAGGACAACTCCGGCAGCAGCTTCTCCAGTTGGGATGCGGTGAGGCGGCTGATCACCTCGTCGCTGTTCGGCCAGTCCTCGTAGAGGCCCTCGACGTCGGTGAGGACCATGAGGGTTTCGGCGCCCAGTGCCGCAGCGAGTGCCGCAGCCGCCGTATCAGCATTGACGTTGTAGACATGTCCGTCGTCCTGGCTCCGCGCGATCGAGGAGACGACCGGGATACGGCCGTCGGCGAGCAGGGCCTCGATCGCGCCCGTGTCGATCTCGGTGATCTCGCCCACCCGCCCGATGTCGACCAACTCGCCGTCGATCTCGGGCTGGTGCTTGGTGGCGGTGATGGTGTGCGCGTCCTCGCCGGTGAGGCCGACGGCGAGCGGCCCGTGCTGGTTGAGCAGCCCGACCAGCTCGCGCTGCACCTGTCCGGCCAGCACCATGCGTACGACGTCCATGGCGTCCTCGGTGGTGACGCGCAGGCCGGCCTTGAACTCGCTGACGATGCCGTGCTTGTCGAGGGCGGCGCTGATCTGGGGGCCGCCGCCGTGCACGACGACGGGCCGGAGGCCGGCGTGCCGCAGGAAGACGATGTCCTGGGCGAAGGCGGCCTTCAGCTCCTCGTTCACCATGGCGTTTCCGCCGAACTTGATGACGACCGTCTTGCCGTGGTGCCGGGTCAGCCAGGGCAGCGCCTCGATGAGGATCTGGGCCTTGGGGAGCGCGGTGTGTTTCCGCGTGGTTCCGTTGCTCATGACGAGTAGGCGCTGTTCTCGTGGACGTAGTCGGCGGTGAGGTCGTTGGTCCAGATGGTGGCGGTCTCCGATCCTGCGGCGAGGTCGGCGACGATGTGCACCTCGCGGTAGCGCATGTCGACGAGTTCCCGATCGTCGCCCACGCTGCCGTTCTTGCACACCCAGACGCCGTTGATGGCTACGTTGAGCTGGTCCGGCTCGAAGACGGCCCTGGTCGTGCCGATGGCGGACAGGACGCGCCCCCAGTTGGGGTCCTCGCCGTTGATCGCGCACTTGAGGAGGTTGTTACGGGCGATGGAGCGGCCCACCTCGACGGCGTCGTCCTCGCTCGCCGCGTTGATCACCTCGACCTTGATGTCCTTGCTGGCGCCCTCGGCGTCGCCGATGAGCTGTCGGCCGAGGTCGGCGCAGACCGACTCGACGGCCGCGGCGAACTCCGCGTACTCCGGGGTGATTCCGGACGCGCCCGAGGCGAGCAGCAGCACGGTGTCGTTGGTGGACATGCAGCCGTCGGAGTCGACGCGGTCGAAGGTGACCTTGGTGGCGGCGCGCAGGGCCTTGTCCAGGGTCTCGCTGTCGAGATCGGCGTCGGTGGTGAGGACGACGAGCATGGTGGCCAGGCCCGGCGCGAGCATGCCGGCGCCCTTGGCCATGCCGCCGACGGTCCATCCGTCCTTGCTGACGACGGACGTCTTGTGGACGGTGTCGGTGGTCTTGATGGCGATGGCGGCCTTCTCGCCGCCGTGCTCGGAGAGCTGGGCGGCGGCCGTCTCGACGCCCGGGAGCAGCTTGTCCATGGGCAGCAGGACGCCGATGAGGCCCGTGGAGCAGACGGCTACCTCGGCGGCGTCGTGCCCGAGGACGTCGGCGACCTTCTCGGCGGTGGCGTGGGTGTCCTGGAAACCCTTGGGGCCCGTACAGGCGTTGGCGCCACCGGAGTTGAGGATGACGGCCGACACCTCACCGCCCTTGAGGACCTGCTCGGACCACAGCACCGGCGCGGCCTTGACACGGTTGGAGGTGAAGACGCCCGCGGCGGCGCGGCGGGGCCCGTTGTTGACCACGAGGGCCAGGTCCGGGTTGCCGGTCTCCTTGATCCCGGCGGCGATACCCGCCGCCGAGAACCCCTTTGCTGCCGTGACGCTCACGGTGCGACTCCGATCGTGGAAAGTCCGGTGGTCTCGTCGAGACCCAGGGCGATGTTCATGCTCTGGACGGCACCGCCCGCGGTGCCCTTGGTCAGGTTGTCGATGGCGCTGATCGCGATGATGCGGTGCGCGGCGGCGTCGTACGCGACCTGCACCTGAACAGCGTTGGAACCGTAGACGGACGCGGTGGCGGGCCACTGCCCCTCGGGAAGGAGGTGGACGAAGGGCTCGTCGGCGAAGGCCTTCTCGTAGGCCGCGCGGACGGCCTCGGCGGTGACGCCGGGCTTCGCCTTCGCGCTGCACGTGGCGAGGATGCCGCGCGGCATCGGGGCGAGGGTCGGTGTGAAGGAGACGGAGACCGTCTCCCCGGCGGCCGCGCCGAGGTTCTGGATCATCTCGGGCGTGTGCCGGTGGACGCCGCCGACGCCGTACGGCGACATCGACCCCATGACCTCGGAGCCGAGCAGGTGGGGCTTGGGCGCCTTGCCGGCGCCGGAGGTGCCGGAGGCCGCGACGATCACCGCCTCGTTCTCGGCCAGGCCCGCCGCGTACGCCGGGAAGAGCGCGAGCGAGGCGGCGGTGGGATAGCAACCGGGTACCGCGATGCGCTTGGACCCCTCCAGCGCGGCGCGGGCACCCGGCAGTTCGGGGAGGCCGTAGGGCCAGGTTCCGGCGTGCGGGGAACCGTAGAACTTCTCCCAGTCGGCCGCGGCCTTCAGCCGGAAGTCGGCGCCCATGTCGACCACGAGCACGTCCGGGCCGAGCTGCTCGGCGACGGCGGCGGACTGGCCGTGGGGCAGGGCGAGGAAGACGACGTCATGGCCGGAGAGAACCTCGGCGGTGGTCTCCTCCAGCACGCGGTCCGCCAGCGGCAGCAGATGCGGCTGCAACGCGCCGAGCCGCTGCCCGGCGTTGGAGTTGCCGGTCAGGGCGCCGATCTCGACCTCGGGGTGCGCGAGGAGCAGGCGCAGGACCTCTCCGCCCGCATACCCGCTCGCTCCGGCCACCGCCGCTCGTACCGCCATGTCACACCCTCCTCTGGATGGCATGACTATACGTTTCGCTGCACGTTTATGCAATCCAGGTGAGTGGTTTTCTTTCGGGCCACGCCACGAAGCGAGTGCGGCAGCCGCCACTCTCGTCGAGCGCGTTCGCGCAGCTCAGAAGCGCTTCGGCAGGTGATCTACGCAAGCGCTTGACCTGGAGCGCGCTCCAGGTTCTACGGTTTTCTCATGACCAGCGGACAGCCCCTCCAGCAGGACCGGGAGCCCACCCTGACCATCGCCCAGGTCGCCGAGCGCACCGGCCTCACGCACGACACGCTGCGCTACTACGAGAAGGCAGGCCTGATCGAGCGGGTCGGCCGGACCACCGGCAACCAGCGGCGCTACGAGGCGGCGGACCTGGCCTGGCTGGAGTTCCTGCTGCGGCTGCGCGAGACGGGTATGTCGATCGCCGACATGCAGCGCTTCGCCCGGCTGCGGGCGCGGGGGGACGTCACGGTCGCCGACCGGCTGACGATGCTCCAGGAGCACCGGGCCGAGCTCGCGGACCGGATCCGGGCGCTGCGCCGCAACGCGGCCGCGCTGGACGACAAGATCGACCACTACACACGGCTGCTCGACGAGCAGCAGCCGGGAACGGACGAACCGACATGAGCGAGAGCACCACCCGTGAAGAGCGTTTCGCCCACGGCCTGGAAGTCCTGAAGAAGGTCGACGGCGAGGCCGGGCAGCGGGTCGTCGACTCGCTCGCCGACATCAACCCCGAGCTCGGCCACCAGATCGTCGCCTGGGCCTTCGGTGACATCTACGCCCGCCCCGGGCTCGCCCCGCGCGACCGCCAGTTGGTGACCCTGGGCATGCTCACGGCACTCGGCGGCTGCGAGGCCCAGCTGGACGTGCACGTGAACGCGGCGCTGAACGTGGGTCTCACCCCGGAGCAGATCGTCGAGGCGCTGCTGCACTCGGCCGTGTACTGCGGCATACCGAAGGCACTGAACGCCACCTTCGCCGCGAAGAAGGTCTTCGCCGAGCGCGGGCTGCTGCCGCTCGGACAGCAGCCCGCTCAGGAGGCCCCGGCTACCTCTGCCTGAGCCGCAGGAAGGTGATGGAGTTCGCCGGGAAGGTGTACGTGAACTTGCCGGCGACCCCCTCGAAGGTGGACGTGACCGGGGCGACCGGCGTGGCCGTCTCGGTGTTCACCGCGTCGGGCGCGGCGGCGAGCGTGGTCACCCGCGCCTTCGGGGTGACCTTCGCGCCACCGAGGTCGATGGCCGCGCGGGCCGCCGACGACTGGGCGTTGACGACCTTCACGATCAGGTCGCCCGTCCTCGCGTCCTTTGTGACGACCTGACGGAACGGCTCGGCCGGCTTGTCGTCGGTGAAGCTGCCCCACTCCTGGCCGTCGAGATAGAGGGTGACCTGGCGGCCCCGCACCTTGACGTCGACGTCGTAGGCACGGCCGGTCTCGATGGTTCCCGCCTTGGAGATCAGCGTCGACTTGCCGCCGTCCACGGCCTGTTCGACCGCGGTGGTGGTGTTGTTCCAGCCGCCGAGGTTCCACCAGTAGTAGTTGCCGGTGTCCTTGACGCCGAAGGCGACGAGGAAGCCCTCCTTGCCGGACTTCTTGGTGGCCTTCACATGCAGGTCGTAGTCGTGCCAGGCGGTGTCACCGGCCGACACCATGGTGTTCTCGGCTGCGGCATCCGTCTGGACGTACTGCCCGTCCTGGATGCTCCAGCTGCCACCGCCGGTGTGGGTCCACCGCGCGGCGTCACCGGAGAAGTCGTCGCTGAGCAGCGGGGTCCCGTCGGCGGCGGTGACCTTCACGTCGTCGTACGCAGCGCTGGTCGCCCAGGTCGACAGGCCGACGGCACCGCTGATGGGGCCGCTCACGCTCGGTGTCGTGGTGGCCGTGCTGGGCACCACCCGGTCGCCCACGTTGTTCATGAAGAGCTTCTGTACCTCGTAGTTGGCCGAGCCCCAGGAGGCGTGGTTGTTGAACCACACCAGGTCCGGGCGCCACTGCACATAGTCCTCGTTGGCGAACAGCGGCGCGTACGAGGCGAGCTTGACGACGTCCGCGTTGCGCTCCAGGCCGGTCATGTACGCGGCTTCGGCGAGCCCGTTCTTGAAGGCGTTGCCCCAGGAGGCGTACTCGCCGAGGAAGACCTTCGGGCCGCTGCGGTCGTAGGAGTCGTAGCGGTCGTTGTTCTGAAGGAACCACTGCGGGCTGTTGTAGTAGTGCTCGTCGACCATGTCGACCTTGGCGTCACGGTTGAGCTGCCAGGCGGTGTCGAAGGTAGAACCCGCGTCGTCCGGACCGGAGTTGGAGAGCACGGTCATGTACGGGTACTTCGCCTGGATGGCGGCGCGGAACTGCTTGAAGCGGGTGAAGAACTCGTTCGGAAGGTTCTCCTCGTTGCCGACCTCGATGTGGGTGAGGTGGAAGGGCTTGGGGTGGCCCATCTCGGCACGCTTCTTGCCCCACGGCGACGTCACCGGCCCGTTGGCGAACTCGATGAGGTCGAGCGTGTCCTGGATGTGCCGCTTGAGCAGCGCGTCGTCGTCGACGGCCTTGTTCTGGCCGCAGCCGGTGACCAGGGCCGGGACCACCGGCAGCGGCATGGCGCCGATGTCCTCGGAGAAGCGGAAGTACTCGTAGTAGCCGAGGCCGTAGGACTGGTTGTAGCCCCAGAAGTTGGCGTTCGTCGCGCGCTGCTCGACCGGGCCTATGGTGTCCTTCCACTGGTACGAGCGCTTGCGCTGCCAGCCGGAGGCCTCACTGTAGTCCTGCATGGAGCCCGTGTTGACGAGGCAGCCGCCGGGGAAGCGTACGAAGCCCGGGTGCAGGGCGGCGACCTTCTCGGCGAGGTCCTTGCGCAGGCCGTTCGCCTCGTGCTTGTAGGTGTCGCGCGGGAACAGGGACACCATGTCGAGGGCCGCGGCGCCGGTGGAGGCCACGGTGAGGCGGCCCGTGGTGCTGGTGCGGGTCGCGGTGAAAGTGGCCCTGTACTGGGCCCAGCCGCCCTTCGCGGCCACCCGCCGGGCGCTCGCCAGCGTGCCGTCGGCGTCCTGGAGGGTGACGGTGAGGGCGGTGCCGCTCTCGGCCCGGGCCCACACCGAGAAGTCGTACTTCTTGCCCTGCTCGACGGCGATGCCGGTGTTGTAGCCGGCGTTCGTGACCGACGAACCCGCGGCCAGGGAGAGGTAGTCGCGATTGCGGTCGTTCAGGCGGCCGGCGTCGTTCACGACCTGGGCCGTGCCGTCGACGCTCCAGGCGGTCAGCGGGGTGTACGACTTGTTGTCGTCGGTGGAGTACTCGAAGGACCGGTTCTGGACCAGCTCGGCGTACAGGCCGCCGTCGGCGGCGCGGTTGATGTCCTCGAAGAAGATGCCGTACATCGTCTTGTCGATCTTCGCGCCCCGCGCGGCGGGGTCGACGGTGATCGAGTAGTCGGTGACGTCCTCGGCGTGGGCGGGGGCGGGGAGCACGGCCGTAGCGAGCAGGAAAGCGCTTGCTCCGAGGCCGATTCTCCAGCGGGTGCGGGTGGTGCGTGACATGGATACTCCGCGGCTCTTGTTTGTTCGAAATATCAGACAGCGGTCAGCACTTCGAACGGCAAGATAGGGAGGGGGCATGATCCCGTCAATGGGGCGTGCATCGGCGCGTGGGAACGGAGGGACGACGATGGGTGAGTTCTGGCCCGTGAAGGACGCGCTGGCCCATCTGGCCGGACGCTGGCGCGTGGAGCGCACCGTGCGCGACCTCGCGAGCGGCGAGGAAGGGCACTTCGGCGGGACGACCGTGTTCTCGCCCCTTGAGGACGGCGGCGACGGGCTCCTGCACCACGAATCGGGCACGTTCGTCTGGCAGGGCACCCCCCGCCCCGCCGAACGGACGTTGTGGTTCCTGCCCGGGAGGACCGCCGGGACGTCGGACGTGCGGTTCACCGACGGCCGGCCCTTCCACGACCTCGACCTGACGACCGGGCACCACATCGCCGAGCATCCGTGCGCCGCGGACCTCTACCGGGGCGAGTTCACGGTGTACGACGAGGACCGCTGGCGCACGGTGTGGCGAGTCGGCGGGCCGGCCAAGGACCTCGTGCTGACCACCGACTACACGCGCGAGCGCCGTCCCTCAGACCCTGTCCTGTGACACGGCCTCCAAGCGGAGGTTCCAGCGCCCGCCCAGCCCGGCGAGCGTGATCGTCGACAGGGGCCGGACGTCGATGTTCCAGTACGACGAGGGATGCGCCTTGAGGGCGTACACCAGCGCGGCCCGCACCACCGACGGCTCCGCCACTGCGACGATCCTGCTGCCGTCGCCCACGGGGCGCGTGTCCAGCCAGCCGCCCACACGCGAGATGAACGACATCAGCGACTCGCCGCCGTGCGGCGCGGAACGGGGATCCGCGAGCCAGGAGTCCACCGCCGAGGGTTCCCGGGCCATCGCCTCGCCCAGCGTGAACCCACGCCAGCGGCCCATGTCGCAGTCCCGCAGCGCGGGCTGCACCAGCGGCGCGTACCCGAGCGCGTCCCCGGTCGCCCGGCTCCGCGGCGTCGGTGAGCAATAGCGCAGCTCGGCAGCCGCCAGTGGCACCAGCTCGCCGGCGACACTCTGCACCGCGTCCCAGCCGGCCTGGTCCAACGGCCGGTCGTCCTCGAATCGCTCCGCGAGCACCGAGGAACTGCGCGCGGCGGCGACGAACGTGACCCGAAGAGGCATGCGGCGATCGTGAAGCGCGCAAGTGTGCAGGTCAAGAGGTGTTACTCAGGAGTTACCAAGGGTATCCGGCGCTTCACGCACGGCCCTGATCCGCAGACTCTCTGACCTGGCTTCCCTGGCTTCCCTGGCTTCCCTGGCTTCCCTGGCTTCCCTGGCTTCCCTGGCTTCCCTGGCTCACCTGGCTCACCTGGCTCACCTGGCTCACCTGGTCGGACCAGAGCACCATCCACTGGTCCGGCTTGTCGAGCGGCTCGAAGCCGAACTTCGCGTAGACGCCGTGCGCGTCACTCGTGGCCAGCAGGACACGGCGCAGCCCGAGCGGGGCGAGGTGGTCGCCAGGCGCACACGCGGGCGGCCTTCGCACTCGCCGAGCGCATCTCCGGCGTCCGCCTGACGCCGGAGCTGTTCGCCTCCTTGGAGTTCGTCCGCGGGCTGCTCTCGATGGGCTAGGCCCTGTCGTCAAACTCCGGGCGGACGACGGGAGTTTGACGACAGGACCTAGCGCTGAAGCACCTCGTCGCAGGCACCACGCAGCCGCCGTACACCCTCCGTGATCTCCCCCGCTCCCGCCACGGCCGCGAAGCTCAACCGCAGGTGGGCGGCGGGGGGTTCGGCGCTGAAGTAGGGGCGGCCGGGGGTGACCGCCACACCCGTGCGCAGGGCGCCCGCGACCAGGGCGGACTCGTCGGTACCGTCGGGCAGGCGCACCCAGAGGTGGTAGCCGCCGGACGGGACGTGCGGCAGGGCGAGTTCGGGCAGGTGCAGGCGCAGGGCGGCGGTCATGGTGTCGCGGCGGTGCCTCAACTCGGCGGAGACGGCGCGCAGATGACGGGGCCAGGCGGGCGAGCCGACGAGTTCGAGCGCGGCCTCCTGGAGAGGGCGCGGCACGAAGAAGGTGTCGACGATCTGGATGGCGCGCAGCCGCTCCAGCACCGGACCGCGGGCGGCGAGGGCGCCGACCCGGAAGCTGGGCGAGGTCGCCTTGGTGAGCGAACAGACATGTACGACGACGCCGTCGGGGTCCTCGGCGGCGAGCGGGGGCGGCAGCGGTGCGGAGTCCTCGTGCACCAGCCGTCGTACGAAGTCGTCCTCGATCACGAACGCTCCGGCGTCCCGCGCGATGCGCAGCACCTCGCGCCGGCGATCGGGGGCGAGGACCGCGCCGGTCGGGTTCTGGAACAGTGGCTGGCAGACGAAGACACGGGCACCGCTCGCCCGGAACGCGTCGGCGAGCAGGGCGGGTTTCACCCCGTCCGCGTCGACCGGCACGGGCACGGGCCTGAGGCCCGCCGCGCGGGCGATCGCCAGCATGCCGGGGTAGGTGGGCGACTCGACCAGGACCGGGGCGCCCGGTGGCGCCAGTGCCCGTAGCGCGGTCGTCAGTGCGGACTGGCCGCCGGCCGCGATCAGTACGTCGGCCGCGGTGATCGCGCCGCCGATGCCCCGCGCGAACCACTCGCGCAGCTCGGCTATCCCTTCGACGGGCGGGCGCGCCCATACGCCGGGGCGGCGCCCGGCACGCGAGAGCGCGGCGCCCATCGCCCGCTCGGGCTGGAGCGCCGGGTGCAGATAGCCGCCGTTGAACTCGACGACTCCGGCGGGCGGGGCGGCCAGTGAGACGAGCACGCCGGAGGCGTCGACGGTACGCGGCACGAGTTCGGCGGAGGCGTCCGCGCTGAGCACGACCTCCTGCCAGTCGGTGTCCCCCGTCGCCGGTGACGCCGCCCGCGGCTCGGCCCGGAACGCCCCGGCCCCGGGGCGCGTGACCACCAGTCCCTCCGCGGTCAACTGCGCCAGCGCCCGCGACACGGTCACCGGGCTCACCCGAAACCGCTCGACGAGCGCTCGACTGGACGGCAGCTTCTCACCGGGAGAGTAGCGCTTCAGTTCCAGTCGCAGCTGATTGACGAGTTCACCGGCACTGCTACGCTCTTGCATGAGAGCACAGGATAGCGCTACTACCGACACACCGATAGCAGTCACCGGGGTCGAGGCCGCAGTCCCGGGCACCGCAGGAGCACCGCCGACGACAGAGCACCACCCGGCCGGACGCCGGGCCCCCGGCCGGACAGCCGAGGGAAGCCGCTCCGCCACCGACGGCCCGGGCGGACGCCGGGCCACCGACCGGACGGCCGAGGGGAACCCCGGGAGCACGACGGCGGGACAGGGCCTCCGCCGTGCCGGCACCCTGCAAGCCGCCCTCGGAGTCGTCGCCTTCTCGCTCACGTTCCCCGCCACAGCCTGGGGCCTGGAAGGATTCGGGCCCTGGTCACTCGTGGGGGTGCGCAGTGTGCTGGCCGCGGTCATCGCGGGCGGGTGTCTGCTCGCGCTGCGGGTGCCCGTGCCCGCGAGGCGGCACTGGGCCGGGCTCGCGGTCGTCGCGGCCGGGGTCGTGCTGGGCTTCCCGCTGCTGACCACCCTCGCCCTGCGGACCTCGACCACCGCGCACGCCGCCGTGGTCGTCGGGCTGCTCCCCCTGACCACCGCCCTGTTCTCGGCACTGCGCGTCGGCACCCGGCCCTCCCGGACCTTCTGGCTCGCCGCGCTCGCCGGTGCCGCCGCCGTCATCGCGTTCACCGTGCGGCAGAGCGGCGGCGCGCTGACCGGCGCGGACGCCTACCTGTTCGGCGCGCTGCTGGTCTGCGCGGCGGCCTACACCGAGGGCGGGCGGCTCGCCCGGTTCATGCCCGGCTGGCAGGTCATCGGCTGGGCGCTGGTGCTGTGCCTGCCGCTGACCGTGCCCGGCGCGCTCGTCGCGCTGTCGTACGAGCCGGTCCACCTCACGGTGCACGGCGTGGCCGGACTGCTGTGGGTGGCGGCCGGCTCGCAGTTCCTCGGACTGGTCGTCTGGTACCGGGGCATGGCCGCGATCGGCATCCCGAAGGCCAGCCAGTTGCAGCTTGCGCAGCCGCTGCTCACACTGGTGTGGTCGGTACTGCTCCTCGGCGAGCACCTCACCCCGGCCGCACCGCTCACGGCCGCCGCGGTCCTGGTCTGCATCGCGGTGACGCAGCGGGCGCGGGGGTGACCGGGACGGGTGCATGGACCGGGTCAACCGGCGCCACCGGCCGTAGACTGCCGGCACGGACCGATACTCCCGCATATGACGAGGAGGCCCATCAGATGCGCGCGACTGTGGGCGACAAGCTTGTGCAGCACGGCAGGGTCGTCGGGCAGCACGACAAGGTCGGCGAGATCGTCGAGGTCATGGGCACGAACGGCACCCCGCCGTACCGCGTCCGCTTCCAGGACGGGCACGAAGGTGTGTGCTCACCGGGCCCCGACACGGAGATCCGCCACAAGGAGACCGGCCAGAAGATCGGCTAGGAGATCGGCCGGCCGAGGCTCAGCGCGGGGGCTTCGCCGACTTCTTGTAGTGGTCGGCGACCACCCGTGTCATCGCGCCGATCGGATTCGCCCCCACCTCCTTGGCGGCGAAGAAGACATGCCCGCGCGCCTGCGGGTAACGCTGGGCGAGGGTGAGGTGCCGGGACAGCTCCGCCGGGTCCTGCCAGGCTGCGGACTGCGCGGGGTCACCGGCTTTGTACAGCGCCTCACCCACGTACAGCTGTACGCCCGTGCCCTCGGTCACCCCGGCCCACCAGGGCACGAGTTCCGCGTAGTCGGCCGCGGCGAAGCCGATGTGCCAGTAGACCTGCGGACAGATGTAGTCCAGCCAGCCGTGCCTCACCCACTTCCTGGTGTCCGCGTACAGGTCGTCGTACGTCTGCACGCCGGCCCGGGTGTCCGAGCCGCGGGAGTCGGTGGAGACGTTGCGCCACACCGCGAAGGGGCTGATGCCGAAGCGGGCCGCGGGCCGCAGCTGCCGGACACGGGTCGCGGTCTCCCGTACCAGGAGGTCGATGTTGTTGCGGCGCCAGGCCGCCCGGCTCGGGAAGCCGCCGCCGTGGGCCGCGTACGCCGCGTCGTCGTCGAAGGCCTCCCCCGCGACGGGGTACGGGTAGAAGTAGTCGTCGAAGTGGACACCGTCGACGGGGTAGCGGCGTACGGCGTCGAGGATCGCGGCCTCGACGAAGGCGCGGACCTGAGGCAGTCCCGGGTTGTAGAAGAGCTTCCCGCCGTAGGCCACGACCCAGTCGGGATGCCTGCGCGCGGGGTGCGAGGCGGCGAGCCGCTTCGGGTCGGCGTGGACGGCGACCCGGTACGGATTGAACCAGGCGTGCAGCTGGAGTCCCCGCGCGTGTGCCTCCTCGACGGCCGTGCCGAGCGGGTCCCAGCCGGGGTCCTCTCCCTGGGTGCCGGTGAGGTACTGGGACCACGGCTCGTACGGCGAGGGCCACAGCGCGTCGGCCGAGGGGCGCACCTGGAAGAACACGGCGTTCAGCCGCCGCCGGACCGCGGTGTCGAGGTGGGCGCACAGCTCGGCGTACTGCGCGGCCGCCGGCAGACCGGAGCGGGAGGGCCAGTCGCGATTGACCACGGTCGCCAGCCACATGCCCCGCATCTCGGTGGCCGCGCGCCGGTGCCGTGGAGCGGCCGTCGCCCCCGTAGTGAGAGCCGACAGCGCGGCCACCGCGAACGCCCGACGTGACAACCGGCCCATGTACGCACACCTCCATACGCTGTGGATCCGCACGATCACGGATCGTCTCGGCGCCCAGCATGCCCCCACCCCGACGATCGATCATCGATACTTGGGAGTAACGTGCACGATCGGAGCAGGCGACCGAACCACGAAGGACCTGCCACAGCCTTAGAGCAGCGAAAGGGACGATGTGACGGACAACCCGGGAGGCATCGCACGCGTCGGAGTGGTGGGCTGCGGCCAGATGGGAGCGGGCATCGCCGAGGTGTGCGCCCGCGCCGGACTGGACGTGAAGGTCGCCGAGACCACCGGCGAGGCCCTGGAGATCGGCCGGACCCGGCTGTTCACCTCCCTGTCCAAGGCGGCGGAGCGCGGCAAGATCTCCGAGGAGGAGCGGGAGGCGACGCAGGCGCGCCTCGGCTTCACCACCGACCTCGGCGAGTTCTCCGACCGCGACCTCGTGATCGAGGCCGTCGTGGAGAACGAGCAGGTGAAGACGGAGATCTTCCAGGTGCTCGACCAGGTGGTGACCCGCCCGGACGCCATCCTCGCCTCCAACACCTCCTCGATCCCGCTGGTGAAGCTGGCCGTCGCCACCTCACGGCCGGACCACGTGATAGGGATCCACTTCTTCAACCCGGCCCCGGTGCAGAAGCTCGTCGAGCTGATCCCGGCGCTCACCACCTCCGAGGACACCATCGGCCGGGCCCAGCTGTTCGCGGAGAAGATCCTCGGCAAGCACGCCATCCGCGCCCAGGACCGCTCGGGCTTCGTGGTCAACGCGCTGCTCGTGCCGTATCTGCTGTCCGCCATCCGCATGTTCGAGTCGGGCATCGCGGGCCGCGAGGACATCGACAACGGCATGGAGCTGGGCTGCGCCCACCCGATGGGCCCGCTGAAGCTCTCCGACCTGATCGGCCTGGACACCATCGTGTCCATCGCCAACTCGATGTACGAGGAGTACAAGGAGCCGCTGTACGCCGCTCCTCCGCTGTTGCAGCGCATGGTCGAGGCGGGCCGGCTCGGCCGCAAGACGGGCTCGGGCTTCTATACGTACGCCTGATTACGGACCGTCAGTCTCGGGGCGATACGGGCCCGGCACCGTCTTCGGTGCCGGGCCCGTACCATTCACACACCGTGTGCGCACCGGACTCGCATATGCCGTTCGCACACTCTCCCCACGTGCCCACCAGGCGAGTTGACTCTCCATGCACATGAAAGGGATGTGACGACTACGGAAAGGAGCGGACTTGTGACCGCCGACCCCGAGCATCCCGTGGTCCATGGAGAAGTCGCAGAGTTACGCCGTCGCCTCGATGTGGCGCACGCCCGGGTCGAGGGAGGGCTGGCCCTGCTCAGTCATCGCGCCGAGGAGACCGCCAAGGATCTCGACGACCTGAGCCTGCGGATCGTCGCGCTGGAACACACGCGCTGGCCGCTGCCCGCGGTCGCCGCCCTGACGGCCGTGGGCGCACTCGTCGTGACGATCTGGCAGGCCCTGGGCCACTAGGCACTGCCGTCGGACGCGCTGGGGGGTTACGGTAACGCGTCCTGCCCGAGCCTGAGATGGTGCAGGAGGAGCAGCGCGGCTGCCATGTTCGCGGCCGGGACCTCTCCGCGGGCGACCATGTCGGGGACGAGTTTGAGGGGAACCCATTCCCGACGGTCCGACTCGAAGTCGTCCACGGGGTGTCCGATGTATTCGGCCTCGTCCGCCCAGTAGACGTGGTGCCGGGCGTCGGTGAGTCCGTTGGACGGCTCGACGCTCATGAGATGACGCAGAGGCCCCGGCCGCCAGCCGGTCTCCTCCTCCAGTTCGCGGGCCGCCGCCACGGCGATGTCCTCGCCGTCCTCGACGACGCCCGCCGCGAGTTCCCACCCCCAGCTGTCGGTGATGAAGCGGTGCCGCCACAGCAGCAGCACTTCGTTCGCCTCGTTGACGACGGTGGCCACGGCGACGGGCCGCAGCCGTATGAGGAAGTGGTCGAGGTGCCGGCCGTCCGGCAACTCGACATCTGCGAGATTGACGCTGAACCAGCGGTTTTCATAGACAGTTTGTTCGTTCTGTTTCGTCCACTGCACGGTTCTGCCACCTTCCGCCGAGTAAGTGGCAATATCGCAGCAGGAGCCTCCTCTCAGCAGGCTCACAACGACGCACGCCCGGCGCAACGGCGGGCGCAGTCGTCCGCGCCGGCGGGAAAACGCAGCTCTTCGGCAGTGGATGGTGCGGTGGCTACAGCGGTACGCGCAGTGCCCCGTCGATGAGTTCGGCTGCCTCGGCCGTTCCGGCGCAGCCGCTGCGCACGAGGTGTTCGCGTACCGCTCTCAGTCTGTCGCGCAGACGCTGCGACTCCATTCCCCGCGCCCGCTCCGCCATTTCGACCGCGGTCGCCACCGCCTTGTCGGCGTTGCCCTGGCGCAGTTCGATCTGGCTGAGCATGGCGAGCCGGTGCACCCGGCCACGGTCGTGGGCGGGCGTGTCCACGGCGGCCGCGGCATGCTCCCCCGCCGCCACCAGGTCGCCGAGGCTGAGCAGCGCCTCCGCGACCTGGACGTTGACCAGGCCGGGCTGGACATAGCCCGTCTCGTCCGGTTCGTGGCCGCGCCGGATGCGTTCGGCGGCCGACTCGGCCTGCCGGATACAGGACAGCGCGCTCGTGGAGTCACCGAGGTGCGCGTAGGCCTTCGCCTGCATCGCGTACAGGTCGGAGGCGAGCGCCGGGGTGATCTGCCTGCCCGCGGCGCGCAGCGCGGCCTCGGCGAACGCGACGGCCTGCCGGTACTCCTTCATGAACAGCGACTGGTTGACCAGCAGGGCGATCACATAGGCGCCGAGCCCCCGGTCCCCGCTGGCCTTCGCCAGGCGCAGGGCCTGGTGGAAGTAGCGCTGGGCGAGGCCGTGGGCGTCCGAGTCGTACGCGCAGATGCCGGCGATCGCCACCAGACCGCCGGTGGCGCGGTGCAGTTGGCGGCCCATGGCGTCGGTGTAGCTGCCGCGCAGCAGGGGCGCCGTCTCAGAGTTGAGGAAGCCGACGATACGGCTGCGGGTCGCTATGCCGCCGGCCTTGCGGTACATCTGCTCGTAGTGGGCGCGGGCGGCGCGCAGCATCTCGATGTCGGCCGGGGTGACCCGGTGCCGACCGCCGCGCGAGACGTCCACGTCCTCGGGCGGGTTCTCCCACTCCCACACCGGCATCACGGCGGGCGTACCCGTGACGGCGGGGGCGCCCAGGACGTGGGGGCGCTGCTGTTCGTCGGAGCGCCACAGGGCCGTGGCCCGCTCGACGAAGCCGGACAGGCTGGAGCCGTGCGGGGCGGCCGGCTCGCCGGGGACGCCGAGACCGATGTCGTCGAGGGTCACCGGGCGGTGCAGCCGGGCGGCGAGCACCTCGCAGATCAGGTCGGGCACCTGGCCGCGCGGGCGCTGGCCCTTCAACCACCGCGCCACGGCGGTGTGTTCATATCGGAGCGCGACACCGCGCGCCCGACCCGCCTGATTGACGTGCGCGGCGAGTCCCGCGTGGGAGATCCCGGCCTCGTCGAGAATCGCGTCCAGCAGAGTGTTGGGCTGCATCCGTGGCCCCCCGGTGGCTCGGTGCGGCCAGAGTAGTGCGTCCCGGTTCACACGGGGTGTGAACGGAGTGCGCGCATCCGGGCTGTGCGTGCGCTGTTGCGGAGAGTTTCCGGCCGGTTGACTTGAATCCCTCGTAAAGAGGCCGGCCGGGCCGCCGGCTCCCCCTCGTACAGTGCGGCGGCCCGCTTCCGCGCCGTCCGCCCAGCCGCCTGCCCGACACTCCGTGGCGGGGCGGACGGCTCCGCCGGCTGAGCCGAGCGACTAAGCACCGGGTACCGCAGGTCGTTTGTCGGCTGCGGGCCGTCCGTGGCTGATCGCGCAGTTCCCCGCGCCCCTTTCAGGGGCGCGGGGCTGTGACATATGCGACTCCGCCGCGTGGGCGCGAGAAAGCACAACGGGCCCGCAGCCGACGAAGCGGCAGTTACCCGGCACCCGTCAGCGGAGCTAGCTCCGCAGAACCGCCCCCGTGCGCTCAGCGGCCAGCGCAACGGCCGCATCCCGAGCAGCCGACGCTTCGTCCACCGTGAGCGTCCGGTCGGCCGCGCGGAAGCGCAGCGCGTACGCCAGCGACGTCCGGCCCTCGCCGAGCTGCTCGCTCTCGTAGACGTCGAACAGCCGGATGGACTCCAGCAGCTCGCCCGCGCCCTCGCGCAGCGCGGCCTCGACGTCGGCGTGCGGGACGGCCTTGTCGACGACCAGCGCGACATCCTGGGTGGCGACCGGGAAGGTGGAGATGCGCGGCGCCTGCGGGGTGTCGTCGCCCACCTCCTCCACTGCCTCCAGGTTCAGCTCCATCGCACAGGTGCGCTCGGGCAGCCCCAGGGCCTTCACGACGCGGGGGTGCAGCTCGCCCGCATGTCCCACGACCCGCTCGGTGCCGTCGGCGACGACCAGCAGCTCGGCGCAGCGGCCCGGATGCCAGGGACCGTACTGGGCCTTGCGCACGACGAGCTCGGCGCCGGCCTCACGGGCGACGGTACGCGCCGCCTCGACCGCGTCGGCCCAGTCGGCCGGGCGGCCCTTGCCCCACCAGCCGGCCTGCTCGCGCGCGCCGGCCAGGACGACGGCCACGTGACGCGGCTGCTCGGGCAGCGCGGCGGTCAGCGCGGCGATCTCCTCGTCGGAGGGACGCCGGTCGACCGGCAGATGCGGGGCGACACGCCGCTCCTCGCGCGGGTGGAAGACCAGCCCGGTCTCGAAGAGCGCCAGGTCGTGCGAGCCGCGGCCGTCGTTGCGGCGCAGCGCACCGAGCAGGCCGGGCAGCAGCGTCGTACGGAGCGCGGGTTCCTCGTCGTTGAGCGGGTTGACCAGCTTGACGACGCGGCGGGCCGGGTCGTCGGCCTCCAGGCCGAACTGGTCGAAGACCTGCTCACTGAGGAACGGGTAGTTCGGCGCCTCGACGTAACCGGCCCCGGCCAGGGCCCGGCCGACACGTCGGTGCAGCCGCTGCCGGTGGGTCAGGCCGCGGCCCGACGGGGGCTTCGGCAACGTGGAGGGCAGGTTCTCGTAGCCCTCCAGCCGGATGACCTCCTCGGCCAGGTCGTTCGGGTCGCACAGGTCGGGCCGCCAGGACGGAACCGTGACGATCAGCTCGTCCTGCCCGTAGACGTCGCAGCCGACCTGCTGGAGCCTGCGTACGACGACCTCGCGGCCGTAGTCGACACCCGCGACCTTGTCCGGGTGGTCGGCCGGGACGGCGATGGTGTGCGGCGCGGACGGCGCGATGACCTCGGTGACGCCCGCGTCGGCCGTACCGCCCGCGAGGAGCACCAGCAGGTCGACGGTGCGCTGGGCCGCCGCGGAGGCGGCCAGCGGGTCGACGCCGCGCTCGAAGCGACGGGAGGCCTCGGAGGACAGCTTGTGGCGGCGCGCGGTGCGCGCGATGGAGACCGCGTTGAAGTGCGCGGCCTCGATGACGACCTCGGTCGTGGCGTTCTCCACGTCCGCGTGGTCGGCGATCTCGGTGTTGGCGCCGCCCATGACGCCCGCGAGGCCGATCGGGCCGCGGTCGTCGGCGATCACCAGGTCCTCGGCGTGCAGCGCGCGCGTCACCCCGTCGAGGGTGGTGAGCTTCTCGCCCTCCTGGGCGCGGCGCACGCCGATCGGGCCCAGGACCAGCTTGCGGTCGTAGGCGTGCAGCGGCTGGCCGAGCTCCATCATCACGTAGTTGGTGATGTCGACGGCGAGCGAGATCGGGCGCATGCCGACCTTCTGCAGCCGGCGCTGCAGCCAGATCGGGGAGCGTGCCTCCGGGTCCAGGCCGGTGACGGTGCGCGCGGTGAAGCGGTCGCAGCCGAGCGGCTCGGAGATCTTCACCGGGTAGCCGAACGCGTTCGGAGCCGGTACGTCGATCAGCGCCGGGTCGCGCAGCGGCAGGCCGTAGGCGATGGCGGTCTCGCGGGCGACACCGCGGATCGACAGGCAGTCGCCGCGGTTGGCGGTGACGGCGATGTCGAGGACCTCGTCGACCAGCTGGAGCAGCTCGATGGCGTCGGTGCCGACCTCGTGCTCCGGCGGCAGGACGATGATGCCCTTGGTGCCGTCCTCGCCCATGCCCAGCTCCTCGCTGGAGCAGATCATGCCGTGCGAGTTGCGGCCGTACGTCTTGCGCGCGGCGATCGCGAAGCCGCCGGGCAGCATGGCGCCCGGCAGGACCACGACGACCTTGTCGCCGACGGAGAAGTTGCGGGCGCCGCAGACGATCTCCTGGGGCTCGCCCGTGCCGTTGGCCTGGCCGACGTCGACCGTGCAGAACCGGATCGGCTTCTTGAAGCCCTCCAGCTCCTCGATGGTCAGCACCTGGCCCACGACCAGCGGGCCCTTGAGGTCGGCACCGAGGTGCTCGACGGTCTCGACCTCAAGGCCGGCCGAAATCAGCTTGGCCTGTACATCGCGCCCGGTCTCCGTCGCCGGCAGGTCGACGTACTCCCGCAGCCAAGAAAGCGGGACCCGCATCAGATCTCCATCCCGAACGGCCGGGTGAACCGGACGTCACCCTCGACCATGTCTCGCATGTCCTCGACGTTGTGGCGGAACATCAGCATCCGCTCGATGCCGAACCCGAAGGCGAATCCGCTGTACTTCTCCGGGTCGACGCCGCAGGCGGTGAGCACCCGCGGGTTGACCATGCCGCAGCCGCCGAGCTCGATCCAGCCCTCGGACGAGCAGGTGCGGCAGGGCCGGTCGGGGTTGCCGACGGACTCGCCGCGGCAGACGTAGCACACCATGTCCATCTCGGCGGACGGCTCGGTGAACGGGAAGAAGTTCGGCCGCAGCCGGGTCTTCATGCCCTCGCCGAACAGCGACTGGACCATGTGATCCAGGGTGCCCTTGAGGTCGGCCATGGTCAGGCCCTCGTCGACGGCGAGCAGCTCGACCTGGTGGAAGACAGGGGTGTGGGTGGCGTCCAGCTCGTCCGTGCGGTACACACGGCCGGGGCAGATCACGTAGACCGGCAGCTCGCGGTCGAGCAGGGAGCGGATCTGCACGGGCGAGGTGTGGGTGCGCAGCACCATGCCGGACTCGCTGCCGCCGTCGGGGCCTTCCACGAAGAAGGTGTCCGCCTCACCGCGCGCCGGGTGGTCCGGGCCGATGTTCAGGGCGTCGAAGTTGAACCACTCGGCCTCGACCTGCGGCCCCTCGGCGACCTCGTAGCCCATGGCCACGAAGACGTCCTCGATGCGCTCGGAGAGCGTCGTCAGCGGGTGCCGGGCGCCGGCCGGTACGCGGTCGTAGGGCAGCGTGACGTCCACCGACTCCTCGACCAGTACACGGGCGTCCCGCTCGGCCTCCAGCTCGGTCTGGCGGGCGGCGAGCGCCTTGTTGACGGCGCCGCGGGCCTGGCCCACCAGCTTGCCGGCGGCGGCCTTGGCATGCGGGGGCAGGGCGCCGATCTCGCGGTTGGCCAGGGCCAGCGGTGAGGCGGGGCCGGTGTGGGCGACCTTTGCCTCGTGGAGCGCGTCGAGGGAGTCCGCGGCGGCGAAGGCGGCGAGCGCCTCGTCCCGCATGCGCTCGATCTCTTCCGGTTTCAAGGCCTCGACCTCGACAGGGTCGTACGACTTATTCGGTGCCGACATCTCTTCCCGTGCTTCCGATTGGCTGGCTGGAGTGCCCCGTCTTCGATCCGTGGTCGTCTCGGCCAGGATCAGGACGCAAAGGTGCCAATGGCCGAGTCTAACGGGGCTGACGTATGCGAATGCGCCCGCGGCGGCTCAGGCCAGGTAGGCCGGTGCCCCCACGGGCAACGTAAATCGGAACTCGGCGCCGCCCGCGGGGGCGCGGCCGACCGTGATGGTGCCGCCGTGGGCCTCCACGATGCCCTTGACGATATAGAGCCCGAGGCCCGTGCCGCCGCGCTTGCTGCCCCGCCAGAAGCGGGTGAAGACGCGGTTCATGGACTCCTCCGGGATGCCGGGCCCCTCGTCGCTCACCGTGACCGACGTGCCGACGTCCTCCCCTTCGCGCGGGGACGCCGAGGGCCTCACGTCAATCGTGACGGTTCCCTCGCCGTGGCGCACGGCATTTTCGAGAAGGTTGCTGAGCACCTGGTCGATCTTGTCGGGGTCGGCCCACAGAGCGGGCAGGGGCTGCTCGACGCGCAGCACGAACCGGTCGGCGGACTGACCGGCGGCGACGTACGCCTGTATGTGCCGTCCGACGGCCGCGCCTATGTCGACGGGCTGGCGGCGCACCTCCAGCCGCCCCGAGTCGATCCGCGAGATGTCCAGCAGCTCGGCGATCAGCCGCGTCACACGATTCGCGTCGGCGTCGACGGTCTCCAGCATGAGCCGCTTCTGGTCGTCGGTGAAGCGTTCCCACTTGGCGAGCAAAGTGGCCGTGAAGCCCTTGACGGAGGTGAGGGGCGAGCGCAGCTCATGGGCCACGGTGGCGATCAGCTCGGCGTGGCTGCGCTCGGTGCGGCGCCTGGCCTCGGTGTCGCGGAGGGAGACGACCACGCGGCGGATCGGCCCGGTGGGGTGCGTGCGTACGTACCGCGCCGAGACGAGGACTTCACGTCCCCCGGGCAGCAGCAGATTGCGTTCGGGCTGCCGCACCCGGATCGTGAGCCCTCCGTACGGATCGGTGAGCTGCCACCAACGCCGCCCCTCCAGGTCCTCCAGCGGCAGCGCGTGCTCCAGACCCCGGCCGAGGGCGGCGGCGGCGGGGACGGCGGTGATACGGGCGGCGGCGGCGTTGAAGCAGATCACCCGGCCGTGCTCATCGGCGATCACGAGTCCGTCGGGCAGTTCGTCCGGGTCGATGCCGAGCTCGGCGAGATCACCGCGCCAGGACGCGGACGCGCGGTGCACGTCCCGTGCCCCTGGTGCTCTGCTCGTGCCGACACTCATCCCCGTATCCCACCTCTCGTCTGGCGCCGGGGTACCCCCTGCTCGAACGCAGCCGAGAGCTTGGGGGAGGGCCCCCGAGCCCGCCACCCTACTAGCCGGGGGTGACGGAACGGCACCCTCCGGAGGCGCGCTGTGCACGGGCGGACGCGTAGAGACATACGGCGGCGGCAGTCGCGAGGTTCAGACTCTCGGCTTTTCCGTGGATGGGCACGCGCACGACGGCATCGGCCAGCGCGCGTGTCTCCTCCGGGAGCCCCCATGCCTCGTTGCCGAACACCCAGGCGGTGGGGCCGCCCATGGTGCCCTTGTCGAGCTCGTCGTCGAGGTCGTGCTCGCCCGCGCCGTCGGCGGCGAGGATCCGCACCCCGGCGTCCTTGAGCCCGGACACGGCACGCTCGACGGGCACGCCGACGGCGACCGGCAGGTGGAACAGGGACCCGACGGAGGCGCGGACGGCCTTCGGGTTGTACAGGTCGACGGAGGCATCGGTGAGGACGACGGCCTCGGCGCCGGCGGCGTCGGCGCAGCGCAGCACGGTGCCGGCGTTCCCGGGGTCGCGGACGTGGGCGAGCACCGCGACGAGCCGAGGACGCGTTTTCAGAATCGCGTCGAAGTCGGTGTCGAGGAACCGGCAGACCCCGACGAGGCCCTGCGGGGTGACGGTGGTGGAGATGTCGGCGATCACCTCCTCGGCGGCGAGGTGGACCCGGGCGCCGACGGCCTGCGCCGCGCCGACGATGTCCGCGTACCGCTCCGCGGCCTCAGGGGTGGCGAACAGTTCGACGAGGGTGGGGGTGCCGTCGGCCCGATGCTCCGCCGCCTCCCGCACGGCCTGCGGCCCCTCCGCGAGAAACAGCCGCTCCTTGCCCCGGAAGTTCCGCCTGGCGAGCCGCCGCGCGGCGCCGACTCGGGGGGAGCGGGGGGAGATGAGCTCGGGAGTGGCCGAGGGCATGCTGTTCACCTTCAGTACTTGTTTCCGCCGCAACGGCGCTCAGTCACTACGGCGGACCTGGGGGTCCCCCCACGCCCTCAAGGCAGTGGGGGAGGTGCCGAACTGCCAAGTACGACGCGCAGTGTGTGCTGCGGTGCCGCACGGGGGTTTCGCCAACCGGCGCCGGCGCGGCCGCAGCTACGGCAGCTACGGCAGCTACGGCAGCTACGCAGACGCAACCGGACCCGCAGGCGTTCGTAAGCCTGCGGGTCCGTTGTAGTCCGGCTCAAGCCAGCGCTGGCGTCACGCCGCCTTCGGCGCGTTCACGTCCGCCGGCAGCGCCTTCTGCGCGACCTCGACGAGCGCGGCGAACGCGCCCGCGTCGTTGACGGCCAGCTCGGCGAGGATCTTGCGGTCGACCTCGACGTTCGCGGCCTTCAGACCCTGGATGAAGCGGTTGTAGGTGATGCCGTTGGCGCGGGCAGCGGCGTTGATGCGCTGGATCCACAGCTGACGGAAGTCGCCCTTGCGCTTCTTGCGGTCGTTGTAGTTGTAGACCAGCGAGTGGGTGACCTGCTCCTTGGCCTTGCGGTACAGGCGCGAACGCTGACCGCGGTAGCCGGAGGCCTGCTCGAGGATCGCCCGGCGCTTCTTGTGGGCGTTGACTGCCCGCTTGACGCGTGCCACTTTTTACTCCTTGTAGCGGGGCCGCGGTGATACTCACGCGGCCCGGAAACGATTGGGTCCCGGTCCAGACGTACGGCGCGGAAAGATCAAACGATCAAGCGCCGCCGTGTCACTTGCCGAGAAGCTTCTTGATCTTCGCGGCGTCGCCCGGGGCCATCTCGGCGTTGCCGGTGAGGCGACGCGTCACGCGGGACGACTTGTGCTCAAGCAGGTGGCGCTTGCCGGCGCGCTCACGGAGCACCTTGCCGGAGCCGGTGACCTTGAAGCGCTTGCTGGCACCGCTGTGCGACTTGTTCTTCGGCATAGCGCCGTTCTCTCCTCGTCGGTGGCACTCCGGTGCCCGGTCACGAAAACCGGGCACGATGGAGCGTCGCTCTTATATCGGTTACATCCTGGGACTGGCGTCCCGGGCTTTCCGGGGTCCGTACGTCCACCCTGCGGTGGTCGTACGTCCGTACGTCCGGCTCCCCCGGGGCTCACGCCCCGGGAATCAGGCCTCGGCGGAAGCCTCGGCCGGGGCCTCGGCAGTCTCGGCGTCGGCAGTCTCGGCGTCGGCAGGGTTCTGCGAGCGGCCGGGGTTGGCCTTCGCTTCCGCCTTGCGGGCTTCCTGCGCCTGTCGGGCCTCGGCCATCGCCTCGGTCTTCTTCTTGTGCGGACCGAGAACCATGATCATGTTCCGGCCGTCCTGCTTCGGGTTCGACTCGACGAAACCGAGGTCCTGGACGTCCTCCGCGAGACGCTGCAGCAGCCGGTAGCCCAGCTCGGGGCGGGACTGCTCGCGACCACGGAACATGATCGTGATCTTGACCTTGTCGCCCTGCTTGAGGAACCGAACGACGTGACCCTTCTTGGTGTCATAGTCGTGCGGGTCGATCTTCGGCCGGAGCTTCATCTCCTTGATGACCGTGTGCGCCTGGTTCTTGCGCGCCTCACGGGCCTTCATGGCCGACTCGTACTTGAACTTCCCGTAGTCCATGAGCTTGCACACGGGCGGACGGGCGTTCGCCGCGACCTCGACCAGGTCCAGGTCGTACTCCTGCGCAAGCTCCAGGGCCTTGGCAAGCGGCACGATGCCGACCTGCTCGCCACTGGGACCGACAAGTCGCACCTCGGGAACGCGAATCCGGTCGTTGATGCGGGGCTCGGCGCTGATGGATCCTCCTCGGTAGCACCATACGGCCGCCTGGCGGACAGCCGCATATGTCTGGTTGACATAGGGACCAACCATCGCGGCGCATGAAAAATGCCCCGGACGGGACACAGGCGGGACTCCGAACCATCCGGAGCACCGCCGCGGTGGACCGCGGGGCGCACATTCGGGCGACTCCACCGTCCGTACGGAACGGTGGTGGCCGCCTGACCGGTGACCCGCCGTCCCGGAGGACGGTCAGGTGGGAGATCGGAGCCTCCACTTGTGGGCCGGTCACGCTGACATATGTCTTGGCGCTCCGGCCGGTCGTCACACAAGGTTAGCAGCTTCGGTCAGCCAGGGCTAATTGAGGCGAACTCTCCTGCGGCGCCTATCGTATGGAGCATGAGTGACACCTCCCCCTCGGAATCCACCGCTGCCGCGGAATCCCCGGCTGACGCCGAGAATCCCGACTTCGACGCCATGACCCGTGACATCGCGGAGGTCCCCGCGGTCGAGGTGATCGTGACGGTCGCCGTCAACCTGATGAGCGCCGCCGCCGTGAAGCTCGGTCTGACCGAGGAGGGCGACAAGTACAAGGACCTGGACGAGGCCCGCAAGCTGGTGCACGCCCTCGCCGGTCTGCTCGACGCGAGCGCGACGGAGATCAGCTCCTTCCACGCGGCTCCGCTGCGCGACGGCCTGAAGTCGCTCCAGCTGGCATTCCGCGAGGCGTCGATCGTCCCGGACGAGCCGGGCCAGGGGCCGGGCGAGAAGTACACCGGCCCGATCTACGGCTAGTTCACCCACGTACGAACAAGGGCTCGCCCGGCGGCGTCGCCCCGGCCGGCAGCACTGCCAGGTCGAGGCCGCGCACCAGGCGGGCCCTCAGCGTTTCGTCGGCGGCCATGTGCTGCGCCACCGCGCGTGCGGTCTCGGCCGGGGACGCGGCGGGGTCCACGACGATCGCCAGGATGCCGTCGGCCTGTCCCGGGCCGAGGTAGGCGCGCACAACGGCCGGCTCGGCGGCCACAGCGGCCCGTACCGCGCCGGTCACGGCCGGGTCGGCGAGCGGATCGGTCGTCGTGCGGCCCTCCGCGAGTGCCAGCAGCGCCGGGCCCGTCAGCTCGAACGGCACCGGCCCGGACATGTCCAGCACGATCGTGTCGGCCTTCTCGTGCACCGCGGCCTGCAGGGCCTGGTGCAGGGGGACGGCGACGGGGCGGGCCGCGGGGTCCCACCGGGCCAGCGAGTCGGTGGACGTGAAGGCGGGAAGGGCGGTACGGCCGCCGGCCTTCAGGGTCGGCACGGCCATCTCGCTGGTCTTCTCGCGGCGCAACCCGTTCTCGTCCTCCTCGACCTCCCCCAGGATCGCGACGACGGGGACAAGGAGCCGCGCCCCCTTCAGCGCCTCCAGGACGGGCCCCACGGCGGTGCGGTCCTCGGCCCAGGCGGCGAGCGCCGCACTCAGCCGGGGGTCGGCGCGGCCGTCGTCGTCGGAGAAGAGGGAGTCGGGAATGTTCTTGTTCGCCACGGTCACCGACCCTATCGGTGGGTCTCTGCTGCGCTTGTGCCGACCCCGAAACGCGACGGTCACCGGTCTCACGGGTTTTTCAGGTTTCCCTGACGCGCATCTAACTTTGGTCTGACGGCACGCACAGCACCGGCCCCGAGCATCGCGGGCATGGAGTCCCACAGAGCCCACCGTCGCCGCCGCGCCTTCTCCTCCCGACGCCGCCCCCTTCTCTGTACGGTGCTGGCGTCGGCCGTCATCGTCGGCGGTACGGCCGCCGGGACCGCGTATGTGAAGGCGCAGGCGCACGCCGACGCGGGCGCCGTATCGTCGCCGTCGTCGGCGCCACCTTCGGCGTCGGCATCGGCATCGGTGGGCCTGGAGGCATCGGTGGAACCTGTGGCGGAGCCCTCGGTGGACCGGGACGCGCTGCTGGAGAAGGCCATGAAGTCGGTGACCGTCGAGGACGGCGCCGACGTGGCCGTGGCGGTTCTCGACGTGGACTCCGGTGAAAGTGCCACGTACGGCGACGGTGCGTTCGACACGGCGAGCATCGTGAAGGTCGACATCCTGGCGGCGCTGCTGCTCCAGGCGCAGGACGCGAACCGGCGGCTGACCGCACAGGAGAAGACGTACGCCACCGCGATGATCGAGAACAGCGACAACGCGTCCGCGTCGGCGCTGTGGACCGCGATCGGGCAGGCGGACGGCCTCGACAGCGCGAACAAGCGTTTCGGCCTGACGGACACCGTGGGCGGCGACGGCGCGCTGTGGGGACTGACGCAGACCACGGCGGCCGACCAACTCACCCTTCTTCAGCAGGCGTTCGGGGACGACTCCAAGCTGAGCAAGGCCTCGCGGACGTATCTACAGGGGCTCATGGGCGATATCGCCGAGGACCAGCACTGGGGTGTGTCGGCGGTCGCGGACGGCTCGCGGTGGGCGCTGAAGAACGGCTGGCTGCCGCGCAGTACGACCGGGCTGTGGGACATCAACAGCATCGGGCGGGTCACCACCGACGGCCATGACTATCTGGTGGTGACGCTGTCGAAGGGCAACTCCACGAAGGTGAAGGGGATTTCACTCGTGGAAGCGGCCGCACGGGCGGCGGTGTCGGCGTTCGAGGACGCCGACGGCTCGGCGAAGCCTGCGAGCTAGTGCCCCGGCAGGCAACGTTTGCCCGTCAAGGAGCGGCGTCCGGTGCGTGCTCTGGGGGTACCCCCTGCTCGTAGAGCTTGGGGGAGTGCCGGACGGAAGCCCTCGTACTGGATGTACTTGGGCTTTCGGCCGGTGCGGCGAGTGGGGGTCCCCCCTGCTCGAAGAGCTTGGGGGAGCGTGCCGGGCGTCGCGACAGGGCGAACGTTGCCTGTTGGGGCACTAGGTCCTGTCCGTCCTCCCCGGCGCCGCCTCCTCAGGAGCTGTGGAAGCGCGACCTGTTGCGGCCCCGCCACAGCATCACCGACGCCACCAGCAGCACTCCGCCCACGCCGCCCACGAGCGGGCCCACCCAGTCGGGCGAGTTCGTCTCGTCGTCGGCCGTGTCGGGGCCGCTGCCGAAGTACTTCTTGCCGTACGCCGCCGCGTGCGGATCTTCCGGCCGGAGTTTCGCGGCCGCCTTGATGGCAGCCGCGGGGTCGACGAAACCGAAGCCGCGGGAGTCGTCGCGGCCACCGCTGGGGGCGTCGCGGGCCGTCTTCTCCAGGAGCTGCTTGATCTGGGCCGGGGACAGGCCCGGATGCGCCGCCTTGATCAGGGCGACGGCTCCCGAGACGAACGCGGACGCCGCGCTGGTGCCCCAGCCCTCGTAGTACTTGCGGTCCGGGTTGACGATGACGACGCCGTCGCCGGGCGCGCTGACGGTGGCGTACCAGCGGCGGGTGGAGAAGGAGGCACGGTTGCCGTCGCTGTCGACGGCGGTCGCGGCGATGACGCCCGGGTAGGCGGCCGGGTACGAGATGTGGTCGCCCTTCTCGCCGCCGTTGCCGGCGGAGGCGACGACGACGGCGCCCTTCTTCAGGGCGTACTGCACCGCCTCGTCCTCGGCCGCTTCGGGGTGCGCGGAGTTGGAGTCGTCACCGAGGGAGAGGTTGATGACGTCGGCGCCCTGGTCGGCGGCCCAGCGGATGCCCTCGGCAAGGGCGTTGCCGCGGGTGTTGCGGGCCTTCGTACGGGCCGGGTCGTCGTCCTCCAGGATGACGCGTACGGGGAGGATCTTCGCCTCGGGGGCGATGCCCATGACGCCGTCGGCGTTGCCGATGCCGTGCCCGTGACCGGCGATGATGCCGGCCATGGCGGTGCCGTGCCCGGCCCACGTGCTGTCGCCCCGCTGGGCGCCGAAGCCGACCAGGTCGTTGCCGTCGAGGACGTTGCCGGCCAGGTCGGGGTGGGTGGCGTCGACGCCCGTGTCGAGGACGGCGACGGTGACGCCCTTGCCCTTGGTGGTCTGCCAGGCCTCCTGGGTGTGCATGGCGTCGAGGGCCCACTCCTGGGCACGTATCCCGTCAGCGTGCGCGACGGTGGAGGGCAGCAGGGCGAGGGAGCCGGCAAGGAGCAGGGGGACGAGGCGGGCGCCGGTCCTACGGGCGCTCATGAGGGCTTCTCCGTGGCCGAGGTGACGGTTTTACGGAGGGCCGCTTCGATGCGGTCGGTGAGACCCACCGCCTCGTTGCCGAGACCCGCCTGGGCGGGGGCCGTGGTGGCGCCGGTCTTCATGGCGTCCGCCGCGGACTGTGCTTCGGTGACCGTGCGGCCGTCGGCGAAACCGGAGACGCCGTAGACGACGACGGGGACGTTCGTGAGGACCGAGATCGTCCAGGAGGCGCGCTGAGCGTCACCGAAGCGCGCGGCGACGGTGTCCTTCGCGGCGTACGGACGGGGCATCAGGTCGGTGCGCCGGTCGAGGCCCTCTTTCTTGAAGCGGCTGCTCAGGGCCGTCATGGCGGCGGCGTCGGCCCGGGTGAACAGCAGGCCGACGGTGGTGACATGGCTGCGGGTCGCGTCCGTGTAGGTGGCGCGCAAAAGCCGTAGGCAGCCGGCGGGGGCGAGGGCCTTGCTCAGGAGGGGGTCGAAGGCGTCCTTGCAGCCGGTGTCGGGGGCGACGGCGACGCGGGTCCAGGTGCGGTCGGCGCCGCCGGGGCCCGCGCCGGGTCCGTAGACGGTGGGCGGGAAGAGCTGGTCGACGGGCACGCTGTGCCACAGGCTCCCGGTCACGTCGTACGCGCCCTGCGCCCCGTCTCCCGAGCCGCCCCCGGTGAGCCAGCTTCCGGTCGCGGCACCGCCGATGAGTCCGAGCCCGAGGACCAGGCAGGCGGCGGCCACGGTGGTCCGGGGCCGTATCCGCGCGCCGAAGGTCCGCGGGTGCGCGGTGGCGACGTCGCGTGTGTCGGGCTGGGCGAAGGTGACGAAGGGACGGGCGGACGCGGCGGGCAGGTCGCCTTCGCTCTGGGGGCGCAGGCGCGCGGTCGTCTCCACGATGCCGTCGGCGGGCACGGGGGCCGCCTCAGGGGTGGGCGCGGGCACGCCGGGGGCCGGCGGCGCGTCCGGGAAGCGGGCGGAGGCCGCCGGCGGGGGCGGGGCGGCGGACTCGGCGTTCCGGTCGAGACGGAGGTTGGGGAAGCGGGGGGACTCGGGCGAGCGCCGTGCCGGTGCGTCGCGGTCACCGCCGGATGCCGGTGGCGTCGACTCACCGGAAGCGCCGCCGGTCCCCTGGGAGCCGGACGAACCGAGCCGGAACGGCCGCGCGGCCGCGCCCGACTGCCCGGACACATCCGAGGAACCGTTCACTCCGAGCCGCGCGGAAGAACCGGCCGCACCCGACCCGGCGGACCCGCCCGCCACCCCCGAGCGGACCGACGGGCCGTTCGCGCCGGGACCACCGGGACGGTCCGGCAACGTGTTCGCCGCGGGCGACGGCGGTTGCTCGGGGCGGAGCGGAGCCGTGGCCGAGGAGGTGTGGGGGGCGGGCGTCTGCCGAGCCGTCGGCACGCTGCGCGGTGGCCCACTGGGCCGAGGCGGCACGGCGGACCGGGCGGAGGCGTCCGGCAGGGGCGCGTTACGCGTCGTGGGCGGGATACCAGGGCGCGGCGGAACCACTCCGGCACCACCGAAGCCGCCGGGGCGAGGCGATGGGGCAGTGGGCCGCGAAAGACCGTTCGGCAACGCCGAGTTCCCCGTCCCGGGCAGGCTCCCAGAGCGCGGCCCAGGTCGAGACGCAGGCGCGGCAGGCCGCGAAAAATCGCCCGGCGGCGTCGTGTTACCCGTCGTGGGCGGTTGGCCGGGGCGGGGCGGGAGCGTCCCGGTGGTGTCGTTGCGGGGCCCTGTCCGGGGTGGGTCCTGCGGGGCGGGAGGTGTGCGGTCCGACTCCGGGGATCGTCCGCCCGGCGGGGTCGACGGGCGGGGCGGGTTCGTGGGGCGCGGAGGGATGGAGGCGCGACGCGCTTCCGTGCTCATGCACCCCCCGTTTCGTTGTGGCCGGGCCGCCCCGGTGCCTGCCCGGGGTGTTCGACCGCCCGCGGAGAGCGGTCAGTACGCGTGGTGCGGAACGCGCCGCCCCATCCCGGGCAGACATACCCGCGCAGGCCGGCGCCCATCCCAGGCGTACGCGCCCGGGCGGAGCCGCTGCTTCCCCGCGTGCGCGTCACTCTACGGGTTGAACCGCCTCGAACGGGAACCAGTCCGCGGCGCCGGGGCATTCCGCCCGGATCGTCCCCCTACCCTGCGGTAATCACATCTGGCAGGCTTTGATCATGACTGTTCGCGCAGCAGACCGGGCCCGCTACGACCGGGCCACCGCTCATCTCGACGCCCCCGTCGCGATCGTGGACCTGGAGGCATTCGACGCGAACGCCGACGACCTTCTGCGCCGGGCCGGCGGCAAGCCGATCCGCGTCGCCAGCAAGTCCGTTCGCTGCCGTGCCCTGCTCGAACGCGTCCTGGCCCGGGACGGTTTCGCGGGCATCATGTCCTTCACCCTCGCCGAGTCCCTGTGGCTCGCCCGGTCCGGTTTCGACGACGTCCTGCTCGCCTACCCGTCGGCCGACCGGCAGGGTTACGCCGAGCTGACCGGCGACCCCAAGCTCGCCGCCACCGTCACCGTGATGATCGACGACCCGGCCCAGCTGCGCCTGATCGACGACGCCCGCCGGGGCGGCACCGAAGAGGTGCGCGTCTGCCTGGAGTTGGACACCTCACTGAAGCTGCTCGGCGGACGCGTCCGCGTCGGCGCGCGCCGCTCGCCGCTGCACTCCCCCGCCCAGCTCGGCGACCTGGCCCGCGTGGTGGCGCGCACGCCCGGTTTCCGGCTGGTGGGGATCATGGGGTACGAGGGCCACATAGCCGGTGTGGGGGACGCGGTGGCCGGGCGTCCGATGCGGTCGCGGGCCATCCGGCTGATGCAGGCCACCGCGCGCAAGGAACTCGCCCAGCGGCGCGCCGAAGCGGTGCGTGCCGTCCGGGCCGTGGTGCCCGACCTGGAGTTCGTCAACGGCGGCGGCACGGGCAGCGTGCAGTCCACGGCCGCCGAGGACGCGGTGACCGAGATCGCGGCGGGCTCGGGGCTGTACGTGCCGCGGCTGTTCGACAACTACACCTCGTTCCACGGGCGTCCGGCCGCGCTGTTCGCCCAGCCGGTCGTGCGCAGGCCCGGTGTCGGGGTGGTGACGGTGCTGGGTGGCGGCTATCCGGCGTCGGGCGCCGCGGGCCGTGACCGGCTGCCCGTCCCGTATCTGCCCGAGGGGCTGAAGTACGACGTCCAGGAGGGCCCCGGCGAGGTACAGACGCCGCTGCTGGGCGCGGCCGCCGATGACCTCCTCATCGGCGACAAGGTGTGGTTCCGGCACGCGAAGGCGGGCGAGCTGTGCGAACGGTTCGACACGCTGCATCTGATCGAGGGCGACAGGGTCACGGCGTCCGTGCCGACGTACCGCGGTGAGGGGCGCACCTTCCTCTGACGCAAGCGGCCCCGTTCCGCTGCCCACCCGGGGCCGCTCGCGACCGGCTCAGTACACCGCCAGTACACCCTGTCCTTCAGTACACCCTGTCCTTCAGTACACCGCGTCCTTCTGGTCGGGCACCACCGAACCGTCCTCCCGCACGACCGGCCCCCGGCTGCCGTCCGGCTCGTTGTACGCGGTCGTCGAGCACGGGTACGGGTCCAGCCGTCGCGGCAGCGGCTCGATGAACATGGGTTCGACCAGCCAGCGCCCGTCGGCGTCGTCGTCCGCGCGGCACATCAGTTCGCTCTTGTTCCGGTTGATCACCAGGTGGGCGCCGGTGGCGTCGCCGACGAAGGTGACGTCGGTGTCGGCGTCGCCCGCCGCGAGCGCGGGCCGGTGCGCGGGATCCTGCTTGCGCCAGGCCGCGGCGCCCCGGACACCGTAGATCTCCTGGTTGATCCAGCACCGCTTGCCGTCGATGTACGGGATGACCCCGCCCCGGGTCGCGGGGACGCCACCGCAGCCCTCGTTCCGGGTGGTGATGCGGCCGCGCTCGTCGAGGACCGAACGGATCGCGAGGGTGTGCGCGGCGTCGATGCCGACGCCGCGCGACCACACCTCCGTGACGGGCTCCGCACCCGCCGACACGACGTAGACGTCGAATCCCGCCTTCCGGAGCGTACGGATCAGGTCGCGCTGCTGCGAGTAGTAGCGGACATAGGCGGGGACGGTGTGGGTGCCCAGGGTCCGGGTCGCGCCGATGGGCGCCGCGAGGGCCTCCGCGCGGGCCCGGCGGGCGTACGAGGACAGTTCGGCGACCGTGTGGCCCGCGAAGAGCTGGGGCACCCAGGCGTACTGCGGGACGGTACGCCGGTGGTCCCAGGCACCGGCGAAGGCGGTGGCGCCGCTCGTCGTCGTACCGTTCTCGCGGATCTCGACGATCTCGTCCGTGCAACGGGCGCGGGTGGAGGTCCTCAGGGGCGCGCCCACGGGTACGTCCGTCCGGCAGGCCCGCGTCAGGGCCCTGTCGGCGGCGTCCGTGAGCCACGCACTGGTGTCCTTCCAGCGGGCCGGACGCAGGATCCTGTCGTGCCGCAGGGCCCACCCGAGTGTGGCGTCGGTGACGTCGTTCCTGGTCACCGTGTTGTCCCAGTCGAAGACGGCGACCGGGGCGCTCCCGGCGTTTCGGGCACAGGTGCCGCGCTCGTCGATCACCTGTTGGAGGCGGGCGCGGTGGTCGCCGCGCCAGGTTCCGGACAGGCGGGGGCAGTCGGGGCGGCCGGTCGCACCCGACGAGGTGATCGCATCCGACGAGGTGATCGCATCCGACGAGGTGATCGCGGCCGCCAGGGCGGCGGCCGCGACCAGGGCCCACACGAGAAGGTGTCGCATGGGACGTGGACCGTACACCTTCACCCACTCAAAAGGGGTGATTCACCCCTTCATCCCCTAAAGGGGCGTGACGTACGCGCCCGAGATCCCGCCGTCCACCAGGAAGTCGGTGGCGTTCACGAAGGAGGAGTCGTCGCTGGCGAGGAACGCGACCGCCGCGGCGATCTCCTCGGCCTGCGCGAACCGCCCGACCGGGATGTGGACCAGTCGGCGCGCGGCCCTCTCGGGGTCCTTCGCGAACAGCTCTTGCAGGAGCGGGGTGTTGACCGGCCCGGGGCACAGGGCGTTGACCCGGATGCCCTCGCGCGCGAACTGCACCCCCAGCTCACGGGACATGGCGAGCACACCGCCCTTGGAGGCCGTGTACGAGATCTGCGAGGTGGCCGCGCCCATCCGGGCCACGAACGACGCCGTGTTGATGATGGAGCCCTTGCCCTGGCGCCGCATGTAGGGGATCGCGGCCTTGCAGCACAGGTAGACGGAGGTGAGGTTGACCTCCTGGACCCGCTTCCAGGCCTCCAGGCCGGTCTCCAGGATGGAGTCGTCGTCGGGCGGCGAGATACCCGCGTTGTTGAACGCGATGTCGACGGAGCCGTAGGTGTCGTACGCGGCCTTGAACAGTGCCTCGACCTGTTCGGCGTCGGTGACGTCGACCTTCACGAACAGCCCGCCGACCTCCTCGGCGGCCGCCTTGCCGCGCGTCTCGTCGACGTCGCCGCAGACGACGTGGGCGCCCTCGGCGGCGAGTCGGCGCGCGGTGGCGAGCCCGATGCCGCTGCCGGCTCCGGTGATGACGGCGGTACGGCCGACGAGCCGGCGGCAGACGATGTCTTCGCTGGTTGCGGTCACTGTGCGGGGCCCTCCGTGCTGATGAAGACGTTCTTGGTCTCGGTGAAGGCGGTCAGGGCGTCCGGGCCGAGTTCACGGCCGATCCCCGACTGCTTGAAGCCGCCGAAGGGGGTCCAGTAGCGGACGCTGGAGTGGGAGTTGACGGACAGGTTGCCCGCGCGGACCGCCTGGGAGACGCGCAGCGCGCGGCCGACGTCCCTCGTCCAGATGGAGCCGGACAGTCCGTAGTTCGTGTCGTTGGCGAGGCGGATCGCGTCGGCCTCGTCCTCGAAGGGCAGGACGACGGCGACCGGGCCGAAGACCTCCTCGACGGCCACGCGCGCGTGCGGGTCGACATCGGTGAGGACGGTGGGCGGGAACCAGAAGCCGGGGCCTTCGGGGGCCTTGCCGCGGATGCCGGGCGCGTCGGCTGCGACGTACGAACGGACGCGCTCCAGCTGGACCTTGGAGATCAGCGGGCCCATCTGGGTCTTCTCGTCCGCCGGGTCGCCGACGAGGACCGACTCGACGGCGGGGGCGAGGAGGTCGAGGAAGCGGTCGTAGGCGGAGCGCTGGACGAGGATGCGGGTGCGGGCGCAGCAGTCCTGGCCGGAGTTGTCGAGGAAGGACATGGGGGCGGCGGCCGCGGCGGCGTCGAGGTCGGCATCGGCGAAGACGATGTTGGGGCTCTTGCCGCCGAGTTCGAGGGTGACGCGCTTGAGGAGCGCGGAGCCCTTCGCCAGCACCTGTTTGCCCACGGCCGTCGACCCGGTGAAGACGATCTTCGCCACGCCCGGGTGCTCGACCAGCGCGTCGCCCGCGACAGGGCCGTGGCCGGGCAGCACCTGGAACAGCCCCTCCGGCAGCCCGGCCGCCAGGGCCAGCTCGGCCAGACGCAGAGCCGTGAGCGGGGTCGTTTCGGCGGGCTTCAGGATGACCGCGTTGCCGGCCGCGAGCGCCGGGGCCGTGCCCCACGCGGCGATCGGCATCGGGAAGTTCCAGGGTGCGATGACACCGACGACACCGAGCGGTTCGAGGATCGTGACGTCCAGGCCGCCCGGGACGGGGATCTGGCGGCCGGTGAGCCGCTCCACTCCCCCGGCCGCGTAGTCGAGCAGGTCGCGGACGTTGCCCGCCTCCCAGCGGGCGTTGCCGACCGTGTGTCCCGCCTCGCGGACCTCCAACCGGGCAAGCGCTTCGAGGTGTTCGTCGACGGTCACGGCGAACCGGCGCAGCAGCCGGGCGCGGTCGCCCGGCGCCAGGGCTGCCCATCGGGCCTGTGCCCGCGCCGCCCGTACGACGGCCGCGTCGACGTCCTCGGCGGTGGCGGCCGGGACGGTGGCGACGACCTCCTCGGTGGCCGGATTGAGTACGTGCAGATCGAGCTCGTTCGACAAGGAAGAACCTCTCACATGCGTTCGAAGGAGCGGCGTAGCTCCCAGTCGGTCACCGCGGCATCGAAAGCGGCCAGCTCGACGCGGGCCATGTTGCGGTAGTGCGCGACCACCTCGTCGCCGAAGGCGGCCTTGGCGATGGCGCTGTTCTCCCAGAGCTCGGCGGCCTCGCGCAGGGTGGTGGGCACGTGCTCGTACTCGGCGGTGTACGCGTTCCCGGGGCACGGCTCGGGAAGCTCCAGCTTCTGCTCGATGCCGTGGAGCCCGGCCGCGACCATGGCGGCGACCGCGAGGTGCGGGTTGACGTCACCGCCGGGCACCCGGTTCTCGAAGCGCAGCGAGCGGCCGTGGCCGACGACCCTGAGGGCACAGGTGCGGTTGTCGTACCCCCAGGCGACCGCGGTCGGGGCGAAGGAGCCGGGCTGGAACCGCTTGTAGGAGTTGATGCCCGGCGCGTAGAGGAGCGAGAAGTCGCGCAGGGCGGCGAGCTGACCGGCGAGGAAGTGCCGCATGGTCTCGGACATCCCGCCGGGGTCGCCGGCCGAACCGGCCATGACGTTGTGGCCGTGCTCGTCCGCGAGCGAGAGGTGGATGTGACAGGAGTTGCCCTCGCGCTCGTTGTACTTGGCCATGAAGGTGAGCGAGACGCCCTCCTGGGCCGCGATCTCCTTGGCGCCGGTCTTGTAGATCGCGTGCTGGTCACAGGTGACCAGCGCCTCGTCGTACCGGAACGCGATCTCGTGCTGGCCGGGGTTGCACTCGCCCTTGGCGGACTCGACGGTGAGGCCCGCGCCCGCCATCTCGTTGCGGATACGGCGCAGGAGCGGCTCGATCCGCCCGGTGCCCAGCACCGAGTAGTCGATGTTGTACTGGTTGGCCGGGGTCAGCCCGCGGTAGTTCGCGTCCCAGGCCTGCTCGTAGGTGTCCTTGAAGACGATGAACTCCAGCTCGGTGCCGGCCTGGGCGGTGTGTCCGAGGGCGGCTAGGCGGTCGAGCTGCCGGCGGAGGATCTGGCGGGGCGCGGCGACCACGGGCGAGCCGTCGTTCCAGGCGAGGTCGGCGATGACCATCGCCGTACCCTCGTTCCAGGGCACCCGGCGCAGTGTGCTCAGGTCCGGGTGGAGGGCGAAGTCGCCGTAGCCGCGGTCCCAGGAGGACATGTCGTAGCCGTCGACCGTGTTCATCTCGGTGTCCACGGCGAGGAGGTAGTTGCAGCCCTCCGTGCCGTGCTCCAGGACCTCGTCGAGGAAGAAGCGCGCGGCGAACCGCTTGCCCTGAAGGCGCCCTTGCATGTCGGGGAAGGCCAGGACGACAGTGTCGATCTCGCCGCCCGCGACGAGGACGTGCAGCTCCTCGACGCCGAGCGGGGGTGTGCGGTGTGCCACGGAAGGTCTCCTTCGGTCCGCCGAGAGTCATAAGGTATTTGCGAGAACCTTTGCTTGGGAAGGGGGCGCGGCCAGATGTCGCAGGCGGAACCCGACGGCGGCACGGGCGGCCCGCAGGACCGGTCGACACAGGACCGCTCGGCACAGGACTGGCCGACACAGGACCGGTCGGCACAGGACCGGCTGACACCGGTGCTGCGACCGGTGCGGGCCGGCAACGGCTTCGAGGAGGCGCTGGAGCAGATCCTCCAGGTCGTCCGCCTCGGCCTGGTGCCGGGCGGCGAACGGCTGCCCGCGGAGCGGGAGCTGGCGGAGCGGCTGGGAATCAGCCGGGTGACGCTGCGCGAGGTGCTGAAGGTGCTCCAGGACCAAGGCCTGGTGGAATCGCGGCGCGGGCGCTACGGCGGCACGTTCGTGCGGCCGCGCGTCGACGCGGGCGGCGAGGACGAGCTGCGCCGGCGCGTCGAGAAGGTCGACATCGAGGACGTGCTGCGCTTCCGCGAGGTGCTGGAGGTGGGCGCGGCGGGCCTGTGCGCGACGCACGGCCTCACGGCGGAGCAGGCGGCACGGCTGCGGGAGGCACTGGCGCGCACGCAGGACGCGCCGCTCACGGAGTACCGGCGCCTGGACACCCTGCTGCACCTCACGCTGGCCGAACTCTGCGGGTCGCCCTCGCTGACCGCGCAGTACGCGGCCGTACGGGCGACGGTGAACGACCTGCTGGACTGCATCCCCTTGCTGGTGCGCAACCTGGAGCACTCCCAGCGGCAGCACGAGGCGCTGGTGGAGGCGGTGCTCGACGGGGACGTGGACGGCGCGCGGGAGATGATGCGCGAGCACTGCGCGGGGACGGCGGCGCTGCTGCGGGGGTTCCTGGCGTAAGCACTCCCACAAAGGTATGAATACGTTCCATTGAACCCGGGGAGGCATCGCGTGACCGCACGACCGCTGATCGGTGTGAGTACGTATCTGGAGGCCGGAGCGCGCTGGGGCGTCTGGGAGCTGGACGCGGCGCTGCTGCCGGCGGGCTACCCGCGGCTCGTGCAGCGAGCCGGCGGGCTCGCCGCGATGCTGCCGCCCGACGACCCGGAGCACGCGGCGGTGACGGTCGCCCGGCTGGACGGCCTGGTGATCGCGGGCGGCCCGGACGTCGACCCGTCCCGCTACGGCGCGGAGCGATCGGCGCGCACCGGGCCGCCCGCGCCCGAGCGGGACGCCTGGGAACTCGCCCTGATCGAGGCAGCGTTGGCGTCCGGGACGCCGCTGCTCGGCATCTGCCGCGGGATGCAACTGCTGAACGTCGCGCTCGGCGGCACGCTCGTGCAGCACATCACCGGGCACGCGGAGGTCCTCGGAGTCTTCGGCCGCCACCCGGTCAAGCCGGTGCCCGGCACGCTGTACGGGGCTGCCGTCCCGGAGGAGACCTCGGTACCGGCCTACCACCACCAGGCCGTGGACCGCCTCGGCGAGGGTCTCGTCGCGTCTGCATACGCGGCGGACGGCACGGTGGAGGCGGTGGAGCTGCCGGGTGCCGCTTGGGTGCTGGGCGTGCAGTGGCATCCGGAGATGGGCGAGGACGTACGGGTGATGAGGGCGCTGGTGCGAGCCGCGTCCGCCGGCCGGACGCGCCGCTAGGTTCCGCCGCCCTTCCGTCGTCCTTCCCCGTGGGCCGCCCGGCGGGCGCCGCAGCGACGTGGGGACACGGTTCGGCAGCGCCCCAAAGGGGCGCGGGGCTGGGACATTGTGCGGCTCCGCCGCGATGGCGGTCCCCCCTGTTCATGGGGGTCCCCCCTGCTCGAGCGAAGCCGAGAGCTTGGGGGAGAAGCCGAGAACTTGGGGGAACGACCAGCCACGACGTACCCGCAGGTGGCATACCGGACTGCCGGCGCAGCGCTCAGCCCCGCGTCAGCCCCAGCAGATCCCGCCCCGGTCCCGTCGGCCGGTGGCCCGTGCGCCACACCGCTCGCAGCACCCGGTCAAGGCGTACGCCGTCGACGGGGACGCTCACCAGGCGACGGGCCGACAGTTCCTCTCCCACGGCCAGTTCGCTCAGGACCGCCGGGCCCGCGCCGCTGACCGCCGAGGACTTGACCGCCGTCGTCGAGGACAGTTCGAGCAGGGGGCGGGCCAGGCCGCCCAGGGCAGTGTCCAGGACCTGGCGGGTACCCGAGCCCTCCTCCCGCAGGATCAGTGGCGTCGACGCCAGTTCCCGCGCGGAGAGCGGCGTGCGGCGGCGGGCCCAGGGGTGCCCCGGTGCCGTGACCACGATCAGTCGGTCGTGCGCGACGACCGCCGCCTCCAGGCCCGCCGGCACGGACAGCCCCTCCACGAACCCCAGGTCCGCCTCGTCCGCGAGCAGACGCTCGGCGACCGCCGCCGAGTTCCCGGCCAGCAGCGACACCGCTGTGTCGGGCCGCTGCGCGCGCAGCGCGATCAGCCAGCCGGGCAGCAGGTACTCGGCGATGGTCATGCTCGCGGCCACCCGCAGCCGTGAGTCCCGTCGGCCCCTGAGCGCCTGCGCCCCCGCGTCGAACGCCTCCGCGGCCTCCACGATCCGCCGCGCCCAGTCGGTGACCAGCGCCCCGGCGTCGGTCAGCCGCGAACCCCGCGGCGAACGGTCCACCAGCGCCACGCCCAGCTGCCGCTCCATCGACCGGATCCGGCTGCTCGCCGCCGGCTGGGTGATCCCCAGCTCCCGCGCGGCCCGCCCCAGGCTGCCCAGCCGAGCCACCGCGAGCAGCAGCTCCAGCGCCCCCAGGTCCGGCACCCGGTGCGCGAGGCCGACCACCGGGAGCACCGCCTCATCACCCACACTCATAAACACAGCTTATGCCCCCATAGAGACATGGTCCCTGGTGAGGAGGGCGTCGTGGCGAAACCCTGCACACATGGTCATCGCAGCCCAGCCCCTCGCTCTCCCCGCCCACCACCGGCCGGCCGCCGCCGTCCGGCACCTCGGTCCGAACTGGTACGCCTGCGTGATGGGCACCGCGATCGTGGCGACGGCGGGCGCCGGGCTGCCGCGCGCCGCGCACGTGCCGGGGCTGCGGACCGCCTGCGCCGCCGTCTGGGCGCTCTCGGCGGCCCTGCTCGTGACCCTCCTCGGCGCCCGCGCCCTGCACTGGCTCCACCACCGCGACCAGGCCCGAGCCCACCTCCTCGACCCGGCCGTCGCCCCGTTCTACGGCTGCCTCGCCATGGCCCTGCTGGCCGTCGGCGGCGGTGCCCTGGTGATCGGCCGGGACTGGATCGGGGCGGGCCCGGCCGTCGCCCTGGACGCCGTGCTCTTCACCGCCGGTACGGTCGTCGGGCTCGTCACCGCGGTGGCCGTCCCGTATCTGATGGTCGTCCGGCACCGCATCGAACCGGGCCGGGCCACCCCTGTGTGGCTGTTGCCCCTGGTCGCCCCCATGGTCTCCGCGGTCCTGGCTCCGCCGCTGGTCCCGCACCTGCCCGCCGGTCAGCCCAGGGAGACCCTGCTGCTCGCGGCCTTCGCGATGTTCGGGCTCAGTCTGCTGGCCACGCTCGTGATGCTGCCGCTGATCCTCGCCCGGCTGATCACCGCGGGCCCGCTGCCGCTCGCCCTGACGCCGACCCTCTTCCTGGTCCTCGGCCCGTTGGGCCAGTCCGCCACCGCCGTCGGCAATATCGCGGACGTGGCGCCGGGCACCGTCCCGGCCCCCTACGACGAGGGCTTCGCCGTCCTCTCCGTGCTCTACGGCGTCCCGGTGATGGGCTTCGCGCTGCTGTGGCTGGGCCTGGCCGCCGCACTGGTGGTGCGCGCCCTGCGGCGGGGCATGGGCTTCACCATGACCTGGTGGGCGTTCACTTTCCCGGTGGGCACCTGTGTCACCGGCACGGAGTCGCTGGCCCGGCACACCGGGCTCGCCACCCTCGACGCGCTCGCGATCGCCCTGTACACGCTGCTCCTCGCCGCCTGGGCCCTCGCCGCCGTCCGCACCGGCCGGGGAGTCATCAGCGGAGAACTGCTCGCAGCACCTCGCCAATGACGCGTCACCGGTCCGACACATCGGACTCGACAGGCCCGCGATCGGGGCCCGTGCGTGCCGCTCGCCGCCGCCGTCCGCACCGACCGGGAGTCTCAAGCGAAGAACCGCTCGCAGCACCCCGCCGATGACGAGTCACCGGCCTGGCACACCAGGCTCCGCGGGCCCGCGATCGGCCCGTATGTGCCGCTCGCCGCCGCCGTCCGAACCGGCCGGGAATCGTCAGCGGAGAACTGCTCGCAGCGCCTCACCGACGACGTGCGGCGCCTCGGCCAAAGACGGCCCGTACCAGGTCAGATGACGCCCGCTGACCAGTGCGCACGGCGTCCCCTCGAACGCCTCCGGGCCGTCCTCGGCCGTGAAGCGGTAGGGCTCGTCGGGCAGCACGACGAGGTCGGGGGCAGCGGCCCGCAGCTCGTCCAGGGGGATCCGCGGATAGCGTTCCGGGTGCGCGGCGTGGACGTGGTCCACGCCGAGCCGGGCCAGGACGTCCCCGGCGAAGGTGTCCCGGCCCAGCACCATCCAGGGCCGGCGCCAGACAGGCACGACGGCGGTCGTACGGCGCTCGGGCACCGGCAGCCTCGACCATGCGGCCCGGGCCTCGACCAGCCAGCGCGGCCGGGCGGGGGCCCCGCACGCGGCCAGGACCCGCTCCAGCTCGCGGAAGGCCTGGGGCACGTCCCGGACCTCGGTGACCAGCACCTTGAGGCCCGCCTCCCGCAGGGCCGCGAGATCCGGCTCCCGGTTCTCCTCCTCGTTGGCGAGCACCAGGTCGGGGGCGAGCCGGACGATCCGTTCGACCTTCGGGTTCTTGGTGCCGCCGATCCGGACGACGTCGAGGCGTGCCGGATGGCTGCACCAGTCGGTCGCGCCGACCAGCGCGCCCGGCGCGGACAGGGCCACGGTCTCGGTCAGCGACGGGACGAGCGAGACGACCCTCATCACGGCCACCGGCCGGCGCATTCGGAGGCATCAGGCATACCGGTCAGTATTCCAGCGCGGCACCTGAACGGCTTCCCCCTGGCAGAGGCGGCCCACCCGGCGCCCTGGGTACGGTCAGCGCCGGCCGGAGGGGTCCTCGACCGCCTCGATGTGGTCGGCGACCGCGACGACGATCACGCGGGTGTCCGGCACGGTCGCCCGCCAGCGATGGCGCACTCCCCCGCTCAGATACAGCGTGTCACCCCGTCCGAGCCGGTGCGCCCGGCCCTCCGCCTCCACCTCGACACCGCCGTCGACGACGTACATCACCTCGTCGTTGCGATGCTGGAATTCGCGTCCCTCGTCGTGGTCCCCGATGAACTCCATCGCGTGCAACTGGTGATGACCGCGCACCAAGGGGCGCACCCGCGCCTGCCCCGGCGGGACTCCCTCGTCGTCGGCCCGCAGGACGTCCACGCTGCACGCCGGGTCGGCCGCCGCGAGCAGTTCGACGGCGGTGGTGCCCAGGGCGTCGGCGATCCGCTCCAGGGAGGGCCTGCTGGGGCGCGCCCGCTCGTTCTCGACCTGGCTCAGGAAGGGGACCGACAGGCCGCTGCGCTCGGCCACGACGGCGAGGGTGAGCTCCAGTGCCCGGCGCCGCCGCCGGACGGCCGCGCCCACCCGAAGGGGCTGTTCTTTGTGGTCGCCCATCGCTCCGGCTCCCTCCCTCGCTCGTCGGTCCGCTGCTCTGTCCGTCGGATGCGCCGCCGCTGCCCGATGGCTCATCGGTGTACTGCTTCTGTTGAGTTGTCTGCACCCTACGCATGTTCGGCAAACCGTTTCATGCGCCCGTCACATCGGTGTCACATACAAGGGTGGTGAGCGTTACAGTTCGCGCCAGTGGACGAGCCGTGCCGCCTCCCCGCGCGCGCCGCCCTGGCAGCGGAGGAAAAGGCCTGGCCAGAGACCCGGGGCGACCGTCGAGGCGGCCGCGATGCGGCGAGGGGCCGCGCGGCCCGAAGGGGCGTGAACGGTGAGTCGGGCGGTGCCACCGGGCACGGAGGTGACGCCCGCGGCACCTCCGGAGCAGCACGACAAGGCCCGGGGGCACCGAATCGGCGTTCGGCGCCCCCGGGCGGCAGGGCGTGGGTACGGCATGGTCGCGGACCGGATGCGGTTGTCCGGATCCTTCTCGTACGCCAGTACGTAGTGCGGTCCGCCGGCGGGTCACCGCGGAGTCATCCGCTCCACGGTTCCCCGGCGCTCACCTCACCCTGAAGTTCCTTGCCGACCCGGCGAGTTGCCGCTACCGGACCGGGAAGTGGCCGCGGCGCCGGAAACGGACTTCTGGACGGGGGCGAGCTTGTCGACGAGGCCCGGGTTCTTCTTCAGCCAGGCGCGCACAGCGTCCTGCTGCCTGCCCTTCCCGGCCTTGTTGATCTCCGCTTCAAGGCCGGTGAGCTGCTTCTCGTCCATTGTGAAGTTCTTCAGCCAGGTGCCGAGGACGGGGTTGTCCTGCGTGAAGCCCTTGCGGGCGAGCGTGTGCACCGCGTCGCCCTTGCCCCAGGCTCCCTTGGGGTCCTTGAGCTTCTTCAGGTCGTAGTCGTGGTACGCCCAGTGCGGCGACCAGAGCGGGACGACGACGGGCTCCTTCCTGGCGTACGCGCGCTTCAGCTCGGCGAGCATCGCGGGCGTGGAGCTGTCGACGACCCGGTACTCCTTGTCGAGGCCGTACTCCTTGAGGACCGTGTTCTTGAGCAGGCTCATCTCGCCGGCGCTCGACTCGATGCCGGTGATCTTCCCGCCGAAGGTGCCCGCCCTGCCCTTGAGGTCCTCCAGCGAGTCGATGCCCTTCATGTACGAGGGCACGCTCAGCTCCAGCGACGTGGGGCCGTACCAGGAACCCAGGTCGTCGAGCCGGCTGCCGTACTTCTTCCAGTACTGCTCGTGCGTGGTGGGCAACCAGGAGTCCGTCTCGAAGTCGATGTCGCCCTGGGCGAGCGAGGTGTACAGCGGTCCGGCGTCGAGCTGCTTGACGTCGACCTGGAACCCGCGCCGCTCCAGGATCTCCTTCCACAGGAACGTGGAGGCGACGCCCTCGTCCCACGGGAGGTAGCCGATGGTGACCTTCTTGCCCTGGCCGACGTTCCGCGTGTCGGCCGCGGTGGCGGCCTTGTCACCGCCGCCGAAGACGCCCATCCCGCCGCCGGCGAGCGCGAGCACGACCACGCCGATCACGGCCACGGCGGGCCGGGGGCGGTACGACCAGATCTTCAGGCCCCGCGCCGCACGCATCCGGGCGGCGGTGCGCCGGCCCAGCGGGGAGACCTGGGTGCCCAGGGCGCTGGTCATGCGGTCCAGGTAGATCGCCAGAATGACGATGGCGACACCGGCCTCGGCGCCGAGACCGACGTTGAGCTGGCCGATGGCCTCGTTCACGTCGCCGCCGAGACCGCCGGTGCCGACCATGCCCGCGATGGCCGCCATGGACAGGCCCAGCATGATGACCTGGTTGACACCGGCCATGACGGTGGGCAGGGCGAGAGGGAGCTGGACGCGCAGCAGCGTGTTGCGCGGGGTGGTGCCGAACGCCTCGGCGGCCTCGACCAGCTCCTTGTCGACCTGGCGGATGCCCAGCTCGGTCATGCGGACGCCGGGCGCGAGGGCGAAGATCAGGGTGGCGACGATGCCCGCGGGAGCGCCGGTGCCGAAGAAGAGGATCGCCGGGATGAGGTAGATCATCGCGGGCAGCGTCTGCATGAAGTCGAGCACCGGCCGGACGATGGCGCCGACCCGGCCGGCACGGGCCGCCCAGATGCCCACGGGCACGGAGACGACGAGCGCGATGATCGTCGCCACGAGGACGAGCGAGAGGGTCACCATCGCGTCCTCCCACAGCTCCAGGGAGTCGATGAAGGCGAATCCCGCAAAGGTGAGGACACCTGCGGACGTGCCGCGCAGCCAGAACGCGATCACGGCGAGGATGCCCGCGAGCAGCAGGGGCTCGGGGGCCTGGAGGACGGCGTTGATGCCGTCGAAGGCGCCCTGGTAGACAATCTTGCAAAGGTCGAACAGCCATGCCACGTGGTGCAGCAGCCAGTCGACCGTGGAGTTGACCCAGTCGCCGAACGGGATCCTAGGCACGGGCGCTCACCTTCCCTCCCTCCTCGCGGGACGTGTCGCAGGGCGTGGGCCCTCCCGTCCGGTCGCCGAGGAAGCCGACGAGGCGCTGCCTGGGTACGACGCCCACGAGCCCGCGCCGCGCGTCGAGCACGGCGACCGGGTGCGCGAGGCGGGCGCTGATCGCGCACAGCTCCACGAACGGGGTCTCGGGTGTCACGGTCTCGCAGCCGCAGTCCGCCTCGTCGCCGCGCACGGCGGTGTCCATGACGACGCCCGCGGTCAGCACGCGGGAACGGTCGACGTCCTGGGTGAAGGAAGCCACGTAGTCGTCGGCGGGGCGCACGAGGATGTCCTCCGCGGTGCCGATCTGCACGATGCGGCCGTCCCGCATCACGGCGATGCGGTCGCCCAGGCGCATGGCCTCGTTGAGGTCGTGCGTGATGAAGACGATCGTCTTCTTCAGGGTCTTCTGGAGTTCCAGGAGCTGGTCCTGCATGTCGCGGCGGATCAGCGGGTCGAGCGCGCTGAACGACTCGTCCATCAGCAACAGATCGGCGTCCGTGGCGAGCGCGCGGGCCAGGCCGACCCGCTGCTGCATGCCGCCGGACAGCTCGTCGGGCCAGGACTTCTCCCAGCCGGCCAGGCCGCACAGGGCGAGCGCCTCGTCGGCGCGGCGCTCGCGCTCGGCGCGGGGCACGCCCTGTACTTCGAGGCCGTAGGCGGCGTTCTCGCGGACGCTGCGGTGCGGGAAGAGCGCGAAGTGCTGGAAGACCATGCTGATCTTCCGTGAGCGGACCTCACGCAGCTCGCGGGGGCCCAGCGCGGTGAGATCCTGGCCGTCGAAGCGGACGTGTCCCGCGGTCGGCTCGAGCAGTCCGTTGAGCATGCGCAGCAGCGTGGACTTGCCGGATCCGGACAGGCCCATGACGACGAAGATCTGGCCCGGCTCCACCGTGAAGGATGCGTCGATCACGGCGGCGGTGGTGCCGTCGGCGCGCAGCTCCTCACGGTCGGCTCCCTGCCGGAGCCGTTCCACGGCGTTGTCGGGTCGTCTGCCGAACACCTTGTAGAGGTGCTCGGCCTCAAGCCTGGATGACACAGGTACCTCTCATCTCGAAGCCTCCGAGCCGTTGCAAACGATTTAATTTGCAATCGGCATCGCTTCGACGCGCGCCTGCCCCTCGCCTGTACAGGGCAAACGCACGAGTGGTTCAGTTCACAAGTCGTTCACTTGTGCCACGCCAGGGAGTCCGCACCACTTCCGAGGGGGCACTGTCGGTGCCGTACGGCATGATGCGGAAGGTGACGCAGACAACCCGACGGCTCATGCTCCTCGACACCGCCTCGCTCTACTTCCGCGCCTACTTCGGCATCCCGGACTCCGTGAAGGCCCCGGACGGCACGCCCGTGAACGCCGTGCGCGGGCTGCTCGACTTCATCGACCGCCTGGTCCGGGACCACCGCCCGGACGACCTGGTCGCCTGCATGGACGCGGACTGGCGCCCGCACTGGCGGGTCGAGCTGATCCCGACCTACAAGGCGCACCGCGTGGCCGAGGAGCACGAGGCGGGCCCGGACGAGGAGGAGGTGCCGGACACGCTCTCCCCTCAGGTGCCCGTCATCGAGGGCGTCCTGGACGCGCTGGGCATCGCGCGCGTGGGCGTGGCGGCGTACGAGGCGGACGATGTGATCGGCACGTTCACGGCACGCGCGAAGGGACCGGTCGACATCGTCACCGGCGACCGCGACCTGTACCAACTGGTCGACGACGCCCGCGGGGTGCGTGTGCTGTATCCGCTCAAGGGCGTCGGCACGCTCCAGCTGACCGACGAGGCGTTCCTGCGCGAGAAGTACGGCGTCGACGGGCGGGGTTACGCGGACCTGGCGCTGCTGCGCGGCGACCCGAGCGACGGGCTGCCGGGCGTGCCGGGCATCGGCGAGAAGACGGCCGCGAAGCTGCTCGCCGAGTTCGGCGACCTGGCCGGGATCATGGCCGCGGTCGAGGACCCCAAGTCGAAGCTCACCCCGGCACAGCGCAAGCGGCTCGACGAGGCACGGCCCTATGTCGCGGTCGCACCCAAGGTCGTCCGCGTCGCCGACGACCTGCCGCTGCCCGAGGTCGACACGGCACTTCCGCACGCCCCGCGCGACCCGTCCGCCCTGAACGAGCTGGCGACCCGCTGGGGCCTGGGCGGCTCCCTGCAGCGGCTGCTCACCACGCTCGGGGCGTGAGGGCCCCGACGGCACCCAACCCGCCGGGAGGCGGCGGGACCGGACCGGACACGGCCACGCGTCCGAATGTCCCCTCATGCCTCCTCGGCGAGCCGCAGCTCGGCACCGGGCTGCGGCACGGCGAACGTGCCGGTCCAGGCGCGCGCTCATCAACTCTTCACGGGAGAGGTGTTAACTGGAAGGAGGTGCTAACTTAGGTAAACCTAAGCAGAGGGAACTGGGAGGCCGTCATGGCAGAGCGCCCGGCAGGCGGGGGCCGCAAGGCCCACTCCGCGCAGGTCATCCGCACGGAGCGGCTGAGCCCGCACATGCAGCGTGTAGTGCTCGGCGGCGAGGGCCTGGCCGATTTCTCGGCGGGTACCTGCACCGATCACTATGTGAAGCTGCTCTTCCCGCCGGCCGAGGGCGTCACCTACCCCGAACCCTTCGACATGCAGCGGATCCGCGAGGAGTTGCCGCGCGACCAGTGGCCGGTGACACGTACCTACACCGTGCGCGCATGGGACCCCGAACACCGGGAACTGACCCTTGACTTCGTGGTCCACGGCGACGAGGGCCTCGCCGGACCGTGGGCGGTGCGCGTCCAGCCGGGCGAGACCGTGCGGTTCATGGGCCCCGGCGGCGCCTACGCCCCCGACGCGGGTGCCGACTGGCACCTGTTCGTCGGCGACGAGAGCGCTCTGCCCGCGATCGCGGCCGCACTGGAGTCGCTGCCGGACGGCGCCGACACCTACGCCTTCGTGGAGGTCTCGGGCCCCGAGGAGGAGCAGAAGATCGACTCCGATGTAGAGGTGGTCTGGCTGCACCGCGGAGACCGGCCGATCGGCGAGGCCCTGGTGGAGGCCGTCCGGGCACTGGAGTTCCCCGAGGGCCGGGTGCACGCGTTCGTGCACGGCGAGGCGAGCTTCGTGAAGGAACTGCGCCGACTGCTGCGCGTCGAGCGGCAGATCCCGCGCGAGGACCTCTCGATCTCCGGCTACTGGCGCCTGGGCCACAACGAGGACGGCTGGCAGGCGTCGAAGCGGGAGTGGAACGCGCGCATCGAGGCGGAGCAGGAGGGCGCGACCGCCGCGTAGCACGCCGGAAGCGGCGGCACCCGCCTTGTGCGGGTGCCGCCGCTTCGCTGCGTCCGGTGTGCTCACACGGACCGCTGGTACGACCGGAACGTCCGGATCGACAGCCACACCGAGACGACCGCCAGCCCCAGCAGTGCCCCGCCCCGGCCGAACACCTGCCCCCAGTCGGGGTGCGCGGACATCGCCGAACGGCCCGCCATCATCGCCCAGTCGAGCGGGTTGAAGTCGGCGATGTGCCGCTCCAGGAGGGCATTTGGTCCGGCGCCATGAAGGCGCTCGAAAGAAACGTCAGCGGCAGCAGCAGGAACGTGTTGATGCCGATGATCGACTCCCGCTCCCGCACCAGCATCCCCAGCGCGTTGGACAGCGCCCCGAAGACCGTGCCGAGCAGCACGGAGGCGAGGACCAGGATCGCGATGCCCCCGATGCCGCCCGGGTAGTGGGCGCCGCCCAGCAGACCGAGCAGCCCGATGATGACCGACTGCAGGGCGGTGACCAGGCCGTTGTTGACGACGTTGCCGTTCATCAGCGCGGCCCGGCTGACCGGCGTGGTCAGGAAGCGGTTGAGCGTGCCCCGCTGGATCTCCTCCAGGGTGCCCATGCCGGCCCACATGTTGGAGCTGAGGGCACTCATCACGACCACGCCCGGCACCAGGTAGTCGAGATACGAGGTGGTGCCGAAGCCGCCGAGTTCGACGACCTTCTTGAAGAGGTTGCCGAACAGGAACAGCCAGATCACCGGCTGGATCAGAGTGATGATCGCGTAGGCGGGCTGCCGTGCGAACACCATGAGTTGACGCTGCGTCATGTACCAGGTCTGGGAGATCGTCGTGCTCATCGCGCACCCCCGGCCACGGCCGGCTCGCCTTCCGTTTCGGTCTCGGATTGACTTGCTCCTCGGGCTGAAGCCCGAGGATTCTGGCCTTCCGGTCCGGTGCTGTGCCGCTACGCGGCACGGGCTCCGGACCGGATTCCATGGCTTCCTGCTTCACCGCGCGGTGCCGGAACATGTCCCGGTCTTACCCGCGCTCCACAGGCTGTCACCGCCAGTCCGGCGGCCTTGATGTTCTTCGCGGCATTGTGGTCCCGGTCGTGGACCGTCCCGCACGCGGGGCAGGTCCACTCCCGCACGTGCAGGGGCTTGGGCCCGTCCTTGATCCCGCAGGCGGAGCACACCTGGCTGGTGGGCTCGAACCGGCCGACCTTGGCAAACGTCCGGCCATAACGTGCCGCTTTGTATTCGAGCATGGCCACGAACGCGGACCAGCCCGCATCATGCACACTCTTGCCCAGCCTGGTACGCGCCAGTGCCTTGACCGCCAGGTCCTCCACCGCGACCGCTTGGCTCTCGCGGATCAGCCTGGTGGAGAGCTGGTGGTGGAACTCGCGGCGCGCGTCAGCCACCTTGGCGTGGGCACGGGCGACTTTCAGCCGGGCCTTTTCCCGGTTCCTGGATCCCTTCTGCTTGCGGGACAGCTCCCGCTGGGCCTTCTTCAGTTTCTTCTCGGCGCGGCGCAGGAACCGCGGGGAGTCGATCTTCGTGCCGTCGGACAGGACGGCGATGGGGGTCCCCCCGGACGGAGTCTGGGGGAGGGTCAGGCCCAGGTCGATGCCGAGGGTGCTGTCGGGGTCCGGCTCGCTGAAGCGGGTCCGGTCCTGCTCCGGGTCGGTGTCGATGACGAAGGAGGCGAAGTATCGCCCGGCCGCGTCCTTGATCACCGTGACGCTGGAGGGGATGGCGGGCAGCGTGCGCGACCAGCGCACTTTCACCTCGCCGATCTTCGGCAGCAACAGCCTTCCGGTCTCGTTGATCTTCCAGCGCGCGTTCGCGGTGAACCGGACCGCCTGCCTTTCGTCCTTGCGGGACTTGAAGCGGGGCGCCCCTACCCGCGCTCCTTTCCGGGCTCCCTTCAGGGAGGCGAAGAAGTGCCGGTAGGCGCTCTCCGCGTCCCGCAGCGACTGCTGGAGCACCACCGCCGACACCTCGCCCAGCCAGTGCCGCTCACGGGTCCTCTTCGCCTCGGTGACCAGCGTCCTCGACAGCACCGCCGCCGTGGGGAACGCCTCCCCCGCCGCCCGCGCCCGCTCCCGCGCCGCGATCGCGTCGTTGTACACCACCCGCGCACACCCGAACGCCCTCGCCAGCGCGCTGCGCTGACCCGGCGTCGGATCGAGACGGAAGGCATACCGAAGCTGCACGATCCGGACGCTAACACCAGCCACCGACAGCCCGGGACGGATCAGCCGAATCCAGCTCCGCCGGAACGATTCGGCGACGCTCCGCGTCGCCGCGTCCAGATTCGCTTCACCACCGGCGTGAACGCCGGTGCACTGCGAATGAATCCCGGTAGCGGCGGCCCGCGTAGCGCAGATAGACGTCGTCGAGGGACGGCCGGGCGACCGTCGCCGCGGCCACCGACACCCCGGCCCGCTCCAGCGCCCCGAGCAGTGCGGGCATGGCAGCGGCTCCGTCGTCGGCGCGGGCGCTGACCCGGCGCCCGTCGACGATCATCTCGTGCACGCCCGGCAGCCCGCCGAGTGCGCCCCGCAGCAGCGTACGACCGGCCTCGCCGACCGCATCGCGCAGTTCCACGTGGACGGCGTCACCGCGCAGTTCGCCCTTGAGCGACTTTGGGGTGCCCTCCACCACGACCCGGCCGCGGTCGACGATCGCGATGCGCTCGGCGAGCCGGTCGGCGTGGTGAGCAGGATGGTCAGGCCCTCCTCGCCGGCGAGACGGCCGATCTCGTCCCACATCGCGGTGCGCGCCTGAGGGTCGAGACCGGTGGTGGGCTCGTCGAGGAACAGCACCTCGGGGCGGTGCACCAGTCCGAGCGCGACGTCGAGACGGCGGCGCATGCCGCCGGAGTAGCCCTTGACCTGACGTCCGGCGGCATCGGTGAGCGTGAAGCGTTCGAGCAGCTCGTCGACGCGACGGCTCAGGGCGGTGCCCCTCAACCCGTAGAGCCTGCCCTGGAGCTGGAGGTTCTCCCGGCCCGTGGCGACGGGGTCGGCCCCCGAGTTCTGGGCGACCACGCCGATCGCGCGGCGCACCCGGTCCGGGTGGCGCAGCACATCGTGGCCGGCGACGGTGGCCGAGCCCGAGTCGGGGCGGGCCAGGGTGGTGAGGATCTTGACGGTGGTGGACTTCCCGGCGCCGTTCGGGCCGAGGAGCCCGAAGACGGTGCCCGGCTCGACGGTGACGTTCATGCCGTTCAACGCCGTGATGTCACCGGGATAGGTTTTGATCAGCTGACGCGCCTCGACCGCGGGCGCACGGGTGGTCATGACGACTGCTCTCCTGTGGACAGCGGATGACGGCGGGTCCGCGGTGTGCGGCCGGGCCGCCCTCCGTATGAGCGGATGACGACTGATCCGCTGATCCGCGTGAAGAGCACCGGGCTATCCTGGGTGTGCCGCACCTCGATCGCCTGGATGTGCCTCACGGCGGATTCAGCTCGGGGTTCGAGACCCTGGCGGGACTGCTGCAACAGCCCTGCCGGGGTCTTTTCCTTCGGCGGCTAGGGTCTCTCGACGTCGCCGCCTTCCAGCTTCAGATACTCCGCGGGGACCTCCCCCGTCTCGTGGAAGGTCCGCCACTCCTTGACGCCGGGAAACGTGCCGGCCTTGAGCTCTCCGAGGAAGTCACGGACCCACGCGGCCTCGGCCTCGATCATGTGGAGCTTGAACTCCGACTCGATCAGGAAGAGCCGGGGAAGCGTCTCATGGAGCTTCTCCATGCCGCCGCGCGCACTGGCGGCCCGCACCTCCAGGGTGTCCAGCCGCTCTTCGAGCAGACGGACCACCTCGTCCGGGTGGAGCAGGCCCATCAGTGAGAGCGCCGCCTCGAAGATGGGGAACTCCAGCGCGGGGACGGCGAGCAGGTCCGACAGCCACTCCGTGGCCTCTTCACGCCCGGTGTCCGTGATGCCGTAGAGCGTGCGCTCGGGGCGGTTGCCCTGGCGCTGTACTTCGGAGACCTCGACGAAGCCGTGTTTCTCCAGGTTCTGGACGACGGTGTAGAGCGAGCCGTAGTTGATCTTCAGGCTGGCGTCCTTGCCGCGACGGCGCAGGGTCTGGGCGATCTCGTACGGATGCATCGGCTTCTCGGTGAGCAGCACCATGACCGCGAGCGCCAGCGGGTTGCCGAGCTTCCGGCGCTTCGTCGCCACGGAGTTCACCTCGATCCATGAACGTCAACTCGTAACCGAATATCCGTAGCAGAACATATCGCGTCTTGGAGAACGGAGTCAATGCGCACGAAACACGATGTATCGCGTCCGGCGGGCCCCCCGCACGGCGTGAGCACTTGGGTCCGCCCCCGACACCACCGCGTGACGCCGGTGAAACAGGACCTCCCTACTTTCTGTCGCCCGACAGAAATTTCTGTCGCCCGACAGGAACTCTCGCGCCGCAGTGCGAAAGCAGGTTGCCGCCATGACGAGCACCGCCCCCGCCGACGTCCACCCGAACCCGCCACGGCCCGACGGAGCCGCCGACCTCGCCGAGTTCGGCTACCGCCAGGAACTGCACCGCAGCCTGGGCCGGTACGCCTCCTTCGCCGCCGGGTTCTCCTTCATCTCCGTACTGACGACCGTCTTCCAGTTCTTCGCGTTCGGATACGCCTTCGGGGGCCCCGTCTTCTTCTGGACCTGGCCCGCCGTGCTGCTGGGCCAGCTGCTGGTGGCCGCGTGCTTCGCCGAGCTCGCGGCGCGCTACCCGATCTCGGGCGCCGTCTACCAGTGGTCCACACGGCTGTCGAACGCCGCCTTCGGCTGGTTCGCCGGCTGGATCATGGTGATCGGACAGATCGTGGTGGTCGCGGCGGCGGCGCTCGCGCTCCAGATGGTGATGCCGCCGCTCTGGTCGGGCTTCCAGCTCGTGGGCGGCGACCCGGCGCCCACCTCCCCGACGGGTGCGGCGAACGCGGCGGTCCTCGGTGTCATCCTGCTGGTACTCACCACGCTCGTGAACGTCGTCGACAACCGTGTGATGTCCGCGATCAACCGGGTCGGGGTCACCGCCGAGATCATCGGCGCATGCCTGATCGTCGTGCTGCTGCTCACCCACTCCCGGCGCGCCCCCGGCATCACCTTCCACACGGGCTCCGGCACGGGCGGCCTGCTCGGCGCGCTGCTCGTGGGCTCGTTCATGGCGGCATATGTGATGATCGGCTTCGACAGCGCGGGCGAGATGAGCGAGGAGACGCACAACCCGCGGCGCACCGCGCCCCGCACGATCCTCACCGCCCTGGGTGCGGCGGGCCTGCTCGGCGGACTGATCGTCCTGGGCGGCATCCTCGCCGCGCCCAGCCTGACGGACGGCCACCTCGGCACCGACGGCCTGAGCTACGTCCTGACCAGCAGCCTCGGCGACGGTGTCGGGCGGGTGCTGCTCGCCGACGTGGTGGTGGCGATCGCGGTGGCGACCCTCGCCATCCAGACGGCTGCCTCCCGCATGCTCTTCTCCATGGCCCGCGACGGGCAGCTGCCGTTCGCGCGGCGCCTCGCCCGCGTCAACCCCCGCACGGGCATGCCCGGCGCTCCCGCCCTGGTGATCGGCGTCCTCGCCGCCGCGCTCCTGCTGCTCGACTTCGCCTCCCCGGACGCCTTCCTGGCCATCGGCACGACCTGCATCGTGATGCTCTACCTCGCGTACGCGATGGTGACGGGCCCCCTGCTGGTACGGCGTCTGCGCGGCGAGTTCCCCGCGGGCGGCACGGACGAGACGGGCGCCCCGCTCTTCTCCCTGGGCCGCTGGGGTGTCCCGGTCAACGCGCTCGCCCTGCTCTACGGCCTCCTCATGACCGTCAACCTGGCCTGGCCGCGCGCGGAGGTGTACGACCCGGCGGGCGGGCACTGGTACTTCCAGTGGTTCACGGCGCTGTTCTTGCTGGTCACCGTAGGGCTCGGCGCTCTGTACCGGGTGGTGAGGGCACGACGAGCACCAGCCTCAGCATGAACCTGATCGCGCCTGCGCCCGGTCCCCCTGGACCCGGGCGTGCTGGATCAGGCCGTCGCCGGTGAGGAGGGTGGGTGTCAACGGGCCGCGGGGCGAGCCCAGCGGTTTTCGCCGGTCCACCCGCCCCTCGTACCCTTGATCGCGATGAGACGCCGACCCCGTATCCCGCCCTCTCCCCTGCCGCAGCGCGACGGGGTCGATCCCGTGCGGGTGCGATTGCCCCTCGGCGAGGAGTGGGCCACCGTGCGGGACCATCTCGTGGCGCGACTCGCGGCCGGGGACGGGGTGATCGACGGGATGCTCGACGCCGGGTCGATCGTCGGAGCCGACGGGCGGCCCGTCGCGCGCGACGCGACGTATGTGCCGGGCATGTACGTGTGGTTCCACCGCGCACTGCCCGACGAGGAGCTCGTGCCGTTTCCGGTCGAGGTGGTGTACCGCGACGAGCACATCGTCGTCGCCGACAAACCGCACTTCCTCGCCACCACCCCGCGCGGCAGCCATGTCGCCGAGACCGCGCTCGCCCGGCTGCGGCGCGACCTCGGGATTCCGACGCTGACCGCCGCGCACCGGCTGGACCGGCTGACCGCCGGGCTCGTGCTGTTCACCGTACGGCCCGAGGAACGCGGCACGTACCAGTCGCTGTTCCGCGACAAGCGGGTCACCAAGGAGTACGAGGCGATCGCCCCGTACGACCCCGAGGTTGCCCTGCCGCGCACCGTGCGCAGCAGGATCGTGAAGGAGCGCGGGGTCATGGCGGCCCGCGAGGTGGCGGGCGAGCCCAACGCGGTCAGCCGGATCGAGCTGCTGGAGCAGCGCGGCGGGCGCGGACGCTACCGGCTGCTCCCGCACACCGGGCAGACCCATCAACTCCGGGTGCACATGAACGCCTCGGGGCTGCCGATCCTCGGCGATCCGCTCTATCCGGTGGTGGCCGACCCCGGGCCGGCCGGTGACTTCCGGCACCCGCTCCAACTGCTGGCGCGGGTACTGGAGTTCACCGATCCGGTCACGGGGCGCACGCACCGATTCGTCAGCGGGCGGATGCTCCAGGCCTGGTCGGCGTACGACGAGTGGCCCCTGTAGCGGCGCTCACTGGCCCCGCCACCACCGCAGCAACCGCCGCCACACACCGGGGCGGTGCTGCGGCGCGGTGGCCGGTTCCGGCGGCATCGGCGGGGCGGCCACCTGCTCCGGCGGCATCGGTGGGGCGGCCACCTGCTCCGGCATCGGCATGGGCGCGGGCACAGGCACCGGCGCTGACGCGGGTGTGGGCGCGGGTGTGGGCGCGGGTGCGGGCGCCGCTGTCGGCGTCGCGATGTCGGGACCGGACGTCGTGACCAGCCAGCCGGGGCGCTGCGGCGGCACCTGGCGCAGGGCCGGCTGCTGCGTCACGTCCTGCGGCGGCCTCGGCTCGAACCGTACCGGCAGCTCCACCAGATGTCGCGAGGCGATCGTCGCCGTCCAGCGCAACTCGTCCTCGTCACAGTCGAGCTGGATGTCCGGCAGCCGCATCAGCAGCGCGTCGATGCCGGTGTCGGCGATGGCGCGGCCGATGTCCTGACCGGGGCACTCGTGCGGGCCGCCGCCGAAGGCGAGGTGGGAACGGTTGCCCTGCATGTTGGCGGCGAGGTCGGGCCGTACGCGCGGGTCGACGTTGCCGGGAGCGATACCGAGGAGCAGTCCGTCGCCCTTGCGGATGCGCTGGCCGCCCAGCTCCGTGTCCTGCTTGGCGAAGTAGCCGAGGATGGTGCTGAACGGCGGCTCGTCCCACAGGGACTGCTCGACCGCCTCGGGTACCGTCATCTGCCCGCCGTTGAGCTGGGCCCGGAAGCGCGGGTCGGTGATCATCACGCGCAGCACGTTGGCGAGGAGGTTGGCGGTGGCCTCGTAGGCGGCGATCAGGACCAGGCGCAGATGCTCCCTGATCTCCTCGTCGGTCAGCCGGGCCGGGTGGTTGATCAGGTGGCTGGTGAAGTCCTCCTCGGGCTGGGCCCGGCGGCGGGCGGTCAGCCGGGCCAGGGCGTCCACGATGTACTGGTTGCTGGCGATCGCGGTCTCGGTGCCCTTGAGCATGTCGCGGGCGGCGTGCACGATCCGGTCGTTGTACTCGTCGGGCATGCCGAGGACCTCGCACATCACCGCCATCGGGAGGTGATCGGCGAACTGGCCGACCAGGTCGGCCCGCCCGTCCTCGCAGAACCGGTTGACGAGCGCCTGCGTCGAGCGGTTGATGTACCGGCGCAGGCCCCGGTAGTCGATGGTCGACACGGCGCCGGTGACCGCACCCCGCAGCCGCAGGTGCTCGTCGCCCTCGGCATAGGAGCAGATGGGCTGCCAGGCGAAGTGCGGCGTCAGCGGGTGGTCGGGCTTGATTTCGCCGGACTGCAGCGGCGCCCAGATGCGGCTGTCCCGCGAGAAGTGCGCGGGGGAACGCACCATGTGCAGGTTCTCGCCGTGGCCGAGCACCACCCACATCGGCACGTCGTCGTGGATCAGCACCGGGGCCACGGCGCCGTGTTCGGCACGGAGTTTCTCGTACAGGGCCCCCAGGTCCTCCGCCTCGGGACCGTACAGCCGGCGCGCTCCGCCGGGGCCGCGGCCGTGGGCCGGGCAGCCGGGCGGCGGAATGGACGCGGGGCCGTCCGTACCGGTGAGGTCCCTGCCGGTCAGGGAGTGGGATTCAGGCGTCACGATGATCGCTCCGAAACTGAGGTGGAATCCGGTATTTGGAGGGTGGGGACGGGACATGGGGGGAGGGACGGGACATAGGGGGACAAGACATGGGGGGACAGGACATGGGGGGACAGGACATGGGGGGACAGGACATGGGGGGACAGGACATGGGGGGACGGGACATGAGGGGGACGGGACATGCGGGGACGGGTACGGCCGGTGCGTGCGCGTGTCGGACGGGAGTGCGTGTCACACGCGGGCGCGTGTGAGACGCGGGCGCCTGTCAGACGCGGGCGCGTGTCATCGCCAGGGAGTGCAGGAAGCGCATCAGGGTCATCAGGACGTCGCGGCTGGAGGCCCGGCGCCGCGCGTCGCACTCCAGGATCGGGATCTCGTCGGGCAGATCGAGTGCCGTGCGGAGCTCGTTCACGGGGTAACGGGGCGCGTCGGGGAAAGAGTTGACGGCGACCACGAAGGGCACGCCGCGTTCCTCCAGGCGGCCGATGACATCGAAGCTGACCTCAAGGCGGCGGGTGTCGAGCAGGACGACCGCACCGAGCGCCCCCTCGAACAGCCCGTTCCACAGGAACCAGAAGCGCTCCTGGCCCGGGGTGCCGAACAGGTACAGCACCAGCTGCTCGGTGATGCTGATGCGGCCGAAGTCCATGGCCACGGTGGTGGCCGTCTTGCTGTCGGAGCCGTAGTTGTCGTCGACTCCGATGCCTGCCTGCGTCATGGTCTCCTCGGTCGTCAGCGGCCTGATCTCGCTGACGGAACCGACCATGGTCGTCTTGCCCACCCCGAAGCCGCCCACGATGACGATCTTGACCGCGGCCTGCGCCGTGTGCGGCAGGTGGTCCTCGGTCCGTGGGCCCGGGATGGTGTCAGAGCTTTTGAAGTCCATGCATCACCGCTTCGAGGAGGGAACGGTCGGGCATCGCCTGCCGGACGATCGGGGCGCGTGCCTGGACCAGTTCGGCCGCCAGCAGGTCGGTGAGCAGGATGGTCACCACACTGAACGGCAGACTGAGGTAGGCCGAGATCTCGGCCACGGACAGGGGGGCCTGACAGAGCCGGAGCAGCGCCGACTGCTCCGGTGTGGCGGTGGGCGGTGGGTCGGCGCCGGCCACGATCAGGGTGACCAGGTCGATGGGGGCTCGCTCGCCCCCCTCGGTCGCGCCGGTGAGGATGTACAACCGCTCGGGGTTCTTCTCCTCGCCCTCCTTCCCGCCGCCTGCTGTGACAGGCTCCGGCGGGGGCTGTTCCTGGGGGAAGCGCCGACGGCGTTGCGGAGGAGTCATACGGTCTGCCCGTTGCGTCGCGGCGGACTCGTCAGGTGGTCGCCGATGCGGATGACGAGATCGCGCATGCGGTTGCTCATCAGACCGGCCTCAGCGACGGTGTCGGAGAGCACCGCGAGGTAGGCGTTGGCGCCGGCCGCCATCATGTAGAAGTAGCCGCCGTCGATCTCGATGATGACCATACGCATCCGGCCGTCGCTGTTCGGGATCTCGGCCGCGACCGCGCCGGCCAGGCTCTGCAGTCCGGCGCAGGCCGCGGCGACGCGGTCGGCGGCGTCCGGGTCACCGCCGTAGCGCGCGATGCGCAGACCGTCGGCGGAGAGCACCACCACCTGGTGGACGCCCGGTACGCCGTCCGCGAGTTCCTTCAGCAACCAGTCGAAGTTGCCTCGCTGCTGGATCACTTGAAGTCCCCCTCGTCGTCGGCCTGGGCAGGGGCCGGCTCGTCGTTGGTGAATGCGTGCGGGTCGTCGGCCGGGGGCCCGGAGGAGAAGGCGTTCGGGTCCGGGTCGGCCTTGAGCCCGGCCATGAACGCCTCGACCCACAGGCCGGGGGCGGGCTCTTCCTTCTCCGGTTCGGGCTCGGGCGTCCACGGGGAGTGCGTAGCGGCCTCGGCGGCCTTGGCCGCCGCCTCCGCCGCGGCGGCCTCCGCGATCCGCTGGCTGAGCGGGATCTTGACCCGGCTGCGGCGCTGCGGCAGGCCGTTCGCCGTCCACTCGGTGACCACGGGGACGTCGTCCTCCATGGAGAACTGCTCCGGGATCCGGGGCCCGGTGGTGGGGCGGCGCTTCTTGGCCTTGCGGTCGGGGCCTTCGACGCCATCGTTGTCCAGGGTCGGCACGGAGGTGGCGCCGATGCCGTGGGCGAACCCGGGGGCGGGGTCGGTGGTCAGCATGTCGTTGGGGATGACGATGATGGCGCGGACGCCGCCGTACGCCGACTGCCGCAGCGAGACGTGCATGTTGAACATCGACGACAGGCGCCCGACGACGGCGAGACCGAGGCGCGGGGCCTCACCGACCTCCTGGACGTCCCGGCCGGCCTGGGCCTCGGCGAGCCTGAGCTCGACCTTGGCGCGGCTCTCCTCGCTGAGGCTGATGCCGCCGTCCTCGATCTCGACGGCGATGCCGGTCTGCACCTGGGTGGCGGTGACGTGCACCTTGGTCTGGGGCGGCGAGTAACGCGTGGCGTTGTCGAGGAGTTCGGCCGTCGCGTGGATGATCGGCTCGACCGAGATGCCCTTGATGTTGACCTTGGCGATGGAGTGCAGCTCGATGCGGCGGTACTCCAGGATGCGGGACATCGCGCCACGCAGCACGCTGTAGAGCGGCACGGGCGCCGGCCACTGGCGGCCGGGGCGGCCGCCGCCGATGACGGCGATGGAGTCGGCGAGGCGGCCGATCAGCGCGGTGCCGTGGTCGATGCGCAGCAGGTCGTCGAAGACCTCGGGGTTACGGCCGTGGTCCTCCTCCATCTCCCTGAGTTCCTTGGCCTGCTGGTGGACGATGGCCTGGACGCGGCGGGCGATGTTGACGAAGGCGCGCTGCGAGGAGTCGCGGATCGCGATCTCTTTGTCGATGATGTCGAGCAGGGTGCGCAGCAGTTTCCGCTGCGGCTGGGGAAGTTGACGGAGTTCGGGGTGATCGTCGATGACCATGCGGATCACCTGTCGGGTGGGGACTCCGGCGTGCACCATGGGGAGCGCCCTGGACAGGATCTCCGTGCGGAAGAAATCGATGTCACTGTCCTGGGAGGCGATGCGCTGTTCCAGGTAGGCGCTCCGCTGCGCGAAGTCGGCGCGTAGAGCGCGGACGGTGCGGCCGTGCCGTACCGCCATGGCGATGACGGTGGTCACCAGGACCGTGGCGATGGCTCCGCTCCAACCGACAGCGATCCGGGCCGGTCCCGTCAGCACGGCGACGGCGGCCCCGGTTGCCGCGGCCATCAGTATGGCGGGCAGCAACAGCACGCGCGCGTAGGGAAGTTCACGGCCACCGGGAGGCGATTGAACACTCACCATGTATGCCCTCTGAGACGAATCGGCTGGTTCGGGGGTGCTTGCGGATGAAAAGTGGGGGGTAGATACGGGACCGGACGGGGGTACCAATTGGATCTTCGATACGTTTGGGAACAGACGCACGAATACACCTCAACTCGGTGCGTCGCGGGCGAGCTTAGTCCGACCGGATCATCGCTGTGTCATATTCAGCAAGCACCTGAAATGCCCCCCGACGCAGGAGTACGCTCGTCCCCATTTACACATTGAGCTTCTCTTCGCACACGCAGCGTTACGGCGTTCGGGCGTACGACAACGACCGCCCGGAAAGGTGAAAGCCCTTCCGCGAGGCGGTATTCGAGGGCGGGAGGGCCGTCAGATCCCGGCGATGCGCAGGGCCGCGTCCGCCGTCGCTTCGGCGAATACGGAGACCGGGCGCTCCGGGTCGGAACGGTGGACGAGGATGACACCCTCGATCAGACCGAAGACCAGATCGGTCCGCAGATCCAGCTCACTCTTGGCGAGCGCGCCGCCCGACCGGGTGGCGGCGAACAACTGCCGGTAGGCGTCCTTGAGTTCGGCCCGCACGGCATGGAAACCGGCGAAGCGCTCGGAGCGGACCTCGGGCAGCAGATAGAGACCGCCGAGGTTGTGCGGGCCACCGCAGAGCAGCTCCACATCGGTGCGGCACAGCTCCCACAGCCGGCCCTCGGCCGGGGCGGAGTCGTCGGCGAGCAGCTCGCGCGCGTAGGTCAGCGAGGGCGTGACGGTGGACTCCAGCAGCTCGGCGAGCAGCTCCTCCTTGCCGGAGACGTAGTGATACATGGACGCCTGCCGCATACCGGCCCGCTCGGCCACCGCTCGGGTCGTGGTGGCCGCATACCCCCGGACGGTGAACAACTCGGCGGCGGCCGCGAGGAGTTCGTCACGCGGCGACAGCCCGCTGTCGGGCCGCTGCGCCGCCCGCGGCCTGCCGACCCGCCGCCCACCACCGGTTCCCATGCGTTCGATCCTCGCACAGGACGCCGTACGGCGATCTCGGCGAGGGGGCGGGCACGGCGGGGGACGCCTGAGGCGACCGACGGGGCGGGGACGCTCGCGAACCCCATACGACGACGGCCGCGCCCGTACCCCCGCGCCGCCCTACCCGGCGGCCATGCACCACCCCACCCGGCAGTCACGCGCCGTGCGCCGCGCCGCCTCAACCAGCGGCCGCGCGCACCTCCGCCCCTCCGCCCCACCCGGCGGACGGCGCCGTGCCCCCCACCCCACCCGGCGGACGGCGCCGCGCCCCGCGTCACCCTGCGGCCACACACCACACCCCGCCTCACCCCACCCTGCGGACACACACCACGCCCCGTGCCGCCGCCCCACCTGGCGGCCACGCACCACGCCCCGCGCCACTCCACCCGGCGGCCCGCGCCGCACCGCGCCCCGCCCCACCCCGCGCCCACCCACCGGTGTTCCACCGGGCTCCACCCGGGTTCCTGGCCCCTCCGTGAGGGAGCGGTAACCGGGCAGCAACGCCCGGGACACCGCGGCGACCCCGTCCCCGCCTAATTTCTGTCGGGCGACAGAAATAAGCACAACAGTCACCGGATCACCCGGAGGTCCCGCGATGGCGACAGCGACCACCTACGGAGCACGCGACCACGCCAGGGCGCAGGAGGGCGCCCGTGCCGAGGCCATGCCCGTCGTGCCGGCGAGCGCCTGGCCCGCACCGCCCTGCGAGGCGGGCCACCTGGTGTGGGCGGAGACCGTGGCCGGCGGCAACTACACGCACCGGGTGCTGGCCCGCGGCACCGAGCTGCGCCTCACGGACCTGCGGGGCGAGGCCTGCGCCCATCTGCTCCTGTACGTCGCCGACCGGCCCTGGGAGCGGCTGAACGTCGCCGACACGGTCAAGGTGCAGTGGAACGCCTACCTCGGCGAGGGGCAGCTGCTCCTGTCCGACCAGGGCCGCGTCCTCGCCTCGGTCGTCGCCGACACCTCCGGCCGGCACGACGCGCTGTGCGGCACCTCCACGCTCGTACGCAACACCGGGCGGTACGGCGACGGCACCCCGCAGTCCCCGTCCCCCGCCGGACTCGAGCTGTTCAAGCTGGCCGCCGCCAAGAACGGCCTTCAGCCGCGCGACCTGCCGCCCTCTGTGTCGTTCTTCCAGGGTGTCGAGGTCCGCGAGGACGGCGCCCTCGACTTCACGGGCTCGATCGGCCCGGGCGGCAGCGTCACCCTTCGTGCCGAGCAGGACCTCACGGTGCTCATCGCGAACGTCCCGCACCCGGCCGACCCCCGCCCGGACTACATCAGCACCCCGCTGGAGGTCCTGGCCTGGCGCTCGGAGCCGACGCGCCCGGGCGACCCCCTGTGGGAGGCCACCCCCGAGGGTCGCCGCGCCTTCCTGAACACCGCCGAATTCCGTGCCGCGCGGGGGCTCGCATGAGCACCGGCCGCAACGACACCGAGGGGCCTCGCATGACGAAGACCGTCGTTCCCGCACGCGCCGCCTGGTCGTCCGTCGTCCGTACCGGCGAGACGCTCACCATCACCGACCTGCACGGCAACCAGGCCGTCGACTTCCTTGTGTACGACGCGCACGACACGTCCGTCCGCTACAGCGCGCCCGACACCATCCACGCCCAGGGCACCATCTTCCTCACGACGGGCAGTGTGCTGCTCTCCAATGAGCACACCCCGCTGATGACGGTCGTCGCCGACGACGTCGGCCGGCACGACACCGTCGGCGGCGCCTGCTCCAAGGAGTCGAACACGCTCCGCTACGGCCACCACACCTGGTCGCAGCACGCCTGCGTGGACAACTTCCTGGCGGAGGGCGCCAAGTACGGCCTGGGCAAGCGCGACCTCGTCTCGAACATCAACTGGTACATGAACGTGCCCGTCGAGAAGGACGGCACCCTCGGCATCGTCGACGGCATCTCGGCCCCGGGCCTGTCCCTGACCCTGCGCGCCGAACGCGACGTGCTCGTCCTGGTCTCCAACTGCCCCCAGATCAACAACCCGTGCAACGGCTTCGACCCGACGGCCGTGGAGATGACCATCGGGGCGGCGCAATGACCTTCGACACGCTGCTGGTCGCCAACCGGGGCGAGATAGCCGTCCGTATCATCCGCACCGCCCGCGAACTCGGCCTGCGCACGATCGCGGTCTACTCCGACCCGGACCGCTCGGCACCCCACGTCCGCCTGGCCGACCAGGCCGTACGGCTGGGCCCGGCGGCCGCGAAGGAGTCGTACCTCGACCCGGACCTGGTTCTGAAGGCCGCGAAGGACACGGCCGCCGGGGCGATCCACCCCGGCTACGGTTTCCTGTCCGAGGACGCGGCGTTCGCCCGCCGCTGCGAGGACGCCGGGATCGTGTTCGTGGGGCCGACGCCAGGGCAGCTGGAGCTGTTCGGCGCGAAGCACACGGCACGGGCCGCGGCCGAGGCGGCGGGGGTGCCGCTGGCGCCCGGCACGGGCCTGCTCGCCTCCCTGGACGAGGCGCTGAGCGAGGCGTCCGCGATCGGCTATCCCGTGATGCTGAAGGCGACCGGTGGGGGCGGCGGCATCGGCATGTCGGCATGTCGCTCCGCCGATGAACTGACCGAGGCCTGGGAGCGGGTGCAGCGGGTCGCCGCCGCTTCCTTCTCCTCCGCCGGAGTCTTCCTGGAACGGCTCGTCGAGCACGCCCGCCATGTCGAGGTTCAGGTCTTCGGCGACGGTCACGGCCGCGTCGTCACCTTCGGCGACCGTGACTGCTCGCTCCAGCGCCGCAACCAGAAAGTGGTGGAGGAGGCGCCCGCACCCGGGCTGCCGCCTCACATACGAGGGCGACTCACCGCGGCGGCAAGCGACTTGTGCGCATCGGTCGGCTACCGCTCCGCCGGAACCGTCGAGTTCGTGTACGACGCGGCCCGTGAGGAGGCGTACTTCCTGGAGGTCAACACCCGGCTCCAGGTGGAGCACCCGGTCACCGAGGAGATCTACGGCGTCGACCTCGTCGCCTGGATGCTGCGGCTGGCGCGCGGCGACCGTGACGTCGTACAAGAGCCGGGGAACCCGCGCGGCCACGCGGTGGAGGCCCGCCTGTACGCCGAGGACCCCTCGCGCGACCACCGGCCCTGCGCGGGCCTGCTGACGCGGGTGGAGTTCCCGCAGGGCGTGCGCGTGGACGGCTGGATCGAGACGGGCACGGAGGTCACGACCGCGTACGACCCGCTGCTCGCCAAGGTGATCGCCTACGGCCCGGACCGCGAGCACGCGCTGCGGCGGCTGGACGAGGCCCTGGCCCGCACCCGCGTGGACGGCATCGAGACGAACCTGGGGCTGGTACGGGCGGCGCTCGCGGACCCGGACGTGCGGTCGGCGGCGCACTCCACGGCGACGCTGGCCGCCGTCACCGACCCGACCCCCCGCATCGAGGTCCTGTCCGCCGGAACCCTCACCACCGTCCAGGACTGGCCGGGCCGCACCGGCTACTGGCAGGTGGGCGTGCCCCCGTGCGGCCCGATGGACGACCTCTCCTTCCGCCTGGGCAACCGGGCGCTGGGCAACGCGGCGGGCGCGCCCGGCCTGGAGTGCACGCTCCAGGGCCCGACGCTGCGTTTCACGCACGCCACGACGGTGTGCGTGACGGGCGCCCCGGCACCGGTGACCGTGGACGGCACGTCCGTCGCGCAGTGGGAGCCGGTGACGGTGCCCGCGGGCGCGGTCCTGGAGGTCGCGGCGCCCTCCGAGCACGGTCTGCGGACCTACGTGCTGTTCGCGGGCGGCGGCCTGGACGTGCCGGCGTTCCTGGGCAGCGCGTCCACCTTCACCCTGGGCCGGTTCGGCGGCCACAGCGGCCGGGCCCTGCGGACGGGGGACGTCCTGCACGGTGGCGCGGTGACGGCGGGCGCCCCGGTGCCGGCGGCCGACCGCCCGGACTTCACGTCGTCATGGCTGCTCGGGGCCCTGGAAGGCCCGCACGCGGCACCGGAGTTCTTCACCGAGGACGACATCCACGATTTCTACGCCGCCGAGTGGAAGGTTCACTTCAACTCGGCCCGGACGGGTGTACGGCTGGTCGGCCCCAAGCCGCGCTGGGCCCGCTCCGACGGCGGCGAGGCGGGCCTGCACCCGTCCAACATCCACGACACCCCGTACTCGGTCGGCGCCGTCGACTACACGGGCGACATGCCGGTGCTGCTCGGCCCGGACGGCCCCTCGCTCGGCGGCTTCGTCTGCCCGGCGACGGTGGCGACCTGGGAGCGCTGGAAGCTCGGCCAGCTGCGCCCCGGCGACACGGTCCGCTTCCGGCCGCTGGCCGACGACGGCGTGCCACGGCCCGCGATCGTGGACGGCGGGGTGCTGGCCCGGGACGGCGATGTGACGTACCGCCGCAGCGGCGACGACAACCTGCTGGTCGAGTTCGGGCCCATGCAGCTGGATCTGGCGCTGCGGATGCGGGTGCACGCGCTGATGGAGGCGGTGGCGGAAGCCGGCCTCGACGGCGTCAGGGACCTCACCCCGGGCATCCGATCCCTCCAGATCCAGACGGACCCCAAGCACCTCACACAGTCCGAACTCCTGGCGACCGTACGGAAGATGATCGCGTCGCTGCCGCCCTCCGGCGAACTGGTCGTCCCCTCCCGCACGGTCCACCTGCCGCTCTCCTGGGACGACCCGGCCACCCGCGAGGCGATCGCCCGCTACATGGCGGGCGTTCGGGACGACGCGCCCTGGTGCCCGTGGAACATCGAGTTCATCCGCCGCGTCAACGGCCTCGCGTCGGTGGAGGACGTGTACCGCACGGTCTTCGAGGCGGAATACCTGGTCCTGGGCCTGGGCGACGTGTACCTGGGCGCCCCCGTGGCCACCCCCCTGGACCCGCGCCACCGTCTGGTGACCACCAAGTACAACCCGGCGCGCACCTGGACCGCGGAGAACTCGGTCGGCATCGGCGGCGCGTACCTGTGCGTCTACGGCATGGAGGGGCCCGGCGGCTATCAGTTCGTGGGCCGTACGACGCAGGTGTGGTCGGGCTGGCAGCAGCGGGGCGCGTTCGAGCCGGGCTCCCCGTGGCTTCTCCGCTTCTTCGACCGCATCAAGTGGTACCCGGTCACCGCGGACGAACTGCTGGACTTGCGCGCGGACATCACCTCGGGCCGCTTCGTGCCGCGCATCGAGGAAGGCATGTTCTCCCTGGCGGAGTACGAGGCGTTCCTGACCGAGAACGCCGACTCGATCGCCGCGTTCAGGTCCCGCCAGGGGGCCGCCTTCGCGGCGGAACGCGACGCGTGGGAGGCGGCGGGCGAGTTCGCCCGGGCGTCCGCGGCGACTCCACCGGCACCCCCGGCGGCCGAGGTGACGGTCCCGGAGGGCGGCCGTCTGGTGGAGGCCGAGTTCGCGGCGTCGGTGTGGCAGCTGAACGTACGCCCCGGGGACGAGGTGGCGGCCGGACAACCGCTGGTGGCCCTGGAGGCGATGAAGATGGAGTCGAGAGTGCACGCTCCGATGGCCGGGGTGGTGACGGAGGTCCTGACCAAGCCGGGCGCCCAGGTGGAGGCGGGCACAGCACTTCTGGTCCTCGCTCCGCCGCGGCCCACGGCACGTTGACAGCCATGCCGCGGTCTGTGCCACCGGCGGACAGCCGACGAACCCACCTCAGCCCAGGAGCACCGATGTCCACTGTGACCCAAGTCCGCCAGGCGTACGCCCGCATCGAAGCAGTCGACCGCCCCGAAATCTGGATCGGCCTGCGCCCCCAGAAAGAGGTGGAGGCCGAAGCCCAGGCAATCGACACCCGAGTGGCCGCAGGCGAGCACCTGCCCCTCGCCGGCAGGCTCTTCGCCGCGAAGGGCAACATCGACGTCCACGGCCTGCCCACCACCGCAGGCTGCCCCGCCTACGCCTACGAGCCGGAGGCCGACGCCCCTGTCGTGGCCCGCCTTCGCGCAGCCGGCGCGGTAGTGCTCGGTACGACGAACCTCGACCAGTTCGCCACGGGCCTGGTCGGCACCCGCTCCCCCTACGGCGCCGTGCGCAACGCCATCGACCCGTCGAGAATCAGCGGCGGCTCCAGCTCCGGCTCGGCCGTAGCGGTGGCACTCGGCATCGTCGACTTCGCCCTCGGTACGGACACCGCCGGCTCCGGCCGCGTCCCGGCCGCCTTCAACGGCATCGTCGGCCTGAAGCCCACCCGTGGTCTCGTCCCCACCACCGGTGTCGTTCCCGCCTGCGCCTCGATCGACTGCGTCACGGTGTTCGCCCGTACGCTCCCGGAGGCCGAGCAGGCGCTGGCGCACATGGCGTCCCCGCCCGGCCGAGCCCTTCCGCCGCTCCCCGAGCGCGCCCCCGGCCCGTGGCGCATCGCCGTGCCGCCGCTCGATCGGCTCGGCGAGCTCGACGAGGGCTGGGCCGAGGCGTACGAGGCGGCGGTCGCCCGGCTGGCCGCAGCGGGCGCCTCCCTACGCACCATCGACCTCACCCCGTTCACCGAGGCCGCCGCGATGTTGTACGGGGGCGCGTTCGTCGCCGAGCGCTACACGGCGGTCGGCGGCTTTGTCGACAAGTTGGTCTCCGAGGGCGGGGCAGGCCTCGATCCGACTGTCGCCGGCATCATCACCCGTGCCCGCCACATCCCGGCCCACCAACTCTTCGCCGACCAGGACCGGCTGTCCGCCCTGCGCGGCCGCGCTCTTGCCGAACTGGACGACGCGGACGCGCTGTTGCTGCCCACCGCCCCGGGCCACCCCACCCTCGCCGAGGTGGCGGCCGATCCGCTGGCCGCCAACGCCCGCCTGGGCCGCTTCACCAACTCCACGAACCTCTTCGACCTGGCCGCGGTCGCCGTCCCGGCGGGCGAGGTGGGCGGACTGCCCTTCGGTGTGATGCTGATCGGCCCGGCGTTCACGGACGAACGGCTGGCCCGGATCGCGCGCGCTCTGGAACCGGAGACGTATGTCGCTGTGGTGGGCGCACACCTGTCGGGCCAGCCGCTGAACCCCCAACTGCTGGCACTGGCCGCCCGCTTGGACCGTACGACCACCACGGCTCCCGTCTACCGCCTGCACGCCCTGCCGACGACCCCGCCGAAGCCCGGCCTGGTGCACGTCGATGAGGGGGGCGCGGCCATCGAGACGGAGGTCTGGCGCCTTCCGGCAGAGGGCCTGGGCCGCCTCCTCAGCACGCTCCCCCGCCCGATGACACTGGGGAGCGTGGAGCTGGCGGACGGAAGCCGGGTCCCGGGCTTCCTCTGCGAGCCCGGCGTCCTGGGGGACGCCGAGGACATCACGAGGTACGGAAGCTGGCGGGCATATGTGAACCGGGGGCAGGCGCGGGCAACCACAGGTGACCCGCACCCGCCCGACAGGCCTCACCCCACGGACGAGTAGGCCACAACACCCCGCAGCAGCTGATCGACCGCCTTACGCGCGTTCTTGGCCACGGTAGAGCCCTCCGCGGGAGAAGCGGCCCCGATCTGGCCGAGGACGTCGATGACCTGCTTGCACCAGCGGACGAAGTCGCCGGCCGGCATCTCGGCCTCGCGCAGGACCTCGTCGAGGCCCTTGCCGCTCGCCCACATGTACGCGGCCCATGCGAAGCCCAGGTCCGGCTCGCGCTGGCCGACGCCTTCGGTCTGGGTGATCCGGAACTCCTCCTCCAGGGCATCGAGCCGGCCCCAGATGCGCACCATCTCACCGAGCGCGGCCTTGGCCTTGCCCGACGGCAGCTTCGGTGCCATCGCGTCGTCGCCGACCCGGGCCTCGTACACCAGCGCCGAGACGCACGCGGCCAGTTCGGCCGGGTCGAGCCCCTCCCAGACGCGCTCGCGCAGGCATTCGCTGGCCAGCAGGTCCAGTTCGCCGTACAGCCGCGCCAGGCGCTTGCCGTGTTCCGTCACCTCGTCGGCGCGCAGATAGTCCAGCTCCGTCAGGAGCGCGACGATGCGGTCGAAGGTGCGGGCGATGGTGTTCGTGCGGCCCTCGATGCGGCGCTCCAGCTGCGAGGTGTCGCGCAGCAGCCGGTGGTAGCGCTCGGCCCAACGGGCGTGGTCCTCACGGTCGTTGCACCCGTGGCAGGGGTGGGCGCGCAGGGTCGTGCGCAGCCGGGCGATCTCGCGGTCGTCGGCGGCCTGGGACCGCTTCTTGCGGTGCCGCTCCGGCGGGATGTGCCCGGCCTTGGTGCGCAGCGCGGAGGCGAGGTCGCGACGGGACTGCGGTGAGCGCGGGTTGAAGGACTTCGGGATGCGCATCCGCTCCAGTGCCTCGACGGGCACCGGGAAGTCTATGGACGCCAGCCGCTTGACCTGCCGCTCGGCGGTGAGGACCAGCGGGCGCGGGCCGTCGTGCTGCTCGAAGCCGCGGTGGCCGTTGGAGCGGCCGGCCGGCAGACCGGGGTCGAGGACCAGGGCCAGGCCCGCGTACTTGCCGGTCGGGACATGGATGACGTCGCCGGGCTTGAGCCTCTCCAGGGCGACGGCGGCCTCGGCGCGGCGCTGCGCCGCGCCCTGCCGGGCGAGCTCCGTCTCGCGGTCCTTCAGTTCGCGGCGCAGCCGTGCGTACTCCTCGAAGTCGCCGAGGTGGCAGGTCATGGCCTCCTTGTAGCCCGTGAGGCCCTCTTCGTTGCGCTGCACCTGCCGGGAGATCCCGACGACCGACTTGTCGGCCTGGAACTGCGCGAACGACGTCTCGAGCAGTTCGCGCGAGCGGTGCCGGCCGAACTGCTCGACCAGGTTGACGGCCATGTTGTACGACGGCTTGAAGCTGGAGCGCAGCGGATAGGTGCGCGTGCCCGCGAGGCCCGCGAGGTGATCGGGGCTCATGCCGCGCTGCCACAGCACCACCGCGTGACCCTCGACGTCGATGCCGCGGCGGCCGGCGCGGCCGGTGAGCTGGGTGTACTCGCCGGGGGTGATGTCGGCGTGCTGTTCGCCGTTCCACTTGACGAGCTTCTCCAGCACCACCGAGCGCGCGGGCATGTTGATGCCGAGCGCGAGGGTCTCGGTGGCGAACACGGCCTTGACCAGGCCGCGGACGAACAGCTCCTCGACGACCTCCTTGAACGTCGGCAGCATGCCCGCGTGGTGGGCGGCGATGCCGCGTTCCAGGCCCTCCAGCCACTCGTAGTAGCCCAGGACGTGCAGGTCCTCGGTGGGGATGGACGCGGTGCGCTCCTCGACGAGGGCGCGCACCTTGTCCCGCGCCTCCTCGTCGTTCAGCCGCAGGCCCGCGTACAGGCACTGCTGGACGGCGGCCTCGCAGGCGGCGCGGCTGAAGATGAACGTGATCGCGGGCAGCAGGCCCTCGGCGTCGAGCCGCTCGATGACCTCGGGCCTGCCGGGCGTCCACACCCGGGAGCGCTGTCGGCGCTCCCGCTCGCGGTCGGCCTCGCGCATGGTGCGGCCGCGCCTGCGGTCCTGGTACGACGGCCGGCTCGCCTCCATGCGGGCCATGCGCGTCAGATCGGGGTTGACGGCCTTCTTGTGGCCCTCGCCCTCCTCGAACAGGTCGTACATCCGGCGCCCCGCGAGCACGTGCTGGAACAGCGGCACGGGCCGGTGCTCGGAGACGATCACCTCGGTGTCGCCGCGGACGGTGTCGAGCCAGTCACCGAACTCCTCCGCGTTCGACACGGTCGCCGACAGCGACACCAGCGTCACCGACTCGGGCAGGTGGATGATCACTTCCTCCCAGACCGCGCCGCGGAAGCGGTCGGAGAGGTAGTGCACCTCGTCCATGACCACATAGCCGAGGCCGAGGAGGGTCTGGGAGCCCGCGTACAGCATGTTCCGCAGGACCTCGGTGGTCATCACGACGATCGGGGCGTCGGAGTTGACGCTGTTGTCGCCGGTGAGGAGACCGACCTTCGCCGTGCCGTAGCGGCGGCACAGGTCGGAGTACTTCTGGTTCGACAGCGCCTTGATGGGTGTTGTGTAGAAGCACTTCTTGCCCTGTTGGAGGGCGAGGTGGACGGCGAACTCGCCGACGATCGTCTTGCCCGATCCGGTGGGCGCGGCCACCAGCACGCCCTTCCCCGCTTCGAGCGCCTGGCAGGCCTCGATCTGGAAGGGGTCGAGGCCGAAGTCGTACATCTCGCGGAAGGAGGCGAGCGCGGTGGCCTGCTCGGCAGCGCGCTTACGGGCTGCCGCGTACCGCTCGGCCGGTGAGAGGTCCTCTGTCATCGTGCTTTCGAGCGTACCGGGCCCCACTGACAACAGGACGATCATTATCCGGATCGGGGCGCGGGCCGGGCGTGAACGGCGGCGGGCCCCACCGGCTCATCCGGTGGGGCCCGCGGGCGTCGTCGTCACGGCAGGTGCCGTGTCCGTCCGGTCATGTGACGTCGTCGTAGCCGTTGACCCGGTCCGTGCCCGACTGCTCGGGCAGGGCGCGGCCGGCCGAGACCGCCTCGACCTCGCCGATGTCCTCGGGGGTGAGGTCCAGGTCCGAGGCCTCGTCGTCGTCGGGACCCTCGGCCTCGCGGCGGCGCTTGCGCCGGTCGTTGAGCAGGGAGAAGGCGACGGCGCCGAAGTACAGCACCCAGATCGGCCCGGCCAGCGCCAGCATGGAGATGGGGTCGGTGCTGGGGGTGGCGACGGCCGCGAAGACCGTGATGCCCATGATCATGCCGCGCCACCAGCCGAGCATGCGCTTGCCGCTGATCACGCCGGTGAGATTCAGCATCACCAGCAACAGGGGCAGCTCGAAGGAGAGGCCGAAAACGACCACCATGCGCGTGACGAGCTGGAGCAGGTCGTCGAGCGGCAGCAGGTTGTCGACGCCGTTCGGCGTGAAGTCGATGAGCACCTTGGCGGTCGTGGGCAGCACCCGGTAGGCGAAGTAGCCGCCTCCGAGGAAGAGCGGGACGCCGGTGCCGACAAATCCGTAGGCGTACTTCCTCTCGTGCCGGTGCAGACCCGGCGCGACGAACGCCCACAGCTGGTAGAGCCAGACCGGCGAGGCGAACACGACACCGGCCATCAGCGAGACCTGCAGGGCCAGGGTGAAGGGCGCGAGCAGACCGTTGATCGTGATCCGCGCACACTGCTGGCTGTCGCCGGACGACTTCGCCAGTTCCTCGAAGGTCTTCCCACAGCCGACCGAGTCGAGGATCGGCTTGGTGAGGAAGTTGATGATGTCGTTGTAGAAGAAGGCGGCGACGACCGTGATGACCACGATGGCGAGCATCGCCTTCGCGAGCCGGTTGCGCAGCTCCCGGAGGTGCTCCGCGAGGGGCATCCGCCCCTCGGGATCCTTCTCCTGTTTGCGGGCAGACTTGGGCAACCCACATCCTCATCTCGTACGGCGGGCCGGGGCATCCGGCCCTGCGTCAGCGCTGGGTCGTGTCCGTCGGCTCGTTGACCGGGCGGGAGCTGGCCACATCGCCGGGCGCGGACTGGATCGTGCGCTGCGCCGGGGGCTGTTCGTTGTTCGGCGGGCCGGCGGGCGCGGACGGCTGGCCGTCCTCCTTCATCGCCTTGGCCTCGCTCTTCAGGATGCGCGCGGACTTACCGAGGGACCGCGCCATGTCCGGAAGCTTCTTCGCGCCGAACAGCAGGATGATGACGACGAGGATGAGAATGATCTCGGGAGCGCCGAGCCTTCCGAACATAAGTCTTTACCTTCTCACCGAGGCGGCTTTGAGTGGGGGTGCTGTCCGATCGGTCGGACATCTGTCCGACCGCCGTGCAGCGATCGTAACGCTCAGGGGTAAACGGGGGGCAATCCCTGTGCGTACTCCCGGTCTGCGGACCGCGCCTCGTTCTTCGGGCCGCGATCAGAGCGTACCTGTCCCCCGCAGGAAGTAGACAGGCCGAAGTGACTCATTGCGCATCCATGGTGCGACTCATATCCGCTCCACATACCGCCCACAGTGCGCCCGGGAGAACGGCTCATATCCGCTCGGCGGCACGCGCGGTGCCCACGGCCGCCCGCTCCAGGTCCTCCGCGGCACGGTTGATCCGGCGCGCGGAGTCCGAAACCTGCCGCCCGAGGCGCTGCGCCTCGACGAAGACGCGGACGGCGAGCACACCCAGAACGGTGAGCCCCAGGAAACCGAGGGCGATCGCGAGCATCGGCCAGAACATGGGCCGAGCCTAGAGGGTCGAGTGCAGCCGCAGGGTCCGCACCCCGCCCCCGGTGAGGAGTTCGACGATGCGCTCCCCCGCCGGCTTGCGGACGGAGGCACCGCACTCGGGGCAGACGAAGGAGTAGAAGGTGGTCTTGCTGGTGGCGCCGATGGCCAGCCGCAGGGCGCCGGCGCCCAGCTCGAAACGGGCCCGGCAGTCCGGGCAGCCGGCCCTGAACACCACCTCGGCCACCCGCCGCATACCGGCGAACGCCGTCCGCACCGACATCTCCGCAGCCCCGGTCGCCTGCGGCGCACCAGCCGGCGCATCCGACCGCTCCGACGTACCAGACGTCGCCGACGTGCTCACAGCCCCTGCTCCCGCCTGTCGTACAGCCCGTCCTGAACCGGATCCGGCACGTCGTACGCCATGAGCGCCTCGCGGGCCGCCCGGCGGGCGCTGTCCGCGAGGTCCTGCGGCGACACGATCCGGCCGTCACGCCCGAGCCGCAGCGCCAGCCGCCGCAGCGACGCCGGGTCCGGGGTCCGCAAGGTGATACGCAGCCCGCCGTCCGGCAGCTCATCCGCGCTGTCGTGCGGGTAGTACTCGGCGACCCAGCGTCCGGCGGGTCCGACCTCGACGACCACCTCGGGGTCCTCGGCGGCGGGCTGGACGAGCCCCTCGGACAGGTCACGCAGCTCTATCTCCGGCGGCGCCGACGGCTCGTCCAGGATCTTGATCTCGGCGACCCGGTCGAGCCGGAAGGTGCGGCGCGCCTCGGAACGCCGGCACCACGCCTCCACATAGGTGTGGCCGACGCTGACCAGACGGATCGGGTCGATCTCCCGCTCGGTGACCTCGTCACGGGCCGGCGAGTAGTAGCGGATCCACAGGCGGCGACGCTCGGAGATGGCCCGGTCTACGTCCGCGAAGACACCGCCCTCCGACTCGAAGGTCACCGACAGCCGCGAGCTGGCACCCGCGGCCTCACCGGCCGCCGTCTCCACCTTCGCGGTGGCGCGCAGCAGCGCCTGCCGGTCACTCTCGCGCAGACCCGGCAGGGTGGCGACGGCCCGCGCGGCCACCAGCAGCGCCGTGGCCTCGTCGGCCGCCAGACGCAGCGGCTCGGCCGCGTCCGCCCCGAGAGCAGCCGGGTTGTACCACCAGATGCGCTCGCCGTCGGTGTCGATGTCGAGCAGATCCCCGCCGCGGAAGCTGGTGCCGCACATGGGCAGCACATCGAGGTCCGAGACCAGCTCGTCCTCGGTGATCCCGAACGCCCGGGCGACATCCTCGATGCGCGCGCCGGGACGCTCCCGCAGATACGTCACCAAGGACAGCATCCGCCGGGTCTGGTCGATCGCGTTCGCGGGCCTGGCCGGTTTGCCTGCCACTGTTCTACGTCCCCCCTCAGCCCTTGGCCACGGCGCGCAGTCGGTCCACCACGTCGGCCCGCAGCTCCGCCGGCTCCAGGACCACGACATCGGGCCCGAACTCGACCAGCCAGGCATCCAGACCGTGCCCGTACGGAATCTCCAACTCGTCCCAGCCGTCACCGAGTTCCCGTACGGCGGTGGCCTTCGCCCGAAGGGGGTACCCCGCGCCCGTCCGCAGCCGGATCCGGGCCGAGCGGTCGGCGATCTCCCCCGCCCAGCTCGCCACGGTCTCGCGGACGGTGACCACATCGGGCACCTGAGCGGTGAAACCGGCGCCACGGGAACGCACCTTGCCGGTGATCCGGGACAGCCGGAAGACACGCTCGGCGCCCCGGTCGCGGTCCCAGCCCGCCAGATACCAGTGGCCGCGCCAGCACTCCAGCGCCCACGGCTCGACATGGCGCGGCTCGGGCCGGGCGGCGGTGGCCTTGCGGTAGTCGAAGACGACGGGACGGCGGTCGCGGCAGGCCAGCATCAGCGGCTCGAACGCTGCCTCGTGGACGGGGATGCGAGGCTCCAGCGCGCCATGGGCCTCGTACGGGTCGACGTCCTCGGGCAGACCCGCGGCGCGCAGCTTCTGCAGGGCACCGCTCGCGGCACCGGCGAGCCTGGCCTGCTGCCACACCTTGGCGGCGAGCCCCAGCGCGGCGGCCTCCTCCGCGTCCAGGGTGATGGGCGGCAGCCGGTTGCTGTCCCGGCGGGCCAGATAGCCGACCTCGCCGTCCAGGTTCTCCACGGTCTCGATGACCAGGCCCAGCTCGCGCAGGTCGTCCTTGTCGCGCTCGAACATCCGGTTGAAGGAGTCGTCACTGCCCGCTTCGAGGTAGGCCTCGAGGGACTCGCGCAGCTCGCGCTTGCTGAGCGGCCGCCGCGTGCCGAGCAGACACAACGCCAGGTTCATCAGCCGCTCGGCCTTGGCAATGGCCATCGACGCGCTTCGCCTCCCTATGGTGCTTACGACCGACGACCGTACCGCCCGCAGGGGTCGCGGCAAAGCCGAGGGCCCATGCCCGTACAGGCATGGGCCCCAAGTGATCGTTTCCGGTCGGACCCGGTACGGCGATCCGGCGTCGGCTAGATCCTCGCGGACCTCGTGCGACGATCAGACTCCGAGCAGGTCCACCACGAAGATCAGGGTCTCGCCGGGCTTGATCGCCGGGGTCGGGCTCTGGTTGCCGTAGGCGAGGTGGGCCGGGATGGTCAGCTGGCGACGGCCGCCGACCTTCATGCCCTGCACACCCAAGTCCCAGCCCTTGATGACCCGGCCGCCGCCCAGCGGGAAGCGGAACGGCGTCCCACGGTTCCAGCTCGCGTCGAACTCCTCACCAGTGCTGAAGGCGACACCCACGTAGTGAACGGTGACGGTCTGACCCGCCTCCGCCACGGCGCCGTCACCCTCCCACAGATCCTTGATCTCAAGGTCCGCCGGGGGCTCGCCACCCGGGAAGTCGATCTCGGGCTTCTCGATGCTCACGTCAAAAGCTCCTGCTTGTTCGTGTTGAGGCCATTACGGCAACACCGACACTCTCACATCCCCGCAGGGGTTACATCTTCGCCAGGATGTCGACGGAGAAGATCAGCGTCGAGTCCTTCTTGATACCGCTGCCCGCGGGCGGGTTGTCGCCGTACCCCAGCTTCGGCGGAATCACCACGAGCACGCGGCTGCCCACCTTCTTGCCCGTCAGACCCTGCGCCCAGCCCTTGACGACCTGCTGGAGCGAGAACGAGGCGAGCTGGCCTCGGCCATACGTGGAGTCGAACTCCTTGCCGGTGTCCCACACCACGCCCTTGTACTGCACGAGGACCGTGCTGTCCGCGGCCACCTTCTCCCCGTCGCCCTCGATCACATAGTTCGCGACCAGAGCGGTCGGGGCCTTCACCTTCGGCACGTCGATGGACGGGGCCTTGCCGTCGGTGTTCGTCCCCACCTTCGGCAGAGCGGCGTCGTTCTGCGCGACCGTCTCACCCTTGGCGGAACTCTTCGAGTTGAACGTGTTCTCGATGTCCACCACGAACACCAGCGTGTCCGTGCCCTTGATACCCGCCTGCGAGTTGCCCTGCGTGCCATAACCCCAGGTCGGAGGCACCGACATCAGCACCCGGCTGCCCGTCTTCTTACCCGTCAGGGCATACCGCCAGCCGTCGATGATGCCGCCCTTGGCCAGCTGGATGACCAGCGCGGTCTTACGGTCGTACGAGTTGTCGAAGACCTTCGCCGTGTCCCAGATCTGACCCAGGTAGTTCGCCTGGATGTAGTCGTTCTCCGCGACCGTGCGGCCACTGCCCGCGATCACCGTTTTGACCGCCAGATCCTTCGACGGCGACCCGGTGCCCTTCGCCACGGTCGGCTTCTCACCGAACTTCGTACCCGCGGTAATGGCCGGCAGCGGACCCTCGACGATCTTCGGCGACGGGGCGGCGGACGGCGTCGACGCCGAGGGCGATGGGGAAGAACTGGCGCTGGCCTTGCTCTTGTCGGACGACTCGTCACCGCATCCGGCGAGCGTGACCAGTCCGGCGGGCAGAGCGGCAAGGAGAAGGGAGCGTCGGCGCACGATGAGGGCCTCGTATCGATCGATCTTCAATGATGGCGTGCGCGCAACTCTACGACGTGGAAAGGGCGCCGCACGGCAAACGTACGACGCCCCGCGTTGCGTTCCCGCGAACCGCGGCAAACGCCCGCCTCACATCCCGGCGATCAGCTTCTCCACCCGGTCGTCCACCGAACGGAACGGGTCCTTGCACAACACCGTCCGCTGCGCCTGGTCGTTGAGCTTCAGGTGCACCCAGTCGACCGTGAAATCACGGCGCTGCTCCTGCGCCCGCCGGATGAAGTCGCCGCGCAGCCGCGCCCGAGTCGTCTGCGGCGGAACCGACTTGCCCTCGAAGATCTTCAAGTCGTTGCAGATCCGCGTGGCTTGTCCCTTCTTCTCCAGCAGGTAGTACAGGCCCCGGCGACGATGAATGTCGTGGTAGGCGAGGTCTATCTGCGCGACCCTCGGATGCGACATCGTCATGTTGTGCTTCGCCCGGTACCGCTCGATGAGCTTGTACTTCATCACCCAGTCGATCTCGGTGCCGATCCGGTCGAGATCCTCGGACTCGATCGCGTCCAGCGTGCGGCCCCACAGCTCCAGGACCTGCTCCACCGTGCCCGTACGGATCCCGCGGCGCTCACAGAAGTCCACGGCCTTCTCGTAGTACTCCCGCTGCACCTCCAGGGCCGAGGCCTCACGGCCGCTCGCCAGACGCACCTTGCGCCGGCCCGTGATGTCATGACTGACCTCGCGGATCGCCCGGATCGGGTTCTCCAGGGTCAGGTCCCGCATCACCGTCCCCGCCTCGATCATGCGCAGCACCAGGTCGGTCGCACCGACCTTGAGCAGCATCGTCGTCTCCGACATGTTCGAGTCGCCCACGATGACGTGCAGACGGCGGTAACGCTCCGCGTCCGCGTGCGGCTCGTCACGCGTATTGATGATCGGCCGGGAACGCGTCGTCGCCGAGCTGACGCCCTCCCAGATGTGCTCGGCCCGCTGGCTGACGCAGTAGACGGCACCCCGCGGCGTCTGCAGCACCTTGCCCGCACCGCACAGCAGCTGCCGCGTGACCAGGAACGGAATCAGGATGTCCGCGAGCCGGGAGAACTCCCCGTGCCGGGCCACCAGGTAGTTCTCGTGGCAACCGTAGGAGTTGCCCGCCGAGTCCGTGTTGTTCTTGAAGAGGTAGACATCGCCCGCGATTCCCTCCTCGTGCAGGCGACGTTCGGCGTCGACCAGGAGTCCTTCCAGAATGCGCTCGCCGGCCTTGTCGTGAGTGACGAGTTCCGTCACGTTGTCACATTCGGGTGTCGCGTATTCCGGATGTGATCCCACGTCGAGATAGAGGCGGGCACCGTTCCGCAGAAAGACATTGCTGCTACGGCCCCATGACACGACACGGCGGAAGAGGTACCGCGCCACCTCGTCAGGCGACAGGCGGCGCTGTCCCCTGAACGTGCACGTGACGCCGTACTCGTTCTCCAGCCCGAAAATGCGGCGGTCCATGACTGAACATTACGCCCGATCCCCCGAGCTGAAACGGGGTTCGACAGCACGGTTCGGATCATTTTCCGATGAAGCCGCAACCACCGCACTCCCCGCCGGAGCTGCGAGGACCCGCCCGGTGGCCAGCAGGACCAGCAACGACACGGCTCCCGCGACACCCGGCACCGCGAACCCCCACCCGGCGCCACCCGCCTGGACGACCGGACCCGCCACGCCCGTTCCCACCGACGCACCCACCGTGAACGTCGTCACAAGCCAGGAGAACGCCTCCGTGACCGTGCCGCTCGGCGCATACCGGTCGACAAGCACGAACGCACAAGCGATGCACGGCGCCAGGAACACCCCGGCAAGCGCCGTCAGCGCCGTCATGGCCGGCGCACCCGGCATCAGCACCAACGGCAGATAACACACCGCCAGAAGCGCGACGAGCACACGCAGTCGCCGCTCCGGCACACCACCCCACTGCCGCGCCCCGTACACCGTGCCACCGACGAGCGCACCCAGCCCCAGCGCGGCCATCAGCCACCCGTACACCGCGTCACCGCCATGGTCATCCGCGTACGACACGGCGGCCACCGTGATCGAGCCGAGCGCGATCCCGACGAACAGGAACGCCCCCAGCAGCGCGAGCAGCCCCGGCGAGCGCAGGGCGCCCAGCCAGTGCGCCTCACGCGGCGCCGAGCGCCACGCGCGCGACGGCGCCGACACGACCACCGAGAGAGCCCCCAGCACACCGATCACATTCAGCACGACCAACGCGACCTCCGCGGACCACACCGACACGCACAGCGTCACCAGGAGCGGGCCGACCGTGAACATCACCTCCTGAGCCACCGCGTCCATCGCGTACGCCGTGTGCACCTGCTCCTCCCGGCGCAACACGGCCGGCCACAGAGCCCGCAGACCGCCCTCCAGCGGCGGCGTGAACAGCCCGGCCACCACCATGGCCGCGTAGGCCGCCGGAAGCGGATCCACGCCCGTCACGGCGAACACGGTCATGGCCAGGGCGGAGACGAGCGCGGCCGGCAACTGGACACGCGGCTGACCGTGCAGGTCCACCAGCCGGCCCAGCAGCGGCTGCCCCACGGCGTTAGCCACCCCGTACACCGCGGCGAGCGCCCCCGCGAGGCTGTAGGTGCCGCCTTCGGCGCGCACGAACAGCACGACGGCGATCGCGGCCGTGGCGTTCGGCAACCGGCCCACCAGCGTCCCGACGAGCAGGCGCGTGGCGTGCCTCGCCCTGAGGATCTCCAGGTATCCCGCGGCCATGCCCAAGCCCTTCGTCATGACAAGTTTTACGTATAACGTCGCCTGCCATACGTACCATGAGCGCAGACCACGAGTCCAGACGAAAGAGCAGGCAGACGGTGGCACGAGGTACCACGCGACCCACCAGCCGCGACGTCGCCCAAGCCGCCGGGGTCTCCCAGGCCGCCGTATCCCTCGTCCTCGGCGACAAATGGCGCGGACGCGTCTCCGAACCCACCGCCCAACGCGTCCGCGAAGCCGCACGAGAACTCGGCTACCGACCCAACCTCGCCGCCCGCAACCTACGCCTCGGCCGCACCCGAACCGTCCTGCTCGTCGTACCGGCACTCACCACCGAATTCTTCGCCGGCGTCTACACCGGCGCCGCCCGAGTCGCCGCCGAACACGGCTTCGGCGTCGTCCTCTACCCCTCCCCCGAAGGCGTCGGCCCCGCCAAAGACCCCTTCCACTCCGCACAAGCCGCACTGGACGGCGTCCTCGCCTCCTCCATGGCCGCAGACGCACTCACCGCGATCCACGGCGACCAACTCCCCCTCGTCATGCTCGACAGCGACCCCAACGGCAGCATGGGCGCCGCAACCGTCAACCTCGACATCACCGACGGCGTACGACAAGTCGCCCAACACCTGCTCGCACTCGGCCACCGCCGATTCCTCCACCTCGCGGCAGACGTCCCCTCGTGGACATTCCAGATCCGGGCCCGCGAGCTCGCCGCACGCGTGAGCCAGGTGCCCGGCACCAGCATCCGCACCACACACGCCCCCATCTCCATCGAAGGCGCCCTCACCGCCGCAGAAACCGCCCTCGCCACCCCCGGCCCCCGCCCCACCGCCCTCGTCTGCGACGACGACAAACTCGCCGCCGGCGCCTACAAAGCAGCCCGACGCCTCGGCCTGCGCATCCCCGACGACCTCTCCGTCACCGGCCTCGACGACCTCGCCCTCGCCACCGCCATCGACCCCGAACTCACCACCGTCCGCCTCGACGCCGAACAGTTCGGCGAACGCGGCATGCAAGCCCTCCTCGCCGTCCTGGAGGGCCGCACACCCGAAGAGGGGGACATCCCCGTGGAACTGGTCGTACGCGGCTCCACGGCCCCACCACGCCCCTGAAGCACAACGCCGCGCGCCCCGGCCGAGAACGGCCGGGGCGCACACAAAGCGGGCTGAGGCAACACACACCTCACCGAGCGAGACGAACGATCACTCCTCGTCCCCCGCAGTCTCGTCCTCCGTCTCCGCGGCAGAAGCCGCACCATCAGCCTCGAGGAGACGAGACAGCTGACGCCCGACGATGCGCTTGAACTTGCGCTGCTGCGGACGCGTACGGTCCAGCACCGCAACCTCCAGGCGCTCCGCGGGAATCTCCCGCTGAGTACCGTTCGTGTCACGGGACAAGGCCTGCACGGCGAGCTTCAGCGCCTCAGCAAGGCTCATGCCGTCCTGGTGCTGCTGATCCAGGAAACTGCTGATCTGCTCCGCATTACCGCCCACCGCGACCGAACCGTGCTCATCCACGATCGACCCGTCATGCGGCAGCCGATAGATCTGATCACCCTCCGGGGTCTCCCCCACCTCGGCGACCACCAACTCCACCTCATACGGCTTCTCCGCCGCACTGGAGAAGATCGTGCCCAGAGTCTGCGCATACACGTTCGCCAGACCACGGGCGGTAACGTCATCACGGTCGTAGGTGTAACCACGAAGATCGGCGTACCGAACGCCACCGATCCTCAGATTCTCGTACTCGTTGTACTTACCGGCAGCCGCAAAACCGATCCGGTCATAGATCTCACTGAACTTGTGCAGCGCACGGGACGGGTTCTCACCGACGAAGACAATGCCGTCGGCGTACTGCAGCACGACCAGACTACGGCCGCGCGCGATGCCCTTACGGGCGTACTCCGCCCGGTCGGCCATCGCCTGCTGGGGGGAGACATAGAACGGCGTCGACACCGGTTATCCGTCCCTTTCTGTCATAGTCACTGGATCACCTCGACAAGAGACTCGCCGCCGTCAGAGCAACGCGGCCCGCGGACCGTCGGGCTGCTCCAGACGCCGCTCCAGAATCGAACGCGCGATCCCGGACGACTCGTCCTCGGTCAGCCGACGGAAACCGTCCTCAGTGATCACGGTGACGATCGGATAGATCCGGCGGGCGACATCGGGACCACCGGTCGCCGAGTCGTCGTCAGCCGCGTCGTACAGAGCCTGCACCACCAGCGTGGTGGCCTGCTCCTCGCTCAGGTCCTCACGGAAAAGCTTCTTCATCGCGCCGCGCGCGAAGATCGAGCCGGAGCCCGTGGCCGCAAAGCCGTGCTCCTCCGAACGGCCGCCCGTCACGTCGTACGAGAAGATGCGGCCCTTGCCACGATCGACATCGAAGCCGGCGAAGAGAGGCACCACGGCCAGACCCTGCATGGCCATGCCCAGGTTGGAACGGATCATGGTCGACAGACGGTTCGCCTTGCCCTCCAGGGACAGCTGCGCGCCCTCGACCTTCTCGAAGTGCTCCAGCTCCAGCTGGAACAGCTTCACCATCTCCACGGCCAGACCGGCCGTGCCGGCGATACCCACCGCCGAGTACTCGTCCGCCGGGAACACCTTCTCGATGTCCCGCTGGGCGATCACATTGCCCATGGTCGCCCGACGGTCACCCGCGAGCACGACGCCCCCCGGGAACGTCGTGGCCACGATCGTGGTGCCGTGCGGGGCCTCGATCACGCCCTGGGTGGGAGGCAGCTGACGGTTGCCGGGCAGCAGCTGGGGCTGATGCTCGGACAGGAAGTCCATGAAGGACGACGAGCCAGGCGTCAGGAAGGCAGCCGGTAGACGCCCGGTGCTACGAGGGTTGGCTTCCACGCGTTTCCTTCCAGGTAGTCCGCAGCTCGGTTCGCAGTTGTGGGGTCGTCCCTCAACAGGCCGAGGCCGGAATTGCAGTTGAAGCACAGTACGCCACGGACCCTACCCGTCTTGTGGCAGTGATCCACATGCGTCGCAGGAGCGGATAGGCAAATGCAACAGACGCCCCCTTGAGCGGCGATCAGCTCGTCACGCTCGGCCTCAGTCAGGCCGTACTTACGCCAAAGGTGCTGAGTGGGCGCCATCGCCGCCCTGCAAGCCTTACAGCGGCTGGCCAAGCCATCGGCAGCGCTGCGCTTTCTATGCCACTCGCTGTGCGGCTTCACTTCGCCACACCCCCGACAACGCTTGTACCCCTCCGGCACGTGGTCCTCAGGTCCCAGCACTTGAGGCTCCTGTGGTCGGCAGTGGTAGTTGGTGGCGCAGTCCCGGCAATGCCGCTGCAAGCCATCAAGATTTGACCGCTTGCGGGCGAAGGCTGCGTGCGGCTTGTACTCGCCGCACCGCACGCAGCGCTTCAACTGCTCAGCCCCGGCCACTCACAACCCCCGCCAACCTTCGATTCGAAGGGAACCTGACCAGTCGAGCCTCTACTCGCCACCCTTCTGAACGAATGAGCGCACGAAATCCTCTGCATTCTCCTCGAGGACATCGTCAATCTCGTCCAGAACCGAGTCCACGTCATCGCTCAGCTTCTCGTGCCGCTCCTTGAGGTCCTCAGAAGCCTGCGCCTCTGCCGCCTGCTCCTCGACCTCCTCGGTGGAGCGCGTCGCCTTCTGCTGGCCGCCGCCGGTGTCCTTGGTCGCCATAACCCTCACCCCGCTCAGTTCGCCCGACATGGTCGACAGGTCGGCATTCCTGCCGATCGGTGATGATCAGACCCTACAAGCCCGGTCTGACATCGGCCCCGTAGTTGCTCCAACGTACGGGTGCCACCTCGATGATTCCCTGGCGCCGGGTTTTACACCCTCGCCCGGGGCGAGCCCGTCCGTGTGCCGCCTCAGCCGCCGGACAGGACCCTGACCAGGTCCTCGGCCGTGCGGCAGCGGTCCAGGAGCTCCTTGACGTGATTACGCGTTCCGCGAAGCGGTTCCAGGGTTGGGACGCGCTGGAGCGAGTCCCGGCCCGGCAGGTCGAAGATGACCGAGTCCCAGGAGGCCGCCGCGACGTCGTCCGCGTACTGGTCCAGGCAGCGGCCGCGGAAGTAGGCGCGTGTGTCCTCCGGCGGCTTCGTACGGGCCCGCTCGACGTCGTCCTCGGTCAGCAGCCGCTTCATCTTGCCGCGGGCCGCCAGACGGTTGTAGAGGCCCTTCTCGGCGCGTACGTCGGCGTACTGGAGGTCGACGAGGTGGAGCCTGGCGGCGTCCCAGTCGAGGCCGTCGCGGCGCCGGTAGCCCTCCATGAGTTCTCGTTTGGCGACCCAGTCGAGTTCGCCGGCGAGGCTCATGGGGTCGCGCTCCAGGCGGTTGAGGGTGTCCTCCCAGCGGGAGAGGACGTCCTTGGTCTGTTCGTCGGCGTCCGCTCCGTAGCGCTCCTCCACGTATTTGCGCGACAGCTCGTAGTACTCCATCTGGAGCTGGACGGCGGTGAGTGTCCGGCCGCTGCGGAGGGTGACGAGGCGCTTGAGTGTGGGGTCGTGGGAGACCTGGTGGAGGGTGCGTACGGGCTGGTCGACGGCGAGGTCGACGGCGATGAAGCCGTCCTCGATCATCGACAGGACGAGGGCCGTCGTGCCGAGTTTGAGGTAGGTGGAGATCTCGGAGAGGTTGGCGTCGCCGATGATCACGTGGAGGCGCCGGTATTTCTCGGCGTCCGCGTGGGGTTCGTCCCGGGTGTTGATGATGGGGCGTTTCAGGGTGGTTTCGAGGCCGACCTCGACTTCGAAGTAGTCGGCGCGCTGGCTGAGCTGGAAGCCGTGTTCGTGGCCGTCCTGGCCGATGCCGACGCGGCCGGCTCCGGCGAAGACCTGGCGGGAGACGAAGAACGGTGTGAGGTGGCGCACGATGTCGGAGAAGGGGGTTTCCCGCTTCATCAGGTAGTTCTCGTGCGTGCCGTAGGAGGCGCCCTTGTTGTCGGTGTTGTTCTTGTAGAGGTGGATCGGCTGGGCGCCGGGGAGCTGGGCGGCTCGTTCTGCGGCTTCTGCCATGATCCGTTCGCCGGCTTTGTCCCAGAGGACGGCGTCGCGGGGGTTGGTGACCTCGGGGGCACTGTATTCGGGGTGTGCGTGGTCGACGTAGAGCCGTGCGCCGTTGGTGAGGATCACGTTGGCGAGGCCGATGTCCTCGTCGGTGAGCTGGCTGGCGTCGGCGGCCTCGCGGGCGAGGTCGAAGCCTCGGGCGTCCCGCAGCGGGTTTTCTTCCTCGAAGTCCCAGCGGGCCCGGCGGGCCCGGTGCATCGCCGCGGCGTAGGCGTTGACGATCTGGGATGAGGTGAGCATGGCATTGGCGTTGGGGTGGCCGGGGACGGAGATGCCGTACTCCGTCTCGATGCCCATTACTCGCCGTACGGTCATGCGGCCCTCCTTGCCCGGCGGCGCCCTCGGTCGGGGGCGGCGCTCAGTTACCGCTGGTGCTCCGGTGCGCGTGCGGTGCCCGTCCCCGCACGGCGCGACGCGGCGGTACGAATGAGCCTAGAACGCCTCTGCGCTGGTGGGGAGATCATTTGCGTCTTTGCCTTGTTCCGGCTGTGGCCTGGGATGCCTTGGCCTGGAAAGCAGTCGGCTGCGGGTACCCGGTGGGGGCACCCGCAGCCGCCCTGTGTTTTACAGGTACTGTCCGGTGTTCGCCACCGTGTCGATGGAGCGTCCGGTGTCTGCGCCCTGCTTTCCGGTGATGAGGGTGCGAATGTAGACGATCCGCTCGCCCTTCTTTCCGGAGATGCGGGCCCAGTCGTCGGGGTTGGTGGTGTTGGGCAGGTCCTCGTTCTCCTTGAACTCGTCCACGCATGCCTGGAGGAGGTGGGAGACCCTGAGGCCTTTCTGGTTGTGTTCGAGGAAGTCCTTGATCGCCATTTTCTTGGCGCGTCCGACAATGTTTTCGATCATGGCGCCGGAGTTGAAGTCCTTGAAGTAGAGGACTTCCTTGTCGCCGTTGGCGTAGGTGACCTCGAGGAAGCGGTTCTCGTCGGATTCGGCGTACATCTGTTCCACGGCGGTCTGGATCATGCCGTGGACGGTGGCCGCCTTGTCGCCTCGGTGCTCGCCGACGTCGTCGGCGTGCAGGGGGAGGTTCTCGGTGAGGTACTTCCCGAAGATGTCCCTGGCCGCTTCGGCGTCCGGACGTTCGATCTTGATCTTCACATCGAGGCGGCCGGGTCGCAGGATGGCGGGGTCGATCATGTCCTCGCGGTTGGAGGCGCCGATGACCACGACGTTCTCCAGGCCTTCCACGCCGTCGATCTCGGCGAGCAGCTGGGGGACGATGGTGTTTTCCACGTCGGAGCTGACGCCGGAGCCGCGGGTGCGGAAGAGGGATTCCATCTCGTCGAAGAAGACGATGACGGGGGTGCCCTCGCTGGCCTTTTCACGGGCCCGCTGGAAGACGAGGCGGATCTGTCGCTCGGTCTCGCCGACGTACTTGTTGAGGAGCTCGGGGCCCTTGATGTTGAGGAAGAAGCTCTTGCCTGCGGCTTGGCCGGTGACTTCGGCGACCTTCTTGGCCAGTGAGTTGGCCACGGCCTTGGCGATGAGGGTCTTTCCGCATCCGGGGGGCCCGTACAGCAGGACGCCCTTGGGCGGCCGCAGTTCGTGCTCCTTGAACAGGTCGGGGTAGAGGTACGGGAGCTCGACCGCGTCGCGGATGGCTTCGATCTGGCCGGCGAGGCCGCCGATCTGCTCGTAGCCGATGTCGGGTACCTCTTCGAGGACGAGTTCCTCGACCTCGCTCTTGGGGACCACTTCGTAGACGTAGCCGGAGCGGGGTTCGAGCAGGAGGGCGTCGCCGGGGCGGATGGTGACGTCCAGCAGCGGCTCGGCGAGCCGTACCACCCGTTCCTCGTCGGTGTGCCCGAGTACGAGGGCGCGCTCGCCGTCCTCGAGGATTTCCTTGAGGGTGACGATGTCCCCGACTCGCTCGAACTCCATGGCTTCGACCACGTTGAGCGCTTCGTTGAGCATCAGTTCCTGGCCGCGGCGGAGCTCGTCGAGCTCCACGCTGGGGCTGACGTTCACGCGGAGTTTGCGGCCTCCGGTGAAGATGTCGGCCGTGCCGTCCTCGTTCGCCTGCAGGAAGACACCGAAGCCGGCCGGTGGCTGTGCGAGCCGGTCGACTTCTTCCTTGAGGGCCACGATCTGGTCGCGGGCCTCACGGAGCGTATTGGCGAGCCGCTCGTTCTGTGCGGACACGCCGGCCAGGTTGGTCTGCAGCTCGACGATCCGCTCTTCGAGAATTCTCGTGTGTCGCGGAGAGTCGGCGAGCTTGCGTCGCAGGACGGCGATCTCCTGCTCAAGGTAGGCGATCTGCCCGGCCGGGTCGTCAGACCCTCGTCCCGGGCGGATGCCGCGGTTCATGTCGTCGTCGTGGGCTGCCACGGTCCTCACCTCCTCCAAGGGGAGCTGGACGCTTCCAGACCCTACCTGGGTGGGTGTCGATTGAAACCCCTAGATCACAAAGACTGTCGAGGTGTGTCCGATCTTCACCCTTGCGCTCTCCCTCACGCCAGGGGAATACCCACCGAACATGATTGGGAAGCGGCCGAAGGTAGGGTCGGGGTGTTCAACACCCGTCGGAGCTGGCCCGATTCCCGGGCGGCTCCGCGCAGGAAACAGCAGGGGAGATGACCGTGCAGCAGCAGGCCGGTGTCGACGGCGAGGCGCTGGAGGTCTGGATCGACCAGGATCTGTGTACCGGTGATGGCATCTGTGCCCAGTACGCGCCCGAGGTCTTTGAGCTGGACATCGACGGCCTGGCCTATGTGAAGGGCCCGGATGAGGAGCTTTTGCAGGCCAGGGGGGCCACAACGCCCGTTCCGCTGCCGCTTCTCACCGATGTCGTGGACTCGGCGCGGGAGTGTCCGGGTGAGTGCATCCATGTGCGTCGGGTTTCGGACAGGGTGGAGGTCTTCGGGCCCGACGCTGAGTGATGATGTGCTCACTGGGCGTCATGTGATGTCTGGTTTCTCACATCGTGTTTGTCGTACCGACGCGCCCGTGTCTCCCGGCGGTCACACGTTCTGTGCGCCGGTGGGGGCGGAGCGGATGAACGCGCCCCCCTTCCACTGCCACTTGGCGCGGTTCTTCACGTCGGGGCAGCAACTCGGTACGTCGGGCGAGGAGTAGCCGAGGAGGGTCGCGGTGACCGTGGCGTCGCGGAGGGCGAAGTCGGTGACGGTGAGGCGGTCCTTGGGGTCGACCAGGGTGGCGACGACGCGTGGCCGGGTGGTGCCCGCGGCCTGGGTGAGGACGTAGACGCCGTCGGGTGGGGTGCCCATGGCGGTGTCGCAGCGGACGAGGGCGACGGTTTCGGGGTGGCCGTCGCCGTCGAGGTCGCCGGTGGCTTTCTTCCGGACGAGGAGTTTGGTGGTGGGGCCGCAGTCGAGGGGGAAGTGGGCCTTGGCCGGGTCGGGGGGTGCCGTGGGGGCCGGGGGCGTCTTGGTGTCGGTGTGGGTCTGGGCCGCTGTCGCGGAGCCGGGCTGCAGCACGGAGGACAGGGCGATCACACCGGAGACGGCGGTGGCTGTGGCGACCCAGTGGATGGGTCGGGTGGTGGTGTGAGCGAGTTCCGGAACGGCGGAGGGCTGCAGCACGAGAGAAGTGTCTCCTGGGAGGGCTGTGCCGGTGGGGTGCCCCGCATCGTGCCACACGTCACAGTGCGGGGGAACGGCGGGGGCCGCACTTCTGGTGTCGTGTCAGGTTCCGGTGTGCGCCGGTGTCCCAACGCGTGAGCGCCGTGGTCGAGTTCCCCGGTGGGTGCGGGAACTGGGCCACGGCGCTGGTGCGTTGGTTGCGGTGGGGGCGGCCTCAGCGGCCGGCGCCTCCGTCGGCGTTGGGGCCGGCGTAGTCCTCGCCGTAGGCGCCCTTGGCGGGGCGGCGGCGGCGCATGGGCGGCTCGACGCCGTCGGCGAGGCGGCGGGCGGTGAGGAGGAAGCCGGTGTGGCCGATCATGCGGTGGTCGGGGCGGACGGCGAGGCCTTCGATGTGCCAGTTGCGGATCATCGTCTCCCAGGCGGTCGGCTCGTTGAAGCAGCCGATCTCGCGGATGGATTCGACGGTCCGGGCGAGCTGGGTGGTGGTGGCCACGTAGCAGCAGAGGATGCCGCCGGGGACGAGTGCCTTGGAGACGGCTTCGAGGCATTCCCAGGGGGCGAGCATGTCGAGGATGACGCGGTCGACGTCGGTGTCGCTCAGGTTGTCCTGGAGGTCGCCGACGGTGAGCTGCCAGGCGGGGTGGGGGCCGCCGAAGTAGCGTTCCACGTTGGCCTGGGCGATCTCGGCGAAGTCCGCGCGGCGCTCGTAGCTGTGCAGCATGCCCTGGTCGCCGATGGCGCGCAGCAGGAAGCTGCTGAGCGAGCCGGAGCCGACGCCGGCCTCGACGACGCGTGCGCCGGGGAAGATGTCGGCGAAGGCGAGGATCTGCCCCGCGTCCTTGGGGTAGACGACGGCTGCCCCTCGGGGCATGGACAGGACGTAGTCGGGGAGCAGGGGGCGCAGCGCGAGGTAGGCGACGTTCCCGGTGGTGCGGACAACGCTGCCCTCGGGGGCGCCGATCAGTTCGTCGTGCGGGAAGGAACCCTTGTGGGTGTGGAAGTTCTTTCCCGCTTCGAGTGTGAACGTGTAGTGGCGGCCCTTGGGGTCGGTCAGCTGTACCTGGTCCCCGACCTTGAAGGGCCCGCGACGGCGGGCGGCACCGGTCGGTTCGGACATGTGACCAGCCTACCGGTCGTTGGCGGGGCCGCCGACCACGGTGCGGGCGGGGGTCAGCTGGGGCGGGCCATGGCTTTGACGAAGGCGCGTTCGACGTCGGCGGCCGAGAGGACGCCGTAGATCTCGCCGGTCTCCTCGACGACGAGGTATTCGGTGGCGGGGGTGGCGCGCAGGGCGTCGAGGAGGTCTTCGCCGGCCAGTTCCGCGGAGACGCACATGCCGTCGGTGAGTTCCTGGGCGAGGCCGCTGACGGTGACCCAGGGGCGGCGGTGTTCGGGGACGCCGACGATGGCGGCCTCGCGTACGAGGGAGAGGGGTTCGCCGTGGGCGTCGACGACGACGAGGGCGCGGGCGCCGGCGTCGTTGGCGCGGCGTAGGGCCTCGGAGAGGGGGGTGTCGGTCTCGACGGGGACGGCGCGGCGGGTGAGGGTGCGGGCGCGCAGTTCGGGGAGGTGTTCGCGCAGTCGGGCCATGCGCAGGCTGTTGCCGGCGCCGGTCCAGATGATCGCGGCGAGGATGGCGGCGAGGAGGGCGTCGGTGACGGTGTCCATGCCGACGTTGTCCTCGGCGGTGGTGCCGAGTGCGCCGGACTGGGTGAGGAGGGGGAGGCCGATGAGGACGGAGACGGCGAGGGCGCGGCCGACCCAGGCGGCGGCGATCGTGCCGGTCATGGGCCTGCCGGTGATCTTCCAGACGACGGCGCGGAGCATGCGGCCGCCGTCGAGGGGCAGTCCGGGGAGCAGGTTGAAGGCGGCCACGATGAGGTTGGAGATCATGAGGCCGGCCAGGAGGACGCCGGGGACGGTGCCGGGCTGGACGGGCTGCATGGCGAGGTAGAAGACGCCGGCGAGGACGAGGGAGAGCAGCGGTCCGACGAAGGCGAGCACGAACTCGCGGCCGGGGGTTTCGGCCTCTTTCTCGATCTCGGAGACGCCGCCGAAGAACTGGAGCTGGATGCGGCGCACCGGGAGCTTGAAGCGGAGGGCGGCGACGGTGTGGGCGAGTTCGTGGACGAGGACGGAGGCGTAGAAGGCGACGGCGAAGAAGAGGGAGACGAGGTAGCGGGCGGCGCCGAGTTCGGGCAGTACGCGGTCGAGCTGACCGCCGAACACCCAGGTGATCAGGGCGGCGACGAGGAACCAGCTGGGCGCGACGTAGACGGGGACGCCGAAGGGCCGGCCCATGAGGATGCCGCCGCCGGGCTCCTTGGGGCGCTGCGGCGGGCGGCCCTTGCCGGTTAGGTCGGTGTGGGCGAGGGTGCGGCTGGATTCGAGGTCGGTGGGGTGGTGCGGGAAGTCGGGTCCGTCGGGGCGCGAGGGGGTGGGGGCGGTGGGGTGGCCCGCCGCCGGGTCCGCGTTCGGAGGGACCGAGGTGGTGGGGTGGTCCGGTGGCGGGGGCCCTGCGGGATCGTCGGCACCCGCGGAGGCAGGGGCCGTGGGGTCGCCCGCCGTCGATGCCTCGTCGCTCGACGGGGCCACGGTCGGTTCGTCTCCGGGCGCGGGTGCCCTCTGTTCACCGCGGGGCGTCCCGGCTTCCGCTCGCTCCCCGTCGCGCGTCACGGGGGTCGTCGTCTCCTCGGGGGACGGCTTCGCGGCCGTCGTCTCCTCGTGCGGTCGCGTGGGCTCGGTCTCGTCCCCGGCGGGGGCGGGTGTCGGCCGGGCGTCGGCGCGGTCGCGGTCTTCCTCGGGGTGTGCGGTGTCGGCGGTCTTTGCCGTGAGGGCTTCCTCGCGGTCGGTCGCCCCGTCGTTGCCGGAGCGCGGCTGCCCGCTCCCGCCGCTCTCGTCCACGATGTCCCCTCGATCGAAGCGTCTCTCCGGCCCCGGTCGTGCGGGTCGGAGGGTCTGGGGTCGATGGTATGCGGCCGTCGCGTCGTGTTCCGCCCCGGCACCCCCTCTGTTTTCCGCGCCGTCGTACGAGCCGCTCGCCCACCGGTGGCGTGGTCCGGCCGGGGCGCGACTGTGTCACTGTCAGTGGCGGGCCGTATGGTCTGTGGTCATGGAAACCAGCACTGACGGCGCTGCCGGGCCGTCCGCCGTGGCCGCCGCGCCCCCGGGGTCGTTGTCGCCCTCGCGCGCCAGCGACTTCATGCAGTGCCCGCTGCTCTACCGCTTTCGGGTGATCGACAAGCTGCCCGAGAAGCCGAGTGAGGCGGCGACCCGGGGCACGCTGGTGCACGCGGTGCTGGAGCGGCTCTTCGACGCGCCGGCCGCCGAGCGGACCGCTCCGCGTGCCAAGTCGCTGGTGCCCGGCCAGTGGGACCGGCTGCGGGAGAGCAGGCCGGAGGTCGTGGAGCTGTTCGCGGACGATCCGGACGGTGAGCGGCTGGCGCGCTGGCTCGGCGAGGCGGAGCAGCTCGTGGAGCGCTGGTTCACGCTGGAGGATCCGACGCGTCTGGAGCCGGCCGAGCGCGAGCTGTTCGTCGAGGCGGAGTTGGAGTCCGGGCTGAGGCTGCGGGGGATCATCGACCGTGTCGACGTGGCGCCCACGGGTGAGGTGCGGATCGTCGACTACAAGACGGGGAAGGCGCCCCGGCCCGAGTATGCCGAGGGTGCGCTGTTCCAGATGAAGTTCTATGCCCTGGTGGTGTGGCGGCTGAAGAAGGTCGTTCCGCGGCGGTTGCAGCTGGTCTATCTCGGCAGTGGCGACGTGCTGACGTACGACCCGGTGCTCGCGGATCTGGAGCGGGTCGAGCGCAAGCTGCTCGCGCTGTGGGAGGCGATCCGGCTGGCGACGGAGACGGGTGACTGGCGGCCGCGCCCGACCAAGTTGTGCGGCTGGTGCGACCACCAGGCGGTCTGTCCGGAGTTCGGCGGCACTCCCCCGCCGTATCCGCTGCCGGTGCGCACGGGCTAGCGGGGCTCCGGCCGGGGGTCCGGGGGTCGCCCCCGCAAAGCACAGCCGCTGCCGGTGCGAACCTGCTGGCCGGCCTCCGGCCAAGGGTCCGGGGGTCGCCCCCGCAAAGCACAACCGCTGCCGGTGCGAACCTGCTGGCCGGCCTCCGGCCAAGGGTCCGGGGGTCGCCCCCGCAAAGCACAGCCGCTGCCGGTCAGGGTGCCGGAGAACGGTGGTGGCGGGCAGGGCAGAATGGGGGCGGACTAGCGAAGGAGACTTACGTGGCCATCCGCGTCCTACTGGTCGACGACCAGCCGCTGCTGCGTACGGGCTTCCGGATGATCCTGGAGGCCGAGCAGGACATCGCGGTCGTCGGCGAGGCCGGAGACGGCCTCCAGGCACTTGACCAGGTGCGTGCCCTGCAGCCCGATGTGGTTCTGATGGACATCCGCATGCCGCGGATGGACGGGGTGGAGGCGACCCGGCAGATCACCGGTCCGGGACGGGACGGCCCGGCCAAGGTGCTTGTGCTGACCACGTTCGACCTCGACGAGTATGTGGTGGAGGCGTTGCGGGCCGGTGCGAGTGGCTTCCTCCTCAAGGATGCCCCGGCCAATGAGCTGGTGCAGGCGATCCGGGTGGTCGCCGATGGTGAGGCGATGCTCGCGCCGAGCATCACGCGCCGGCTGCTCGACAAGTACGCGGGGCACCTGCCGTCCGGGGACGATCCGGTTCCGGACACGTTGCACACCCTCACCGATCGCGAGGTGGAGGTGCTGAAGCTGGTGGCGCGCGGGTTGTCGAACGCCGAGATCGCCGCCGATCTCTTCGTCAGCGAGACGACGGTCAAGACGCATGTAGGTCACGTCCTGACCAAGTTGGGGCTGCGGGACCGGGTGCAGGCGGCGGTGTACGCGTATGAGAGCGGGCTGGTGCGCCCGGGCGCACAGTAGGCGGCGGCTGCCTCTGCCCGAAGCACGGTGACGACGACGGGGGCGCCCCCTTCTCGCGACGGGGGCGCCGTCCGTGCGGGTGCGGCCTCGTTCAGCCCTTGCTGATCTCCCAGAACCGGAACACCGTCGATGCGTCGAGGCAGTATTCGAGCCCGTAGACGTTGTCGCGCTCGACGGCGTACTGCTTGGCCTGCCAGATCGGGATGATGGGGATGTCCTCGGCGACGATGTTCTGGAGTTCGCCGTAGTGGGCCTCGGTCGATGAACGGTCGCTCTCGGCGGCCGTCTTCGGGATCAGGTCCCCTGTGATGGTGTTGTTGACGTAGTTGTTGCCCAGCACGTTGCCCTTGCCGAAGAACGGCGCGGTGAAGTTGTCGGGGTCCGGGTAGTCGGGCACCCAGCCCTTCACGTAGACGCCGTACTTGCCGGCGGCGATGTCCTTCTCGTACTGGTCGAAGGCGACGGACTTGACGGTCGCGTCGAACAGCCCGCTGGCGTTGAGTTGCCCGGCGATCGTCTTGAATTCCTCGTCGGTGGCGGGCCCGTAGCGGGAGGGTGTCGACCACAGCGTCAGTTTCACCTTGCCGGTGATGCCTTCGGCCTGCAGGGCCGCGGCCGCCTTGGTCTTGGAGGGGCGGGCGCCGTAGGTGTCGAAGAAGGACGTGTCGTGGCCGGTGATGCCGGCGGGGATGATCGAGTAGAGCGGGGTCGCCGTGTCGTCGTAGACCTTGTTGACGAGGGCATCGCGGTCGAGGAGGTAGGCGATGGCCTTGCGGACGCCGAGCTTGCCGGTCACGGGGTCGTTCATGTTGAGGACGAGGTGCTGGACTTCGGCGCTGGAGCCTTCGACGACCTCGATGCTCTTGCTGGTGGAAGTGTCCTCGTCGATGTCGGCGATGTCCGCGGCGGCGAGGCCTCGGTAGGCGAGGTCGATCTGCTTTTTGAGCAGGGCGTTCTTGAGGGCGGTCTGGTCGCCGTGGAAGAGCTTCAGGGTGACGCCGGAGTTGCGCACTTGGGCGGTGCCCTTGTAGTTGCCGTTGACGGAGAAGACGGCCTGGTCCTTGCCGTAGGAGTCCAGTGTGTACGGGCCGGAGCCGACCGCCTTGCCGTCCTTGCGCAGCGAGTCGGCGGGGTATTCGTCGTGGTCCACGATGGAGCCGGCGCCGGAGGCTATCTTGCTGGGGAAGGTGGCGTCGGCGTACTTCAGCTTGAAGACGACGGTCTTGGCGTCGGGTGTCTCCACCGAGTCGAGCATGGGGAACATGATCGCGGGACCGGCGGAGTCGTTGATCTTCAGCATGCGGTCGAAGGAGAACTTGACGTCCTTCGAGGTGAGCGCGTCACCGTTGCTGAACCTCAGTCCGTCCTTGAGTGTGCACGAGTAGACCTGGGTCGCCGTGTCCTTGAACGAGCACTCCTTGGCGGCCTCCGGTTCGGGTTCGGTGCCGCCCTTGGGGAAGCTGAGCAAGGACTGGAAGACATTGTTGAACAGCAGCCAGGATCCGGGGTCGTAGCCGGAGGCCGGGTCGGTGGCCAGGACGTCGTCGGTCATCCCCATGACGATGGAGGAGCCGGTGCCACCGGAGTCGTTGGTGGAGGTGCCGCATCCGGCGAGCAGGCCGGCGGCCAATCCCGTGGCGACGGACAGGACCGGCCACTGGGTACGCATGTTCACGTGCTTGTGCCTTGTCTTGGGTCTCGGGGGCCCCGGACTCCAGGTACGCCGGAGCTGTGTGCAGCTCCGGGATCGTAGCCTGGATGGCACAAAGAGGCCCCCGGGTTGGCCAAAACCCGGGGGCCTCAAGGTGTTCGGTCAGTTGCTCACACCGCGGCCGAGCTCCCAGAGCTGCAGCGTGGAGGAGGAGTTGATCGCGTATTCGCTGCCCGTGATGTCGTCACGGGTGGCGACGTACTGCTTGCCCTGCCACAGCGGGATGAACGGCGCGTCGTCGGCGACGATGTCCTGGATGTCGGTGAGGCTCTTCGACGCGGTGAGGCGGTCGGCCTCGCGGCGGGACTGCGGGATCAGGTTCTTGATGATGTCGCTGTTGGAGTAGGGGGACTTGAGGGTGTTGTCCTTGTCGAGGAACGGCGCGATGTAGTTGTCGGCGTCCGGGAAGTCGGGGAACCAACCCATGCCGTAGACGTCGTACTCGCCCTTGCGCTCGTTCGGGCTGTACTTGGCCCAGGGCGTGCCCTCGATGCTGACGTCGAACAGACCGCTGTCGTTGAGCTGCTTCTTGAGCACCTCGAACTCCTTGGCGGTGGCCGGGCCGTAGTGGTCGGTCGTGTAGTGCATCGTCAGCTTCACCGGGGTGGTGATGTTCGCGCTGGTGAGCAGGTCCTTGGCCTTGGAGACGCTCGGGTCGCTGTACTTGTTGAAGAACGAGTTGGAGTGGCCGGTGATGGTGGCCGGGACCATCGAGTACAGCGGGTCGGCCTCGTTGCCGTACACCTTGGAGATCAGCTCGGCGCGGTTGATGATCTGCGCGATGGCCTGGCGGACGGCCTTGCTCTTCACCGACGTGGCGTCGGTGTTGAAGCCCAGGTAGCGGATTTCGAGGCCCGCCATCTCGACCAGGTTGATGTTGCCGCCCGGGTTGTTCTGGAGCTTGCGGATCTGATCCGGCGACATCGTGCGGGTCATGACGTCGATGTCGCCCTTTTCGAGGGCGGTGCCCATGGCATCGGCGCTCTCGAAGGGCTTCAGCTCCACCTTGTCGTTCTTCGGGGTGAGCAGACCCTTGTAGTTGGGGTTCTTGGTGAACGTGGCCGTGACCAGCTCGTTGTCCTTGACCTCGGCCTGCAGCGTGTAGGGCCCGGAGCCGTCGACGGAGAAGCCGTCGCGCAGCTTGTTCTTCTCGTAGTCGTCGGGGTTGACGATGCCGGCGACCGGCGTCGACAGCTTGAACGGGAAGGTGGCGTCCGCGGTCTTGAGGTGGAAGATGACTTCGTTGTCACCCTGCGTCTCGACTCTGTCGATGGTCGACAGCAGCGCGAAGACACCGAGGTCGGACTTGATGGCGCGGGCACGGTCGATGGAGAACTTCACATCGGCCGCGGTCACGGGGTCGCCGTTGGAGAACTTGAGGTCCTTGCGCAGCTTGCAGGCGTAGCGCTCGTTGCCGGTGTCGGTGAAGCCGCAGCTCTCGGCGGCGTCGGGCTGGGGCTCGCCGTCGCCCTTGGGCTGGGTCATCAGCGTCTGCACGGTCTGCCGCAGGATGTTCCAGGTGCCGACGTCATACGCGTATGCCGGGTCGATCGGCGCGGGCGCGTCCTTGGTGATGGTGAACCGGTCGGTGGTGCCGACGACGATGGCGTCACCGCTCTTGCCGCCACTGCTGGACCCGCCGCAGGCAGCAAGGAGCGGGGTGAGCAGGCCCGCGATGGCCGGCAGCACCAAAGTCTTACGGTTCATGCTCGCGTTTCTCCAGGCTGTTGAGTCCGTGTAACCGGCATGCATGGGTGGCGCGACGGGTCACGGATAGTGTGGCGATGTTCTCGCGATGAGATTAGTCCGCGCCTGCACGACGGCTGACAGCCACCGGAGTTGAGTTCCCATCACGCTGCGAAACCGGTTGCGGACGCACCGAAAGACCGGTCGGGGAAGGATTCGTGCAGCGTTTCACCAATCGGGACACAAGGGCACGCCGCGCCCGCCCGAAAGGGGCGGAGCAGCACACGAGGGGACCGCTGTCGACCCCCTTGCGCGTGGTGAACGTCACATTCCCAACTGTGCGGGTGGCCGCCGGAATTCGGCCTGGTGACCGGTTATTAATTCGGTCGGCCGGACAGTCCGCGGCAATGTGTCCATTCGAGATGCACGCTGGGTGAACGCCTAGCGCATTTCCGTCATCAAACCCTGCAGAAATGGCAGGTCGACCTCTTCCAGTGAGGTCACGACAGTGCGGCCCGCGGCGGGTGCGATGGGGGTGACCGAGGGCACGGCGACGACTCGGCAGCCCGCGGCCTCGGCGGCCGCGACGCCGGTCGTGGTGTCCTCGATGACCGCGCAGCGGCCGGGTTCGGCGCCGAGTCCGGCAGCCGCCAGCAGATACGGGTCCGGGAACGGCTTGGTGCGCTTCACTTCGTCGCCCGCGACCGTCAGCGCGAAGTACTGCGGGCCGATCGAGGCCAGGATGCGGTCGATGATGCGGCGGTGCGAGGCGGAGACCAGGGCGGTGGGGATCTCGTGCGCCGCGAGTTCGGCCAGCAGCCGGGCGGCGCCAGGCATCAGCGGCAGCGTGCGGCCGATGCGGTCCTCGAACCCGTCGTTGAGGAGCACGGTGAGCTCGTCGAGGGTGATGTCGGCGCCGGTGGCCTCGATCAGGAAGCCCGCGCTGCGCGTCATGGGGCCGCCGACCACGACGTGGCGCCAGGATTCGTCGAGCGCGTGGCCGAGGCCGGCGAAGACCTCGACCTCGACGTCCCACCAGAACCCTTCGGTGTCCACCAGGGTGCCGTCCATGTCGAGAAGCACGGCCTGCAGTGCGGAGCCTTCGGCCGTACGGGTTCCGAGGGCGGGGACCGTGGTGGTCATCCGGCGTACCTCCTTCAAGGGACGACCAGGCCGGTTCCCGGAGAGGGAACCGGCCTGCGGGGGACCGACCAGTGTACGACTCCTGCGCGGAAAGTGCGTCGCGACACGGGAGCGACGGGCCGGCGGCCGTGGTCCACGCCCGTGGCGCGGACGCGCGAGGGCACCGGGCATGGACGCACGAGCGCCAGATGGCCCGGCCCGAGGGCCCCGAGTGTGGGCCCCCAAGGCCACCGGCCCGAGGCGTGTGGGGCGTGGGCGTACGAGGGCATCGGCGGCCACCCTGGGCCCAGCCTGGGGGCTCCCTGACCGCACCAGCACCGGCCAGGAGCCCCGCTGCGGGCCTACGAGGATGCCTTACGAGGCCGCCCCTGGGGCAAGGCGGCGGGGCCTTGGGCTGTCACGTCCTGAGCGGTGCCCTGGTACGCCCATGCTGCCCCACGCTTCTCGCCCCGGGCGTGGCCTGGGGCAAGCCCTTCGCTGTGGCCGTGCCGGACCCCGGCACGGTGGCGGGGTCCGGCACGGTGCCGGGTCCTAGCACGGTGGCGGGGTCCGGCACGGTAACAACGCGCCGGAGCGGGGCCGTGCGGGGCCCCGGCGCGGTGGCGGGCGCCGGAGCGCGCGTTGCGGGCGAGCTCCGGCGTCGGCCGCGCGGGTGCGCTACCGCGCGTTGAAGTACTTGGCCTCCGGGTGGTGGATCACGATCGCGTCCGTCGACTGCTCCGGGTGGAGCTGGAACTCCTCGGAGAGGTGGACGCCGATCCGCTCCGGCTCGAGCAGCTGGGCGATCTTGGCGCGGTCCTCCAGGTCGGGGCAGGCGCCGTAGCCGAGCGAGAAGCGGGCGCCGCGGTACTTGAGGGCGAACATGTCTTCCATGGCGTCCGGGTCCTCGCCTGCGAAGCCCAGTTCGGAACGCACGCGCGCGTGCCAGTACTCCGCCAGCGCCTCCGCCAACTGAACGGACAAGCCGTGCAGTTCGAGGTAGTCGCGGTAGGAGTTGGACTCGAAGAGCCGCGCGGTCTCCTCGCCGATGCGGGAGCCGACGGTGACGACCTGGAGGCCGACCACGTCGGTCTCCCCCGACTCCTCGGGGCGGAAGAAGTCGGCCAGGCACAGCCGGCGGCCGCGGCGCTGGCGCGGGAAGGTGAACCGGGTGCGTTCGTTGCCCTGTTCGTCCAGGATGATCAGGTCGTCGTCCTTGGACACGCAGGGGAAGTAGCCGTGGACGACGGCCGCTTCGAGGAGGTTGTCGGTCTGGAGCCGGTCGAGCAGGCCGCGCAGCCGGGGCCTGCCCTCGGTCTCGACCAGTTCCTCGTACGTCGGTCCCTCGCCCGTTCGTGCCTGCTTGAGGCCCCACTGGCCCTTGAACAGCGCGCCCTCGTCGAGCCAGGAGGCGTACTCCTTGAGGGGGATGCCCTTGACGACGCGGGTGCCCCAGAAGGGGGGCGTGGGCACGGGGTTGTCGGTGGCGATGTCCGAGCGGACGTGGCCTTCCTCGGGCCGTTCCTCGATCTCGACCGTGGCCGCCCGTACCCGCCGCTGCCTCAGCTCCGGCAGCTTCGCCCCGGGCACGCCCCGCTTGACCCCGATGAGGGCGTCCATCAGGCGCAGGCCCTCGAACGCGTCCCGGGCGTAGCGGACCTCGCCCTCGTACAGCTCGTACAGGTCCTGCTCCACGTACGCGCGGGTGAGAGCGGCGCCGCCGAGGATGACCGGGTAGGTGGCGGCGAGGCCCCGCTGGTTGAGCTCCTCCAGGTTCTCCTTCATGATCACCGTGGACTTGACCAGGAGTCCGGACATGCCGATGACGTCGGCCCTGTGTTCTTCGGCGGCGTCCAGGATCGCGGAGACCGGCTGCTTGATGCCGAGGTTGACGACGTTGTAGCCGTTGTTGGACAGGATGATGTCGACGAGGTTCTTGCCGATGTCGTGCACGTCGCCGCGCACGGTGGCCAGCACGATGGTGCCCTTGCCCTCGGCGTCCGACTTCTCCATGTGCGGTTCGAGGTAGGCGACGGCGGCCTTCATCACCTCGGCGGACTGGAGCACGAACGGCAGCTGCATCTGCCCGGAGCCGAACAGCTCGCCGACGACCTTCATGCCGTCCAGCAGTGTCTCGTTGACGATGTCGAGGGCGGGACGGTCCTGGAGCGCGTCGTCCAGGTCCGCTTCCAGGCCGTTGCGTTCGCCGTCGATGATGCGCCGCTTGAGGCGCTCCTCCAGCGGCAGCGCGGCGAGTTCCTCCGCCTTGCCGGCCTTCAGTGACTTGGCGGTGGCGCCCTCGAACAGCGCCATGAGCTTCTGCAGCGGGTCGTAGCCCTCGGTGCGGCGGTCGTAGACCAGGTCGAGGGCCGTGGTGACCTGTTCCTCGTCGAAGCGCGCGATCGGGAGGATCTTCGAGGCGTGGACGATCGCCGAGTCGAGGCCGGCCTTCACGCACTCGTCGAGGAAGACGGAGTTGAGCAGGATGCGCGCGGCCGGGTTGAGGCCGAAGGAGATGTTCGACAGGCCGAGCGTGGTCTGCACGTCGGGGTGGCGGCGCTTGAGTTCGCGGATCGCCTCGATGGTGGCGATGCCGTCCCCGCGGGACTCCTCCTGGCCGGTGCAGATGGTGAAGGTCAGACAGTCGATGAGGATGTCCTCCTCATGGATGCCCCAGTTGCCGGTCAGGTCGGCGATGAGCCGTTCTGCGATCTCGACCTTCTTCTGAGGGGTGCGGGCCTGGCCCTCCTCGTCGATGGTGAGTGCGATGAGCGCGGCGCCGTGCTCCTTGGCGAGCCGGGTGACCTTCGTGAACCGGGACTCCGGGCCGTCGCCGTCCTCGTAGTTGACGGAGTTGATGACCGCGCGGCCGCCGAGCTTCTCCAGTCCGGCCTCGATGACGTCGACTTCGGTGGAGTCGAGGACGATGGGCAGGGTGGATGCGGTGGCGAACCGGCCGGCCAGTTCCTCCATGTCGGCGACGCCGTCGCGGCCCACGTAGTCGACGCACAGGTCGAGCATGTGCGCGCCCTCGCGGATCTGCTCGCGGGCCATCTCCACACAGTCGTCCCAGCGGCCTTCCAGCATGGCTTCGCGGAACTTCTTCGAGCCGTTGGCGTTGGTGCGCTCGCCGATCGCCAGGTACGAGGTGTCCTGCCGGAACGGCACGGTCTGGTAGAGGGAGGCGGCGCCGGGCTCGGGCTGCGGGTTGCGCTCCACGGGCGTGAGGTCGCGGACGCGTTCGACGACCTGGCGCAGGTGCTCGGGGGTGGTGCCGCAGCAGCCGCCGATCAGGGAGAGTCCGTAGTCGCGGACGAAGTTCTCCTGCGCGTCGGCCAGGCCCTCGGGGCCGAGCGGGAAGTGCGCGCCGTCCTTGGTGAGGACGGGCAGGCCGGCGTTCGGCATGCACAGCAGCGGGATGCGGGAGTGGCGCGTCAGATAGCGCAGGTGTTCGCTCATCTCGGCGGGGCCGGTCGAGCAGTTCAGGCCGATCATGTCGATGCCGAGCGGTTCCAGCGCGGTCAGCGCGGCGCCGATCTCGGAGCCGAGCAGCATCGTGCCGGTGGTCTCGAACGCCATCGAGCACAGCAGGGGCACCTCGATGCCGGTGGCTTCCATCGCGCGCCGGGCGCCGAGGATCGAGGCCTTGGTCTGGAGCAGGTCCTGGGTGGTCTCGACGATCAGGGCGTCCGCGCCGCCGGCGAGCAGTCCCTCGGCGTTGGCCTGGAAGCCGTCGCGGATCGTGGTGTAGCCGATGTGGCCGAGGGTGGGCAGCTTGGTGCCGGGGCCGATCGAGCCGAGGACCCAGCGGGGGCGGCCGTCATCGCCGACGTACCGGTCCGCCACCTCGCGGGCGATCCGGGCGCCCGCCTCGGACAGTTCGTACACGCGGTCCGCGATGTCGTACTCGGCCATGGCCGCGTGGTTTGCGCCGAACGTGTTGGTCTCGACGCAGTCGACGCCCACCGCGAAGTACGCCTCGTGGACGGAGCGGACGATGTCGGGGCGGGTCAGGTTCAGGATCTCGTTGCAGCCCTCGAGGCCCTCGAAGTCCTCCAGCGTAGGGTCCTGGGCCTGGAGCATCGTGCCCATCGCGCCGTCGGCCACCACGACACGGGTGGCGAGGGCTTCCCGGAGGGCTTCGGTTCGGGTCCGGGCGTCGGTGGCGGCGGACGAAAGGGACGTGTTCGGCAACGAGGCCATGGAAGATGCTCCCTGGAGTGCGACGGCTGTCGGCTTTGCGCTTCCCATGGAAGACGCACGCGGTCAGGGTAGCCCGCGGCGGGCCGTACGGTCAGGGGGCGTCCACGGGGCGGACGGGTGTTGCCCGCGTGGCCGGGGTCGGGATTCCGGCGATAGGGATGGCGACCACCCATTAGCGGGAGGTCGGCAACGACCGGTAGTGTTCGACATTGCCGAACGTCGGTATAAGAACGTCGGCCGACGGTCGAAGGGGACGGAGGGCAGGAGGGCGATGGCACGGAACATCCAGTCGCTCGAGCGGGCGGCCGCGATGCTGCGGCTGCTCGCGGGTGGCGAGCGACGGCTCGGCCTGTCGGACATCGCCTCGTCGCTGGGCCTGGCCAAGGGGACGGCCCACGGCATACTCCGTACGCTCCAGCAGGAGGGGTTCGTCGAGCAGGACACGGCCTCGGGCCGCTACCAGCTGGGCGCCGAGCTGCTGCGGCTGGGAACCACATATCTCGACGTGCACGAGTTGCGGGCGCGTGCCCTGGTGTGGACGGACGATCTGGCCCGTTCCAGCGGGGAGAGCGTCTATCTGGGGGTGCTGCACCAGCAGGGCGTGCTGATCGTGCACCACGTGTTCCGGCCCGACGACAGCCGGCAGGTGCTGGAGGTAGGGGCCATGCAGCCGCTGCATTCCACGGCCCTCGGCAAGGTCCTGTCGGCGTACGACCCGGTGGCGCACAGCGAGGTCCTGGAGGCCGAGCGCAAGCCGTTCACCCCGCGGACCATCAGCGAACTGGAGCAGTTCGAGCACGTTCTCGACATCACGCGCGCGCGTGGGTACGCGGCCGACGTCGAGGAGACCTGGACCGGCGTGGCCTCGGTCGCCGCACCCATCCACGACCGGCGGCGGATGCCGGTGGGCGCCGTGGGCATCACCGGCGCCGTGGAGCGCGTGTGCCAGGACGGGGAGCTGCGCCCCGAACTGATCGCGGCGGTACGCGACTGTGCCCGCGCGGTGTCGAGGGACCTGGGCGCCGGACGGTTCTGAAGCCCCGCGGCGAAGGGGCGCACTCCATCACAGGCCGGTACGGCGTCGCCGTACCGGCTCTTTCGCCTGCCCGCGGGCCGCGGCGGCATCCCCTCACCAGGCGACGCGGCAGGCCTTCGCGGGGGTGCTCGCGGCGACGAGACGTGCCTGGTCGTACGCGGTGCGCGCGTGCCTCAAGATCGATAACTCGCAGCGATCAATAACGATCGCGCTTTCGATAACAGGACTCTTGACGACGCGCCGAACCTGGAGCGAGACTCCCGTCCATCGGTCGGCATTGTCGAACACCTACCGGCAATACGCGCTAGAGTGTGACAACGCCAAGGGCCGGCATCGCTCTCACCCCTGAGGGCGCGGACCACCGGAGGGACCCGGGGTTCGCCTTCCCCTGGACGAAGGACAAAGGAGTCGCGGGTGTCCAGCTCCGACATCTTCATCGGCGAGACCATCGGTACCGCCATACTCATCCTGCTGGGCGGCGGCGTCTGCGCCGCGGTCACACTGAAGGCCTCCAAGGCCCGTAACGCCGGTTGGCTCGCCATCACCTTCGGGTGGGGTTTCGCCGTCCTCACGGCGGTTTACACCTCGGCACCCCTCTCCGGTGCCCACCTCAACCCCGCCGTGACGCTCGCACTCGCCATCAAGGACGGCGACTGGAGCAACGTCCCGGTCTACTGGGCCGGACAGCTGCTCGGCGCCATGATCGGTGCGGCCCTGGTCTGGGTCGTCTACTACGGCCAGTTCCAGGCCCACCTCACCGACCAGGAGATCGTCGGCGGCCCGGGCGCGCAGGCCACCAAGGCCGCCGAGGCTCAGGAGGCCCAGGCCGGCCCGGTGCTGGGTGTCTTCTCCACCGGCCCGGAGATCCGCAACGTGGTGCAGAACGTCGCCACCGAGGTCATCGGCACGATCGTGCTGGTGCTCGCGGTCCTCACGCAGGGCCTCAACGACAAGGGCAACGGCCTCGGCACCCTGGGCGCTCTGGTCACCGCGCTCGTGGTCGTCTCGATCGGCCTCTCCCTGGGCGGCCCGACCGGCTACGCGATCAACCCGGCCCGTGACCTCGGCCCGCGTATCGTGCACGCTCTCCTCCCCCTGCCCAACAAGGGCGGTTCCGACTGGGGCTACGCCTGGATCCCGGTCGTCGCTCCGCTGATCGGCGGCGCGATCGCCGCAGGCATCTACAACGTCGCTTTCGCTTGATCACACTGAGCTGTACCCAGGTATTGCTGAAAGCACCGCGCCGTAAAGACCGCCCCTCTTATCCACGGAACTTCAGGAGCACACCGTGACCGACGCACACACCGCCGGCCCGTTCATCGCCGCCATCGACCAGGGCACGACCTCTTCGCGCTGCATCATCTTCGACCGGGACGGCCGTATCGTCTCCGTCGACCAGAAGGAGCACGAGCAGATCTTCCCGAAGCCGGGCTGGGTGGAGCACAACGCCACCGAGATCTGGACCAACGTTCAGGAGGTCGTCGCCGGAGCCGTCGAGAAGGCCGGCATCACCCGCGACGACATCAAGGCCATCGGTATCACCAACCAGCGCGAGACCACCGTGCTGTGGGACAAGAACACCGGTGAGCCCGTCCACAACGCCATCGTCTGGCAGGACACCCGTACCGACGCCCTGTGCAAGGAGCTCGGCCGCAACGTCGGCCAGGACCGCTTCCGCCGCGAGACCGGTCTGCCGCTGGCCTCGTACTTCGCCGGTCCGAAGGCCCGCTGGCTGCTGGACAACGTCGAGGGCCTGCGCGAGCGCGCCGAGGCCGGCGACATCCTCTTCGGCACCATGGACACCTGGGTCATCTGGAACCTGACCGGCGGTGTCAACGGCGGCCACCACGTCACCGACGTGACCAACGCCTCCCGCACCCTGCTCATGAACCTCCACACGCTGGAGTGGGACGAGAAGATCGCCGAGTCCATCGGCGTCCCGCTCGCGATGCTGCCGGAGATCCGCTCGTCGGCCGAGGTGTACGGCGAGATCACCGGCGGCAAGCTGGGCGACCTGCTCGGTGGCATCCCGGTCGCCTCCGCGCTCGGCGACCAGCAGGCGGCCCTGTTCGGCCAGACCTGCTTCTCCGAGGGTGAGGCCAAGTCCACCTACGGCACCGGCACCTTCATGCTGATGAACACCGGTGAGAAGATCATCAACTCCTACTCGGGCCTGCTGACCACGGTCGGCTACCGGATCGGCGACGAGAAGCCGGTCTACGCCCTGGAGGGCTCGATCGCCGTCACCGGCTCCCTGGTGCAGTGGATGCGCGACCAGATGGGCCTGATCAAGACCGCCGCCGAGATCGAGACGCTCGCGCTGTCGGTCGAGGACAACGGTGGCGCCTACTTCGTGCCCGCCTTCTCCGGTCTCTTCGCCCCGTACTGGCGCTCCGACGCCCGCGGTGTCATCGCCGGCCTGACCCGGTATGTCACCAAGGCGCACCTCGCGCGCGCCGTCCTGGAGGCCACGGCCTGGCAGACCCGCGAGATCACCGACGCCATGACGAAGGACTCCGGCGTCGAGCTCGCGGCCCTCAAGGTCGACGGCGGCATGACCTCCAACAACCTGCTGATGCAGACGCTGTCGGACTTCCTGGACGCGCCGGTGGTGCGCCCGATGGTCGCCGAGACCACCTGCCTCGGCGCCGCCTACGCCGCCGGTCTCGCCGTCGGCTTCTGGACCAACACCGACGACCTGCGCGCCAACTGGCGCCGGGCCGCCGAGTGGACCCCCAACCTGGACGCGGAGACCCGCGACCGTGAGTACAAGAACTGGCTCAAGGCCGTTGAGCGGACCATGGGCTGGATCGAGCACGAGGAGTAATTCGCGATGACCACCCTGCAGAGTGTCCCGGCTCTTGGGACGCATCCGGCGTACGGCTCCAACCCGAGCCGCGCCGAGACCCGGGAGCAGCTGTCCAAGGCGACATACGACCTCCTGGTGATCGGCGGCGGGATCCTGGGCATCTCCACGGCCTGGCATGCCGCGCAGTCGGGCCTGCGGGTGGCGCTGGTGGACGCCGGCGACTTCGCCGGCGCCACCTCCTCCGCCTCCTCCAAGCTGCTTCACGGCGGTCTGCGCTACCTGCAGACCGGCGCGGTGAAGCTGGTGGCGGAGAACCACTTCGAGCGCCGTGCGGTCTCCCGTCAGGTGGCTCCCCACCTGGCGAACCCGCTCACGTTCTACCTCCCCGTGTACAAGGGCGGGCCGCACGGCGCGGCGAAGCTCGGGGCGGGCGTCTTCGCCTACTCCGCGCTGTCGGCGTTCGGTGACGGCGTCGGCCACCTGCTCTCGCCGGCCAAGGCACAGCAGGACGTGCCGGAGCTGCGCACCGAGAACCTGAAGGCCGTGGCCGTCTACGGCGACGACCAGATGAACGACGCGCGCATGGCGCTGATGACGGTCCGCGCGGCCGTCGAGGCGGGTGCGGTCGTCCTCAACCACGCCGAGGTCACCGGGCTGCGCTTCACCAAGGGCCGGGTCACCGGCGCCGAGCTGAAGGACCGGACCTCCGGCGACGAGTTCGGTGTCGACGCCCGGCTGGTGCTGAACGCGACCGGCCCCTGGGTCGACCACCTGCGCCGGATGGAGGACCCGAACGCGGCCCCATCCATACGCCTGTCCAAGGGCGTGCACCTGGTCCTCAAGCGCACCTCCCCCTGGAAGGCCGCGCTCGCGACGCCGATCGACAAGTACCGCATCACCTTCGCCCTCCCCTGGGAGGACATGCTGCTGCTCGGTACCACGGACGAGGAGTTCGAGGGCGACCCGGCCGATGTCTCGGTCAACGAGAAGGACATCGCCCAGATCCTGGACGAGGCCGCCTTCTCCGTCCGTGACCAGCAGCTCCAGCGCGATCTGATCACCTACTCGTTCGCCGGTCTGCGCGTGCTGCCGGGCGGTCCCGGCGACACCGCCAAGGCCAAGCGCGAGACCGTCGTCACCGAGGGCAAGGGCGGGATGCTGTCGGTGGCGGGCGGCAAGTGGACGACCTTCCGGCACATCGGCCGTACGGTCATGCAGAAGCTGGAGGCGCTGCCGGGCCGCCCGCTCGGCGACGACTTCGAGCCGATCTCCTCGCTGCCGAAGAAGCTGCCGCTGCCGGGTATCGCCAACCCGCGCGCGGTCGCGCACCGGCTGGTCGTCGACGGTCCGGCGCCGGGTCCGCGCATGGCGCCCGACACGGCCAAGCACCTGGCCACCCACTACGGTTCGCTGGCCTTCGACATCGCGCGGCTGGCCAACGAGAACCCGGAGCTGGGCGAGCGCGTCCACCCGGACGCCCCGGAGATCTGGGCGCAGGTCGTCTACGCCCGGGACCACGAGTGGGCCGAGACGGCGGACGACGTGCTGCGCCGCCGTACCACGCTGACGATCCGGGGCCTTGCCACGGACGAGGTGCGCGGCAAGGTGCAGGACCTGCTCGACAAGAAGTAGACCCTCCGTCGGCCACTCCCCTGACCGGGCCGACGCGACCGAGGACCGGCCCCGCCGCACCGGGGCCGGTGCACCACGAGAGGGGCGACTCCACGCCGACGGAGTCGCCCCTCTCGCGTGCCGGCTGCCGCACTGTCACAGCGCCGCCCATGCCCCGCACGGACACGGGCGCCGGCGCGCGCACATGCGCGGCACAGGCACGGAGGCACGGGCCCGGTCGCGGGCCCGGGGCGCGGGCGCGGGAATGGGCACGGGCGCGGGCGCGGGGCAGGGCGCGGGCACGCGGCACGGACGCGGGAATGGGCACGGGCGCGGGGCACGGGCGCGGGAATGGGCACGGGCGCGGGGCACGGGCGCGGGATTGGGTGCGACGAGTCGGTGTGGGCCCGCGTCGTCATCTGCCCGGCGCGCTCGCGGTGGCCGTCCCCCGGTCTCGGCTGTCCTGACGGTGTCAGACGAGCGCCCGGATGTCCTGCGGTGACGTCAACCGCTCGCGCCGCACGATCAGTTCGCGTCCCAGCACCAGCGCCCGGCGGGACGCCGGTACCGGGTCGGGCAGGGTCGTGAGGTCCGTCAGATGGGCGAAGCCGATGATGCGGCGGATGATCTCGGTGCCCGCGAAGCCGACGGACTCCGTCCAGACGCGGCGCAGGAAGCGGTCGAGGTAGGCGTCGTCGAAGAAGGTGTCGACGCGGGCCGGCCACAGGCGGCGGAACTCCGCCTCGAACGCCTCCCAGGACAGGCGGAGCTGGTCGCCGTGGTCGGTGAGGGTGCCGAGCGCGCGGGCCCGCTCCTCGGACACGAGCGCGTTGGCCCAGTACAGCCCGAGGTCGAAGCCGATCGGGCCGACGAAGGAAAACTCGGGGTCGAAGACCCGTACGACGTGCGCGCCGTCGCGTTCGCCGACCATGATGCTGCCGGTGTGCAGGTCGCCGTGGAGCAGGGACTGCGCACTGGTCATGAAGGTGTGGCGGAGGTCGGCCACCTCCGTGCGCAGCCGGGTGTCGGCGCGGAACTCGGCGGCCAAGTCGTCGAGTCCGGGGTGCCAGTGGTTGTGCTCGTGCTCGATGTACGGCTCAGACAGCACCACATCCTCGGTGATCTTGCACAGCTCCGGGTTGACGGAGGCGGCGATCAGCGCCTTGCGCTCGGCGGAGGGCATGCCGAAGTCGCTGGTGGCGAAGGAGAGCTGGGCGACGAGCTCACCGATGCGGGCCGAGGTGTGCGGGCCGTAGGAGCCGCCCTCGTTGAGGACCGTGCGCAGGACCCCCAGGTCGGACAGGTCCTCCATGACGAGGGCGTAGTTGTCGGCGTCGTAGCCGTGGATCGCGGGGATCTTGTCCGGGGCGACCTTGGCGAGCTGCTCGTAGGCGCGGGCCTCGGCGTCGGCGCGGTCGGGGCTCAGCGGCCAGGAGGGGCCCGCGACGCGGACCCACGGCAGGGCCTGCTTGACGGCGACGCTGCGGTTGCCGGCGGTGTCGGAGGCGAGGAACACGCGGTTCACGTTGCCGTCGGAGACCTCGCGGACGTGGATGTCGTCGATGTCGTCCCAGTGGCCGCGCTCGCGCAGGTAGGCGGGGACGTCCTCGGTCTCCAGGATGCGGTAGCCCATCGTGTCGGTTTCCTCGTCGGGTCAGGCGGTGCGGCGCTTGGACAGGGTGAAGCTGAAGACCAGGGCGAGGATGAGGACCGCGCCCTCGACGACGTCCTGGGTGTAGTAGGGCAGGCCCTTGATCGTCAGGCCGGTGGTGATGATGCCGATCAGGACGGCGCCCAGGGCCGTGCCCCACACGTTCGGCCGGCCGCGGCCGAGGACCGAGGTGCCGACGAGTGCGACCGCGACCGCCTCCAGGAGCTGGGAGCTTCCGGCCGAGACGTCGCCCTGGCCGATGCGGGAGGCCAGGATGAGGCCGCCGACGGAGGCGAGGACGCCGGACAGGACGTACGCGAGCGCCCGGTAGGCGCCGACGCGGATGCCTGCCAGGCGGGCGGCCTCGGGGTTGGCGCCGATCGCGTACAGCACCCGGCCCCAGCGGGTGCGGGCGAGGAACACCCAGGCGGCGATCGTCAGCGCGGCGAAGATCAGCACGGAGACGGGCACCCCGAGGACCGTGCCGCGGTCGATGCGCAGGAAGCCCTCGGTGAACCGTCCGGGCGCCGTGGTGCCGTCGGACCGCGTCATACCGGGGGTGACGGACTGGCCGTCGACCAGGACGAGTTTGGAGCCCTGGATCACGAACAGGGTGCCGAGTGTGGCCAGCATGTCGGGGATCTTCAGGACGACGATCAGCAGCGCGTTGAGCAGGCCCACGAGCGCGCCCGCCGCGAGGACGGCGAGGACGGCGACCGTGCCGACCTGGTTGTAGATCACCATCGTCTGGGCGGCGACGGAGACGCCGAGTCCGGCGACCGCGCCGACGGACATGTCCATTCCGCCGATGGCCAGGGTGAGGGTGACGCCGAGGCCGAGGATCGCGGCGACGGAGACGTAGCGGAGGGTGTCGAGGAGCGTCGCCGACTCGCGGAACGACGGCTCGCTCAGCGCGAAGTACGCGAAGAGCGCGACCGTGACGAAGATGAAGCCGTACTTGATGACGGCGTTCTGGATGCGCGGGGCGGCGGGGGCGAGGGACGGGGTCGGTGTCTGCACGGCCGTGTCGGCGCTCTGGGTCGTGGTCATGTCGGCTTTCCTGACGTCGGGCATCAGACGGATGCCGAGATGGTCTGAATCACGCGGTCACGCTCGGCGTCCTCGCCGTAGGCGTCGAGGCGGATCTCTCCGGCGGCGAGCACGACGACCCGGTCGGCGACCTCCAGGACCTCGTCCACGTCCGCCGACAGGACGAGGACCGCGGCGCCCTCGGCGGCCAGGGCCCGGGCGCGGCGGCCGATGTCGCGGCGCGCACCGATGTCCACGCCTCGGAACGGCTCGTCCAGGATGAGGACGCGTGGGGTCTCGGCGAGCCAGCGGCCGACGACGACCTTCTGCTGGTTGCCGCCGGACAGCTCCTCGACGGTGCTGTGCTCGTCGCGGGCGACGACGCCGAGGGCCTCGATGGTGTCGCGGCCCAGGGCGTCCTCGCGGGAGACGCTGACGAGCCCGGCCCGCGACAGGGACTTCAGGAACGGCAGCGAGATGTTCTGCGCCAGCGACCAGCCGGGGACGAGGGCGTCGGCGTGCCGGTCCTCGGGGACGAGGTGGACTCCGTTCCGGATCGCGTCGGCGGGGCGGCGTGGGGCGTACGGCCTGCCGCCCAGTTCGAGCGCGCCCGTGGGGAAGGGTTCGGCGCCGAACAGGCCACGGGCCAGCTCGGTCTTGCCGGCGCCCAGCAGGCCGACCACGCCGGTGACCTCGCCGGCGTGGATGTCGAGGTCCTGCGGGGTGTGGCCGGTGAGCAGCGGGACGCCGCGCAGGGAGAGGACGACTTCGCCCTGCGCGCCCTCCCGCTGCGGTCGTGCGGTGGTGGCCTCGTGTGCCTGGGCGAGCATGGCGCGCAGGGCGCTGTCCCAGTCGAAGGGCCGGGGCTGGTCCTCGGTGAGCCGGCCGTCGCGCAGGACGACCAGCCGGTCGGCGAGTGCGTCGATCTCGCCGAGCCGGTGGGAGACGTACAGGACCGCGATGCCGTCGTCGCGCATCCGTTCGACGAGCGCGAACAGGCGCTCCGCTTCGGCGGCGGAGAGCGCGGAGGTCGGCTCGTCGAGGATGAGCAGGCGTGGGCGGGTCGCCAAAGCCCTGGCCAGGATCAGCAGCTGGCGGTCGGAGATGCCGAGTTCGGTGACGTCCCGTTTGAGGACGGCGTCGCTCCAGCCGAGGTCGAGGGCGGCCTGGATCTCGCGGGCGCGGGCCAGGACGCGGCGGCTGTTCAGGAACGGGTTGCCCCGGGCCTGGGCCAGCTCTTCGAAGACCAGGTTCTCGGCGACCGTGAGGCCGGGCACGATGCCCTCGCCGATGCGTTGGTGCACGGTCTGGATGCCCAGCCGGCGGGCGGCGAGCGGGGAGTGGAGGGCGGCGGGTGAGCCGCCGACCCGGACCTCCCCTCCGTGGTCGGTGTGGACGCCGGACAGGATCTTGATCAGTGTGGACTTGCCCGCGCCGTTCGCGCCGAGCAGCGCGACGACGCTGCCCGGGGCGATGTCCAGGGTGACGGAGGCCAGGACGGTCTTGCCGCCGAACGCCATGCTGACGTCCCGCAGGCTCACCGCCGGCACGGTGGGGTCGGTGGCGTCAGTGGGCGACATTGGGGATCCAGTCCGCGGTGCTGACCTGGGAGAGGTTCAGCGCGGGCAGCGCCGTGCGCAGCTGGTCCATGTTCTCGATCTTGTTCTTGCGCAGGAAGTCCTGGGTGATGGCGACGGCCGGGAACTGGACCGAGGACTTGTTCAGCTGACCGGCCAGTTCCAGGGCGGTCGTACGGACGACGGCGGCGCCCACCGCGGACGGGTCGGTGCCCGCCGTGGCGGCCCACGGGCTGTCCTTGGCGGTCATGTTCTGGATGTCGGCATTGGAGACGTCCGCGCCGAACACCTTCACCTTGTCCTGAAGCTTCTTGTTCTGGACGGCGAGGACGGTGCCCTTGGCCAGCTCGTCATAGGGGGCGAAGACGCCGGTCACGTCGGAGTGCTGGGTGAGGGCGGCGGAGACCAGCGGCACGTTGTCGGTGGCCGTCGAGTCGGTGACCTTGCCGACCTTGAACTGCTGCTGCCAGCCGTTCGCGGCCACGACCTTCTTCCAGACGCCGTCACGCGCGTCGAGAGGGGCGAATCCCGCGACGTTGACGTAGCCGACCTTGGCGTTCTTGCCGAGCGTCTGGGTCATGACGTCGAGCGTGGCCTGGGCGATGCTGGCGTCGTCCTGCGAGGTCTTGATGACCGACGTGTTCGTGGTGTCGACGTCGTAGACGACGACCTTGATGCCCTTCTTGACGGCCTCGTCGATCTCGGACTTGATCGTCGCCGGGAAGCCGTGGTCGATGATGATCGCCTGGGCGCCGGAGTTGATCGCCGAGGACAGGTCGGTGGCCTGCTTGGCGTTGTCGGCCTGGGCGTCGTACACGGTCAGGTCGATGCCGAGGGCCTTGGCCTGCGCCTTGGCACCGTTGCCCCACTGCTCGAAGTAGTCTCCGGCGCCACTCTGCCGCACGAGCGCGACCTTGACCGTGCCCTTGTCGAACGGGGCGGGCTTCTTGCCGGTGGCGGCCGAGGCGGAGGCGGCCGTGTTGCCCGTGGTCTGCGAGGAGTTCGTCGACTGCGAGCAGCCCGCGAGGAGGAGGGCGGAGGCGGACGCCAGCGAGAGCGCGGCGAGAGGCAGACGGGTACGGGACATGTAGGGCTCCAGGGTGCCGTGGTGCGGAGGGGTGAAGAGGGAGGGTGAGGGAGGGATGCGGGCCCCGGAGCGGGCGAAGGCGATGCGCGACCGCCGTGTGTGTACGGCGAAAGCCCGGGGGGCAGGGCGGCTTGGCGCTCCGGGAGGGGTCAGCGACAGCGGGCTGTGGTCGACCGGAGCAAGTCCACGTACAGCCGCCGCACGAGCAGCAGCGTCTTCATACGCAGATGATGAGAACGATTTCAGTCAGGCGTCAAAGCCCTGGACAGGGATTCTCAATAATTGAGACGACCAGTTCGTCACATCGGTCGACGTGACGCCTGGAGTTACCATCACGGGACCGGCACCCGCGCCCTCCGCGCCCGCGCGGCACCGCCGCCGCTTCTCCCCGCTTGCCCGGTGCCCGTCTCGGCATTCGGACATCCCTTCCAGCACCTGGAGTTGCCCCATGACCCTGCTGACGACGTGGCCCGAGTCCGGCCCCGAGACCGTGGTGCGCCGCACCTCCGACCCGGCCGAGATCGCGGCCGCGCTCGCCCCGCTCGGGGTGCGCTACGAGCAGTGGCCGATCCGCGAGGACGTCCCCGCGGATGCCGACAGCGACTCCGTGTTCGCCGCGTACGGCCCGGAGATCGACAAGCTCAACGCCGAGGAGGGGTTCACGACGGTCGACGTCCTGGGCCTGCACCCGAGCGACGACCCCGAGTACCCGGTGAAGGCGAAGGCCGCGCGCGAAAAGTTCCTTCAGGAGCACACGCACGACGACGATGACGAGGTCCGCTTCTTCGTCTCCGGCGCCGGGATCTTCTATCTGCACGTGAACGGCGAGGTGCACGCCGTGCTGTGCGAGAAGGGTGACCTGCTGGGCGTGCCGCGCGGTACGACCCACTGGTTCGACATGGGCACGAAGCCGTCGTTCACCGCGATCCGTTTCTTCCACGAGGAGGACGGCTGGATCGGCAACTTCACCGGCTCCACCATCGCCACCCGCTTCCCCGACTACGACACCATCGCGGCGGGCTACGAGCAGGACAAGGGCGCCGCGTGACCCTGCGGTTCGAGGTGGACGCCGTGGTGCTCGACATCGAGGGCACCACGAGCGCCACGGGCTTCGTCGTGGACGTGCTCTACCCTTACTCGCGCTCTCGGTTCGGAGCACTGCTCTCGGAGCGGAGCGGTGATCCGGAGGTGGCGCGGGCGGTCGCGCAGGTGCGGGAGCTGCTCGGCGACCCGGACGCGGACGCCGCGGGGATCGAGAAGGCGCTGGGTGCCTGGCTCGACGAGGACCGCAAGGCCACCCCCCTGAAGACCCTTCAGGGGATCATCTGGTCGGAGGGGTTCGCCCGGGGCGACCTCGTCTCGCACTTCTACGAGGACGTGGTGCCGGCGCTGCGCGCGTGGCACGCGGCGGGCGTACGGCTGCACGTGTACTCGTCGGGTTCGGTGGCCGCGCAGCGCGCGTGGTTCCGTTCCAGCCCCGAGGGCGACCTGCTGCCGCTCGTCTCCGGTCTGTACGACACGGAGAACGCGGGGCCGAAGCAGGAGCCGGAGTCGTACCGGAGGATCGCGGAGGCGACCGGCACGGCGGCGGACCGCCTCCTGTTCCTCTCCGACCGCCCGGGTGAACTGGACGCCGCGCGGGAGGCGGGCTGGCACGCCGTCGGCATCCGGCGCCCGGGAGAGCCGTACTACGAGCAAGGCGTCGGCGACCACGCGCAGGCGGGGACGTTCGACGAGATCAGCGTCATCAGTTCAAGGAGCACCACGTGACCGACGGGATCAGCGCATTCGACCTGGAGGAGGCGGGGGCCGTACTCGCCGCCGAGTCCGCCCGCTTCGCGGCCTTCGGCTGGATGCGCGGCACGTCCGGGAACCTGTCCACGGTGCTCTCCCGTGACCCGCTGCGGCTCGCGGTCACCGCCAGCGGCCACGACAAGGGCGAACTGACGCCCGCGGACGTGGTGCTGGTGGACGGCCACGGAGCCGCCGTCGACGGCGGCAGGCCGTCCGCCGAGGCCGAGCTGCACGCGCGCGTGGCCGCGCTCACCGGCGCCGGGGCCGTGGTGCACGTGCATACGGTGGCGTCCGTGGCGATGGGCCGCCGCGAGCCGGGCGGGATCGTCTTCAAGGACCTGGAGATGCTGAAGGGTGTCGGCCAGCCGGCGCACGACGTCGAGGTGACACTGCCGGTCATCGCCAACAGCCAGGACATGAAGGTACTGGGGGATCGCCTGGAGAAGGCGCGTGACCCTCGGATGCCCGCGGTGGTCGTCGCGGGGCACGGGCTGTACGTGTGGGGGGCGGACCCCCGGCAGGCCCGGCACCACACCGAAGTGGTGGAGTGGCTCCTGGAGTTGGAGCTGGCGCAGCGGTAGGGGCGGCCGGGGCGAGGGCCCGCGCGCATGCCGCCGGACCCTCGCCACCGTGCTCACACACCGGGCCGCGAAGACACTCAGGCACGCGCACCCGTCACGGCGCCGCAAAGACACCTCGCGCACGCCCGCCCGCCACAGCAGCGCGAAAACACTTCCCGCACGCCCGCCCGTCGCGGCGGCGCAAAGACACCTCCCGCACCCCCGCCACAGCAGCGCGAAAACACCTCCCGCAAGCCCGCCCGTCGCAGCGACGCGAGGACAGCTCCCGCGAGCGCAGCGGTCGCAGCGGCGCGAAGACGCCTACTTCAGCCGGTCCCCGGGCAGTTCCCCGGCCGACACCTCCAGCACGCCCCGTTCCGTCACCAGCCCGGTGACCAGGCGCCCGGGCGTCACGTCGAACGCCGGGTTGTGCCCGCGCGAGGCCGCGGGAGCGGTCCGCATGCCCGACCACTCCAGTACCTCGTCCTCGCCCCGCAGTTCGATGTGGATGTCGTCCCCTGTGGCGGTCGAGAGGTCCACCGTCGTCGTCGGGGCCGCCACCAGGAACGGCACCTCCGCATACGCGCAGGCCAGTGCGACACCCACCGTGCCGACCTTGTTCGCCGTGTCGCCGTTCGCCGCGATGCGGTCCGCGCCGACGATCGCCGCGTCGACCTCGCCCCGCAGGATGGTGCCCGCCGCCGCCCCGTCCGCCTGGACGTAGTGCGGGATGCCCTCCTGGACCAACTCCCAGGCGGTCAGCCGGGACCCCTGCAACAGGGGGCGCGTCTCGTCCGCGTACACCACCTCCAGCAGGCCCCGCGTGTGCAGTTCGCGGATGACGCCGAGCGCCGTGCCCCAACCCGCCGTCGCCAGCGCGCCCGTGTTGCAGTGCGTCAGCACCCGCAGCGGACGGTCCACGCCCAGCCGCTTGATCAGCCAGTCCGCACCGTGCGCCCCCATCGCCCGGTTCGCCTCGACGTCCTCGCGCTGCACCGCGGCGGCCTCCTCCAGAACCGCGTCGAGCCCCTCGTCGAAACGGGTCATGACCCGGTCCACGCACACCATGAGGTTGACGGCGGTGGGCCGGGCCTCACGGATGCGGGCGACGGCCGCGCGCACCTCGTCGGTCGTCCAGCCCTCGCGCTCGCCCTGCGCCAGCGCTATCGCGACGCCGTACGCGCCCGCCGCCCCGATCGCGGGGGCACCGCGCACGACGAGCCGCTGGACCGCATCGATCAGGGTGTCCACATCGCGGACATCCACTGTCTCGGTGCGATGCGGGAGCACGGTCTGGTCGATCAGCGCGAGGCTGCTTCCGGTCCAGTCGACGGCGCGCAGTTCATGGGACATAACGGGACACTCCTGATGTTCCGATGATGTCCGCCACCGTACATGACCTGGACGAACCACAGTTCGAGACGGTCGAGCAGGCGTCCGGAAGCGGGTGTTACAGTCCAGCACCTGTATCCCACGGGCCAACACCTGCATCCCGCATGCCGAGACGAAGGAGGACGCGTGCTGCTCATGATGCGCCGCTTCCTCGACCACGGCCGCTGCGCCGGCGACAGCTGTCGACGCTGAGAACCGTCCCCGCTCCGCGCCCGTCCCCCGCTCTCACCCCACCCTCCAGCGCTCACCGTCGAGCGTCGCCCTGCCGCACCTCCGGAAGGTCCCCGATGCACCGTAGATCCCGCCGCACCGCGCAACTCGCCGCCGCCACCGCGCTCCTGGTCGCCGGCGCCACCGCCTGCAACGCGGCCGCGAAGAACGACGCCTCCAGCAGCGGCACCAAGAGCGGCGGCACGTCGTTCACGCTCGTCACCCCGGACGGCGTCGGGCAGAACGAGTTTCTGAAGCTTGCCGTCAACGGGGTCAAGGCCGCGGCGAAGGCGCACAACGGGACGCAGAAGGTGTACGAGTCCACGGACACCGCCTCCCAGCAGCAGAACGTGCAGGCCGCCGTGGACGCCAAGCCGGACGTCATCGTGCTGGTCGGCTTCGAGTTCGCCGACATCGTCGCGCAGCAGGCCCAGAAGAACCCGAAGCAGCAGTTCCTGATCGTCGACGCCTGCACCACGAAGACGTTCAAGAATGTCAGCTGCGCGGTCTTCCGCGAGCACGAAGGCGTGTATCTCGCGGGCGCCGAGGCCGGACTCCTCAGCAAGAGCGGCAAGGTCGGCGCGGTGGACGTGCTCGACACACCCCAGTTCCGCCGCTACAGCGACCCCTTCGCGGCCGGCGCCAAGAAGGTCGCCCCCAAGACGCAGACCGCCACCCGTTTCGTCGGCGGCCAGTCCCCGTTCGACGACTCGGCCCGCGCCAAGGAGCAGGCGAACACGCTGCTGTCCAACGGCACCGACGAGATCATGGCGGCGGCCGCGGCCGGCAACTACGGCGTCTTCGAGGCGGCCAAGGCCAAGGGCGCGTTCGCGTACGGCGTCGACGTCAACCAGTGCCCCTCCTCTCCCGGCACGGTCGTCGACAACGTCATCAAGCGCACCGACGTCGCCGTGCAGAAGGGCATCGACGCGGTCCTCGGCGGCAAGGCGGGCACCACCGTCTCGTACGGCCTGAAGGAGGGCGGCATCAGTCTGACGGGGCTGGAGTCCGGCGTGGACTCCTCCCAGTGCGTCATCGCGAAGCACAAGGACGTCCTGACGAAGGTCGAGGCGCTGCGCGACCAGATCGTGTCCGGTGAGCTGACGGTCGATGACCCCGCGGCAAGCTGACACCGACGTCGCGGTCGAGCTCCGGGGAATCACCAAGCGGTTCCCCGGCACGCTCGCCAACGACGCCGTCGACCTGACCGTGCGCCGCGGTGAGATCCACGCCCTGATGGGCGAGAACGGCGCGGGCAAGTCCACCCTGATGTCGGTCCTTTACGGCATGGAGCGCCCCGACTCCGGTTCGATCCGGATCGACGGGCGCGAGGTGACGTTCGGCGGCCCCGGTGACGCCCTGGCCGCCGGGCTCGGCATGGTCCACCAGAGCTTCAAGCTGTTCGACTCGCTGACGGTGGCGGAGAACGTGGTGTTCGCGGCCGAGCCACGCCGTTTCGGCCTGGTGGACCGGGCGGCGGCCCGCCGCCGGGTACGCGAACTCACCGAGGAGCACGGGCTCGCCGTCGACCCGGACGCTCGTGTGGGCGACCTGTCGGTCGGGCTGCGGCAGCGGGTGGAGATCCTGAAGCTGCTGCACCGCGGCGCCCGTACGCTCATCCTCGACGAGCCGACCGCCGTGCTCACCCCGGCCGAGGCCGACGCTCTGTTCGCGGTGCTCAAGTCGCTGGCGGGGCAGGGCCGTACGGTCATTCTGGTCACGCACAAGCTGCGCGAGGTCCTGGAGGGCAGCGACCGGGTGACCGTGCTGCGGGACGGCCGGGTGGTGGCGCGGCTGCGCACCGCCGACACCTCCGCGGACGAGATCGCGGCGGCGATGACCGGCCGCGCGGTGGAGCTGGACCGGATCCACGCGCCCGGAACGCCGGGTGACGTGGTGCTCGATGTGGCGGGTCTGGCCGGCGACGCCGTGCACGACGTGGACCTCACCGTCCGCGCGGGCGAGATCGTCGGCATCGCGGGCGTCGCCGGCAACGGGCAGAGCGAGCTGATCGAGGCGCTGGCCGGGCTGCGGCCGGTGCGCGGCGGCCGGGTCCGGCTGAAGGGCGAGGACATCACGCACGCCTCCGCGACCGAGCGGCGCGCGCGGGGCCTCGCGTACGTCCCCGAGGACCGGCACGCGGTCGGAACGGCGCCCGCCGCGACCGTGGCGGACAACCTGGCGATGGGTCACCACCGTACGGCGCTGGCCACGCGCCGCGGTCTGCTGCCGCCCACGGCCGTGCGCGCCCACGCGGCGCGTCTGATCGAGCGGTTCGGCATCAAGGCGTCCACCCCGCAGGTGCCCGCCTCCGCGCTGTCCGGCGGCAATCTCCAAAAGCTGCTGATCGGCCGCGAACTCGCCCATGAGGCCCCGCTGCTGCTGGTGGAGCAGCCGACGCGTGGGGTGGACATCGGCGCGATCCAGAACATCCACGACCAGTTGATCGCCTACCGCGACGCGGGGCACGCCGTGCTGCTGGTCTCCGCCGAGTTGAGCGAGATCCGGGGGCTCGCGGACCGGGTGCTGGTGATGTACGAGGGCCGGATCACGGCCGCGTACCCGAAGGGCGAGGCGGACGAGCGGACGCTGGGCCTCGCCATGGCGGGCGCCGCCGTCCCGGTGGAGGCCGGAGAGTGACATGAACCGAATAACAGGAGCACTCCGCTCCCCCGTCGTCTTCTCCGTCCTGGCCGGAGTCGTCATCGGCGCGCTGTTCCTGCTGGGCACGGGCGCGGACCCGGTGACGGCGTACGGCGCCGTCCTCACCGGGTCGCTGGGCACCGACGGCATCGGCTCCACGCTGAGCACCGGCACCAGCGTGCTGGGGCTCGCGCTGGCCCTGGCCATTCCGTTGCGGGCGGGACTGATCAACCTCGGCGGCGACGGGCAGATGGTCCTCGGCGGCATGGCGGCCGCGGTCACCGGACTGTACGTACCACTGCCCGCGCCCCTCGCCACCGTCGCGGCCGTGCTCGCGGGCATGGCCGCCGGCGCCGGGTACGCGGCCCTGGCCGCCCTGTGCGAGAACCACCTCGGGGTGCCGCTGCTGGTGAGCAGCCTGCTGCTGAGCTATCCGGCGGTCTCGTTCGCCTCGTATCTGGCCCGCTATCCGCTCAAGGAGCCGGGCTCCAGCCTGCCGCAGACGCGGCAGCTGCCGGAGGGCGTGGCGCTGCCCGCGTTCGGCGACTCGACCGTGACGGCAGGGCTGGTCCTCGTGGCGCTCGCGGCGGCCGCGTACTGGTTCGCCGACCGGCGCACGGCGATCGGGTACGAGATCCGGATGACGGGTCTCAACGCCCGCTTCTCCGCGTACGCGGGTGTCGAGCGCCGGGGGCTGACGCTGCGGCTGCTGGCGGTCTCGGGCGCGCTGGCCGGACTCGTGGGCGCCGTCGGGGTGCTGAGTTTCCCGTACCGCTTCCTGGACGGCGCGCTCACCGCGCCCGGCTACACCTGGACGGGACTGACCGCCGCGCTGCTCGCGGGCGCGGCACCGGTGGGCACGGTCGTCGCGTCGTTCTTCTTCGCCGTCCTCCAGGTCGGCGGGCTCTCGATGGAGCGCACGACCGAGGTACCGCGCGAGCTGACCCAGGTGCTGCAGGCCGTCGTGATCGTGTTCCTGGCGGCGCGGCTGAGGTTCCCCGCCCGGTGGTTCAACCGGCAGAAGGAGGCCGTGTGATGTTCTTCGACTCCGATCTGCTGATGTCGGCGCTGCGCGCGCTGACGCCCATCCTGCTGGCCGCGCTCGGCGGCGCGCTGTGCGAGCGCGCGGGTGTGTTCAACATCGGCCTCGAAGGCATGATGCTGCTCGGCTGCTTCACGTCCGTCGCCACGAGCTGGTTCACCGGCAGCCCTTGGCTCGGGGTGCTCGCGGCGGCGCTCGCCTCGGCCGCGTACTCCCTGGTCCTGGCCGTCGGCGCGGTGACCCTGCGCGGGGACGCGGTCGTGCTCGGCATCGCCATGAATCTGCTGGCCGTCGGACTGACCAGCTTCCTACTGCGTACGGTGTTCGGTGTGCAGGGCACCTTCGACGATCCCACGCTGGCGGGGCTCCCGCTGGTCGGTGGCTTCTCGCCGCTCGCGTACCTGGCGTGGGCCGCGGTGGCCGCGGCCGCCGTGCTGCTCTCGCGGCATGTGTGGGGCCTCAGGCTGCGCGGGGTCGGCGAGGCCCCGGACGCCGCGGCCACGCTCGGGGTGAGCCCGGCGCGGTACCAGTACGGGGCCGTGCTCGTCTCGGGCGTGCTGTGCGGGCTCGCCGGGGCGCAGCTCGCCCTGGGGAACGTCACGCTGTTCTCGGAGAACATGACCGCGGGACGCGGCTGGATCGCCGTCGTCGCGGTCATGCTCGGCCGTGCGGCGCCGCTCGGTGTGCTGCTGGCCGCGCTGCTGTTCGGGCTCGCCGAGGCGGCCGGATTCCGGCTGCAGGGCCTCGGTCTGCCGCAGCAGGCGACCGATGCCGCGCCGTACGTGGTCACGCTCGGCGCCCTCTTCCTGACGACGGCGCGCCGCCGTCGCCGTACCCGACCCACTGGAGTCGCCTCATGACGCAGGACCTGTCACCCGTCACCCGCGTTCCCCGCACCGGACTTCCCCCATACGCCGTCGTGGTCGGGGACCCGGCGCGCGCGGCGGCCGTCGCCGCGCTGCTCGACGGGGCCCAGGAGGTCTCCTACCACCGCGAGTACCGGGTGTTCAGCGGGAGTTGGAAGGGTGTGCCGGTGACGGTCGCCTCGCACGGGGTGGGTGCCCCGGGCGCGATCCTGCTCTTCCAGGAGCTGGCGGACGCGGGGGTCCGCACGTTTCTGCGGTTCGGTACGGCGGGCGCGATGAAGCCGGGGATCGGCGACGGCGACCTGGTGATCGCGGAGGCGGCCGTGCGCGACGACGGTGTCACCCAGCAGCTGCTGCCGCCCGAGTACCCGGCGGTGTCCGCGCCCGAGGCGGTGTTCGCCCTTCAGCGTGCGGCCCGCGAGGTGGGCGCGCCGCACCACCGCGGGATCGTGTGGACGCGGGCGGCCTTCCAGCCCGGGCTGATCCCGCTCGACGCGTACGAGAAGGCGGGCCTCGCCGCGATCGAGATGGAGCTGTCCGCGCTGCTGGTGACCGCCTCGTTGCGGGGGCTGGTGGCGGGCGGCGTGCTCGTCGTGGACGGCGCCAACGCCGACGAACTGCTCGACGAGGAGGCGTCCTTCTCGACGGGGGCCTACGACCCGCACCGTGAGGTCGTGGCCCAGGGCGTGGAGCGGGGCTCGGTCGTTGCGCTGGAGGCGCTGCGGCTGCTGGCGGAAGGGGACGTGGCATGAGCGAGCGCGTCGATCTGCTGGTGCACGGCGGCGACGTCCTGACGGTCGACGACGCGGGCACCGTCGTACGGGAGGGCGCCGTGGCCGTCCGCGGCGGGGAGATCCTCGCGGTGGGCCGGGCCGAGGAGCTGCGCGCCCGGTACACGGCGGAGGAGTACCTCGACGCCGGAGGCTGTCTCGTACTGCCGGGGCTCGTCAACACCCACACGCACCTGGCGATGACGCTGCTGCGCGGCTGCGCCGACGACGTCACGCTGCAGGGCTTCCTGGAACGCGTGCTGCCCCGGGAGGCCGAGCTGCTGTCGCCGAAGAACGTGGGCGCGGCGGTGCGGGTCGCGATCGCGGAGAGCGTACGGGCCGGGGTGACCTCCGCGCTCGACATGTACTGGTTCCACGAGACCGCCGAGCAGGTCGCGCGGGACGCGGGGTGGCGGCTGCTGACCGGGCCCACTTTCATGGACGTTCCGGACTCCCCCGACGGCATGGCCTATGAGGACCGCTTGGAGTGGGCGCGCCGGGACCTGGCCGCGCGGACCGCGACACGGCCCGGTTTCCGGCCCGTGCTGTTCGCGCACTCGACCTACACCCTGAGCCCCGACCAGCTCACCGAGATCGCCGCGCTGGCGCGGGAGTTCGGGGCGCTGCTGCACATCCACGCCGCGGAGAACGCGCACGAGGTCGCCACCGTCGAGGTGCGGTGGGGCAAGCGGCCGGTGGAACTGCTCGACTCGCTCGGCCTGCTCGGTCCCGACCTGCTGCTCGCGCACGCGGTCGACCTGACCGGTCCGGAGATCGCGGCGCTGGCCCATACGGGCACCTCGGTGGCGCACTGTCCGGTGTCCAACCTCAAGCTGGGCTGCGGAATCGCACCGGTGCCGCGGCTGCTGAGCGCGGGGGTGACCGTCGGGCTCGGCACGGACGGGGCGGTCAGCTCCAACACGCTGGACGTGCTGGGCGCCGTGCGGCAGGCGGCGCTGGTGCACAAGGCGGCCGGCGATCCCACGGCGGTCGGTGCCGAGCAGGCGGTGCGGATGGCGACGATCGAGGGGGCGCGCGCGCTCGGGCTCGGCGATCGGCTGGGCTCGCTGGAGCCGGGCAAGCGGGCCGACCTGATCGTGCTCGACCTCGGCGGGCCGCATCTGCGTCCTCGGCACGACGTGTGGTCGACGCTGGCGTACGCGGCGCACTCCGCGGATGTCCGGGACACGGTCGTCGACGGCCGGGTCCTGATGCGGCAGCGGGTGCTGACGACGCTCGACGAGGCGGCGGCGCTGGCGGATCTGGAGGCGCTGGAGGGGCTCGCCTGAGTCTGCCTTCGCCTCTGTGACATCGGGACTCCCCCCTCCGTTCAACTGGCTGAACCCCATAATGAGACAGCGACATCGGATGTCTGAGCGACAGGGAGGGCTCCGCCATGGCAGTCACCGATGAGGCGATCGAGAAGATCAAGGGAATGATCGTCTCCGGCGCGCTGCGTCCAGGCGACCGCCTGCCCAAGGAGAGCGAACTCGCCGCCGGACTCGGGCTGTCCCGCAACTCCCTGCGCGAGGCCGTGCGCGCCCTGTCGCTGATCCGCATCCTGGACGTCCGGCAGGGCGACGGCACCTATGTGACGAGCCTCGATCCGCAGCTCCTGCTGGAGGCGCTGAGCTTCGTCGTCGACTTCCACCGCGACGACACCGTGCTGGAGTTCCTCGCGGTGCGCCGCATCCTGGAACCGGCCGCCACGGCCATGGCGGCCCCGCGGATCAGTGAGCGGCAACTCGACGCGTTGACGGCCCAGTTGGACGAGCTGGGCCGGCAGCCGTCGGTGGAGGAGCTGGTCGCCTCCGATCTGGAGTTCCACCGGGGCATCGTGCAGAGCTCCGGCAACTCGGTGCTGTGCTCCCTGCTGGACGGGCTGTCCGGACCCACCACCCGGGCCCGGATCTGGCGGGGGCTGACCCAGGAGGACGCGGTCAGCCGCACGTTGCACGAGCACCGCGCCATCCTCGGCGCCTTGCGCGACCGCGACGCGGAGGCGGCCCGCTCCTGGGCGACGGTGCACATCGCGTCCGTGGAGCAGTGGCTGCGCTCGACCCTCTGATACCTCGGAGGTACGGGCCCGCCCGAGGGGCGGGGTGGCCCGGGGTGACGATCATGGGTGTTCGAAGGCCCCGGACGGGGCAGTCATCCGTTCACTCCCCCGTGCAAGGGGGCTGCGGGCGCCCACGCGGCACGCCGTAAGGTTGGGGCGTAGGCGAGGGCACGTCGGAAGGAGGCGCTGGGTGATCGAGCTCGAGGGGGTTCCCGAGCTGATCGACCCGGTCATGGTGGCCGCGTTCGAGGGCTGGAACGATGCCGGCGACGCCGCCTCCACCGCGGTCGCGCATCTGGACAGGGAGTGGAAGGGCGAGGTGTTCGCGGCGCTGGACGCCGAGGACTACTACGACTTCCAGGTGAACCGCCCCACGGTGTTCATGGAGGCCGGGGTCCGCAAGATCACCTGGCCGACGACAAGGTTGTCGGTGGTCCGCGTCGGCGGCGAGAAGCCCCGCGACCTCGTACTGGTCCGCGGCATCGAACCGTCGATGCGCTGGCGCTCGTTCTGCAACGAGCTGCTGGGCTTCGCCCACGAACTGGGCGTGGAGCTGGTGGTGATCCTGGGCGCCCTGCTCGGTGACACCCCGCACACGCGTCCGGTCCCGATCAGCGGGACCACGTCCGACCCGGACCTGGCCCGCCGGATGGACCTGGAGGAGACCAAGTACGAGGGCCCCACGGGCATCGTGGGCGTCCTCCAGGAAGCGTGCACGCACGCGGGCGTCCCGGCCGTCTCGCTGTGGGCGGCGGTCCCGCACTATGTGTCGCAGCCGCCCAACCCGAAGGCCACGCTGGCCCTTCTGAACCGCCTGGAGGACCTGCTCGACCTGCGCATCCCGCTCGGCGAGCTGCCGGAGGACGCGCGCGCCTGGCAGGTGGGCGTGGACCAGCTGGCCGCCGAGGACAGCGAGGTCGCCGAGTACGTCCAGACGCTGGAGGAGGCCCGGGACACCGCCGACCTGCCGGAGGCTTCGGGCGAGGCGATCGCCCGCGAGTTCGAGCGGTATCTGCGGCGGCGGGACGTCAGCCCGCCCGGCGGGCACGCCACGGCGGACGGCGGGGACAGCGGCTCGTTCCGGCGGGACAATCCCAGCGGTCGTACCCGACCGCCGAAGCCGCCGCGGACGGGCGGCGAGGACGAGGACTCGTCGGAGGACTGATGAGGGCGGTGCGCCTCGGCGCACCGCCCTCGCTCCTTGCGGCACCCGTCGTGGCCAGGGCGTAGGACGCGAGGACCGGGCCCGTGCGCGCGTCGACCACCCTGGCGCCCGCATCCCGCCCGGCGACGAACAGCCGCCCGCGGGGGTCGAGTTTGAGCCCGACCGATGGCGTCCCGGGACCGGCCGAGATGATCCGGCCCTCTCCCGAGCACAGATCGGCGCGGTAGATCGAACCGTCGGCGAGCGAGCCGAGGTAGGCGTACGAGCCCGCTCCGATCGTGATGCCCTCCGGGCGGAAGCCGTTCGGCAGCCCGATCACGGTGGGCCAGGTGTGTGCGAGCGCCGGTGAGCCGACCGCCGTGGCACCGGCGCCCAGAACGGCGGCCGCGAGCAGCTGTTCCAGGACGGATTGCACGCTTTGCTGCGTGAACAAGTGACGGCCGGACAGTGAGGCGCCGGGCGGATCCACCTCCGCCCGGCGCCGTTGTCCTGTGTCAGAGAGCCACGCCGAGCAGCGCGTCCACGGCACGCGACACGACACCGGGCGCGCCGGTGTCCGTACCGCCGCTCTCCTGCTGGAGCGCGGCCCAGCGGTCGACCGCGGCGAGCGCGGCCGGGGCGTCCAGGTCGTTCGCGAGGGCGTCGCGGATCTCCTCGACGAGTGCCTCGGCGGGCGGGCCGTCGGGCCGGGAGACGGCCGCGCGCCAGCGGTCGAGCCGCGCCACGGCGTCCTGGAGGACCTGGTCGGTCCACTCCCAGTCGGACCGGTAGTGGTGGGCGAGCAGCGCGAGCCGGATCGCGGCCGGGTCGACGCCGTCGCGCCGCAGCTGGGAAACGAAGACGAGGTTGCCCTTGGACTTCGACATCTTCTCGCCGTCCAGCGCGACCATGCCGGCGTGGACGTACGCCTTGGCCATCGGGAACTCACCGGTCAGCACCTGCGCGTGCGAGGCACCCATCTCGTGGTGCGGGAAGGCGAGGTCGGAGCCGCCGCCCTGCACGTCGAAGCCCATGCCCAGGTGGTCGAGGGCGATGGCGACGCACTCGATGTGCCAGCCGGGCCGGCCACGGCCCAGCGAACCGCCGTCCCAGCTCGGCTCGCCCTCGCGGGCGGCCATCCAGAGCATCGGGTCGAGCGGGTTCTTCTTGCCCGGACGGTCCGGGTCGCCGCCGCGCTCGGCGGACAGCAGGCGCATCGCGGCGGCGTCCAGGCTGGACACCTTGCCGAAGTTCGGGTCGGACTCCACGGAGAAGTAGATGTCCCCTTCGAGCTCGTACGCGGCTCCGGCGTCCCTGAGGCGCTCGACGAGCGGCACGATCCCGGGTATCGCCTCCACGGCGCCTATGTAGTGCCGCGGGGGCAGCATCCGCAGGGCCGTCATGTCCTCGCGGAAGAGGGTGGTCTCCTTCTCGGCGAGGGCGACCCAGTCGACGCCGTCGCGCTGTGCCCGCTCCAGCAGTGGATCGTCGACGTCGGTGACGTTCTGGACGTAGTGGACCTGCCGCTTGGTGTCGAGCCACACGCGCTGGACGAGGTCGAACGCGTTGTAGGTCGCCGCGTGACCTATGTGGGTCGCGTCGTACGGGGTGATGCCGCAGACGTAGATACGGGCGACGGGACCGGGGTCAAGGGTGACCGGACCGCCGGTCGCGGTGTCGTGGATCCTCAGGTCGCGGCCCTGACCAGGCAGGGCGGGGACCTCGGAAGCGGGCCAGGCATGCATGTCATGAGCCTAACCGGCCGGAAGTTCGGTATACGAACCGGACGGGCTGGATGGCCGGGAAGGCGTTCTTGCACAAGCCCTGCCGGTATGCATGCCGCCACAGCGGCAGGCAGCCATATCCCGGGGCGACGCCCAGCGGACCTGCGGGCAGTCGTGCCTCCCCCAGTGCCTTAAGGGCCTGGGGGGACCCCCAGGCCCTTAAGGCACTGGGGGCGCTGGGGGTGCCCCCTGCTCGAAGAGCTTGGGGGAGGCACCCTGCCGGCGCCGGAAAGCGCAACCCACCCCCGGCCCGCGGTGCCCTTCCCCCGGCGGCCGCTACACCGGCGGCCACGGAATCGCCGGCCACTCCCCGCTCGGCTCCGGATGCCTGCCGGACTCCAGCAACGCCCGCACCCGCACCCGCGTGGCCTGGACCTCGGCCGCGGTGATCAGCTCCGCCAGCCGCACGGCCAGCTCCGCCCCCTCCTCCAGGGCCTCCTTCAGCCCCTTGAGCACCTCGACGGCCTCTCCTGTCAGCGGCTCCCCCGCCCACCCCCACAGCAGCGTGCGCAGCTTGTTCTCGGTGTTGAAGGTGACCCCGTGGTCGATGCCGTACAAGCGCCCCTCACCGGCGGGCAGCAGATGGCCGCCCTTGCGGTCGGCGTTGTTGATGACCGCGTCGAGCACGGCGAGCCGCCGCAGCCGCTCGTCGTCGGCATGCACGAGCAGCGCGGTCTTCCCGTCGCCGACCTCGGCGAAGCCGATGGCCTTCCAGCCCTCCTCCGGTTCCTCGCCGTCCACCAGGGCGAGCAGCTCGGCCTCCGGCTGCCCCTCGATCCACAGCTGGACCATGCCCTCGCCGTACGGCCCGTCGCGCAGCACGGTGGGCGGCACGAGCCCCCAGCCGGTCGCCTCGGACACCTCGTAGGCGGCGACCTCGCGCTGGGCCAGCGTGCCGTGTGGGAAGTCCCACAGGGGGCGCTCCCCGGCCACGGGTTTGTAGATGCAGGCGGCTTCCTGCCCGTCGTGGGAGACCGTGCAGTACAGCGCCGTGTTGGACGCGTCGCGGATGCGGCCGCGCACGGTCAGCTCGCCCTCGGCGAGCAGTTCGGCCGTGGTCACGCTCCGCGGCGGTATCCGTTCTGGCGCGGACATACATGTCCTTCCGGGTCGAGCGGGAGGCTGCACAGGGGGCACGGCGGCCGCCCGGCGTTGACGACGTCGAGGGCGCGCTTGGCGAAGGCCCGTGCCTGCGCACCGGTGAGCCGGACCCGGAGCATCGGCGGACCGTTCTCCTCGTCCTGCAGCAGCCGCTCCTCGGCCTCGGCGAGGTCTTCCTCGGATTCGGCGTCCAGTTCGACGAGGGCCTGGGCCTCGACGATCATGCGCTGTTCCTCGCCGTCCCAGGCCAGGGCCATGGTGCCGACGCGGAACTCCTCCTCGATGGGGCTCTCCAGGGGAGCCGTGTCCGTGATCTCCGCGGGGGCCACGGCGGGGACGGCGGCGCTGCCGCCGCTACGGCGCACGACCTCGTCGAGAAGCTCGTCCATGCGCTCGGCGAGCGCCGCGACCTGGGTCTTCTCCAGGGCCACGCTGGTCACCCGGTGTCCGGCCGAGGCCTGCAGGAAGAAGGTACGGCGCCCGGGCAGCCCGACCGTGCCGGCCACGAAACGGTCCGGTGGGTCGTAGAGGAACACCTGACGGGACACGTCCTGTCTCCATTGGATCGGGATCGGGACCGGCTGAGCGCGCGGCCCGCTCCGGTTACTGACAACTACTGCGCTGGTTCGACCGCTTCACCCTACTGCGGCCGACGATCACGGTGCGCCCGCACCGCCTCCGACCGGGGCGTCTCCACCGGAGGGTTCCTCACGCGGCACGAGGGAGGCGAAATCACCGGTGTCACCGAGACGAACGAGAAATGGCCGCAGTCGGGTGTAACGGATCGCGGTGATGGAACACGGTTCGACGGAGATCCGCTGGAAGAGGTCGAGATGAAGTCCGAGGGCGTCCGCGACGAGGGACTTGATGATGTCACCGTGCGAGCACATGAGATACACGGCGTCGGCACCGTGGTCGCGCTCCACGCGCGCGTTCCACTCCCGTACCGCCTCCGCGGCCCGGGTCTGCATGGCCCGCATCGACTCGCCGCCGGGGAACGCCGCCGCCGACGGATGCGCCTGGACGACCTCCATCAGCGGCTCGTCCTTCAGCTCGGCGAGCTTGCGGCCGGACCAGTCGCCGTAGTGGCACTCGCCGATCCGCTCCTCGGTGTGCGCGCGGAGCCCGGGGCGGGCGTCGAGCAGGGGCTGGATGGTCTCCTGGCAGCGTTGCAGAGGGCTCGTGACGACCTCGGCGATCGGCACCTCGGCGAGGCGCCCGGGCAGGGCCGCGGCCTGCGCGGCGCCGCGTTCGTCGAGGGCGACGCCGGGCGTCCAGCCGGCGAGCAGTCCCTCGGTGTTGGCGGTGGAGCGTCCGTGCCGGACGAGGATCAACGTGGGCATGCCGCCCAGCCTAAAGGGACGCCTCGGTGCCCGGACCGGGCGAGCGCCCGGCGCCCGGCGGGTGAGCCGGAGGGGCGGACGTACCGCTGCGGAGTGCGGCGGCCGTACCGCTGCGGAGTGCGAAGGAGGAGAGAACCGCCGATGTGCGGCCGGGTTCTCCTGACGGAAGAATGCGCCCCGTGATCGTCGACTGCGCCATCTACCGCGACGGGCACCGGACCGAGGGCCCCGAGGACCTCTCCGACGCCCTGGACGAGGCGCGCGCCTCGGGCGACTCCTTCTTGTGGATCGGGTTGTACGAGCCGACGGCGAAGGAGTTCGACCTGGTCACCAAGGAGTTCGGACTCCACCCGCTGGCCATCGAGGACGCCCTGAAGGCACACCAGCGACCCAAGCTGGAGGTGTACGAGGACTCGCTGTTCATGGTGTTCAAGCCGGTGTCGTACGAACCGCGCAGCGACACCGTTTCCACCGGCGAGCTGATGGTCTTCCTCGGCGACTCCTTCGTGGTCACCGTGCGCCATGGTGAGGAGATGCCGCTGAGGTCCCTGCGCCACCATCTGGAGGACCAGCCGGAGATGCTGCGGCACGGGCCCACGGGGGTGCTGTACTCGATCGCGGACTCCGTCGTCGACCACTACCTGGACGTGGCGACCGAGCTGGGGACCGATCTGGAGGAACTGGAGGCGGAGGTCTTCGCTCCGTCCGGCGGCGGCTCGCGGCACACGGCCTCGCGGATATACACGTTCAAACGGCAGGTCCTGGAGTTCCGGCGGGCCACGGTCCCGCTGGCGCCGCCGCTGACCCGGCTGGCGGGACAGGGGACGTTCGGCGCGGCGGTGCCGTTCGTGCAGGAGAAGTCGCGCCCCTTCTTCCGTGACGTCAACGACCATCTGACCCGGGTGAACGAGTCCGTGGAGGGCCTGGACCGGCTGGTCTCCGACATCCTCTCGGCGCATCTGGCGCAGATGAGCGTCCGGCAGAACGACGACATGCGGAAGATCTCGGCGTGGGCGGCGATGGCCGCGATCCCCACGATGATCGCGGGGATCTACGGGATGAACTTCGACCACATGCCGGAGCTGCACTGGGTCTGGTCGTACCCGGCGGTGATCGTGGTGATGGCGGCGTTCGAGGTGGTGCTGTACCGGCTGTTCAAGCGGCGGGGCTGGATGTAGCGGAGTTCCGCTTCTCGGCCTCCACGCGCGCGTGGTGGTCGTCCGGGAGCGCGTGCGTGACGGCGTACGGGCCGCACGGGCGGGGCGGATTTGCTTCGGTAGGCGCGTGCGTGACGGCGTACGGGCCTCACGCGCGCGTGATGGTCGGGTTCAGGCGAACTCGGGCATGGGCGTGGCGGGGCCGCCCAGGGCGTCGCGCCGCTCCGGCATCTTCAGGGTGACCATCCGCCGCCAGCCCGCGAACCGCTCATAGGCGTACATGACGTGGATACCGGCCGCCAGCACCACCGCCTTCGCCTTCGACCAGCCGAGGATGCGCCCCATGTGGGCCATCACGGCGAGGCTGACGTCCCGGTAGATCCGGATCTCGGCCAGTGCGCAGTCGCGCAACGTCCGCTGGATTTCGCGGCCGTGTCCGGCGTAGGCGAAACGCAGCAGCTCCTCGTGGCAGTAGGCGAGGTGGTTGTCCTCGTCGTTCGAGATCATCCGCACCGCGCGGCCCACGTCCGGGTGGTCGCCGAAGTGTTTGCACAGCAGCTCCATCTGCTCGGAGGCGCGCTGTTCGGTGACCCTGCTGTGGGCGAGGTAGGTGACGATGTCCCGCACGGTCAGCGGCTGGTCGCTGTTGAGCTTCGTGTGGGCGAGCCCGATGCCGTGCTTCTCCAGGAGCATCGTGTAGTCGGTCTCGGGCGGCACCTCTGCGGGTGCGAGGCCGCGTTTCCTCATCAGGGCGTAGAAGATCCGCCCGTGTTTGTCCTCGTCGGCGCCGTGCCGGGTGATCTTGGGTGCGAGTTCGCGTTCGTCGGCCGGCACCAGTGCGGCGATACGCCCGTTCTCCCAGCCGCCTTGGGACTCGCCGCTGGCGGCGATGGAGCAGAAGAGCCGGAACGATTCGTCGTTGTCGAAGATCTCCTGGAACAGACTCTTGGCCGAAAGCATGGCTGGCACCTCTCTGCAGGGTCCGCAAAGAACGAGTCAAGTGCGGTGCCAGGGGTGCGGCAACACGTGCGCCGGACGGCTGAGCCGAATGACGGACAGCCGGGCGCGGAGCGGCGCGTAACCAGGAGGCGCGTCGGCGCGTTGTTCCCGGTGACGGCCGTGGCGGGGAAGACCCCCGAGCCCCCACCACGGCCGTGGAGAATCTCCGCTCGTCCTTACGCGAGCCCAGCCCGCTCCAGGGCCTCGGATCCGGCCCGGAGCGAGGCGATCCGCTCCCCCAGAGTGAAGCCCGCGGGGGCCAGCGAGAGCGTGGTGACGCCGGCCGCGGCGTAGGCCTTCATCCGGTCGGCGATGCGGTCCACGGAGCCGAGCAGGGTGGTCCGGTCGATCAGCTCGTGCGGGACCGCGGCCGCGGCGCCCTGCTTGTCGCCGGAGAGGTACTTCTCCTGGACCTCGGCGGCCGCCTGCTCGTAGCCCATGCGCCGGGCGAGCTGGTTGTAGAAGTTCTGCTTGGGGCTGCCCATGCCGCCGATGTACAGGGCGGTGTAGGGGCGGAAGGTGTCGGCGAGCGCGGCCACGTCCTTGTCGTCACCGAGCGCGAGCGGGAGCGTGGGGCAGACGTCGAAGCCGTCGAGGGTCTTGCCGGCCTTCTCACGCCCGGCGCGCAGATAGGTGATCGCGGTCTCTTCGAGGTGGTCGGCCGAGGGGAAGATGAGCAGCGCGCCGTCGGCGATCTCGCCGGTCTGCTCCAGGTTCTTGGGGCCGATGGCGGCGATGTAGAGCGGGATGTGCTCGCGCTGGGGGTGCACGGTCAGCTTGATCGGCTTGCCGGGGCCGCCGGGCAGCGGCAGGGTCCAGTGCTCGCCCTCGTACGACAGCCGCTCGCGCGTCATCGCCTTGCGTACGATCTCCACGTACTCCCGGGTGCGGGACAGCGGCTTGTCGAACTTGACGCCGTACCAGCCCTCGGAGACCTGCGGCCCGGAGACGCCGAGGCCGAGACGGAAACGGCCGCCGGAGAGCGAGTCGAGGGTGGCGGCGGTCATCGCGGTCATCGCCGGCTGACGGGCCGGGATCTGGAAGATGGCAGAGCCGACATCGATGCGTTCGGTCTGGGCGGCGACCCAGCTCAGCACGGTGGCCGCGTCGGAGCCGTAGGCCTCGGCGGCCCAGCACACCGCGTATCCGAGCCGGTCGGCCTCCTGGGCCACGGCGAGGTTGTCCGCGTCCATTCCGGCGCCCCAGTAGCCGAGGTTGATCCCGAGCTGCATGGCCGATTCCCCTTACCGATCAGTAACGTCCCTTGTGCGCAGACCTTAGCGCGGGGTGCGTCCGGAGGGGAGGGCGGTTCCCCGGCGGTGGGCGTCCCCGGCGGTGGGCGCGCCGCCGGCACCCGGAAAACCCGGTGGGTGTACGGGAAAACGGTTATCCACAGGCAACCCACTCGGAGAGTTCCGGCCAGTAATGTCGGCGTTCATGGAGCAGAGGCATCTCGGCCGTACCGGCCTTCGCGTGTCCCGGATCGGACTCGGCACCCTCACCTGGGGGCGCGACACGGACGAGCACGACGCCGCGGAACAGTTGAAGGTGTTCTGGGAGGCGGGCGGAACCCTCATCGACACGGCGGACGTGTACGGGGACGGCGAGGCCGAGTATCTGCTCGGGCAGCTCATGGATGCGCTCGTGCCGCGCCGGGACCTGGTCATCTCGACGAAGGCGGGGAGCGTGCCCGACCCCGACCGCCGCTTCGACGGTTCGCGCGGCCATCTGCTCGCCGCACTGGACGCCTCGCTCGCCCGCCTCGGCACGGACTACGTCGACGTATGGCACATCCACGCCTTCGACCCCGACACCCCGCTGGAGGAGACCCTGCAGGCGCTCGACCTGGCGGTCGGCAGCGGCCGGGCACGGTACGCGGGCGTGTCCAACTTCTGCGGCTGGCAGCTCGCGAAGGCGGCGACATGGCAGCTCGCGGCGCCTGACACGCGGACCCGGATCGCCAGCACGCAGATGGAGTACTCACTGCTTCAGCGCGGTGTGGAGCGCGAGGTACTGCCGGCGGCGTTGGACCTTGGGGTGGGCCTGCTGCCGTCCTCCCCGCTGGGCCGGGGCGTGCTCACGGGCAAGTACCGCACCTCGACGCCGGCCGACTCGCGCGGGGCGTCGGAGCACATGGCCCCGTTCGTCGCACCGTACCTCGACGACACGGCGAGCAGCATCGTCGACGCGGTGCAGACGGCCGCCGACGGGCTCGCGACGACGCCGCTCCAGGTGGCGCTGGCGTGGGTCCGCGACCGGCCGGGCGTGGTCGCGCCGATCGTCGGTGCGCGCAACGCACAGCAGCTCACGGCGGCATTGTCAGTGGAGGCGCTTAGTCTTCCTGACGAGATCTGCCGGGCGCTGGACGACGTCTCGGCCCCGCTGCACCGCTATCCCGATCACGACTGGAGCACGCTGTGACCACGGACCCGGAGACCACGGAGACGGCCCCTCGGCCGGAGAAGCCGGAGGACGGGGCCGACACGCGCGAAGCCGCGGCGGCGGGGGCGCAACCGGCGGAGCCGAGCACCGAGGACGCGCCCGCCGCGGGCACCGGCGAGAGCGAAGCCGCCGCAGGCACCACCGAAGACCAGGACTCCGCGGCACAGCCGTCCGAGGCCGAGGCCGAGCTGGCCGCTCAGCAGGTCGAGCGGGAGCGGATCGAGCGTCGGAAGGCCGAGAAGAAGGGCCCGATCGAGGCCGGCGGGAAGCTCAGCGGCAAGGCCGCCGACCTGCTCGCGGCCGTGCGCGCCGTGGAGAGCGGCGAGAAGCCGGTGGCGAGCGCGTTCAGCGAGCCGGCGCCCGCCCCGCGCAGGCCGAGCGCGCCCGAGCCGGTGCGGCGCACAGAGCCCGTGGCGCCCCCGGTCGCCGCGGCGGCGCCCGCGGCGGAGGCCGTCGGGGCCGTGCGCGCCGTCCTGGCCGGGGGCGGCGCCCCCGAAGCGCTCGCGCCCCAGGTCGCGGCGGCCCTCGGCGAGGGGGTCGACGCGCGGCTGCGGGCGGACCCCTGGCAGTTGCTGCGGGTCCCCGGGGTGCGGCCCGAGCAGGCCGACGGGTTCGCCCGGGCGCTGCTCGGCGCGGAGTGCAGCCCGGACGACGAGCGACGGGCGCGTGCGGTGACGGTCTGGCTGCTGGAGCAGGCGGCCCTGGCCGGGCACACCGCGCTGGAGGTCCCTGCCCTTGAGGCCGCGCTCGCGCAGCGCTCGGTGCCGGACCCCGAAGCGGCCGTCCACAGCACGATCGCCGAGGGCGAGGCCCTGGTCTTCCAGGACGCCCTGGAGACGGCCGCACCGACCGACAGCGGCGAGGACGAGGAGGACGAGAACCGTCCGGTTCGCGTCCTGATCGGCCTGGAGCGGTACGCGCTCGCGGAGGAGAGCCTCGCCGACGGGCTGGCCCGGCTGATCAACTCCGTGCCGAAGGCGGACGGTTCGGCCGAGGACTGGGATCGGGCGGCCTCATCGGCGCGCGGCTCCGCCGCGGAGCTGCTCCGCGCGGTCGCCGGGCACGGCCTGGTGCTCCACACCGGCGGGGAGGCCTCCCGCGTCGAGCCGGCGACACTGCTGCACGAGGCGCGCAGGCTCGGCGTGCGCGCCTGGGCCGCCACGCACAGCCCGGCCGGCCGCGATCTGTTCGCCGCGCTCCTGACCCGGCTCGACCTGCCGGACGCCCCCGCCGAACCGACGCAACCGGCGCTCGCCACCGTGGCGGGCCTCCTGTCGGGCGCCGAGGGGCCGGGCCGGGACGCGGACGGTGCGCTGGACCTCGACCTGCTCATCGTGCTGGACGCACCCCAACTGGACGTCGAGACGGCGGCCCTGCTGACCGAGTCGCTGCCCGACGGCGCCCGGCTGGTGCTGAGCGGCGATCCGGGGGTGCTGTGGTCGGCGGGTCCGGGACGGGTGTTCGCGGATCTGCTCGCCGCCCGGGCCTGCCCGCAGATCGCCTCGCGGACCCCCGACCCCGGCCCGATCGGGGACCTGGTCTCGGCGATCGGCGTCGGTGAGCTGCCGCAGGTCGACGCGCCCGGCAAGGAGGTCGTGATCGTGCCGGTGCGGGACGCCGGGGAGGCGGTGCACCGGACCGTGCAGCTGGTCGCGGACTCCGTGCCGCGCGCCATCGGGATCCCGGCCGAGGAGACGCAGGTGATCACGCCGGGCCACGGCGGAGCGGCGGGCACCCGCGCGCTGAACGCAGCGCTCAAGGAGCGGCTCAACCCCGGCCCGGGCCGCTTCGGCGGGTTCGACCCCGGCGACCGGATCGCCTACTCCCCCGTCCCGGGCCGTACGGTGCCGGGTCGTGTCGTGAAGGCGGACGCGGAGGGGCTGCACCTGGAGTGCTCGGGCGCCCCCGTCGTCGTACGGAAGGAGCGGGTGGAGCAGTCCGTGCGGCACGGCTGGGCGCTCACCGCGCATCAGGCGGTGGGGCAGCAGTGGCGCGCGGTCGTCGTGGTACTGCCGGGTGACGCCGCCCAGACCCTGACCCGGCCCTGGGTGTACACGGCCTTCGGCCGGGCAGACCGCCATCTGTCGATCGTGCACGGAGTGGAACAGGCGCTGCCGCGGGCCGTGACGGAAATCCCCGCCAAGCCTCGAACGACGCGTCTGCCCGTACTACTGAGACCACAGATCCCGACCGCCGGCTGAAGGCCGGCGGACCCCCCATTCATCCCCTCCGGCGTTCGAGAAGCGAGGTCCGGGGCGCAGCGCCGCGGGGTGCGGGGCGGGGGCCCGGCGGGGGCCCGGCGGGGGCCAGGGGCGGAGCCCCCGGGGACCAGGGGCCAGAGCCCGGGCAGGGGTGCACGGGCACTGCCCCGCGAGGGTCCACAGGAGTCCAGGGGCGGAGCCCCCTGGGGATGCGGGGGGCCGAGCCCCGGCAGGGATCCACGGGCGAAGCCCAAGCGTGGTCGAAGCGGCGGAGCCCCAGCGGGGTACGGGGGCGGAGCCCCAGCGGGGTACGGGGGCGGAGCCCCAGCCCGGTCGAAGGGGCGGAGCCCCAGCAGGGATCCGCGGGCGGAGCCCCAGCTCGGTCGAAGGCAGAGCCCCAGTGGGGTACGGGGGCAGAGCCCCGGCGGGGTCGAAGGGGCGGAGCCCCTGGGGACGGGAAGGGTAGGGGCGGCGGGGGCGAGCCGACACGGGTGCCCCGGGTGGCAACGCCACGGCCCCCGGCCGAGCCCCCGGTCAGCGATCCGCGTCCAGTGGCTCCAGGTCCTCGTCGTCGTCCAGATCGCCGTCCAGCTCCGGGTCGGGCCCGAGGTCCTCCTCCAGTCGGTCGACCTCCAGTCGATCGTCCTCCGACTCCTCGTCGAAGACCGCGCTGACGTCGAAGCGGCAGACGACCCGCTGCGGATCGAGCTGCTCGAAGGGGACCTCCAGCCACTCGCCCGGCTCGGCCGGTTCGTCCGCGGCCGTCACCCACAACGTGGAGTCGCCCTCCTCAAGGCCGAACTCCTTGTGCCGGGAGGCGATCTCGTCCGGCTCGAACTCACCGAAGAGAACGCCGAGCGCGCCATGGACCGTGCCGGCCGACGGCGCGGGCGTACCCTCCTCGTCCGCGGCCTCCACGCGCCGCGCCTGAGCCAGCAGCCGCTGCGGCTCCACCACCGTGTAGTCCCGGCGGATCAGCACGCTCAGCGCGTTCGGCTCCTCGGGGCCCGTGTACGGCGGCAGGGCCTCCTCCGCACCGGGGATCTCGAAGGGCGTGACCTCGTCGTAACGGTCGTAGAGCAGTTCGTCGTACTCCTCGGCGGCCGCCGCCAGCTCGTTGAACGCCTCGTAGACGGCCGGGTCGTCCTCACCCGTCCTGCGCTCGACCGCGGCCAGGTGGCGGTCGAGGGCGGTCTTGACCGCCTCGGCGGCGGCGCGTACCTCGGCAGCGGTGGGCTGCGCAGCATCAGACATAGTGCAGACGCTATCCGTACCGGGCCCCAGCCCGCACAATAGATGCGATGCCGGAATACGAATTTGTCGACGTGTACGTACCGCGCGGGGTCTCCCGCAAGGACGCCACACGTCTGCTGACCGACCATGCCGAGTACGGACACTGGGAGTTGGACCGCCTGAGCCTGCTGCGAGACGGCAGCCGCAAGGTGCGGTTGCGCCGGCGGATCATTCGCCAGGTGCGCGCCACGTGGTGAGCGAAGGCGGCTGAAACGGATCGGGCCCCGCTGCGGCGGGGCCCGATCCGTTTCGGACGCCGTGACGCCATCGCGCGAGGCGTGCGGTGCGACGCGGTCGCGCGATGAAACGTGGTGTGCGTGTGTACGTGGTGTCGGTGATGTGCATCCGGCGCCGTTACGCGTGTGCGCGCGCCCTGCGGTAGAGCAGCGCGCCGCCGAGCAGCGCGCCCGCGCCCGCCGGCACCAGCACGCCGAGGGACAGGTCGCTGCCGGTGTGGGCGAGCTGTGCGGCGCCCGAGGGCTGGGTGACGGAGTTCACACCGGGGTGGTTGATGTGGTGGGAGCCACCGCCCCCCGGATGCTGCGGCGTGCCGGGGTGCCCAGGCGTGCCCGGAGGCGTCGTGCCACCTCCGCCGCCGGGAGGCGTGGTACCGCCACCGCCACCGGGAGGCGTGGTACCGCCGCCACCGCCGGGAGGCGTCTCGTGCCCGCCGCCGGGCGGGGTGGTCGAGTGGCCGCCGCCCGTGTTGGCGCAGTCGTTGCCGGCCGCCGGATTGCCGAGACCGATCACGTTCACGCTGTTGCCGCAGGCGTTGACCGGCACGTCCACCGGCACCTGCACGTTGTTGCCGGAGCCGACACCCGGCGAGCCACTGGTGTGCCCGCCCGCGTGGGAGCCGCCGCCCCCGTTGTGGCTGCCGTTGACGCAGTCGTTGCCCACCGCCGGGTTGAGCAACCCGACCACGTTGACGCTGTTGCCGCAGGCGTTGACCGGCGCGTGTACCGGCACCTGCACGTTGTTGCCGGAGCCGACACCCGGCGAGTTACTGGCGTGCCCGCTCGCATGGGCGCCGCCGCCCCCGGCGTGGCTGCCGCCGCCCTTGTTGGCGCACGAGTTGCCCGCCGCCGGGTTGAGCAGTCCGACCACGTTCACGGTGTTGCCGCAGACGTTCACCGGGACGTGCACGGGCGCCTGTACCGAGTTGCCCGACAACACGCCGGGCGAGTTGGTGGCCGATCCGTTCGCACTCGCGTCGGCGTGCGCGTAGCCGCCGGTGACGGCGAGGACGCCGGTCGCCGCCGCCATGGTCATCAGGCCCTTGCGGGTGACCTGTCGCATTGCTGATTCCCTGCCTTCAACCTTGTCGTGAACCTTCCGGAACGCGCCTCGCGCTGCACGCACGGGCACGGTGCGAACCGGTCGGCCCCGGAGCGCATGGCACGCACTCCGGGGCCGACGGGCTCAGACCCTCATGGGGTGAGGCCTCTCATGGGGGTGGTGCACAACGTCACTTGTTGATGCAGGTGTTGCCGAAGGCGGGGTTCAGCAGCCCGATCACGTTGATCGTGTTGCCGCAGACGTTCACCGGGACGTGCACCGGAACCTGAACGACGTTGCCGGACAGGACACCCGGGGAGTGCACGGCGGCACCCTGGGCACCCGAGTCGGCAACAGCCAGGCCCGCACCCGCGAGAACCAGGCCACCGGTGGCAGCCGCAGCAGCGACGACCTTCTTGATCATTATTCCTCCTTGTTGGCAAAAGCGATCCAAGCCTCGGATCACGTCACCTGTAACGAGGAGGGAGTAATGGAGCTACGAGCTTATGGTCGCATTCACCCGTCCTGGTCGGCCCCCGTACGCGCTGGCGAATTGTGAAGTCTCGTTTCAGCGCCCGAACCAGGACGGAACGCAGGGAGTCGAGGGCTGTTCAGCGGCGCTCAGGACGCGTCGATGAACCGGTCGAGCACGCGTACGCCGAACTTCAGCGCATCCACCGGAACCCGCTCGTCGACGCCGTGGAACATGCCCGCGAAGTCCAGCTCCGGCGGCAGCTTCAGCGGCGCGAAGCCGAAGCAGCGGATGTCGAGGTCGGCGAAGGACTTGGCGTCGGTACCAGCCGAGAGCATGTACGGCACGGCGCGGGCGATCGGGTCCTCGGCGGACAGCGCGGTCTGCATGGCCTCGACCAGCGCGCCGTCGAAGCTGGTCTCCAGCGCCTTGTCCGCGTGCACGTCCTCGCGCTTGACGCGCGGGCCGAGGATGCGGTCGAGGTCGGCGAGGAACTCCTCCTCATAGCCCGGCAGATAGCGCGCGTCGACGTGCGCGGTGGCCTGGCCCGGGATCACGTTCACCTTGTAACCGGCGCCCAGCTGGGTCGGGTTGGCGGTGTTCTGCAGCGAGGCGCCGATCAGCTTGGCGATGCCGCCGAGCTTCGCGAGCGTCTCGTCCATGTTCTCGGGGTCGAGCTCGGTGCCGAGCGCGTCGCCGAGTTCGTCGAGGAAGTGCCGCAGTGTCTTGGTCACGCGCACCGGGAACCTGTACCGGCCGAGGCGCCCGACGGCCTCGGACAGCTCGGTGATGGCGTTGTCCCTGTGGATCATCGAACCGTGACCGGCCGTGCCGTCCACGGTCAGCTTCATCCAGTGCATGCCCTTCTGCGCGGTCTCCACGAGGTACAGCCGCAGCTTCTCGTTGACCGTGAAGGAGAACCCGCCGACCTCCCCGATCGCCTCGGTGACGCCCTCGAAGAGATCGGGATGCTTGTCGACCAGGTGCCGGGCACCGTACGTCCCGCCGGCCTCCTCGTCCGCGAGGAAGGCGAGGACGATGTCGCGCGGCGGCCTGCGCCCGCTGCGCAGCCGGTCGCGGACGACCGCCAGCGTCATGGCGTCCATGTCCTTCATGTCGACCGCGCCGCGCCCCCACACGCACCCGTCGGCGATCTCGCCGGAGAACGGATGGTGCGTCCAGTCCACCGCATTGGCCGGTACGACGTCGGTGTGGCCGTGGATCAGCAGCGCGGGCCGTGAGGGGTCCTCGCCCTCGATACGGGCCACCGTGGAGGCACGGCCCTTGTGCGACTCGAAGATCTGCGGTTCGAGCCCCACCTCGGCGAGCTTCTCCGCGACGTACTCGGCGGCGACGCGCTCACCGGGCCCGGAGTGGTCGCCGTAGTTGCTGGTGTCGATCTGGATCAGCTCTCGGCAGAGGTCCACGACCTCGTCCTGGCCGGTGACGCTCCTGGCCGTGTCCGTCTGGCTCACGCTGCTTCCTCCCACTGTCACTGCTGGTGGTCCCCTTCATCCTCTCTCCGACCCCCGTCGCACCCCAAGGCAGGAGTCGGCCCGTCACACGCCGTTCACGCCGGAACGGGGTGTGATCGAACGCCCCCGAAAGCCTGGTAATGTTTCCTTCGTCGCCGCGAGGGAAACCCCGCACGACAGACACCTTGTCCGGGTGGCGGAATGGCAGACGCGCTAGCTTGAGGTGCTAGTGCCCTTTATCGGGCGTGGGGGTTCAAGTCCCCCCTCGGACACATGCAACGCGAAGGGTGCCGACCGGTTCTGGGTCGGCACCCTTCGTGCTTTGTTCCTAGACTCTGAGGTATGGCCCGGCCCAACGACGAGGTCGAGGCGCTCCTTCAGGAATACGCGGACCTCATCGCCATCACCGGAGGCGACGCCTTCAAGGCGCGTGCCTACGAGAAGGCCGCGCGTGCGATCGGCGGCTACCCGGCCGACATCTCCCACCTGGACGCCGAAGGGCTGCGGGAGATACCGAACGTGGGCAGGTCCATCGCCGAGAAGGTGATCGAGTACTTGCGGACCGGGACCGTCGCGGTGGTCGAGGAACGCCGGGCGGGAATCCCCGCCGGGGTGAGGGAGCTCATCACGATCCCCACGCTCGGCCCGAAGAAGGCGCTGCGGCTCTACGAGGACCTGCACATCTCGTCGGTGAACGAGCTGACCGCCGCCATCGAGGCGGACGCGCTGCACGACCTGAAGGGCTTCGGGGAGAAGACGCAGGAGAACATCCTGCACGGGATCGAGCTCATGCAGCAGGCGGGCGGCCGGATCCCGCTGCATCTGGCCCTCGACACGGCCGAGGGGATCGTCGCCGAGCTCTCCGCGGTGACCGGCTGCAAGCGCTGCGCGTACGCCGGTTCCCTGCGCCGTATGAAGGAGACCGTCGGCGACATCGACGTCCTTGTCGCCGCGAAACGCTCCGCCCCCTTCATGGACGCGCTCGCCGCGCTGCCGGTCACCGCCGAGGTGATCGCCCACGGCCCGAAGAAGACGTCGATCCGCACCACCAAGGGCGTCCAGGTCGACCTCAGGGTCCTGCCGCCGGACTCGTGGGGCGCCGGACTGCAGTACTTCACCGGGTCCAAGGCGCACAACATCCGCACCCGCACCATCGCCGTCCGCCAGGGACTGAAGCTGTCCGAATACGGCCTGTTCGAGGTGGACAGCGGGGAGTCGGTCGCCTCCCGCTCCGAGGAGGAGGTGTACGCGCGGCTCGGCCTGCCGTGGATCCCGCCCACGCTGCGTGAGGACCGGGGCGAGATCGACGCCGCCCTGCGCGGCGAGCTTCCGGAGGTGGTGACCGAGCGGAGCATCCGGGGGGACCTGCACACCCACACGGACCTCACCGACGGGCTCGCACCGCTGGAGTCGATGGTGGCGGCCGCCGCCGAACGCGGCTACGCGTACTACGCGGTCACCGACCACGCGCCCAACCTGTACATGCAGCGCATGACCGACGAGAAGATCCTCGCCCAGCGGGAGCAGCTACGGACGCTGGACGGCGCCCACCAGGGGATGCGGCTGCTGCACGGTACCGAGCTGAACATCGGCCCCGAAGGGGACGTGGACTGGCCCGACGACTTCCTCGCCGGCTTCGACATCTGCGTGGCCGCCCTGCACTCCCACTTCGACCTCGGCCGCAAGGCGATGACCAGGCGCCTCGTGCGGGCCTGCGAGAACCCGCACGTCAACGTCCTCGGCCACCCGACGACCCGCCTGATCGGCAAACGGCCGGGGGTGGACGCCGACTGGGACGAGGTGTTCGCCGTCTGCGCCCGTACCGGCACCGCCCTGGAGATCAACGCCCAGCCGGACCGTCTCGACCTGTGCGACGAGGACATCCTGCGCGCCAAGGAGTACGGCACGAAGTTCGCCGTGGACACCGACGCCCACTCGGTCCTCCACCTCGCCCACCTGCGCTACGGGGTGGGCACCGCGCAACGCGGCTGGCTCACCCCGGACGACGTCATCAACACCTGGCCGCTGCGCCGCCTGCGCCAGTTCCTGCGCAAGGGCAGGCCCGCCTGACATCGGCCGCGACCTGGGACACCGACCCGGTCATGTGCGCTGCCCGCCGCGCAGGGGGCGCGGCGTGAGCGTTCCGTCGGGCGCACGCTCGACGCGGGTGGCGAACTCCCGGCTGAAGCGGTCGAGGACGGCGCGCAGCCACTCGGTGTCCTCGGGTGAGGCGTGCTCCAGCCGCATCGCGCGCGCCTGGAGGGGCACCATGCGCGCCTCGACCAGCCGGCCGGTGTCCGGCTCCACCGACACCAGGTACAGCACTCGCAGGTCGTCCCGGTACCGCTCGTAGCCGCCGATGCCCTCGTAGTCGTCGACGAGGTCGCCGCAGCCGTACAGGACGAGCCTGTCCCGGTAGACCTCCAGCGGGCGCGGGTGGTGCGAGGAATGTCCGTGCAGGATGTCCACGCCCGCGTCGACGAGCGCGTGGGCGAAGCGGACCTCGGAGCGGGAGACGTCGTAGCCCCAGTTGGGGCCCCAGTGGACCGAGGCGACCGCGATGTCCCCCGGTCGCTTGACCTGCCGCAGACGGTCGGCGAACGCGGCCGCGGCGGCCACCGTGGGGCCGGTGACGACATCGACGCCGGCCCGTTCCCCGGTGGCGGCCCAGTCGTCCGGGATCCCGCTGGACGGCATCCCGAAGGAGAAGACCAGAACCCGTCCGCCTGTGTCCAGGGGGACGACCGCCGGCCGCCCCGCCGCGAGGGCGTCCCGGCCCGCTCCCGCCGTCCGCAGCCCCGCCTCCGCCAGGGCGTCGAGCGTCTCGTGGAGGCCCAGCGGGCCGAAGTCGAGCACGTGGTTGTTGGCCAGCGCGCAGACGTCGGGGCGGGCCGCGGCCAGGCACGGCAGGTTGGCCGGGCTCATCCGGTAGTGGACGCCCTTGCCGGGCGCGAAGTCCCCGTCCCCGGTGACGGCGGTCTCCAGATTGACCACCCGCACGTCGGGCGCCGCGTCGTCCAGGAGGGGCAGCGCCTCGCCCCAGGGCCATCGGAAGTCGACCGGCTGGGCAATCGGCCCGTTCGCCGCCTCGGCCAGGCCGACGTAGGCCCGGGCGTCGCGGATGTACGTCTCCCGCAGCTCGGGGTCACCGGGGTACGGAAGGATCTGGTCGACGCCCCGGCCGAGCATGACGTCCCCGCCGAGGAACAGGGTGACCACGCCGTCGTGCACCCTCCCACGCTAAGGCGGTCGGGGGCAGTGCGCGAAGGGCCGGGCACCGCCCCTGCGCTGTGTGCTTCGGTTACACGTGGGCGGGGGCCATGTGGTCGGTGAACCAGTCGCGGGCCAGGTCGGTCACCGCCTCCAGCGCGCCGGGCTCCTCGAACAGGTGCGTGGCGCCGGGGACGAGCGCGAGCCGGTTCTCGCAGCGCAGCCGGGCCTGCGCCTGCCGGTTGAGGTCGATCACGGTCAGGTCGGCGCCGCCGACAATGAGCAGCGTGGGTGCGGTCACCGCGGCCAGCCGGGGGCCGGCGAGGTCGGGCCTGCCGCCGCGGGAGACGACCGCGGCGATGTGTGTCTCCGACTCCGCGGCGGCCCACAGGGCGGCGGCCGCGCCGGTGCTGGCGCCGAAGTACCCGATGGCGAGCCCCTCCGCCTCGGGCTGTCCGCGCAGCCAGCCGGTGGTGTCGGCCAGCCGTGCGGCCAGCAGTCCCGTGTCGAAGACGTTGGCCCGGTCGCGCTCCTCGTCCTCGGTGAGCAGGTCGAACAGCAGCGTGCCGAGCCCGGCCCGGTTCAGTCCCGCGGCCACGAACTGGTTGCGCGGGCTGTGCCGGCTGCTGCCGCTGCCGTGGGCGAAGACCACGACGCCGTCGGCATCCTCGGGTACGGTCAGGGTGCCGCGCAGCCTTGCGACACCGGCTGCCACCTCCACCTCCCGCTCCAAACGCCCGGCGTAGTCAGCGGATTCATGCGCACGGCCCGCCGCGCGCCGCAGACAGGCGGCGACTTCCTCGTCGTCGAGCTGGGAGAAGTCGACGTAGAACTGGCCGATCGCGTAGAAGTCCAGCGGCGTGTCCAGACAGACCAGGTCGTCGGCCTCCCCGCCCAGCCGCTCGGTCCAGCCCCGCGGCGCGACCGGGACCGCCAGCACGATCCGCGCGGCTCCGCGGGCCCGGGCGATCCGGCAGGCGGCCCGGGCGGTCGAGCCGGTGGCCACCCCGTCGTCGACCACCACCACCGTCCGCCCCGCGATGCCGACCGGTGCGCGCTCACCCCGGTAGCGCCGGGCCCGTCGCTCCAGCACCTCGCGCTCGTGTTCCTCGACCTGCGCCAGCTCCTGCGGTGTGACGCGCGCGTCGCGCACCACCGCGTCGTTGATCACGCGCACGCCGTCCTCGCCGATCGCGCCCATCCCCAGTTCGGGCTGGAAGGGCACGCCCAGCTTGCGGACCAGGCAGACGTCCAAGGGCGCGTCGAGCGCTTCGGCGACCTCCGCGGCGACCGGCACCCCTCCCCTCGGCAGGCCCAGCACCACGATGTCCTGGCCCCTGAGGTACTGGAGGTGGGCGCCCAGTTGCCGCCCCGCTTCGTGACGATCCATGAAGACCACGATGCAGCCTCCTCATTCCCGGGGAGCCCAGAGCGGTGCGGGCGAGGGCTCTTCCTCCGCCCCGGCCGCTCTGATGTCACCCGATGCGGCGCGGAGCAGTTGCCGGCCGAGTGAGATCAGCGCCCGGCCGACGGCGAGTTCGTCACCGATCTCGGGCACCGCGGTGTCGTACGGGTTCCGGTGGGCCTCCGCGCGGCTCTCCAGCACGTTGTCACCGGTGTCCAGGACCACCCGGGCCATGGTGTCCGGGTCGTGTTCGGAAAGGTACAGGCGCAGCCTCCACTCCTTGGCGGACGGCGGTCGGCTGCCGGCGGCTCGGGTCATCATCCGTCCCTCCTCACGCCGGTGGGCGGCAAGGGGACACCGGGGTACGCGGCCCTCTTCCACTGTGACTCCTCTGGGCGCGCGCCGCATGGTGCCCGCGGCCCCTGTCGTCGACGGCGACGGCCGGGTCCCGGGCGATCCCGGCCCGGGGCGCGCGCGAGGCGGCTTTCCGGAGCGGGCAGAATGGCGGTCATGACCACGCGTTCCTGCCCGTGCGGGCTGCCCGAGGCGTACGAGAAGTGCTGCGGCCGTTTCCACTCGGGTGCCGCCGCCGCGCCGACCGCCGAGGCGCTCATGCGGTCGCGCTACAGCGCCTTCGTGCGGCAGGACGCGGGCTATCTGCTGCGGACCTGGCATCCGCGGACCCGGCCGGCCCGCGTCGACTTCGATCCCGGGATGCGGTGGACCGGTCTTGAGGTGCTGGACACGGCGGACGGCTCGGCGTTCCACTCCACGGGGACCGTGACCTTCCGGGCCTCGTACCGGGGCGGCTCGCTGCACGAGCGCAGCCGGTTCGAGCGGGTCGACGGGGCGTGGGTGTACGTCGACGGGGACTTCCTGGAGTAACGCCCGTTCCTCACCGGCCTGTTCGGGCCCTCGTCAGGGTGCCAGTATGTCCAGCTCGTGCAGCGCGCCGACCGTGATCTCGCGGGTCAGCCGCTCCGCGCGGGCCGCGTCGCCCTCCCGTACCGCCTCCGCGACCTGGACGTGCAGCGTGACCGCGGCGGGGTCGGGGTCCTCGAACATCACGTCGTGCTGGGTGCGGCCCGAGAGGACCTCCGCGACGACATCGCCGAGGCGGGCGAACATCTCGTTGCCCGAAGCCGCCAGGATCACCCGGTGGAAGGCCACGTCGTGGACCAGATAGGCCTCCAGCCTGTGGCCGCGTGAGTTGGCCACCATGCCGAGCGCGCACTCGGTGAGTTCGGCGCACTGCTCGGCCGTGGCGTGGCGCGCGGCCAGGCCCGCGGCCACCGGCTCGATCGCCGAGCGCAGCACGGTCAGCGAGCGCAGCTGCCGCGGGCGGTCGGCGCCGGCCAGACGCCACCGGATGACCTGGGGATCGTAGACGTTCCACTGGGACTCGGGACGGACCGTGACGCCGACCCGGCGGCGGGACTCCACCAGGTGCATCGACTCCAGGACGCGCACCGCCTCACGCATCACGGAGCGTGACACCTCGAAGTGCTGGGCGAGTTCGTCCGTACGCAGGACGCTGCCCGGCGGGTACTCGCCCGCGGTGATCGCGGGGCCGAGGGTGTCCAGTACATGGCCGTGCAGCCCCCGGCCCGGTGTGGTCATGCACTCAGCGTACGAGGCGGGTCACGGGAAGAAAAAGTCAGACTTATTTGTCACAGACTCTTGAATTCGTCGTACCTAATCGGTTTCAGTGACCGTCGACACCAGATGTCGAAGAAGACAGCGAGGCAGCGATGAGTACCCCCCACGTCGTCGTGGTGATGGGCGTCGCGGGCACCGGGAAGACCACGATCGGTCCCCTGCTTGCGGCCCGGCTCGGCGTTCCGTACGCCGAGGGCGACGACTTCCACCCCCAGGCCAACATCGCCAAGATGTCGGCCGGCACCCCGCTCACCGACGAGGACCGTTGGCCCTGGCTGGACGCCATCGGCGCCTGGGCGCACGGGCGGGCGGGGCTCGGCGGGGTGGTCAGCAGCTCGGCGCTGAAGCGGGCGTACCGCGACCGGCTGCGGGCCGCGGCTCCCGGCGTCGTCTTCGTGCATCTGACGGGCGACCGCTCGCTCATCGAGGACCGGATGGCGCACCGGCAGGGGCACTTCATGCCCACCGCGCTGCTGGACTCCCAGTTCGCCACGCTCCAGCCGCTGGAGCCGGACGAGGCGGGGGTCGCGGTGGATGTCTCGGGCAGCCCCGAGGAGATCACCGCCCGCGCCATGGACGCCCTGAGCGCCCTCGAACGGTCCTCCGCCTCGCGGTAGGTCCCAGCCCCTCGCAGTAACCCACGGCACACGCGGCAGGCCCTCTCCCCCGGGTCGCGGTGCCGAGGTCCCTCCTCACCCGAAACCGAGAGTTCCTCTCCTCACCCAAGGGAACACCCGTGACCAGACTCAGCGTCGAGATACTGGCAGCGGCGGCCCCCGTCGAGCCGATCACGTCGGCGGGCCACGCTCAACTGGGCATCGCGGTACTGGCGGGCATCGCCGTCATCGTGCTGCTCATCACCAAGTTCAAGCTCCACGCCTTCCTGGCGCTGACCATCGGCTCGCTCGCGCTCGGCGCGTTCGCCGGGGCGCCGCTCGACAAGGCGATCGTCAGTTTCACCACCGGGCTCGGCACGACCGTCGCCGGTGTGGGCGTCCTGATCGCCCTGGGCGCGATCCTCGGCAAGCTGCTCGCCGACTCCGGTGGCGCGGACCAGATCGTCGACACGATCCTCGCCAAGGCGGGCGGCCGTTCGATGCCGTGGGCGATGGTGCTGATCGCCTCGGTGATCGGTCTGCCGCTGTTCTTCGAGGTCGGCATCGTGCTGCTGATCCCGGTCGTGCTGATGGTCGCCAAGCGCGGCAACTACTCGCTGATGCGCATCGGCGTCCCGGCGCTGGCCGGTCTGTCCGTGATGCACGGTCTGGTCCCGCCGCACCCCGGCCCGCTGGTCGCGATCGACGCCGTCAAGGCGAACCTCGGCGTGACGCTGGCGCTCGGCGTGCTGGTGGCCATACCCACCGTGATCATCGCCGGTCCGGTGTTCTCCAAGGTCGCCGCCCGCTGGGTGGACGTCCCGGTCCCCGAGCGCATGATCCCCGCGCGCCCCTCCGAGGAACTGGAGAAGCGTCCCGGCTTCGGTGCCACGCTGGCCACCGTGCTGCTGCCGGTCGTCCTGATGCTGTCCAAGGCGCTGGTCGACATCATCGTCGACGACCCGACGAAGATGGTGCAGCGCGTCTTCGACGTGATCGGCTCCCCGCTCATCGCGCTGCTCTCGGCTGTGATCGTGGGCATCTTCACGCTGGGCCGCCCCGCCGGGTTCAGCAAGGAGCGGATCTCGCAGACCGTCGAGAAGGGCCTCGCTCCCATCGCGGCCATCCTGCTCATCGTCGGCGCCGGCGGCGGCTTCAAGCAGACGCTGATCGACTCCGGCGTGGGCCAGATGATCCTGGAGATCTCCAAGGACTGGTCGATACCCGCACTGTTGCTGGCCTGGCTGATCGCGGTGGCGATCCGGCTGGCGACGGGTTCCGCCACCGTGGCGACCATTTCGGCCGCCGGTCTGGTCGCCCCGCTCGCGGCCGACATGTCGACCACGCACGCCGCCCTGCTGGTACTGGCCATCGGCGCCGGCTCGCTCTTCTTCAGCCATGTCAACGACGCCGGATTCTGGCTGGTCAAGGAGTACTTCGGCCTGAGCGTCGGACAGACCCTCAAGACCTGGTCGGTCATGGAGACGATCATCTCGGTGGTTGCCGGGAGCCTGGTCCTGCTGCTGTCCCTCGTGATCTAGGGGTACCGGAATGAGTCACCCTCTCTTCGACATCAGCGGCCGCACGGCGCTGGTGACCGGCTCCAGCCGCGGCATCGGGCTCGCGCTCGCCCGCGGTCTGCTGGAGGCCGGCTGCACGGTGGTCCTCAACGGACGCGACGCCGACCGGCTCACGAAGGCGGCGGAGGAACTGTCCGGGAACGGGAACGCGAACGCGAACGGGGACGTGCACACGGCCGCGTTCGACGTGACCGACGGTCCCTCGGTCGCCGTCGGCATCGCTGATGTCGAGGAGCGGGTGGGCCCACTGGACATCCTGGTCAACAACGCGGGCATGCAACTGCGCGCCCCGCTCCTGGAGTTCACGGACACGGACTGGCACCGAATCCTGGACACCAACTTGACCAGCGCGTTCCTGGTCGGCCGTGAGGCGGCGCGGCGGATGACCGAGCGCGGCCACGGGAAGATCATCAACATCTGCTCGCTGCAGAGCGAGGTGGTCCGCCCCGGCATCGCGCCGTACGCGGCGACCAAGGGCGCGCTGAAGATGCTCACCAAGGGCATGTGCGCGGACTGGGGCCCGCACGGCGTGCAGGTCAACGGGCTCGGCCCCGGCTACATCGAGACCGAGCTCACCCGGCCGCTCGTCGAGGACGAGGAGTTCAGCGCCTGGGTGCGGCGACGCACCCCGGCGGGGCGCTGGGGGCGTACCGAGGACCTGGTGGGCGGGGTGCTGTTCCTCGCCTCCCCCGCGGCGGACTTCGTCGGCGGGCAGGTGCTGTACGTCGACGGCGGCATGACCAGCGTTCTGTAGAAAGCAGAAAGGGGCCTGGCGATGCTGGGTTGTGTGATCCACGGCCAGGGAGACCTGCGGGTCGACGAGTTGCCGGTCCCCGAGCCCGGTCCCGGGCAGGCACTGGTCGCCGTCCGCTACGGCGGGGTGTGCGGCTCGGACCTGCACTACTGGCGGCACGGCGGGGTCGGGGACTTCCGGCTGAAGGAGCCGATGGTGCTCGGGCACGAGGTGGTGGGGTCGGTCGTCGGCTACGGCGACGGTGCGTCGGGCCCGGCTGCCGGTACGGCGGTCGCCGTGCACCCGGCCACTCCGTGCGGGGTGTGCCCGGAGTGCGCGGACGGGCGGCGGAACGTCTGCCGCGACACGCGCTATCTGGGCAGCGCGGCCCGGTTCCCGCATGTCCAGGGCGGCTTCGCGGCGCACATCGTCGTACCGGCGGAGCAGTTGCGGCCGCTCCCGGCCGGTCTCGAACCGCGCCGGGCGGCGCTCGCCGAGCCGCTGTCGGTGGCACTGCACGCGGTACGGAGGGCCGGCGACTCGGTGGCCGGGCGGCATGTGCTGGTGACCGGCGCGGGGCCGATCGGCTGTCTGGTGGTGGCGGCCGCGAAGGCGGCGGGCGCGGCTTCGGTGACGGTCACGGACCTCCTGCCGCAGGCGCTACGGTTCGCCGCGGCGGCGGGCGCCGACACTCTCGTACGGGCGGACGACCCGGACGACCCCGGGTGGCCCGCCGAGGTCGACGTGGCCGTCGAGGCGTCCGGGGTCGCCGCCGGGCTCGACACCTGTCTGCGGCTGGTGCGGCGCGGCGGGGTGGTGGTCCAGCTCGGCATGCTGCCGCCGGGACAGAGCCCCTTCGCCGGGAACCTGCTGGTGAGCCGGGAGATCGAGCTGCGCGGGGCGTTCCGCTTCGACACGGAGTTCGACGAGGCGCTGGAACTGCTCGCTGTCGAGCCGGCGTTCGACGCGCTGGTCAGCGCGGTGGTGCCGGTCCGGGAGGCGGAGTCGGCGTTCGCCCTGGCGGCGGACCGGAGCCGATCCTGCAAGGTGCTGCTGGACTTCGGCGCCTGACCACGGAGGCCCCGCCGGCGAGTCGGGTCTGTCACGGGCGGCGAGCAGGTCGCCGATCGCCGCCGTGATCTCGTGCGTTCCTTCGCGCGCCCTTCGAGGAGCTCTGACACCTGTCGACCAGTACGACGTTCCGGGATCGCGCCCGAGGACCTCGCGCCTTTCGCCGTCGGGATCAGCGGTCTGTCGTCCGAGATGATCCCGCGGCGGGCCGAGCAGTTGCACGGCGGCCGCTTTCCCGGGGAACGCTCCACCATCGCCTCGGCTGCGGCGACGCTCAGCCGGCTCGTGAAGGCCGCCACGGCGCACGGCCTGGACGTGGGAGCGCCGACGCCGGCCGAGCGGGCCGCCGACCGGGCCGTCGCGGACGGGCACGGTCAGGACGGGCTCGCCCGCCTCGCCACGGTGATGAGCGCCAGGCGTCGCCCGGCAGGCGGGAGTTCGACGACAGGGCCTACGGCCGCCACAGCGGATGCTCCCGCTCCGCCCACTCGCGGCGGACCAGTCCGGTCCGCAGTCCCCGCCGGGCCTCCGGGTCGCCGAGGGCCATGCCGATGTGGCCGGCGAGGACCACGCCGATCGTCAGGGCGAGCCAGTCGTGGACGAAGGTCGCCGAGGTGCGCCACATCAGCGGGGTGAGGTGGGTGAACCACATCAGCAGCCCCGTGCCGAGCATCACCAGCGTGGCGCCCGCGATCCAGGCCGCGTACGTCTTCTGGCCCGCGTTGAACTTGCCCGCGGGCCGGGACGCCCGTCGGTGGTCGCGGCGCAGGGCCGCACGCAGCCAGGTCCGGTCGTGCGGCCCCCAGCGGTTGAGATGGCCCAGGTCCGCGCGGAAGGCCCGGGAGGCCAGGCCCGCCAGAACCGGGACCGGGAGCAGGAGGCCCGCCCACTCGTGGATCCTCACCACCAGTTCGCGGCGGCCCACCAGTTCCGCGAACGTGGGAATGTACAGGCAGGCCGCGGTGACCACGCACACACCCATCAGCACGGCCGTCGTGCGATGGACCCAGCGCTCCGCGCGCGTGAAGCGGCGCACCCGGGCCGGGGCGGAGACGGGGTGCTCGGTGTCAGCTCGTGGGGGCATCGTCCCGCCCGTTCGACCGGCCGACCCATGCGTCGACGTCGTAGCCGCGGTCCTCCCAGTAGCCGGGGCGCACGTCCTGGGTGACGGTGATGCCGGAGAGCCACTTGGCGGACTTGTAGAAGTACATGGGGGCGACGTAGAGGCGGACCGGGCCGCCGTGGTCGTGAGTCAGCGGCTTGTCCTGCATCCTCAGGGCGACCAGGACGTCGGCGCGGCGTGCCTGGTGGAGGGTGAGGCTCTCGGTGTACGCCCCGTCGAAGCAGGTGAAGCGCACGGCGCCGGCCGAGGAACGGACGCCCGCCGCGTCCAGCAGCGTGGACAGCCGTACCCCTTCGAACGGCGTCTTCGGCACCCGCCAGCCGGTGACGCACTGGACGTCGTGCACCAGCCGGGTCTGCGGCAGGGCGCGCAGGTCGGCGAGCGTGTAGGTCTTCGGGTGGTCGACCAGGCCGTCGACCGTGAGGCGGTAGTTCGTGTCGTTCCTGTGCGGGACGGACGCTGTCACCGAGTAGTAGCGGAAGCCGCCGCCGTTGGGCAGCAGGCCGGTCAGTCCCGTCGGGTCCTTGCCGGAGACGCTGCCCAGGAAGCCCTCCATGCCGCGCTGGAGCGTGGGCGCGGCAAGGACGCCGAGCGCGCCGAGGCCCAGGGTGCCCAGCAGGACCCGGCGGCCGATCGGGGTACCGCCCGCCTCGGGTTCCGGCGTCTCCCGGTCGGCGGGCTCCGGGGCGTCCCGCTCTTCGGGTCGTTCAGGGTTCACACAACAATTCGAGCACCTGGCATGCCCTCGGGGCCAGCGGTACCGGCTTCCCGTCAGGATTCCGTAATCACTTCTCACCCGGTTCTCAGGAAGTGGATCAAGTCGCAGGAAGTGGATCACTCGGCTCGCGTACGGGAATTCCGGGGGCTCTCCCTCAGGAACTCCCGGATCTCTCCGTCGGGAGTCGTCATGCCGCCCCCAGCGCGGTGTCGCGCGCGACCCGGAAGGCGTTGAACGGGTCCCGGTCCGGGTAGGACCACGGCGCCGGGGTCGCGTACGCCCCGATGCGCTGGAACAGGGCGGCCGCCTCGGCGCCCCGGCCCTCGCAGTACTTGGCGTGGGCGAGGAAGTTGAGGTCGATGTAGCGGCGCGGGTGGTCCTCGCGCTCCCACTCCAGCCACCAGTCGAACGCGGCCTTCATCACCTGGCGGGCCCGCCGTCCGACCCAGTGCCCGGAGGCGACGGGGTCGGCGGGCTCGGTGCCGGCGTTGGCCAGCACGCGGTAGCGCTCGGCGTGCGCCACGACCGGGAGGATGGCGAGCGGAGAGTCCGCGGGGGCCTGTTCGGCGGCCCAGTTGGCGAAGTCGTAGACCTCGTGCAGCGGGTCCTGGCCGACCTCCGGGTGGCGCTCGGCGAGCCGGGCGACCATCAGGTGGTGCGCGTGGTGGTGGTCGGGGTAGCGGGCGCGGATCTGGTCGAAGAGGCGGACCACGTCCTCCTCGGTGCCGAGCGAACGCTCCAGGATCAGCCGGCCGAGCCAGGGCGTCGGGTCCTCGGGGGCGAGCGCGGCCGCGGCCCCGCAGGCCTCGCGGGCCGCCTCCGGGCGCTCCTTGCCCCGCAGCGCGCGGTGGACGGTGGCGTGGGCGACGAGGACGGAGGCGCAGGGCGACTCGGGTTCGGCACGCTGCCAGTCGCGGGCCCAGGGCAGCGCGGCGGGCTCCTGCGCGAGGACGGTGACGCGGTGTCCGCGACGGTCCCAGTCGTCACGCGTCGCGGCCAGCAGGGCGCGCACGAGGGCCCAGCGCCCCCGGGCGAGAGAGGCCCGGGCGGCGACGAGCTCGGTGTCGTCGAGTGCGGCGTCGAAGGTACGGGCCGCGCGCTTGCGGCCGCGACCGAACGACGGTGGGGGTGGGGGTGGCACCGCGGTGATTCCTTACAGAACGCGGCTTGTCAGGATGCGGTCACGCACAGCAAAACCTCCACCAATGGTTTCCGTCAAGGGTCGACCAAGACAGTGCTGCCTTCCAACCATCCGTGGGCGCAAGGGGATTGAGGCCCGGGCGGACTGCGCGGGACCGTGACCCCACGCGCCCGCGCCCCCGATCCGCACTGGTCGGAGCCCCTGGCCGGCTATCCGACCGCCTTCGCCGCCGCCCGCCCGGCCGTGCGTCCCGAGAACAGGCAGCCGCCGAGGAACGTGCCCTCCAGGGAGCGGTAGCCGTGGACGCCGCCGCCACCGAAGCCCGCCGCCTCCCCGGCCGCGTACACGCCCGCCAGCGGGTCGCCGCCCTCGGCCAGCACCCGGGAGGAGAGGTCGGTCTCCAGACCGCCGAGCGTCTTGCGCGTGAGGATGTTCAGGCGCACCGCGATCAGCGGGCCGGCCTTGGGGTCGAGGATGCGGTGCGGGGCGGCGGTGCGGATCAGCCGGTCGCCGAGGAACCTGCGGGCCCCGCGGATCGCCGTGACCTGGAGGTCCTTGGTGAAGGGGTTCAGGATCTCCCGGTCGCGCGCGACGATCTCGCGGCGCAGTTCGGCCTCGTCGATGAGCGGCTCCTTGGTGAGCGCGTTCATCCCGCGCACCAGCGCGCCCAGGTCCTTCTCGACGACGAAGTCGACGCCGTTGTCCATGAACGCCTTGACCGGTCCGGGCACCTCCGCCCGCGCCCGCCCGATCACGTCCCTGACCGACTTGCCGGTGAGGTCGGGGTTCTGCTCGGAGCCCGAGAGTGCGAACTCCTTGCCGATGATCTTCTGGTCGAGCACGAACCAGGTGTACTCGTACCCGGTCCTCATGATGTGTTCGAGCGTGCCGAGGGTGTCGAAGCCGGGGAAGAGCGGGACGGGCAGCCGCCGGCCGCGGGCGTCGAGCCAGAGGGAGGAGGGACCCGGCAGGATGCGGATGCCGTGGTTCTCCCAGATCGGGTTCCAGTTCTGGAGACCCTCCGTGTAGTGCCACATGCGGTCGCGGTTGATCAGTCGGGCGCCCGCCTCCTCGGCTATGCCGAGCATCTTGCCGTCGACATGCGCGGGCACGCCGGAGACCATCCGCTCCGGCGGGCTGCCGAGGCGCTGCGGCCAGTTGGCGCGCACCAGGTCGTGATTGCCGCCGATGCCGCCCGACGTGATGATCACCGCCTGGGCCTTGAACTCGAAGGCACCGGTCACCGTGCGACTGCTGGCCTTGCCCCGCGGCGCGTCCGACGGCTCCAGGACCTCGCCGGTGACGGTGTCGACGGCACCCGCGCTGCGCGACAGTCCCGTGACGCGGTGGCGGAACTTCAGCTGGACGAGACCGCGCGCCACCCCGGCACGCACCCGCCGCACGAACGGCTCGATCACCCCGGGGCCGGTCCCCCAGGTGATGTGGAAGCGGGGAACGGAGTTGCCGTGACCGTTGGCGTCGTAGCCACCACGTTCGGCCCAGCCGACCACCGGGAAGAAGCGCACTCCCTGCCCGTGCAGCCAGGCCCGCTTCTCACCCGCCGCGAAGTCGACGTACGCCTCCGCCCACTTGCGCGGCCAGTGGTCCTCCGGACGGTCGAAGGCGGCCGTGCCCATCCAGTCCTGGAGGGCGAGCGCGTGACTGTCCCTGATCCGCAGGCGGCGCTGCTCCGGCGAGTCCACGAAGAAGAGACCGCCGAAGGACCAGAAGGCCTGGCCGCCCATCGACTGCTCCGGCTCCTGGTCGAGGAGGATCACCTTCCGTCCGGCGTCCACCAGTTCCGCGGTCGCCGTGAGCCCGGCGAGGCCTGCCCCGATCACGATGACATCAGCGTCGTAGGCCATGCGCCCGTCCTCTCGCGGTGACTGGTGACTACCGGTCGGTATGTTGTCACTGACGGGCCAGATCCTTCGGCAGAAGAGTGATCGCGTCAACTGCCTGTTTTCCGGGTACTCGCACTGTCGGCAAACTCACGCCGTAGGTTCGTCGAGCACGGGCGGGTCACAGCCAGGAGCGCTAAAGTCAGCGTGATACGCATCCTCGTGACCCCGCTGAATCCTTGAGGTACGCAGCGTGTCGGTACTGGTTCTGGCTCTCGCCGTGAGCGCGGCCTTCTGCCTGGGCACCGGGTTTGTGCTGCAACAACACGCCGCCCAGCAGGCTCCGCTGAGTGACTTCCTCTCCCCCCGGCTGCTGCTGGACCTGATGAAGATGCCGCGCTGGCTCGGCGGCATCGGCCTGATGGTGGCCGGCATGATCCTCAGCGCGATAGCGCTGTCCCAGGGCGAGCTCTCGCTGGTGGAGCCGCTGGTCGCCACGAACCTGCTGTTCGCGATGGCCGAGTCGCGCCGGGTGACCAAGCAGCCGCTGGGTCGCCAGGGCTGGGGCGGGCTCGCGCTGCTCGCCGGCGGCGTCACGGCGTTCATCGTGGCGGCTCAGCCCAAGGGGGGTGTCGCCGTCACCGATCCCCTACGGCACTGGCTGATCATCGGGGTGATGGTCGGTGTCGCGCTGTTGCTGACGACGTATGCGAAGAAGTCCCGGCTGATCATCGGGCCGGTGCTGCTGGGGCTTGCGGCGGGGCTGCTGTACGGCGTGCAGGACGCGCTCACCCGGGTCAGCGGTCAGCGGCTCACGGAGGGCGGTTGGACGGAGTTCATCACGGGCTGGCAGCCGTACGGCGTGCTGGTGCTCGGCGTGACGGGCCTTCTCCTGGTGCAGAGCGCGTTCGAGACGGCTCCGCTGCGGATGTCCCTGCCCGCGCTCACCGCGGCGCAGCCACTGGCGGGGATCATCTGCGGGGTGGGCTTCCTCGGCGACCGGCTGCGCACCGACGTGGGCGCACTGGCCTGGCAGGCGGCGGGCCTGGCGGCGATCGTCCTCGGCATCGTGCTGCTCGGACTGCACCCGGCGATGCCACGGGGGTCGGCGACACCGGAGCGGGAGAAGAACCTGCAACCGGGCTGACGGACACCGCGCGGCGCGGGTTCCACACTCCCCCGCGCCCCGGATGCCGACCGGGATCCCCCCTCAGGACGGACTTCCCCGGCGACCGGCCGCACACCGACGCGGACGCGCCGACCCGGAACGCTGCACGGCTGACACCATCCTCCGGTTCGGCGCTCCCCCGCGTCCGGGCGAACTGCTTGGATGGGCCCATGAGTGCCGCTGACGAACTCCTCGACATCGTGGACGAGAACGACAGGGTCATCGGGCAGTCGCCGCGCGGTGAGGCGTATGCGCGCGGGCTGCGCCACCGGTGCGTGTTCATCCAGGCACGAGACGCCGAGGGCCGTGTCTTCGTCCACCGCCGCACCCCGACCAAGCTGGTCTTCCCCTCCCTGTACGACATGTTCGTCGGCGGGGTCGTCGGCGCGGGCGAGACGTACGACGACGCCGCCCTGCGGGAGGCCGAGGAGGAACTCGGCGTCAGCGGGCTGCCCCGGCCCGAGCCGCTGTTCAAGTTCCTGTACGACGACGGCGCCGGCCGGACCTGGTGGTCCTCGGTCTACCAGGTCCGCTGCGACCTGCCCGTCTCCCCGCAGGTCGAGGAGGTCGCCTGGCACGACTTCCTGCCGGAGGACGAGGTGGAGCGCCGGCTGTCCGACTGGGAGTGGGTCCCGGACGGTCTCGACGCGTACGAGCGGCTCAAGACGCACCGCCGGTCCACGGGCTGACCCACCGCGGTGAGCGCGCGGAACAGACGGGCTACCGCCTCCGGCTCCGCGACGTCGACCGGGTCGGACCAGGAATGGCCCCTGCCGCCCGGCCCCGGCCCCCGTACAGCGGCCCGGTAGGGTCCTGCGCGTGATCGAATTCGCACGGAACGTCCGGCTCTGGTTCGCGCCCCAGGAGATCCGGCGGGAAGGCGGCACCCCCGACTACCGGTTCTCGCTGGCCAACGAGCGCACCTTCCTGGCCTGGCTGCGCACCGCGCTCGCGCTGATCGGCGGCGGCTTCGCCGTGGACCAGTTCCTGCCGGACCTGCGCTGGGCCTGGCGCGTCGGACTCGCCCTCGCGTTGCTGGCCGCCGGTGTGCTGTGCTCGCTGCGCGCCGTCAACCACTGGGTGCGCTGCGAGCGGGCGATGCGGCGCGGCGAGGACCTTCCGGTGTCCCGCTTCCCGGCACTGCTGGGCGTCGCCGTCGCCGTGGTCGCGGTCGCCATGGTCGTGGTCGTCCTCGTCGGCTGGGAAGGATGAGCGGCCCGGCCCGGGACCGCGACCCGGGGCTCCAGCCCGAGCGGACCCGGCTCGCGTGGCGGCGTACGACCCTTTCGAGCACCGTGGCCGCGGTGCTCGCCGTGAAGACGGCGCTGCACGGGAACACGGCGGCCGGCTATGTCGTCGCCTCCCTGTGCTGCCTGCTCTGGCTCGGCTTCCTGGCCCTCGCCCACCGGCGCATCCACGCCCTGGCGACCGCGGACGCCGGCCGGCCGCCCGCCCTCACCCCCCGCCACGCCGCCGCCGCGACCCTCGCCACGGCGGCCCTCGCGGTCTGCGCGGCCGCACTGGTGTTCTGAACGTCCTCGGGGTACCGGACGGCGCACCTGCCGTCGGGTTCCCTGCCGGTACACGTGCGGGTTCCCTGCCGGTACACGTGCCGTCGGGTTCCTTACCGGTACACGTGCCGTCGGGTTCCTTACCGGTACACGTGCCGGATATTCCGGAAATACTCCGCTTCACCCGTTAGCCTGAGCCGTCATCAACGACGCCTCCGAAGGTGAGCGCCATGAGCACCCTCCACCCGGAACACACCGCGCACCCCCACAGCCACGGACCGGCCTGCGGACATGACGCGATGCCGCACGGGGACCACGTCGACTACGCGCACGACGGGCATCTGCGTCGCGAGCACGGCGGCCACTGGGACGAGCGCGAGCCCGGCGGGCACATCGCCCACGAAGGCCATGAGCACCGGCACGGCGAGGGCTGCGGCCATCGCCCGGTCCCGCACGGCGACCACATCGACTACCTGCACGACGGCCACCGGCACGCGGAGCACGAGGGGCACTGGGACGACCATTGACCGGCCAGGCGCGGCCGGGGCGCCGTTGCCGCACGGCGCCGGCGGTCGCCGTGGCACCCAGGACCGTCGGCGGCGCCGGCCGTGGCACCCAGGAGCATCGGCGTCACGAGACCCTCGTGGCGCCGATCACGTTTGCTCCGCCCACTGGACGACATACCGACCGGTCGGCATCATGATGCAGGTCCTGGTTTCCGCGCACGTAGGAGCAATGATGACCCCAGACCACCCGCCGGGTCTCGATCTCGACCGGCTGCGCGGCCTGCTCGACGCCGAGCGGCCCGGCCTGGTGAGCGGCCCCCTGACCGGCCGGCTGATCGAGGGCGGGCGGTCGAACCTCACCTACGCGGTCTCGGACGGCGCGGCCAAGTGGGTCGTACGGCGTCCCCCGCTGGGGCATGTCCTGGCCACCGCGCACGACATGAAGCGCGAGCACCGGGTGATCAGCGCGCTGCACCCGACGGCCGTTCCGGTGCCGCGTCCGGTGCTGCTGTGCGAGGACGAGTCGGTCCTGGGCGCCCCCTTCTACGTGATGGACTTCGTCGAGGGCACCCCCTACCGCACCGCGGAACAGCTCGCCCCGCTCGGCCCGCGGCGCACCCGGGACGCGGTCCTCGGGCTGGTCGACACCCTGGTGGAGCTGCACGCGGTGGAGCCGGGCGAGGTGGGTCTCGCGGACTTCGGCCGCCCGGAGGGCTTCCTGGACCGGCAGCTGCGCCGCTGGGGCAAGCAGCTGGACGCGTCCCGCAACCGCGAACTGCCCGGCATCGACGAGCTTCACGCCGCGCTCGGGCGCGAGCTGCCCGCCTCCCCCGCGCCGACCGTGATCCACGGCGACTACCGCCTGGACAACGTCCTCCTCGGTGACGACGACAAGATCACCGCCATTCTCGACTGGGAGATGTCCACGCTCGGCGACCCGCTCACCGACCTCGGTCTGCTGGTGATGTACAGCGTGCCGCTCGGGCTGCCCGACTCCCCGGTCTCCACCACCGCCACGGCCGCCGGGCATCCGGCCCCCGCCGAGATCGTCGAGCGGTACGCCACGCGCTCGGGGCGTGACGTCGCCGCCGTCTCCTGGTACTCGGCGTTCGCCTGGTTCAAGCTCGCCGTGATCCTGGAGGGCATCCACTACCGCTACACCCTGGGCCAGACGGTCGGCGCGGGCTTCGACCGCATCGGCGAGCTGGTGCCCGTCTTCATCGAGCACGGCCTGACCACCCTTCAGGAAGGCTGATCCGCCATGGACTTCGCATTCGACGCGCGCACCGAGGAGCTGCGCGCCAAGCTGCTCGCCTTCATGGACGAGTACGTCTACCCGGCGGAGGCCGTAGCCCACGAGCAGCACGCGCGGCTCGCCTCGCCGTGGGACACGCCCGCCGTGGTCGAGGAGTTGAAGGCGGAGGCACGCAGGCAGGGCCTGTGGAACCTCTTCCTGCCGGACGCCGAGTACGGCGCCGGGCTCACGAACCTCCAGTACGCCCCGCTCGCCGAGATAACCGGCCGCTCCCCGCAGCTCGCGCCCACCGCGCTGAACTGCGCGGCGCCCGACACCGGCAACATGGAGGTGCTGGCGCAGTTCGGCGACGAGCAGCAGAAGAAGCAGTGGCTTCAGCCGCTGCTCGCCGGGGAGATCCGCTCGGCGTTCGCGATGACCGAGCCCGAGGTGGCCTCCTCGGACGCCACCAACATCACCACGCACATCGAGCGGGACGGCGACGAGTACGTCATCACCGGCCGCAAGTGGTACATCTCCGGGGCGATGAACCCCGACTGCAAGATCTTCATCGTGATGGGCAAGACGGACCCGGACGGTGTCGACATCCGCCGGCAGCAGTCCATGGTGCTGGTCCCGCGCGACACCCCGGGCGTCCACGTCAAGCGCGCGATGCAGGTCTACGGCTACGAGGACCACTACCACGGCGGTCACGCCGAGGTCGTCTTCGACCACGCGCGCGTGCCGGTGTCGAACCTGATCGGCGAGGAGGGCGGCGGCTTCGCCATCGCCCAGGCGCGACTCGGTCCGGGCCGCATCCACCACTGCATGCGGCTGATCGGCATGGCCGAGCGGGCCATCGAGCTGATGTGCAGGCGGGCCGTCACACGTACGGCGTTCGGCAAGCCGCTGGCCCAGCAGGGTGTGGTGCACAACTGGATCGCCGACGCGCGCGTGGCCGTCGAGCAGCTGCGGCTGCTGGTCCTCAAGACGGCGTGGATGATGGACACGGTCGGCAACAAGGGCGCCCACACCGAGATCCAGGCCATCAAGATCGCCACTCCGCGCACGGTCGTCGACATCATCGACAAGGCCGTCCAGCTGCACGGCGCGGGCGGCGTGAGCCAGGACTTCCCGCTCGCCGAACTGTGGGCGGCGGCCCGGACGCTGAAGCTCGCGGACGGTCCGGACGAGGTGCACCAGCGGTCGCTGGCGCGGCGGGAGCTGAAGAAGTACCTGTGAGGCACGGCGTAAGGGGCGGCCGCCATTGCGGCCGCCCCTTACGCGCATGACTCCACGCAAGACGTCAGGGACCCGTACGGGGTCAGGGCCGCAGCGCGCGCAGCAGCAGGTCGGCCAGGTGGTCGGCGACCTCCTGCGGGCTGAGCGGCCCGTCCGGGCGGTACCAGGTCGACAGGTGGTGCACCGAGCCGAAGTGGTAGTCGACGACCAGGTCGGCGGGCGTGGCCGTGGAGAACACGCCCTCCTTCTGGCCCTCCTCGATCAGCGCACGGAACCGCTCGTGGTAGCGGCGCCGCTCGGCGCGTACCTGCTTGTTCTTCTCCGGGCTCAGATGGTGCATGGACCGGAAGAAGATCATCGCGTCGTCGAGGTTCTCGATCGTGGTGACGACGACGTCGGCCGCCGCGTCCCGAAGGCGCTTCTCGACCGGCTCGTCGGCGTCCGCGAAGGCATCGAGGCGCTCCTGCTGGACGCGCAGCACGCGCGCGTACACCTCGTGCAGCAGGTCGTCCTTGGAGCCGAAGTAGTGGTACAGCGCACCCTTGGTGACGCCGGCCGCCTCGACGATCTCCTGCACGGACGTGCGGTCATAGCCTCGCTCGGCGAAGAGCCGGGTGGCGGCGGCCAGCAGCCGCTGCGGAACGGGCGTACCGTCCCCGTCCGTCGTCCTGGGCACTGCCGCCACCTGCCTTTCCGTGATGTCTACTGGCCGTCGATGTCTACTGGCCGTCGATGTCTACTGGCCCTCGTGCGACCGGGAACGCAGTTCCCGACGAAGGATCTTCCCACTCGCCGTCTTCGGCAGGTCGGGCAGGATCTCCACCTGACGCGGGTATTTGTAGGCGGCCAGTCTCTCCTTGCAGTAAGCAGCGAACGCATCGGGGTCTTCGTCACACCCCGGACGCAGGCTGATGTACGCCTTCACGGTCTCCCCGCGATACCCGTCCGCGACCCCGACGACGGCCGCCTCGCGCACCGCCGGGTGCGTGTACAGGACGTCCTCGACCTCACGCGGCCACACCTTGAAGCCGGACGCGTTGATCATGTCCTTCTTGCGGTCGACGACGTACAGCCAGCCCTGAGGGTCCATGAAGCCGATGTCGCCGGTGCGCAGCTCACCGTCCGGAAAGGTCTCGGCGGTGGCCTCGGGGCGCCGCCAGTAGCCGGGCACGACCTGCGGGCCCCGTACGACGATCTCGCCCTGCTCGCCGAACGGCACCTCCTCGCCCTGGTCGTCGACGATGCGGACGACCGTGTCGGGCCCCGGCACGCCGACGGCCAGGGTGCCGGAGACCGGGTCGACCGGGGCCTCGTGGTCGGGCGGCACCGAGGCGCAGGGGGCGGTGCACTCGGTGAGGCCGTAGCCGTTGCGGATGTACGGCCCGAAGCCTGCCCGGAACTTCTCCACCAGGGCGGGCGGCACCGGGGCGCCGCCGGAGGAGATCTTGTGGAAGGAGGAGAAGTGGTCGGGTGTGACGGCCGGGTGGGCGGCCAGCGCCATGAAGGCGGTCGACGGGCCGACCGTGTAGTGGGGCCGGTGCTCGGCGAACGCGTCGAGGACGACGCCCGGCTCGAAGCGGTAGGTCAGGACGAGCGTGCCCCCGCTGATGAGGCACGCCACGAGCTCGCAGACCATCCCGGTGATGTGGAACAGGGGTGCCAGCGCGAAATAGACGGGCGCCTCCGGCAGCCCCATGCCCGTCCGCTGCCGCTCGGCGTTGTACATGATGTTGCCGTGCGTGTTGGTGGCGCCCTTGGGGGTGCCGCTGGTGCCGGAGGTGTAGCTGATCAACGCGATGTCGGACGGGGCCGGGTCGCGGCCCTCGGGCGCCTTGTGGGCCTGCCGGGCGACGGTGAGGAGATCGTCGGCGTCCGGGGCGCTGTCGAGCCGCTCGAAGGCCAGCACGCGCGCGTCGTCGCGGGTCTGGAGGTCCAGCTCGCAGGCGGTGAGCACGATGCGTACGGGCGAGTCCGCGGCCGTCTCGCGCAGATACGACTCCCAGGCGCGGTCGGAGCACACCAGGGCGGTCACCTCCGCGTCCTTGAGGACGTGCGTGACCTCGCCCGACTTGTACATCGGGTTGACGGGCACGACGGTCGCGCCCGCCTTCCAGGCGCCCAGCAGGGCGAGCACGAAATGCGGGGAGTTCTGCAGGAGGATCGCGACGCGGTCGCCGCGCGCAAGGCCGCGGGCGGCGAGGTGGCCTGCGACGGAGTCGGTCAGCTCGTCCAGTTCGGCGTAGCTGATCCTGCCGTCGAAGTAGGCCAGGGCGGTGCGGTCCGCAGGGGCCGTGCGCAGGGCGTGCACCAGGGAGTCGGCGGGGCTGATCGGGGCGCGCTGGGCCTCGTCGAGCAGGGCCAGCCAGGGCTTGGCGGCGTAGCGGGAAGTGGTCACTTGGCGGCCTCCCACTTCTGCTGGAGGTGGTTCATGCTCGTCAGCCAGCGGTCCGGCTCGGTGGCGCGCGCCTCGTAGTACGCGGCGACCTCGGGGTGCGGCAGGATCAGGAAGCGGTCCTCCTCGATTCCCTTGAAGAGCGCGTCGGCGACGTCCTCGGGGTCGATCGCGGTCGGCGCGAGCACCAGTTCACCGGCGCTGCCGGAGGCGGTCAGCATGTCCGTGCGCACGCCCTGGGGACAGATCGCGTGGACCTTGAGGCCGCGGTGCCGGTACGTCAGCGACAGCCACTCGGCGAAGGCGTACGCGCCGTGCTTGGTGACGCTGTACGGCGCGGCGCCGATCATGGTGAGCAGCCCGGCGGCCGAGACCGTGGAGACGAACCGGCCCTCGCCGCGCTCCAGCCAGGCGGGCAGGAGCGCGCGGGCGGCGCGGACGTGCGCCATGACGTTGACGTCCCAGGCCTGCGCCCACACCTCCTCCTCCGCGGCCTCGCCGCCGCCGGAGCCGATGCCCGCGTTGGCGCAGTAGACGTCGACCGTGCCGCCGAGGGCGTTCCGTGCCTCGGTCACGATCGCGGAGGCGTCGCCCGGGACCGCGATTCCGCCGATCTCATCGGCCACGGCCTTCGCCCGGCCGGCGTCCAGGTCGTTGACGACGACCCGGGCCCCCTCGGCGGCGAAGCGGCGGGCCAGCGCGGCCCCGATGCCGCCTCCCGCTCCGGTGACGACCACTCCCGCATCCTGCACGGCTTCCACCATCGGTCTCCTTCGACGCGACGCGAATCGGCTCTGCTGCCTTCGGCTCTGCCGAGAGCGCCAGACTAACCAGTCGGTATGTTGCGAGGGAAGGGGTGACCGACGGCGCGGCGGAGGGAAGCCCTCCGGTGTTCGGGGATGTCGCAGGCGGGAGGTGTCTCGTCGTACGGGGTGCAGGCGATCCTCGATCAAGGAGCGGGCGGATCCGGACGATCCGCACGGTGTCCGCTCACGGAATGACCATGCGTGCCGACCCCTCGTGTACGGATGTGTCGTGACGTATGGCCAACCTTCCCCACCAGCAGGACGATGCGCTCACAGCGCACTCGACCTCGGGGCAAGGGGGACCTGCCATGGCTGCGGTACCGGAAATGAGCGTGCGTCCCTACTGGGAAGTGACCTTCGACGCGGACGGGGACGTGGACGCGCCGGAGCGGGACCGGCTGCTCGCGGACGTGAACCGGCAGAACGTGCGGGACCTGCTGGTCTTCGCGCACGGCTGGAACAACCAGCGCTCCGGCGCGACCCGGCTCTACAGCCGCTTCTTCGCACCGGTGCCGTCGCTCGCGCCCAAGGCACGCCTCGGGTACGTGGGCGTCATCTGGCCGTCGATGATGTTCGCGGACGAGCCGATCCCGAACTTCCCGGCGTCGGCGGCGGCCGAGGTCCCAAAGACCGCACGGTCGCAGCTGGACAAGAACAGCCGGCACGCGCTCCTGGAGGTCTTCCCCGGCCGCGCGACCGTGGTGGAACAGATCGCGCGGCTGCTGGAGCAACGCCCGGTCGACGGCGCGTCGTTGGAGGAGTTCGGGCGGCTCGTACGACTGCTGGTGGATGTACCTCCGCAGGGGCCGCAGGCCGCGTTCGCCGCGGACACACTGGCGGAGGGGGTGCCCGAGAGCGAGCCGGAGATGCTGTTCGGGGACACGGCGCGGGCGTGCGCGGACTTCGCGCGGGCGCTGGAGCTGGTGGAGTCGCCGGACGGGGCGGCGCAGGGGGCGCAGGGGTTCTCGTTCACGCCGAAGGGGGTGTGGGACGGGGCGCACGAGTTGCTGCGGCAGGCCACGTACTACGCGATGAAACGGCGCGCCGGGACGGTCGGCGAGCGCGGGCTGGGGCGCGTGATCGGACAGTTGGCGCAGGCGGCGCCGAACGTGCGCGTGCATCTGATCGGGCACAGCTTCGGCGGCCGGCTGGTGTCGTTCACGCTGCGCGGGCTCCCGGAGGGCGTGCGCACGGTGAAGTCGGTGACCCTGCTCCAAGGGGCGTTCTCCCACTACGCGTTCGCCGCGCGTCTGCCCGACGACCCGCATGCCAGCGGTGTGCTGCACGGCCAGCAGAACCGCATCGACGGGCCGCTGGTGTGCTGCTGGTCCCGCTTCGACTCGGCGCTGTCCACGTTCTACCCGCTGGCGTCGCGGATGGCGGGCGATGACCGGTCGCTGGCCGGGGACCTCGCGGAGAACTTCGACGTCGGCCGCCTCCTCGGTGCCAAGTGGGGAGCGATGGGGCACGACGGGGTGCAGGCGGTGGACGGCACGCAGCGCTACGTGCTCGCCGATGCGCTGAAGCGGAAGCTGCCGGCGTCGGGTTGCGTGAACGTCGACGCATCCGCGGTGGTCTGCCACGGCGACCCGCCGAACGGCGCGCACAGCGACATCGTGCACCGGGAGCTGGCGCAGGTGGTGCTGGCGGCGGGCCGGGTGACCTGACCCGCCGTCGGCCTGGGTCCTGTCGTCGAACTCGGGGCAGACGGGAGTTCGACGACAGGGACCGGATCACCTAGCGGTGCGACGTGTACTCCACCACCTGCTGGAACGTCGGCCGGTTCTGCCAGCTGATCTTGCCGTGCTTGATACCGCCGAGGGTGCGCTGGACGATCGAGTCGGCGCACCACTGGTCACCCGCGGAGCACTGGTCGTCGCCCGGGTAGACCTGGGACGCGGTCTTGCCGGCCGCTTCCTTCAGCGTGCTGATCAGGATGTCCCGGCAGGAGCTCAGGCTGCCGCCGCCGCAGTACTTCTGCGTCAGTCCGCCCTGCACGGACTCACCCAGCACCGCCCGGATGTCCTTGTCGACATAGCTCCACCAGCCGTACTGGAAGGAGCTTCCGGCGTGCGAGCCGGTCGGGCCGTGCGCGGCCGAGGGTGACTCGTCGACCGGCAGGTTGTTGGTGAAGGCGGTGTACAGGTCGCTGCCCAGACCGGGCTGGAACTCGGCCTTCACCAGCAGCGGCCACCAGGCGTCCAGGATGCGGATCGCGTCGGCGTTGGCGTACGTCTTCGAGCCGGCCGAGGTCTCCGTGCGCTTCGCGCCCGCCGACACCCACGCGGACAGCTTGCTCACCGCCGCCGCGGCCGTGGAGTCCGTGACCGCCGAGCTGCCCACGACCTTCAGCAGTTTCGGCAGCACGTCCTCGGCGCGCAGATCTTCGAGGGCCGCGTCCGCCATGGCCTTCACCAGCGACGACCTGGTGACCCCGCCGGCCGCCACCAGCTTCTTCACCCGGTCCTCCAGCAGGTTGCCGCGGTGGACCGACCCGTCGCCCCAGGGAGCGGTCGTGTAGTCCTTGGCCTGCTTGTTGTTCCAGGAGATGTAGTAGTCCTGGTCGATGGAGTTGGGGTGGGCGGACGCCGGCGTGTAGTCGGCGGTGTTGGTCGCCGGGTTCCAGTTCTTCCACTCGTACGCCGCCTGGGCCCACACCGGGAACTCGGCGTCGACGCCGCTCGCACGCACCGGGTTGTCGCCACTGTTGTAGTACGCGGTGTGCTGGGAGTCCGCGTAGAACCAGTTGAACGTGTAGTTGATGTGCTGGACCGCGCTCTGGAAGGTCGCCGGGCTCTTGACGTAGTCCGGGTCGTTCAGCATCTGGAAGCCGATGATCGAGTCGGCCTCGTGCAGGAAGGACGAGCGCAGGGTGGTGTAGGCGACCTTCTTGCCGCCCACGGTCGCCCGGTACTCCACCGGTCCGTACTTCGTGCGCCAGACGCGCATCGTGTACGAGCCCGCCGCGGTCCCGTCGGCCGTCGTCGGCGTCCAGGAGTTCTTCTGTTCGACCTTGTCCATGGCCGTGCAGGTGCCGTGATACAGGTAGTGGTAGTCGTCCTGGCACAGCTCGACCGCGTAGGTGTCGATGATGTCCTGGCCGGAGGTCGTGGCGCTCCAGGAGTAGTCCTGGCCGCGGCCGAGTTCGACGTACATGCTCAGACCCGCGAAGGAGGCGCCGCGGGCGCTGATGCCGGGGCCCTGGATCTCCTGGAGCATCAGCAGCTGGGGCGCGAAGTAGCCGGTCTGCGGTCCGAAGACGGCGATCGGGTGGCCGCTGGCGGTGTACTTGCCGCTCACCACGAGGGCGTTGGACATACCGCGCTTCGCGGAGGTCCGGGCGGTGGTGGCCGCCGTGGTGGAGGCGCTGGTGGCGCTGGAGCCGGCCGCGCTGCCGGTGCGGTCGTAGACGAGCTGCTCCTGGGTCACCGAACCGGTGTCGGGCAGTGCTTCGCCCTGCGGGCTGTCGGGCTTGGCGGCGTACGGGAAGCTCTCGCCGTTGTGGACGGTGAGGACGGCCTCGGGGTCGTTGCGCTCACGGAAGGACTCCCAGACCTTGGTGCCCTCCTCCACGCCGTACTTGGACTGGGCGGCGAGCAGGGAGATCGCGTTGTTGACCTCACCGCCGCCGCCGGAGCCGAAGAGCGTGCCGATGACGGAGGCGAGAGCGACCAGGTCGGTGGTCTTGAAGTGGTCGATGGTGCCGGCGTTGGTGATGGAGTCCTTGTGGCCGGTCAGGACGTACTCGCCGGGGAAGTAGCGGCCGCTGTCGGAGGCGTCGATGTAGGCGTTGATTCCGGCGACGTAGGCGTTGACGTCGGCGAGGGCCTGCTTGCCGTGGTCGCCGGCGGCGGCCACGGCGTTGTCGATCTGGGCCTGCAGATCGGCCTCGGTGTACGGCGCGTTGCGCCAGAACTCCTGTTCCAGGCCCTGGTTGGACGCCGCGCCGCCCGCGAAGGTGGTCAGCTGGCCACGGCCCACGTGCCGGAAGACGTCCATCAGCCACAGCCGGTCCTCAGCCGCGGCATATCCGGCGCCGAACTCCGTGCCGTATCGAGTGGTACCGGTGATGTGCGGGACGCCCGTCTTCTTGTCGCGGACGATCGTCACGTCGCTGCGGCCGGCGGGTTTCTCGGTGGAGGCGACTTGATCGGAAGAGACGCCGAACGACGCATCGTTGAAGAAGGTGTTGATCTTCGCGTCGGTGAGCGTGGAGTAGCCGGTGGCCAGATTGGCGTACGGGCCGAGCTGGTCCTCGGCGTGGCCGGGCTGGGTGCCGAAGGCCTGGTTGAGGAGGATCTGGGCGAGGGTCGCGTTGCCGTTCTCGCCCGGCGGGAGGATGTCCGAACACTGGCCGCCGCAGTAGTCGTTGGACGCGGCCGCGGTCGCGGTGCCGCCGACCGCCGGGGACAGGAGACCGGCGACGAGCACGCATATCGAAGCGGCTTTGAGGAACTTGGCGAATCTGCGGGGAGTTATCGGTCTGTCGAGGGTGGTTCGTGGGGTGCGCCGTGGCATGGCAGCTCCTCCGGACGGTGGTGGGCCGGATGTTACCGCCGGTATCCCCGGGATTGAACATGAACATGCGTCAACTTTTTGGGCTCACCGGGGACTCGAGGTCACGGGGGCTCTCGACGGAGGACCGACGGCACGGGGGAAGGCGACCGAGAACCGTTCGGAGGATGGCTGATGGAGGTCATCGGAAAACGGATGGAGCCGAATCGCTTGTCGATACGTCTATTCGGCGACGTCCGTACGACGACGCCGAAGTGACCGAAGTACAGGTGCAGGTGTGACGGAGGTGCAGGGCGATGGCCGGTTTCCGGAGTCTGGCGAGACAGGTGCGCGATCCGAGGTGCGATCTGGCACTGCGGCGTTATTCGCTGCGCAAGTGCCTTGAGAAGTTCGCCCCCTACGGGCACCGGGCGACCTGGGACCATCTGTGCTCCCGGGCCGGGTTCGGCCCCGAGGACCGTTCCCCCGATCCGGCGCGGCTCGTGGCCGCACTGGACGAACTGGAGGAGGCACGCTCCGTCTGGCTCGCCTACGAGGCCGAGTTCACCCAGCGTCGCAAGAGGGAGAAGCACGACGGACTGCGCAGGCCGGGCAGTGTGGACGACTGGCACCGGCTCACCTGGGGCGGTTTCGGCGTCGCCTGGTGCGACGACCCGCGTGTCCACCCTCATGAACCGCTGGCCGAGGTGCTGCGCCGGCTGATCAGCGCACTGGAGCGCGAACCCGGTTCGGCCTGCCCGGTGTGCGCCGGTGAGCGCCTCGTCTGGAAGTACGACCTGGCCCACGAGCCCTCATCGGGCCCGGTCTGCACGGACTGCGGCATCGTGGTGCCGAGGCCGGTGCTGACGCCGGGGGCCCTGGCGGAGGCCAGGCGGGTACGGCTGCTGGTGTCCGCGTGACGCCAGGGCTCGGGGGGCGCGGGGGTGCGCCGGGGATGCCGCACCCCCCGTTGTCGGTGATGTTCACCCCCGAGTGTCAGTGGCGTCCGGCACCATCGAGGGCATGCTGCAGGTGTCTCTGAACGGAGCCCGGGGACCGGCCGACGGCGCGGTCGCGCCGATGTCGCCGGGCGCGATGGCCGACTCGGCGGCGGCCGCCGTCGCGGCCGGGGCGTCGGACGTGCATGTCCATCCCAAGACCCCCTGTGGACAGGACACGCTGTCGGCGAGAGTGGTCGCCGCGACCCTCCAGGAGATACGGAAGCGCGTCGCCGTCCCCGTCGGAGTGACCACCGGCGCCTGGGCGGAACCGGACCCGGTCGCGCGCGTGGAGCGCGTCCGCTCCTGGACCGTGCTGCCCGACCACGCTTCGGTCAACTGGCACGAGCCGGGCGCCGAGGAGGTCGCGGCGGCGCTGATCGACCGCGGGATCGGCGTGGAGGCGGGAATCCGGTCCGGCACGGACGGCGCGGAGCGGTTCGTGGCGTCCCCGCTCGGCCCGAAGGTGCTGCGGGTGCTCGCGGAGGTGACAGACCCTTCCGCGGACACGGCGGAGGAGACCGCCCGCGCCCTGCTGTCCGCCCTGGGCTGCGCTCACAGCCGCCCGGTGCTGCTGCACGGCGAGGAGGCCGGCGCCTGGCCGGTGCTGCGCCTCGCCGGACGCCTGGGCCTCGCGACCCGCATCGGCCTGGAGGACACACTGGTCCTGCCGGACGGGCAACGGGCCGGGTCCAACGCTCAGTTGGTGGCCGAGGGGCTGGCCCAGTACGGGTGGGCCCAGCGCTCGTCGTAGGGCAGGGCGAGGAGTTCGGCGCGCATCGCGAGGTCGGGCTCACCCTGGGCACGGAGGCGGGCGGGGGCATGGGAGGCCAGCCAGGACTGGAGTTCGGCGACGACCGCCTTCTCGTCGTCGAGGTACCACCAGGAGAGCGGCGAGTCGTCGACGACCAGGTGGTACAGCCACTCGTCCGCGCAGCCCGGGAGGTGGGCGTCGGCCACCGGGTGCGGGACCCAGCGGTCGAGCAGCGGGGTCATGGTTCCGATGATCGTGGCGCAGGTCTCGAACACGTCGTGCACCGGATACGGCGGCTCGGGCGTCGTGAGGACATCCTCCCACCACGCGTACACGAACGCCTCGATGGAGTTCGCCTGCTCGGCGGGCCAGGAGCGCCAGTCCACCCGGCTCAGTCCATGGGTTCCCCAGCCGACGCCGTCCAGGCTGCCGTCCGCCATGGCCCGCGCCGCCTGCGGCAGCAGCCGGCGCATCGAGGCGGCATGGTCGTCGAAGTGGTCGGATACCTCGAAGACGAACCGCCGGAGCACGTCCGGGGGCACCCGCGTGTACGGGGTGCGCAGAAACGCGATCTCCTCGGGCAGGTGGCAGCGTGCGCACCCCACCTCGTTCGGGCTGGCGAAGCCGTTGAAGACCGTGTCGATGTCCGCGAGGGCGGCGGCAAGGGCCGCTGAGGTCATGGGAGTTCATCCCGTCAGGACTCCGTGTCCGGCGTCACCGCCGGCCGAAGACAGCGACGCTAGCAGCCGCAAATGCGCTGGCTCCACCCTTTTCCCGTTCGGACAGTAGAGGGCGATGAAACACCCCTGAGACCAGCGGAAACCAGAGGAGTCCCGATGTCGACGCTGCGCGTCACCGCCGAAGTGCTGACCGTCCACGAGCATCCGAACGCCGACGCGCTCGAACTGGCCCAGGTGGGCCTGTACCGGGCCGTCGTCGCCAAGGGCCAGTACCGCACCGGTGACACCGCCGTCTACATCCCGGAACAGTCGGTGCTCCCGGCCGGGCTGATCGAGGAGCTGGGGCTCACCGGGCGGCTCGCGGGCAGCCAGTCCGACCGGGTCAAGGCGGTACGGCTGCGCGGCGAGCTGTCGCAGGGGATCGTCTGCCGGCCCAGGGCGCTGGCCGGCGTCGACCTCGCGCGGGCCGCGGCGGACGGCACCGACTTCGCGGAGGTGCTCGGTGTCACCAAGTGGGTGCCCCCGGTCCCGCCCACCATGAGCGGTGAGGTCGAGTCCGCGCCGGATCTGCTGCCGTGGGTCGACATCGAGAACATCCAGCGCTACCCGGAGATCTTCGCGCCCGGCGAGCCCGTCGTGCTGACGGAGAAGCTGCACGGGTCCGCGTGCCTGCTGACGTATGTCGCCGACGAGGGGCATGTGTATGTGTCGTCGAAGGGCTTCGGCGCGAAGTCGCTCGCACTGAAGGAGGATCCGCGGAATCTGTACTGGCGGGCGGTGCACGGCCACGGCGTCCCGGAGGTCGCGGCCCGGCTGGCCGAGCGGCTCGGCGCGCGCCGGGTGGGGATCTTCGGCGAGGTGTACGGGGCGGGCGTGCAGGATCTGGCGTACGGGGCCGACGGGCGGCGTGACACGTTGGGGTACGCCGTGTTCGACGTGTCCGCCGAGATCGGCGGCGAGGTGCGGTGGTTGGATGCCACCGCGTTGCTGGAGGGGCAACTTCCGCTGGTGCCACGGCTGTACGAGGGGCCGTACGACATCTCGCGTGTCCTGGAGGTCGCCTCCGGACGGGAGACGGTCTCCGGGCGAGAACTGCACCTGCGGGAGGGTGTGGTGATACGGCCGGTCAGCGAGCGGTACAGCCCGGTGACCGGCGGGAGGGCGATCGCGAAGGCGGTCAGTCCGGCGTATCTGACGCGGCGGGGTGGGACGGAGTACGAATGACCGGCGCACCACTGCGGCCAGTCGTGCCTCCCCCAGTGCCTTGACGGCCTGGGGCCCCCAGGGGCGGCACGGGTGGGCGCTGGGGGTACCCCCTGCTCGAAGAGCTTGGGGGAGGCACCCCGCAAGCGCGGGCAAGCGAAACCCACCCCCGCCCAGCCGCAACCCGGCTCGCTGGAAGACCGGCGGCCACGCCACCGACCTCAGCAGCACTCCTCCGGCTTCTGGTTCCGCTTTCGGCGGTCCCCGCCCCGTTCCACCATCAGCCGCGAGCCCGACTGCCGCTCCCCGAAGACGTCGTCCGGGTTGGACAGCACGCATGTCTCCAAAGACAGGCAGCCGCAGCCGATGCAGTCCGTGAGGTGGTCGCGGAGGCGGCTGAGCTGGCTGATGCGCTCGTCGAGTTCGGAGCGCCAGGCCTCGGAGAGCCGGGCCCAGTCCTCGTGGGTCGGGGTCCGCTCCTCGGGGAGTTCAGCGAGCGCCTCGCGGATGGTGGCCAGCGGGATGCCGACCCGCTGCGCGGCGCGTACGAAGGCGACCCGGCGCAGCGCGTCACGCTGGTAGCGGCGCTGGTTGCCCGACGTGCGACGGCTGCTGATCAGGCCCTTGGACTCGTAGAAGTGCAGGGCGGAGACGGCCGCGCCGCTGCGGGCGGACAACTGGCCGACGGTCAGCTCGTGGATCTTCTCGGGAATCTGCGGCACTCCGCAGAGCCTACCTACCGTGTCGCACGCCCGATCCGTTGACATGGGTCCCGCACCCGACCATGCTAAGCAGTTGCTTAGACGTGGTGACTTCATGATGCGAGAGGCCGGGAACATGGCAGAGCCGAGGACCTTCACGTCCGCCGACGACCTGAAGGCGGCGGTGGGCGAGCAGCTGGGGTACAGCGACTGGGTGGAGATCGACCAGAAGCGGATCGACCTGTTCGCGGACGCCACGGGCGACCACCAGTGGATCCATGTGGATCCGGAGAAGGCGGCCGCGGGCCCCTTCGGCACGACCATCGCGCACGGCTATCTCACCCTGTCGCTGCTCCCGCTCTTCGGGCCGCAGCTGATCAAGGTCGAGAACGTGAAGATGGGCGTCAACTACGGTACGAACAAGGTCCGTTTCCCGGCCCCGGTCCCGGTCGGCTCGCGGCTGCGCGCCACGGCGACGATCACCGGCGTCGAGGACGTGCCGGGCGGCGTGCAGGTGAGCGTCGCCTTCACCGTCGAGCGCGAGGGCGGCGACAAGCCGGTCTGCGTGGCCGAGTCGGTGTCGCGTTACTACCTCTGACGCTTTCCGGGCGGGCGGCTACCGAACACTTGCCCAGTGCTCCATCCTTCAGGATGGAGGTGAAGGGCATCCTTGCCTCAGCGGCCCGGAGGGCCGCGGAGTCATGGCAGAATCGCCTTGTCCGACAACGGAGTTGTCGGACCTACCGCCGGACGGGCGGGACGTGAAGCCTGTGGAGACCTTGTCAGACCACCCTCACGGGCGGCAGGGGTCGATGAAGCAGGAACCCGAGGGAGCACCGCGGAGCGGTGCAGACCGGAATCACCTGCGTTTACGCAGGTGAGGACGTCAATTCGACGCCCCCACCATCCGCAGCACGAGGTCGGCGTAGAGCGCGCCGACCTCGTCGGGGGTGCGGGAACCGGCGATGTTGAACCAGCGGGCGACGTCGATGCACAGCGAGAGCACCGCAAGGGTGGTGGCCCACACGTCCAGCACGTCGAACTCGCCGGCCGCCACACCCTCCTCGATGATCCCCCGCACCTCGGCGTCGCACTGCCGGCGCAGCGCGACGATCTCGGCGCGGGCGTCCGGGCCGAGCGCGTCGAGTTCGTACTGCACGACCCGGGCGGTGGTGCGCCGCCCGGCGTGCCAGCGGACGAAGGAGCTGACGGCGTCGGCGAGCCGCTCCGTCGCGCTGCCCTCGCGCCGGGCCGCCGTGCGCAGGATCTCGAGGGCCTTCTCGTGCCCGATCCTGCTGATGCGGTGCAGCAGCTCTTCCTTGGTCTTGTAGTGGATATAGAGCGCGGCCGGGCTCATGCCCGCGCGGCTCGCGATGTCACGGGTCGTCGTGGCGTGGTAGCCACGCTCGGCGAAGGCCTCGACGGCGGCGACCAGCAGCCGCCGGGCCGCGTCAGGGGTCACCTCGGCCCACGGCTCGATCTCGCCGCCGGCCTTCTCCTCCGCCGTACTCATCGCTCGTTCATCCTTCCAGTGGCAGGGTGAACACCATACCTCTGACGGTGAGCGGGCGCTTAGAGTGCCCGCTCAGAGGAGTGCCTCCCGCGCTCAGGGCCTCTCGAAGGGGTTGTAGGCCCTGCCCGCCGCCTCCTGCCGGTCCCGGATCACCTTGGCCAGAGTGAAGGCGGAGGTGACCAGGTACAGGACGGCGATGCCCAGGAACGCCCGTACCCAGGCATCGGCGTTCAGCTTGAAGATGCCGACGGCGGTCGCGGCCATGGCGACGGAGAAGGACGCGACGGCCTGGCCGTAGAAGGCGGCCGTGTTCTGCTGCTTGACCGGTGTGTCACTCATGCGGACAAGGATCGGTGGAGGTGGCCCGCGTCACATCCGCCGAAGTACTCAGGCGCGTACTCAGAACGCCGAAACCCCGGTCAGCGCACGCCCGATGAGCAGTTTCTGGATCTGGCTCGTGCCCTCGTAGAGGGTCATCACGCGGGCGTCGCGCAGGAGTTTGCCCGCCGGGTACTCGTCGATGTAGCCGTAGCCGCCGAAGACCTGGAGGGCGTTGTTCGCGGCGCGGACCGCCGCCTCGGAGGCGAAGAGCTTGGCCTTGGACGACTCGACGGCGAAGGGCAGTCCGCGGTCGATCAGATCGGCGACCCGCCAGGTCAGCAGCCGTGCCGCGTCCACGTCGACGGCGATGTCGCTGATGAGTTCCTGGACGAGCTGATGGTGGGCGATGACCTTGCCGAACTGCTCGCGCTCGGTGGCGTGGCGGACGGCCGCGTCCAGGGCGGCCCGGGCTATGCCGACGCAGCCCGCCGCGACCGACATACGGCCCTTGGCGAGCGCGGACATGGCGACGGAGAAGCCCTTGCCCTCGGGCGCCAGCATCGCGGTCGCGGGCACGCGGACATCCTGAAGGACCAGTTCGGCGGTGGCCTGGCCGCGCAGGCCGAGCTTGCCGTGGATCGCGCGGCGGGTCAGGCCGGGGGTGTCGGTCGGGACGAGGAAGGCGGAGATCCCCTTGTGGCCGGGTGCGTCGGTGGAGCGGGCGAACAGCAGCACCACGTCGGCCCAGGTGCCGTTCGTGATGAACATCTTGGTGCCGTTGATCACGTAGTCGTCGCCGTCGCGCACGGCCTTCGTGGTGAGGTTGCCCGCGTCGGAACCGGTGCCCGGTTCGGTGAGCCCGAAGCAGCCGACGTACTCCCCGGAGGTGAGTCCCGGCAGCCACCGTCGCTTCTGGCCCTCGCTCCCCCAGGCGGCGATCGTCTTGGCGACCAGCCCGAGGGAGACGGACACGATTCCGCGCACGGAGGAGTCACCGCGGCCCAGTTCCTCCGTGACCAGGCAGTACGCGAGGTGGTCGCCGCCGGAGCCGCCGTACTCCTCGTCGATCGTGAGCCCGAGGAAGCCGACCTCGCCCAGCTTCTTCACGATCGACCGGTCGACGTCCTCCGCCCGGTCCCAGGCGACGACGTGCGGGGTGATCTCGCGGTCCACGAAGTCCGCGGCCAGCCGCCGGACGGCGGCCTGCTCCTCACTGAGCTCCAGGTTCACGAGGCGTCACCCCAAGGAAGTTCGAAGTTCCGAGTCCGGAACGCGGAAATCTTTGAAAACCGCACATTTAAATTAGCACTGCTAGTTTCCAGTCGCAGCCCTACAATGTGCGCCATGGCCCGACCGCGCAAGCCCCTCCTCAACACCGACCGCATCGTCGCCACGGCACGGGAGCTGGTGGACGCGGAGGGCCTCGCGGCCGTCTCCACGCGCAGGCTCGCAGCCGAACTCGGGGTCAGCGGCCCGTCCCTCTACAACCACTTCCGGACGAAGGACCAGATCCTGGAGGCGGTGGCGGACTCGGTCAGCGCGCAGGTCGACCTCTCGATGTTCGAGGACGGCCGCGACTGGCGGACCGCGCTGCACGACTGGGCGGTCTCCTACCGGGCCGCGCTGCGCGACCACCCGAACATCGTGCCGGTCCTGGCGAGCGGACCCGGCCGCCGCCCGGCCGCGCTGCGGCTCGCGGACGCCGTGTACGGCGCGATGGTCGACGCGGGCTGGCCGCCCGCACACGCCACCTCCATCGGCGCGCTGATGCGCTACTTCGTCATGGGGTCGGTGCTCGGCTCGTTCGCGGGCGGTTTCGTCGACGACGAGACGGCCTACGACCCGGCCGACTACCCCCACCTCGGCCAGGCCCACCGCCTCGCCGAGCAGCAGGAGAAGATCGACGAACGGGCCTTCGAGACCGGGTTGACGGCGCTGCTTGACGGGCTGGAGCGGCAGTACGAGCAGGTGAGGCGCCCCGCGTAGGGCGGGCTTGCCATGCTTCGGTGGGCACCGAAGTGTCCCTGCCCCATGCTGGACGCATGACGAGGCGGAGGGATGCCGGAGCGGCCGGGCTGGCCCGTCTCGCCGGGCTGATCGCCGACGAGACGCGGGCCGCCTGCCTGCTGGCGCTGCTGGACGGACGGGCGTGGACCGCCGGTGAGCTGGCGCGGCACGCGGGTGTCGCGGCGTCGACGCTGAGCGAGCATCTGGGCAAGCTCGTCGCTGGTGGGCTGCTGGCCGAGGAGCGGCAAGGGCGGCACCGGTACGTACGGCTGGCCGACGCGCGGGTCGCCCAGCTGGTCGAGGACCTGGCCGCGCAGATCGCGCCGGGCGCCACCGCCGGGCCTACGCGCACGCTGCGGGAGGCGAGCGCCGGTTCCGCGATGGCCCGCGGCCGCACCTGCTACGACCACCTCGCCGGGCGGCTCGGCATCGCCGTCACCGACGCGCTGACCGTACGGGGGCTGCTGCGGCAGGACACCGGATTCGCGCTCACGGACGCGGGCCTCGAGTGGTTCGACACCCTCGGCATCGGGCTGGACCGCAAGGGCGGCCGCCGCCCGCTGGCCCGCGCGTGCCTCGACTGGACCGAGCGGCGCCCCCATCTCGCGGGTGTCGCGGGCGCGGCCCTGTGCCGGCACGCCCTGGACGCGGGCTGGTGCGTGCGCATCGGCTCCGAACGGGCCGTGAAGGTGACGGCGGCGGGTGAGCGCGCGCTGTCCGAACTGCTGGGAATCGAGGCGGACACGCTGCGCTGACCCCGGCCGTCATCCCGGCGCGCCCGCGCCCGGTTGCCGTCTCGACGTCCGAAATCGCGAGTCGGCACACCTCTCGCCTCGTACGCGGCCGGGTTCGTCGCGCAGAAGCCGGTGCTGGGCGCGGCGTGCGCGCTTCTGGTGACGACGTTCGGGTGTCTCGTCGGGGCCGTCCTGTGTCTGCCGTTCGCGGGGAAACTGGTCCACGAGGCGTCCCGGGCTCCGGTCTCCGCGACGCTCAACATGGTGTACCTGGGCGTCTTTCCGCTGGCGCCGGCCTTCACGACCTGGGCGTACGCGCTGGCCCGTACGACCGCGAGCCGCATGGGCGCGACGACGTACGCCGTGCCCGCGCCGGTCGTCCTGATGTCCTGGCCGGCGCTCGGCGAGGTGCGGGGCTGCTCACCTTGGCGGCGGCATGCTGTGCCTGGCGGGGGTGGCGGTGTCGCGGTCCCGGCCCCGTAAGACCTCGGCCCCGTAAGACCTCGGCCCCGGAACCGCTCGCCACAACACCCGATCAGGTACCGGCGACGGAGTCCTGGAACTGGCCTAGAACACCACCAGCGCCCGGCCGCCCCGGCCCGCCAGCATGTTCTCGAAGGCCGCCGGGATCCCTTCCAGCGCGATCCGTTCCGTCACCAGCGCGCCCAGGTCCAGGCGCCCGGCCCGTACGTGCTCGGCCAGCACCGGCAGGTCCTCGGCCGGGTCGGAGTTGCCGTAGACGCAGCCCGACAGTGTGCGGCCCCAGTGGAAGATCTCCAGGGCGTTGAACGTGACCTGCTGGTCCTTGCCGCCGATGCCGACGACCGTCGTACGGCCGCCACGGCGCGTGGAGTCCCAGGCCGCACGGATGGTGACGCCGCGGCCCACGCACTCCACCGCCACGTCGACGCCCTGCTTGTCCGTCAGGCCGCGGATCTCACGGGGCGTGGTGTCGGAGGCGAGTACGAAGTCCGTCGCGCCGGCCCGCCGCGCCAGTTCCTCCTTCTCGGGGGACACGTCCACCGCAATGATCCGCTCCGCGCCCGCGATGCGCGCCGACTGGAGCGTCGCGAGGCCCACACCGCCGACGCCGAACACCGCGACGGTCTCCCCCGGCCGCACCTGCGCCGCGTGGTGCACGGCCCCGTATCCGGTGAGCACGGCGCAGCCCAGCAGGGCCGCGTCGGTCAGGGGCACACCGTCCGGGACGGGCAGCACGCAGGACGCGGCCACCACAGTCTCCTGCGCGAACGCGGCCACGTTCAGGCCGGGATGCAGGTCCGTGCCGTCGTCCGCGCGGCGGGCGTGGACATCGGCGGCGCCGGTCAGCGCGTTCGCGCACAGCCATACCTCGCCCAGCGCGCAGGCATGGCAAGCGCCGCAGGACGGCGCCCAGTTGAGGACGACGCCGTCACCCGGCACGACATGGGTGACGCCCTCCCCCACGGACACCACCGTGCCCGCGCCCTCGTGGCCGAGGACAGCGGGCACCGGCACCCGCATGGTGCCGTTGGACAGGGAAAGATCGGAGTGGCAGACCCCGGCGGCGGCGAGCCGGACCCGGACCCGGCCGGGGCCCGGTTCCGGAAGCTCGATGTCGGTGACCTCCAGCGGGGCGCCGACGGCGGGCAGAACAGCGGCTCGGACCATCTCGTTCAGCGCTCCCGGAACTGGAGGGACTTGGTCTGGAGGTACTCGGCGAGCCCGTGCGCGCCCAGCTCGCGGCCCACCCCGGACTGCTTGTAACCCCCGAACGGCGCACGGGGGTTGAACCGCCCGCCGTTGATGTCGACCTGCCCTGTCTCCAGCCTCCGCGCGAACGCGACCGCCTCCTCGTCGTCGCCCGCCCAGACGGCGCCGGCCAGCCCGTACACCGTGCCGTTCGCGATCCGCAGCGCGTCCTCCTCGTCCTCGTAGGGGAGGATCGAGAGGACCGGACCGAAGATCTCCTCCTGCGCGATCGTCATCTCGGGGGTGACATCGGCGAAGACGGTGGGCTGGACGAAGTAGCCCTTCTCGCGGGGGGACTCCGGGCCGCCCGCGACCAGTCGCGCGCCCTCCGACACGCCCTTGTCGATATAACCGCGCACGCGCGCCTGCTGCTTGGCGTTCACCACCGGACCGATGCGGTCGCCGTACTTCGCGACGGCCTCGGCGGCCAGTCCGACCGCCTCCTCGTACTGGTCCCGGTGCACGAGCATCCGCGTCCACGCGCTGCACATCTGGCCGGAGTTGGCCATCACGTTCGCGACACCGACGTTCACCGCCCTGGCGAGGTCCGCGCTCGGCAGGATGACGTTCGCGGACTTGCCGCCCAGTTCAAGGGCGACCTTCTTGACGGCCGCCCCCGCCGTCGCGCCGATCTGTCTGCCCACCGCCGTGGAGCCGGTGAAGGAGACCAGGTCGACGCCCTCGTGCTCGGCGAGTGCCTGGCCCGCGACCGGGCCGCGGCCGGTGACGAGGTTGAACACCCCGGCCGGTACGCCCGCCTCATGGACGGCCTCGGCGAACAGCTGGGCGGTCAGCGGGGTGTCCTCGGCGGGCTTGAGCACGACCGTGCAGCCCGCCGCCAGGGCCGGGGCGACCTTGGCGACGATCTGGTGGAGGGGGTAGTTCCAGGGGGTGATGGCGCCCACGACCCCGACCGGTTCCTGGTGGACGGTGGAGTTGCCGACCTTCTCCTCGAAGGAGTGGGTGGCGGCCAGTTCGGCGTACGAACCCGCGACCACGATCGGCAGTCCCACGTGGACGGACTGCGAGAACGGCAGCGGTGAGCCCAGTTCGGCCGTGACGGTCTCGGCGATCTCGTCCTTGCGGGCGACGAGTGCGTCGCGGAGGGCGGTGAGCCGCGCGGCCCGCTCGACCGGTGCGGTGGCGGCCCACGCCGGGAGGGCGGCCCGAGCGGCGCGTACGGCGGCGTCGACGTCCTCGGCGGTGCCCGCCGGGACGCGGCCGATGACCTGCTCGTCGACCGGGTTCACGACCTCGATGGTGTCCTGGCCGACGGCGGGGCGCCAGGCGCCGTCGATGTACATGCCGTCATGTGCTTTCATCGTCATCCTCCGGGCCGGGGCAGCGTCGTGCGGGCCCAAACTAGCGCCGTTAGTTTTGGGACGCCAGAGGACTCCGTGGTGCGGGCACGGATCGGGTCGCGGTCAAGCGCGGAACCGGACTCCGGGTTTCTCGCCCCCTCCGCCCCTGCCCTTCCCGTCCCTGGGGGCTGCCGCCCCCGTACCCCCGCTTTTCGGCCTTGACGGCCTCGTTCTCAATCGCCGGACGGGCTGAAGACCCGCGGGTGAGCGCAGCGCGATCCCGGACGAGAGCAGCAGCAGCACGCCGAGCATCACGAACGGCGCGGCCACGCCCGCGACCCCGGCCACCAGGCCCGCGGCGGCGGGCGCCGCGACCTGGCCGAGGCGGTTGCCGGTCAGCCGCAGGGCGAGGGCGGTGGAGCGGGCCTCGTCGGGCGCGGCCTGCACGACGGTCGTCATGGACAGCGGCTGTCCGACGCCCAGACAGAACCCGAGCACGGCGAGCATCACGCCGAGCGCCCAGACCGGCACCGGCAGCGCGATCCCGGCACAGAGCACCGCCGCCGTCAGACAGGTCAGGGTGAGCAGCACGGCCCGGCCGAGCAGCCGCAGCAGCGGGGTCAGGACGAGTCGGCAGGCGATGGTGGCCGCCGCGCGCAGGCTCAGCAGGACACCGACAACGGACGGGGTGATGCCGCGCTGGTCGCCGACGACCGGCAGATACGCGGTGAGGATGTCGGTCGCCGACAGCACGGCGAGGCTGATGAAGATGCCGGCGGGCACGCCCCGGGAGCGCAGGATGCGGTGGACAGGAACGCGGTCCCTCCGCGCCGTACGGGACGCGGCCTTCGTACGGCGTTCGATGCGCCACAGCGACGTGAACGCGACCGCGGCGCCCGCGCCCGCCACCACGAGAGCGAGCGCGCTGGTGGCCGCCCTGTCGGGGCCGTGGACCAGGGCGCCCGCGGCGATCGGACCGACCAGCTGGCCGAGCGAGGCGCCGATGGTGAAGTGGCCGAAGTTGCGGTCCTGCTCATGGGGCTCGGACCGGCGGGCGACGATCGACTGGGCTCCGATGACGAAGCACAGGTGACCGAGGCCCATCACCCCGCTCCACGCCGCCATCGCCGGGAGGGAACCCGCGACGCCGCTCAGCGCGCAGCCGCCGGATATCAGCACCACACCGGCCAGCAGCAGGGGCGTGCACCGGCCGTGGTCCGTGCGCCGGCCCAGGGGTACGGCGACGAACAACGGGAGCAGCGCGTACACACCCGCGATCACACCGACCGCGCGTTCGTCCGCGCCCAGCGCGAGGGCCCGGTAGGAGACGGCGGGCCGGGCCATCGACACCGCCCCCTGCGCGAAGCCGAAGGCGATGACGAGGCGGAGCAGCCAGCCGCGGTTCCCACCGGGCCCCATGGTCGTGTCCTCCTTGGAGAGTCGGATGACGTCTGGAGGGTCATGACGTCTGGAGGGTCGGATGACGTCTGGAGGGTCGGATGACCTCTCCACGTCCGCCTGATGACCTCTACGCGTCAGATGATGCCGAACAGGATTCCCGCTCCGAGTACCACGAGCGAGGTGAGCGCGGCCCACTTCACCACGAACCGCGTGTGGTCGCCGAACTCGACCTTGGCCATGCCGACGAGGACGTACACGGCGGGCACCAGCGGGCTGGACATGTGCAGCGGCTGGCCGACCAGCGAGGCCCGCGCGATCTCCAGGGTCGAGACGCCGTGCGCCTGGCCCGCCTCGGCGAGGACGGGGAGGATGCCGAAGTAGAAGCCGTCGTTCGACATGAAGTACGTGAGCGGGATGCTCAGGACGCCCGTGACGAAGGCCATGTGCGGGCCCATGCCGTCGGGGATGTTGTCCACCAGCCACTGGGCCATGTGGTCGACCATCCCGGTGCCCTTCAGGACGCCGGTGAAGACGGCGGCGGCGAAGACCATGCCGGAGACGTTGAGGACGTTGTCGGCGTGGGCGGCGAGCCGGGCCTTCTGGTCGGGGATGTGCGGGAAGTTGACGGTGAGTGCGAGCGCGGCACCGAGCAGGAAGAGGACCGGGATCGGCAGCCACTCCATGATCATGGCGGTGAGCAGGGCGACCGTGAGCAGCGCGTTGAACCAGTAGAGCTTGGGGCGCAGGGTGGGTCGGTTCGGGTCGAGGCCCTGGAGGCCCTCCTCGGGCTCATCCTGCGAAGCCTCGGCCTCGATGCCGGAGCCCGCCCCGCCGGTCCGCACGGGAGCCTTGCCGTCGCCGGATCCGCCCGATCCGCCGGCGCCCACCAGGACCGTCTCCTGCTCCTCCACGAGCACCTCGTCCAGCGTCAGCACGCCGAGCCGCTTGCGCTCGCGGCGGCCGAGCACGTACGCCAGGGCGAACACGCCCAGCAGGCCCACGGCGAGCGCCGGGATCATCGGCACGAAGATGTCGCTGGCGTCGAGCTTCAGCGCGGTCGCGGCGCGGGCGGTGGGTCCGCCCCAGGGCAGGGTGTTCATGACGCCGTTGGCCATCGCGGCGACACCGGTCATCACGACGAGACTCATCTTCAGGCGCTTGTACAGCGGGTACATCGCCGAGACGGTGATCATGAAGGTGGTGGAGCCGTCGCCGTCGAGCGAGACGATCGCGGCGAGCACGGCCGTACCGACGACGATGCGCAGCGGGTCGGCCTTGCAGAACCGCAGGATGCCGCGGACGATCGGGTCGAAGAGACCGACGTCGATCATCACACCGAAGTAGACGATCGCGAACATCAGCATCGCCGCGGTGGGGGCGAGGCCGGTGACGCCGTCGATGACGTAGTCGCCGAGCTTGGCGCCCTTGCCCACGAACACGCAGAACAGCGCGGGGATCAGCACGAGCGCCGCGATCGGCGACATCTTCTTCACCATGATCAGGACCAGGAAGGTCGCGATCATGGTGAAGCCGAGGATGGTCAGCATGAATGGATTACCTAACGTTCGCCCTTGAACTCCCGGCAGGGCCGGGGGTGCGATGACGTTAGGTCGCGTCAAACGGCGTTAACAAGACGTTGACATGAGAGCAATAAGCGCAAAACTCCAGGTCACGGCATTGTGCGGTCGACGGGGGCGAGTGCGGCGAGTTCCACGGGGACGCCGTTGAGTACCGCGTTGCCCGACAGCGGGTCGAGCAGGCTGCCGTCGAGGAGCTGGTTGACGTTGACCCCGGGGTCCAGGGCGGCGTGGCTCATCCGGGTGCCGGGCCGGTCGTGGCCCCAGCCGTGCGGGAGGCTGACGACGCCGCGCCGGATGCCCTCGGTGACCTCGACGGGTGCGGTCACCGCTCCCCCGGCGCCCTTGACCCTGACCTGCGCGCCGTCGACGAGTCCGAACCGCTCGGCGTCCTCGGGGTGGATGTGCAGGGTGCAGCGGTTGGAGCCGCCGGTGAGGGCGGGCACGTTGTGCAGCCAGCTGTTGTTGGACCGCAGATGGCGCCGCCCGACGAGCACGAGCCCGTCGGCGCGATCGTCGAGTGCCTGCCTCAGGCGCGGCAGGTCGTCCGCGATCGGACCCGGCAGCAGTTCGACCTTGCCGCTCACGGTCTTCAGCGGCTGCGGCAGACGGGGCCGCAGCGGGCCGAGGTCGATCCCGTGGGGATGGGCGAGCAGCTTCTGGAGGCCGATTCCGTCGGGGCGGGCGCCGAACCCGTCGCCGTACGGGCCGAGGCGCAACATCATGTCCAGCCGGCGCTCCGGGCCGCTCTCGCCGGTGAGTCGGTCGGCCAGTTCGCGCGGGTCGCGGCCGTGGACGGGCGAGTGGGGGTCGGTGACCGCCTTGCCGAGGGTCTGGTCGATGACGAGATCGTCGACGGCCGCGGGGTCGGCGCCGTGCATGCCCGTCGCGGCGAGGACGAGCCGGGCCAGGATCTCGGTCTCGGCCATGCGGCCGGGCTGCAGCGGGACGGCGGCGCGGGTGTAGCGGACCTGGTTGCGCACGGCGAGCGTGTTGAAGGCGAAGTCGAAGTGGGGCGCCTGGGAGGGCGGGGGCGGCGGCAGCACGACGTGCGCGTGGCGCGAGGTCTCGTTGAGGTACGGGTCGACGCTGACCATGAAGTCGAGTGTGCCGAGCGCCTTGTCGAGGCGGTCGCCGTCCGGCGCGGAGAGCACGGGGTTGGCGGCGACGGCGATGACGGCGCGGATGGGGCTGCCCTCGTCGGTGGCGGTGTCGATCTCCTCGGCGAGCGCGGAGATCGGCAACTCGCCCTTGGCCTCGGGGTGCCGGCGCACCCGCGAGTGCCAGCGCCCGAGCGCGAAGCCGCGGCCGGGCCCGGCGGGCCGGGGCGGCCGGTCGGTGGCCGACAGCGGGAAGAGGGCGCCGCCGGGCCGGTCGAGGTTGCCGGTGAGGATGTTGAGCACGTCGACGAGCCAGCTGGCCAGGGTGCCGTGCGGCACGGTGCAGCTGCCGATGCGGCCGTAGACGGCGGCGGTGGGCGCGGCGGCCAGTTCGCGGGCGAGGGCGCGGATGGTGTCGGCCTCGACATCGCACGCCTCGGCGGCGGCTTCGGGCGTGAAGTCCCGGACGGAGGCGGCCAGTTCGTCGAGCCCCTGCACGTGCGGCGTGAGGTCCCCCAGGTCGACGAGCTTCTCCTCGAAGAGGACGTGCGCCATCGCGGCCAGCAGCAGGGCGTCGGCGCCGGGGCGTATGGCGACGTGCCGGTCAGCGAGCCGGGCGGTGCGGGTGAGGCGCGGGTCGATCACGGTGAGGGTGCCGCCGCGGGCCTTGAGGGCCTTGAGCTTGCCGGGGAAGTCGGGGGCGGTGCACAGACTCCCGTTGGATTCGAGGGGGTTGGCGCCGATCAGCAGCAGATGGTCCGTGCGGTCGAGGTCGGGCACGGGGATGGCGTTCGCGTCCCCGTAGAGCAGTCCGCTGGAGACGTGCTTGGGCATCTGGTCCAGCGTGGAGGCCGTGAAGAGGCTGTGGGTGCGCAGGCCTGCGAGCAGGACGGGCGGGTAGAGGGCGCCCGCCATGGTGTGCACGTTGGGGTTGCCGAGGACGACGCCGACGGCGTGCGGCCCGTACCGCTCGACGACCGGCCGCAGCCCGGCCGCGACGGCGTCGAACGCCTCCTCCCAGGTGGCCTCGCGCAGTTCCCCGTCCCGGCGCACGAGGGGCGTGCGCAGCCGGTCGGGGTCGGAGTCGGCGGCCCCGAAGGATGCGCCCTTCGGGCAGATGAACCCCTTGCTGAACACGTCGTCCCGGTCGCCTCGGGCGCCGGTGACTCGGGTGCCGTCCACGGTGAGGGTGAGCCCGCAGGTGGCCTCGCAGAGGGGGCAGATACGCAGTGCGGTGCGGGACACGGGTCCTCCCGGAGGGGTGGCGGCAGCGGTGACGCGCGGACGGGCCGAGCATACCGACCGGTATGAATGGAGGGGAGCCCCTTGAAGCCGGCACCTCACCGACCGGCCCAGCATCCCGCCGACCGGCCCGCCACTTCGCCGACCGACCCAGCACCCCGCCGACCGGCCCAGCGCCTCACCGACCGGCCTGCCACCCCGCCGACCGGCCCAGCACCCTGCCCGTCGGACCAGCGCCTCGCCGGCCAGTCCAGCACCCCGCCCGTCGGACCAGCACCTCGCCGGCCAGTCCAGCACCCCGCCCGTCGGACCAGCACCTCGCCGGCCAGTCCAGCACCCCGCCCGTCGGACCAGCGCCCCGCCGACCGGCCCAGCACCCCGCCCGTCGGACCAGCGCCTCGCCGGCCAGTCCAGCACCCCGCCCGTCGGACCAGCGCCTCGCCGGCTAGTCCAGCACCCTGCCCAGATACGCCCGCAGAAGTTCCCGCATCTCCTCGATGATCTTCTCGTCGCCCTCCGGGGCCACCCGGAAGGCCAGGTGGACCAGGGTGTCGGCCGTTTCCACCGCGATCAGGAACATGCGGCGCAGTTCCTCGTCCGGTTCGCGTTCGAGGTACGCCGACAGCAGGTCCGTCAGGCGGTCGGCGACCCGATGGTTGGGTTCGGCGTAGCGGGCGCCGACGGGGATCTGGTTGCCGAAGTCGACGAGGGAGAAGCCGGGCGCCGTCCGCTTCATGTCCAGGTACTCGTCGAGCACCACGTCCATGGCCGCGCGCCAGCCGCCCTCGCCCTCGCCCTCGCCCTCCGACTCCGACTCCGACTCCGACTGCGACTCCGACAGACGGCGGGTGACGCGCTCGGTGAAGCGCTCCAGGTTGCGTTCGGCGAGGGCGTCGGCCATCGCCCGCTTGTTACCGAAGAAGCGGTACACGGAGCCGATGGGCACGCCCGCACGCAGGGCCACGGCCCGGGTACTCAGGGCGTCGTAGCCGACCTCGTCGAGGAGGTCGGCGCAGGCGTCGAGGATCCTGGTCAGTCGTTCGGCGCTACGGCGTTGGATGGGCGCGCGGCGCAGCGATGTCGCTTGGGGCACGGACTTCATAATGCCTTTCCGCCGGGAGCCGGTGAACCTCGCCCACCTGTACGGGAATCGGTGCACCCTGCACTCATCAGGGACTCATCGGGGACTCTTCGGGGGCGGCAGAGGTCGACCCCGCAGAAATCACCCCGCGCCTCCCGGGCTCACCGTCGCCTCCGCCCCCGACGCCGTGATGTCCACCGTGCTCTCGACCGGCTTGCCGTGCACCGCCCACACCGTCCGGTCGTCCGCATAGAGCCGGGCTGTGACGTGGTGTGTGCCGCGCGGGACCAGTGTGCCGGGGAGGTGGTAGTCCGTGGTGCGCAGCCGGGCCAGGGAGCGGCCGTCCAGGTAGAGCCGGACGACGCCACGGCCGGCCACGGCCACCGGGCGCGCGCCGGCGGGCGAGAAGCGGAAGTTACGGACGGTCAGCCGCACGTCCCAGCTGTCGCCGGAGTCCGGCTGGACCTCGACCGCCACCTGGGGCGCGCCCTTCTTGTCGACTTCACGGTAGTGCCGCCCTTCCTCGTCCGTGCCGTCCAGCACCTTGCCCACCGGCGAGGCCGCCACCTCGCCCTTCCGCTCGTGCGCGCCGCCTGAGCCGCAGCCCGCCGAGCCGCCGAGCAGGGCACCCACCGCGAGCGCGGCGAGCAGTCCGCGCGTCCACGACATGCCGGGGAGGGTATTGCACCGCGGTGCCGGCCGGATCCTCCTGGAGGCTGGTTCCTGTCTCCTCCCACGGTCCCGGCCGGCCTCCATCCACTCCTCCGTCTCCCCCTTGCGCACCCGATCTCCAAATCCTACGGTGATGCATAGGAATCAGTGGCGAGGGAGCGGTGATGAGCGGGGACGCGAGGAAGATCGCGGAGGGGCTGTCCTATCTCTCCGGGTTCGGCAACGAGCACAGCTCCGAGGCGGTGCCGGGCGCGCTGCCCGAGGGCCGCAACTCCCCGCAGCGCGCGCCGCTCGGGCTGTACGCGGAGCAGCTGAGCGGTACGGCGTTCACGGAGCCCCGGGCACACAACCGCCGTTCATGGCTGTACCGCATCCGCCCCTCGGCGGCGCATCCCGCGTTCACGCGTACGAACAACGGGACGCTCCGTTCGGCCCCGTTCACGGAGACGGTGCCCGACCCGAACCGGCTGCGGTGGAATCCGCTGCCCGAGCCGCCGGCGGGGACGGACTTCCTGGCCGGCCTGTGGACGCTCGGCGGCAACGGCGACGCCACTCAGCGGACCGGCATGGCCGTGCACCTGTATCACGCCACTTCCTCGATGGACCGCGTCTTCAGCGACGCGGACGGCGAGCTGCTGATCGTGCCGGAGCGCGGCGGACTGCTGCTGCGCACGGAGTTCGGGCTGCTGCATGTGGAGCCGGGCCATGTGGCGCTGATCCCTCGTGGGGTGCGCTTCCGTGTGGAGCTTCTGGATGACTCCGCCCGCGGGTACGTCTGCGAGAACTACGGCGCCCCCTTCCACCTTCCCGACCTCGGCCCGATCGGCGCCAACGGCCTCGCGAGCGCCCGGGACTTCCGGGCGCCGGTCGCCGCGTACGAGGACGTCGAGGGACCGGTCGAGGTGGTGAACAAGTTCTGCGGGAACCTCTGGACGGCCGTCTACGACCACTCGCCGCTCGACGTCGTCGCCTGGCACGGCAACCATGTGCCGTACATCTACGACCTGCGCCGCTTCAATGTGATCGGCACCATCAGCTACGACCATCCGGACCCGTCGATCTTCACGGTGCTGACCTCCCCGAGCGACACTCCCGGTCTGGCGGGCGTCGACTTCGTCGTCTTCGCGCCGCGCTGGCTGGTGGGCGAGGACACCTTCCGGCCGCCGTACTTCCACCGGAACGTGATGAGCGAGTACATGGGCCTCATCGAGGGCGCGTACGACGCGAAGACGGCCGGAGAGGGCGGTTTCGTACCGGGTGGCGGCTCGCTGCACAACATGATGTCGGCGCACGGTCCGGACCGGGAGACGTTCGACCGGGCCAGCGCCGCCGAGCTCGCGCCCCAGAAGATCGACGACGGGCTGGCGTTCATGTTCGAGACCCGCTGGCCGATGACGCTGGCACCGCACGCGGCCCACGCGGAGCATCTGCAACAGGGGTACGACGGTGTGTGGCAAGGCCTCGAACGCCACTTCCGCCCGCTGTGATGCTCGTTCGCCTCCGGCTCACTCGTTGCACTGGACGCCGACGAACAGGTACGGATAGCCCGTGACCTCCTTCGCCCCCGACTCCATCGTCCTGAACCGCAAGCTGCCGCTCTGGTACCAGGTGTCACAGTCGCTGCGTGCCTCCATACTCGGCCGCTCGCCCCAGGACCCGCTGCGTCTGCCCACCGAGGAACAGCTGGCGGGCCACTACGGGGTGAGCGTGCTGACCATGCGGCAGGCGCTGAAGGAGCTGGAGGACGAGGGGCTGATCACGCGCCGCCGCAGGCGCGGCACGTTCATCGAGCCCAGCGCGAGGAGGGGCGCTCCCGTGCGGCTGCTCGGCTCGGTGGACGCGATCGTGGCCCAGCAGTCCGGCATGACGACCGAACTGCTGGGCCACGGCACGGTCCCCGTCCCGGCCGAACTCGCTGAGTACTTCCCGGAGCTGACCGAGGTGGCGACGTACCACCGGCTGCGCTGTGACGAGAAGACCGGCGAGCCGACCAACCACGCCCGTAACTACGTCCGCCCCGAACTGGCCGAGCGCATCGACCGCGAGGACCTGGCGCGATGGCCGATGACCAAAGTGCTGCGGGACGTGGTCGGCGTGGACATCAGCCGCATCACGGACACCGTGGAGGCGCGGCTGGCCGACCCGGAGACGGCCCGGCTGCTCCAAGTCCCGCTGCTCAGCCCGATCCTGCACTACACGGGCATCACGTACGACACCGCCGGGCGGCCGCTCGACGTGGCGGTGATCCACTACCGCGGGGACCGCTTCTCCTTCACGGTCACCCTCGAAGCCACCTGACCCCGTCGTACGATGCCCAGCGTGACGCACGACGACGCTCCGCTGCTCGCGGACCTCATGCCGTGGTCCGTCGCACCTCTGCGGCCGGGCCGCGCCTGGCCGTCGGCGCCCGACGCGGCCTCACTGAGGGCACGGTGGGACGCCCTCATGAAGGCGGAAGGGCCCGACCGGGAGGCGCTGTTCGAGCCGACCCGCTCGCGCACCCTGCACTCGGCGGTCGGGCAGCTGCCGGGGCGGACCGGCGGCACCGAGAGGCTGCTGCGCGCCTCGGGATCCTGCCCGGAGCCGGTACGCGTGCTGCACGCGCCGTTCGACGAGCAGTGGCTGATCCCCGACCACCGGCTGATCGACGTGGCACGGCCGGAGTTGTGGCGCGTGGCGGACGAGCACCAGATCTTCGCCGTGGAGACGGCCGCCGCACCCGAGTCCCCCCGCCCCGTGCTGCTTACGACCTCCCTGCCCCCGGTACTCCGCTCGGGCCGCATCCGCCCGCTGTACCGCCGCCCCGGCGGTGAGGAACCGAACCTGGCCCCCGGCCTGTTGGAGCACCTGGGCTCCCGCCTCGGCCACTCCCCCGCCCCGGTGGACGTCCTGGCCTGGATCGTCGCGACGGTGCGCCCCGGCCTCGCGGTCCCCCTCACCGAGGACCCCGGCCTCTGGGCCCGCGGCGTCGAGTCGGGCCGGCGCATGCTCTGGCTGATGCGCCGCGACGGCGAACGACCCAAGCTGCCCGGCGGCCGTCGCCCCTACGTCCGCGCCCCGCTGCCCTCGCGTCCGCTCACGCTGCACTACGACCATGACGAGGAGACCCTCCACCTGGACGAGGGCCGCATCTCGCCCGTACCTCCCGCGGCCTGGGACTTCGAGGTGGGTGGAGTCCGCGTCCTGGAGCAGTGGTTCGCCGCCCGTACCGCCGAGGGCGATCCGGGCACGCTGGCGGTGATCCGTCCGGCGACCTGGCCGCAGACGTGGACGTCGGAGTTGCTGGAGCTGATCACCGTGCTCACGCTGCTCGCCGAACTGCGCCCGCTGCGGGAGGAGTTGACGGCGCGGAAGCCGATCACCGCCAGTGAGCTGCACAAGGCGGGCGTGCTTCCGGTGCCGGAGTCCGCACGTCGGCCGGCTTCGGTTCTCGACGGCCATGAGGAGGGCCCCGAAGGCCAACTGGCGCTGATCTAGGCCGCGAGGCTCCGGTCCGGGCCGGGAGACTCCGGTCCGGGCCGGGAGACTCCGGTCCGGGCCGGGAGACTCCGGTCCGGGCCGGGAGGCTCCGGTCCGAGCCTTGAAGCGCCGGCCCGAGCCGGGAGGCTCCGGTCCGGGCGGGAGGCTCCGGTCCGGGCGGGCGGCTCCGGTCCGGGCCTTGAAACGCCGGCCCGAGCCACCCTTGCGAAGTCGGCTGCGGTGTGGCAGCGCCCTGAAGGGGCGCGCGGAACGGCGCGATCCGCCACGACGGGCCCGCAGAAGATCGACGGCCCGTCGCGGCACTTCCCGCGCAGCGCTCAGGCCTTGGACGCGAAGGAGTCCAGGAGCCTCGTCAGCACCCGGTCGAAGGCCCCCTCCGGGTCGTCGGGCGGTGCGACGCCCGACGCGAAGAGGGCCGCCAGATGCGGATAATCACCGGCCATGACCTGGCGCATCATGTACGCGCCGCGCACGGCCTCTTCCTGCTCCGCCGACCACGGCACGGAGCGGGTGCGTTCGGCGATGGCCCGCTCGTTGGCGACGAACGTCATGGCCGAGCCGTTGATCATCGCGATCAGTTCCAACTTGGTGCCGGCCGGTATGTCGAGGCCTTCCAGGCAGGCGAGGCACTTCTCCAGATAGCGCAGGGCGTTCGGGCTGACGCTGTAGACGCTCGACATCACGCGGACCAGCCACGGGTGGCGCCGCATGATGTCGAGCGTCTGCCGGGCCATGGCCAGCATGTCCGCGCGCCAGTCCCCGCTGGGCCGGCCCGACAGGTCGTACTCCCCGCTGACCAGGTCGACCATCAGCTCGTACAGGTCCTCCTTGCGCGGCACGTAGTTGTAGAGCGACATGGTGCCGCACCCGATCTCGGCCGCGACGCGGCGCATCGAGACCGCGTCGATGCCGTCCGCGTCGGCGATGCGGACGGCCGCCGCCGCGATGTCGCCGCGGCTGTACGCGGGTTTCGGGCCCCGGCCCGCACGCTCGGGACGTGCCCAGATCACCTCGGGTTCGGCCGCTCGGCCAGCCATCGATCATCACCTCACCCACCATCGTAGTTACGTACGGCGTACGTAGTGGGGTATGGTCGCCTCATGGCTACTACGTACGCTGTACTTAGTGAGGGTCTGGAGAAACGCTTTCGCGATGTCCGTGCGCTGCGCGGCCTGGACCTCGCGGTCGCGGAGGGCACGGTCTGCGGACTGCTCGGACCCAACGGCGCGGGCAAGACGACCGCGGTCCGGGTGCTGACCACACTGCTGGCCCCGGACGCCGGAACCGCCAGGGTCGCCGGGCACGACGTCGTACGCGATCCGGCTGCGGTCCGCCGCCGGATCGCGGTCACCGGGCAGTACGCGTCGGTCGACGGCGATCTCACCGGCGCCGAGAACCTGCGCCTGTTCGCCCGGCTGCTGCGCGCGCCGCGGTCGCGGGCGGACGAACTGCTGGAGCGATTCGGGCTGACCGAGGCCGCGGACCGCCCCGCACGCACCTACTCCGGCGGCATGCGGCGCCGACTCGACCTCGCCGCGAGCCTCGTCACCCGGCCCGCCGTGCTGTTCCTCGACGAACCGACGACCGGTCTTGACCCGCACAGCCGGAACGGCATCTGGGACGCCGTACGGGAGTTGGCGCGCGAGGGGACGACCGTGCTGCTGACCACGCAGTATCTGGACGAGGCCGATCGACTGGCGGACGACATCGTGCTGATCGACGAGGGCCGGGCCGCGCATCAGGGAACTCCGGCCGGGCTCAAGGCGCAGATCGGGAGTTACGCCGAGGTGGTCGTCGGCGCGGAGGGCGGCGAACCCGCGCTGCACGCGGCCGCCGTGGTCCTCGACCAGCTGACCGGCTCGGAGCCGGTGCTCGACCGCGAGCGCCGCACCGCGGGAGCGGTCGTCCTCGACCCGGAGCTCACCCTGCCCCGTATCGTCCGCGAACTCGACACGGCCCGCGTGCCGGTCGTCGACGCGAGCCTGCGCCCACCCACCCTCGACGAGGTCTTCCTGCGCCTCACCGCCCGAAAGGAGGTCACCGTATGAGCGCGGTGATCCACGACGGCACCGCGATGCTGGGCCGCCACCTCCGGCGGATCCGGCACGCGCCCGCGATCACGGTGATGACGCAGACGATGCCGATCGTCTTCCTTCTGTTCTTCGGCTACGTCTTCGGCAGCGCACTCGCCATGCCGGGCGAGGAGTACCGCGCGTTCCTGGTCCCGGGGATGCTGGTGGCCACTGCCGCGAACGGCATCATGACGGGGATGTTCACCGCCGCCCAGGATGCGCACCGCGGCGTGATGGACCGGTTCCGTACGCTGCCCATGAGCCGCTCCGCCGTCCCCGTGGGCCAGGCGGCGGCCGACCTGCTGACGACCACGGTGGGGCTCGTTCCACTGCTGCTGGTGGGCCTCGCGATGGGCTGGCGGGTCGAGGGCGGATGGCTGCGCGGGGCGGGCGCCTTCGGCCTGTTGCTGCTCTTCCGCTTCGCGACCACCTGGGTGGGCATCCTGCTCGGGCTCGCCTCGCAGAGCGAGGAGGCGGCCGGGCAGCTGGCCAGCGCGACCTTCATGCTGCCGTTGCTGTCCAACGCCTACATCCCGGTCGACGGTCTGCCGGGCTGGCTGCGCACGGTCGCCGAGTGGAATCCGATCAGCGCGGTGACCACGGCCGTGCGGGACCTGTGGGGCAACGCTCCTGTGCCCGATGGGGCGGCCTGGCCGGTGGCCCATCCCGTCGCCGGGTCGCTGGCGTGGTGCGGCGCGCTCCTCGTGGTGACCGTGCCGCTCGCCGTCCGCCGGTACGCGCGCGGAGGGCGCTGACCCCTCTACTGACAAAGGCTCCGGGCGGGGGACATGATCCACCACATGGAGATCCAGCACACGGAGCCACAGTCACTGGCCGCCACGGCCTCGCCCCTGTCCCTGCCCCTGCCCCTGCCCCTGCCCCTGCCCCTGGAGGGCATCACCGTCATCGCCGTCGAGCAGGCCGTCGCCGCGCCCTTCGCGACCCGTCAGCTCGCCGACCTGGGCGCCCGTGTGATCAAGGTCGAGCGGCTGGACGGCGGCGACTTCGCCCGCGGCTACGACACCGCCGCCCGCGGTCTGGCCTCGCACTTCGTCTGGTGCAACCGCGGCAAGGAGTCCATCGCGCTGGACCTGAAGGACCCGAGGGGCCTGGACGTCGTACGGCGGCTGGTCGCGGACGCGGACGTGTTCGTGCAGAACCTCGCCCAGGGGGCCGCCGCCCGGCTCGGCCTGGACGCGGCCACGCTGTGCGCGGCGCACCCGCGGCTGGTCGCCGTGGACATCTCGGGCTACGGGGTGTCGGGACCGTACGCGGACAAGCGGGCGTACGACATGCTCGTGCAGTGCGAGGCGGGGCTCGTGTCGGTCACCGGGACACCGGAGCAGCCGGTCAAGGCGGGGATTCCGGCAGCCGACATCGCCGCGGCCATGTACGCGTTCTCGGGCGTGCTCGCGGCCCTCGTCCGGCGGGGCACGACCGGACGCGGCGGGCCGGTCGAGGTCTCCATGCTGGAGGCGCTCGCCGAGTGGATGGGGCACCCGCTGCACCACGCGATGCACGACGGCGTTCCCCCGGCGCGCACGGGTCTGGCGCACGCCGTCATCGCACCGTACGACGCCTACCCGACGGCGGACGGCGGCCGGGTGCTGCTGTCCGTGCAGAACGACCGGGAGTGGCGTCGGCTCGCCGAACAGGTGCTCGGACAGCCGGAGCTGGGGACCGATCCGGCGTACGCGACGAACGCGGCACGGGTGGCCCACCGGGAACGAACGGACGCACTCGTGGGCAAAGCCCTGGGCGCCCTCGGGGCGGACGAGGCGGTGGCCCGTCTGGAGGCGGCGGGCATCGCGTGCGCCCGCCTCAGGGACCTACGGGAAGTGGCGGAGCATCCGCAACTGACTGCCCGGGGGCGCTGGCGGGAGGTGGGGACGCCGGTGGGACCGCTCAGGGCGCTGCTGCCGCCGATCACACTGCCGGGTGGGGACGACGCGCGGATGGGGGATGTGCCCGCGCTCGGGGAGCACACCGAGGCGCTGCTGCGTGCCGTGGGGATGACGGACGACGGGATCGCAGCGCTGCGCCGGGACGGTGTGGTGGCCTGAGCGCGGGCCCTCGGACTGACCTGCGAGGAACGCCGGTGTCGCTCAGCGTCCGCCGAACAGCGAACGGCGGAGCCGGCGCAGCGGCGCGAAGAGCGAGACCTTGTGCACGCGCGCACCCCTGCCGGTGCGGTTGTGCGCGGGCTCACGTGCGGTCAGTTCACGCATCAGCGAGGTCGCCTCGGCCGTCTCGCGCTGCGGGATGGCAGGGCCTCCAAGCACCGAGAGATGGCGGTCGAGGCGCGAACTGGTCGCGCTGCTCCCGCAGGTGATCGCAGGGACCCTCGCCCTGCTGCGCACTGTTATCTGTTCCATGTCACTCCCCACCCGTACGAGTCCACCCGGCCCGGGCAGAGTAACCCTATCGCTCCTGGGCGGCACTCGTGTATCGCGGGCACAGGATTCACCTTCCCCGTAAGGGTGTTGACGGCTACTCTCCGAATCCGACGGATTGCAGGGCGAGTTGGACAACCGGCTGGCTGGTGGGCTGTGGTGAGCCTCCGCCGGGTTCGACGGTTACGGCGAGTGACGTCGCCGACTTGCTCAGACCGCGCGCGACCAGGGGCGTGTCGCCCTGGAACAGCCCCAGGGAGCGCGGCCGCACGTTGGGGCGCATGAGCCAGAGCTGATGCACGCGGCCGCCGGGCAGTGCGCCCAGTCCGCTGAGGGTGACGACGGCGCGCCCCTCAGAGGCGGAAGCGACTACTCCGATTCCTTGGCCCTTGGCGTCCCGGTCACTGGTCGCACGGGCGTCGGGGGCGGCGAGAACGTGGGCGATCTCACGCGCCTGCGCGCGCTCGGCATCGAGTGTGTCCTGGGTTCGCGTGGCCTGGACGGCGAAGAGCGCGGCCACGACGAGGGCCGCGGCGGCCGTCGCGGTGGCCAACGGGGCGAAGAGGGAGCGCAACCGGGGCGCACGGGCGCGCGGGGGCGGCGGCGCGGTGCCCCAGACGTGCGGCGGGAGATGCGGTGCGCGGACCCGGGACGTCTCCTGCGCGGGTGCCGGTTCCTGCGGGATGCCGCGTACGGCGGTGAGCACGCGGTCGCGCAGACCGGGCGGGGCCAGGGCCGTCGTCGACCAGGCGAGGCGGACGGCGTCCTCGGACAGGGCCCGCACCTCGGCGGCGCAGCGGTCGCAGCCCTTGAGGTGCTTCTCGAAGCGGCGCCGCTCGTCGGGTTCGAGCGCGTCGAGCGCGTAGGGCGCGGCGAGGGAGTGCAGCTCGCCGGAGCGCAGGCGGGACAAGAGGCTCATGCGGCACCTCCCAGGCATTCGCGCAGCCGGGTGAGTCCGTCGCGCATCCGCGTCTTGACCGTGCCGAGCGGCAGTGAGAGCCGCTCGGCCACCTCACGGTACGTGTAACCGTCGTAGTAGGCGAGCGTCACCGACTGGCGTTGCAGGGCGGTGAGGCGGTCCAGGCAGCGGCGCACCCACTCGCGTTCCAGACCTGCCTCCACCTCCTCGGCGACCTGGTCGAAGGCGGGATGGTGGGCGCGCCAGGCCTCACGCTGCTCGCGCTCGCCGGCCGCACGGGCGCTGCGCACCCGGTCGACGGCACGGCGGTGGGCGAGGGTGAGGATCCACGACAGCGCGCTGCCGCGGCCCGGATCGAACCGCGGGGCGGAGCGCCACAGTTCGAGCAGCACTTCCTGGGCCACTTCCTCCGACTGCGCGGGGTCACGTACGACCCGGCGCACCAGACCGAACACCGGCCCGGACACCAGTCCGTAGAGGTCCTCGAAGGCCTTCTGGTCCCCTCCGGCCACGAGCACCAGAAGTTCGTCCGCCTCCATCCGCGCCCCCCTCGCCGACACCGTGCACGGCATGCTCGCTCCACTGTGACATTCGCTGCTCTCACGCCTTCAGATGAGATACGGATCAGCGGGCCGAAAACGCGGGTCGAGCAGGCAATAAAACTTTTTTCAGATTCGACCAAGACGCTGGCCCGACTGCTCCGTATCCCTGTGCGAAGGACAAGTTGGCACTGAGGACGGACGGCATGACACCTATCTCCAGGAGCGGCGCGGGTCGCAGGAACATCGCGACCCTCATCTGTGGTGCGCTGGCCGCCGGCGGGCTCGCAGCCGCCGGCGCGACCGCGCTGGAACCGGGGGCGGCCTCCGCCTCCTCCCACCGGGAGGCTCCGCTGATCTCGGGGCAGCCGCAGTACGACAACACGGACCTGTACGCGTTCGTGAGCCCCGACAAGCCGGACACGACGACGATCATCGCGAACTTCGTCCCGTTCGAGGAGCCGGCGGGCGGGCCCAACTTCTACACGTTCGCGGACGACGCCCAGTACGACATCCACATCGACAACAACGGTGACGCGCAGGGCGAACTGGTCTTCCGCTACACGTTCAAGACGCACACGAAGAACAAGAACACCTTCCTGTACAACACGGGTCCGGTCGACAGCCTGGACGACCCCGACCTCAACATCACGCAGTCGTACGACATCGAGCTGCTCAAGCTGCACAACCAGAGGATCGTCTCGCGGACGAAGATCGCGGACGATGTGCCGGTCGCGCCGTCGAACGTCGGCAAGGCGTCGATGCCGGACTACGGCAAGCTGCGCGACCAGGCCGTCTACAAGCTCGCGGGCGGCTCGACGACGTTCGCCGGGCAGGCGGACGACCCGTTCTTCGCGGACCTGCGGGTCTTCGACCTGCTGTACGGCGGGAACCTGTCGGAGGTCGGCAACGACACCCTCAAGGGCTACAACGTCAACTCCCTCGCGATCCAGGTGCCGAACAGCTACCTCCGCGAGTCGGAGCACCAGCCGATCGTCGGCATCTGGGCGACGGTCCAGCGCAGGGACTCGCGCGGCTACTACTCGCAGGTCTCGCGGCTCGGCAACCCGCTGGTCAACGAGGTCGTCAACCCGCAGAAGGACAAGGACAAGTTCAACGCGTCCCAGCCGTGGTACGACGCGCAGTTCCTGAAGAACGTGACGAACCCCGAGCTGCCGAAGCTGATCGAGGCGATCTACAAGATCAAGGCGCCGGCCGAGCCGCGCAACGACCTGGTGGACGTCTTCCTGAAGGGCGTGAAGGGCCTCAACCAGCCGCCGTACGTGAAGGCGGCGGAGGAGCTGCGGCTCAACACCTCCATCAAGCCCACCATGCACCCGAAGCGGCTGGGTGTGCTCGACGGGGACAACGCGGGCTTCCCGAACGGGCGCCGGCTGACCGACGACGTGATCGACGCGGCCCTGCAGGTCGTGGAGGGCGAACTGGTCGGCTCCAAGAACGACCTGGGCGACGCGGTCGACGCGAACGACCAGAAGTTCGAGCACTCCTTCCCGTACCTGGCCGAGCCGACCTCCGGTTCGCGCGGCTCGCTGGCGAAGGGCACCGGCAACGACACGCGCAGCCAGCTGGGTGACGGACTGCTGGCGACCGGTTCGAGCGGCACCGACACCACGCTGGTCGCGACGTCCGCGGCGGCGGGCGCCGCCGGGGTCCTGCTGATCGGCACCGGGCTGATCTGGTGGCGCCGGCGCAACAGCCGCTACGGCGCGTACTGACCCGTCCACGGGCGAGGCCCACCCGCGGTCTCGCCCCTCCCGACCGGCGCGGCCCGTGCGTATCCATCCCCCACGGCACGGGCCGCGCCGCCCCACCCCCCTGACAACGACCGCTTCCGCCCAGGAGATTGAGGAGAGGGCATGTCCCCGCGTACGAACGAGAGCGCGCCGGCGAGCGGGCACGACGGCGGCCCGGAGGCCGAGCCGCCGAGCCCGACGCTCGGCGCGGCGGAGACCAGGCCCAAGGAGGGCACCTCGGACGCCCTGGAGGACATCGCACGCGCCTCGGACGCCCTGGAGGACACCGCACGCGCTGAAGACGCTCGGAAGCACAGCGCACGCGCCGCAGACATCCGGGGGACCGCCACACCAGCCGCAGACACCCGGGAAGAAACCGCACGCGCCGGGGCACTCGATGGGAGCCTCGCATCGAACGCCGGGGAGGACGGGGAAAGCGCCGACGCGCCCGAGGAGAACCTCACGAGCACGCCGCCGACTCCACGCGCGCAGGTCGACCGGCTCGATTACGGGGCCGGCTGGCTGGCGCTGCTCGCCGAGCCGCACGGCGACGGCCTCCAGCCGGTCGACGCACCCGGCGCCGACACTGCATCGTCGTCCCCCGAACCGAACGGCGAACCCCAGGTGATGAACACACCAACCGCCGCCACCGCAGCATCTCCTGAACCGGCCGACGGTTCCGAGCCGGTCGACGTACCCACCGACGGCACGACACCGTCTCCCGAACAGACCGGCCAGACCGGCCACCCGGAGACCGTGGCCGCACGGGCCGCCGCCGCGACGTCTCCCCGGCCGGCCGACGGTGGCGACGAGCGAATCGTCGCCCTACGGCGGTTCTCCGCGTCCGGGCGGCGGTGGCGCGGCCTTCAACTCGCGCTCTGCGTCACCTCGTTGGCCGTGGCGCTCACCGCCGGGGCCGTTGTCATGGGTGCCGTTCGGGACGGCGGTACGACCCCCGTCGCGTCCACGGCCGACGGTGTCTCGCCCGCACTGCTCGCCAGTGGTGATCTCGACGCCGGCATCCGGGCCTTGCAGGCTCATCTCCGCGCCCAGCCACGGGACCACGGCAGCTGGGCGACCCTCGGCCTGGCATACGTGGAGCAGGCCCGCACCAAGGGCGACCCCTCCCGCTACCCCCAGGCGGAGCGCGCCCTCGACCGCTCGCTGAAGCTCCGCCCGGACAACGACGCCGCGCTCGCCGGTCGCGCCGCCCTCGCCGCGGCCCGCCACGACTTCACCGGCGCCCTGAAGTACGCGGATCTGGCCCTGAAGCAGAACCCGTACAGCGAGCGCGCCCTCTCCTCCCGCATCGACGCGCTCGTCGAACTCGGCCGCTACGACGAGGCGTCGAAGGCCGCCGACCTGGCCGACTCGCGCCACCCTGGCGTCCCCGTCTTCACGCGGTACGCCTACGTGCACGAACTGCGCGGCGATGTGAAGACCGCCCGGCGCGTGCTGGAACAGGCCCTCGACACGGCCACCTCCCGCGGCGACATCGCGTACGTGGCGACGGCCCTCGGCCAGCTCGCCTGGAACCAGGGCCAGTACGAGACCGCCCTCAACCACTACGCCCGCGCACTCGCCGCCGACGACACCTACCTCCCCGCACTGGAGGGCCGCGCCCGCGCCCAGGCGGCCCAGGGTGACACCGCGGACGCGATCCGCGGCATGGAGCAGATCGTCGATCGCTATCCGCTCCCCCAACCGCTCGTCGAACTCGGCGAGTTGTACGAGGCGCGGGGCAAGGAGGGCGACCCGGCCAGGGCCCGCGACCAGTACGCCCTGGTCGACGCCTGGGTCTCGCTGGCGCGCGCCAACGGCGTCGACGCCGACCTCGACACGGCCCTCGCCGCCGCCGACCACGGCGACCGCACGGCCGCGCTGAGGGCCGCCCGCGCCGAGTGGGCGCGCCGCCACACCGTCCACACCGCGGACGCCCTCGCCTGGGCCCTGCACGTCAACGGCCGCGACCAGGAAGCCCTCCCGTACGCCCGGCGGGCCACCGCCACCGGCTACCGCAACGCGAGCTTCCTCTACCACCGCGGCCTGATCGAGCGCGCCAACGGTCACACGAAGGAGGCCCGAGCCTCGCTCACCTCCGCGCTGAAGCTCAACGCCGGCTTCTCGCCGCTGGGCGCGCGTGAGGCCCGTAAGGCACTGGAGGCGATGAAGAAGTGAACCTCCGTCGCGTCGTCGCCTCCGGCGCGGCCGTCCTCACGGCCGCCTGCGCACTCGTCCTCGTTCCCTCGGGCGCCGCGAGCGCCCACCCGCTCGGCAACTTCACCGTCAACCGGTACGACGGCCTCGTCGCCGCCCCGGGAGAGCTGCGGATCGACCATGTCGAGGACCTCGCGGAGATCCCGGCCACCCAGGCCAGGCCCGATATCGAGAAGCTCGGTCTGACCGAGTGGGCCCGGCAGCGGTGCGCGAAGGCCGCCGAGGGCAGCAAGGTCACCGTCGACGGACGCCCTGCCACGCTCACCGTCGGCACGAGCCACGCGCAGCGGCGGCCCGGTCAGGCGGGGCTGAACACCCTGCGCGTGGAGTGCGGGCTGACGGCACCGCTGCCCAAGGGCGACTCCGTCACCCTCGGCTTCCACAGCGCGGGCGCCTCGACCGGGCCCGGCTGGCGGGAGATCACGGCCCGCGGCGACCGTATGACGCTCACGGCCTCGGACGTGCCGAAGACGTCCGTCTCACACGAACTCTCCAGCTATCCCAAGGAGTTGCTCTCCTCCCCCGCCGACACCGTCAAGGCCTCCCTGCGGGTGCGCCCCGGCGGCCCCGCCCTCGCCGACGACCAGCGGGACGCGCCGGCCGCCGCCATCCTTCCGCGCGGCGCCGACCGCTGGACCCGGGCGCTGGACGATCTGGTGGCCCGCCACGACCTCACCCTCGGTTTCGCCACGCTTGCGCTGGTCATCGCGATCGGCCTCGGCGCCATGCACGCGCTCGCGCCGGGACATGGCAAGACCATCATGGCCGCGACGGCGGCGGCCCGCGGCGGCCGAGCGAGGCTCAGGGACGTCCTGCCCCTGGCCGCGTCGGTGACGGTCACCCACACCCTGGGCGTGGTCGCCCTGGGCCTGCTGGTGACGGCCGGCTCCGCGGCGGCGCCCTCGGTGATCGCGTGGCTGGGCCTGGCGAGCGGGGTCCTGGTCACCCTGGCGGGCGCGTCGCTCGTACGACGGGCCTGGCGCAACCGGGCACCTGCGCACGGGCATACGCACGTTCACGGGCACGGGCACACACATGCGCACGGAGACGACCACGGCCACTCGCACCACCACTCGGACCATCCCCATCAGCACGACCACGGCGATCACGAACACGAACACGAACACGGTCACCGTCACGAACACGAACACGAACACGACCACGGCATCCCCCACAGCCACGGCGGCATCACCCACACGCACCCCACCGCCCCCACCCTCCGCGGCACGATCCTCCTCGGCTTCGCCGGTGGACTCGTGCCCAGTCCCTCCGCCGTGGTAGTGCTCGTGGGCGCCGCCGCGCTCGGCCAGGCATGGTTCGGGCTTCTGCTCGTCGTCGCGTACGGCGTAGGGCTCGCCCTGACGCTGACCGCTGCCGGGTTCGCCGTGGTCAAGCTGGGCAGCGGGATGAACCGCGTACTGGAGGGGCGCCCCCGCTGGACCGGCGGCCCGATGGCGGCGCTGGTGCGCAGGACCGCGCCGCTGGGGTCCGCGTTCGTCGTCGTGGCCCTCGGTGCCGGACTGGTGTTCAAGGGGGCGGCATCCGCACTCGGTTGAGCTACTTTTGGGGAGAAATGACGCGGAGTGGATACGCGGAGTGGAATCGCGCGGAGGCGAATGGGGGACCCCGTGTCCGAAGAACCTGGCCATGAACGTGTGATCGCGGGGCGCTACCGTCTGCTGTCCCCCCTCGGCCAGGGCGGGATGGGTACGGTGTGGCGGGCCCGTGACGAGGTCCTGCACCGCGAGGTGGCCGTCAAGGAGGTACGCGCCCCGGCCGGGCTCCCGACGCCCGAGGTCGAGCGCATGTACACCCGGCTGGAGCGCGAGGCCTGGGCAGCGGCCCGGGTGGCGAACCGGAACGTGGTGACGGTCTACGACGTGGCCCATGAGGACGGCCGCCCCTGGATCGTGATGGAACTGATCCGCGGGATCGCCCTGTCGGACCTGCTGGACGCGGAGGGGCCGATCTCCCCACAACGGGCCGCGCACATCGGTGCCGAGGTGCTGGCCGCCCTGCGCGCGGCGCACGCGGCCGGGGTGCTGCACCGCGACGTCAAACCGGGCAACGTCCTGCTGGCGAACGACGGCCGGGCGGTCCTCACGGACTTCGGTATCGCCATGGTCGAGGGCAGCTCCGCGCTGACCATGACCGGCGAGGTCATCGGATCACCCGAGTTCCTCGCCCCCGAGCGGGCGCTCGGGCGCACGCCGGGGCCCGAGTCCGATCTGTGGTCGCTGGGCGTGCTGTTGTACGCGGCGGTCGAGGGCAACTCACCGTTCCGGCAGAACACCCCGTTGAGCACGCTGCGGGCGGTCGTCGACGAGGAGTTGCCGCCGCCGCGCCGGGCCGGGCCGCTGGCCGCGGTGATCGAGGGGCTGCTGCGCAAGGACCCGGCCGAGCGCATCCCGGCCGAACGGGCCGAGCGGGACCTGCGGATCATCGGTGCGGGCGGCACCCCGCGCACGGGCACCTCCGCGTACACGCCGAACACGCCGTACACACCGACGGTCGCGGCCTTCTCGAGCGGACCGCCGACTCCCCCTCACCCCACACCCACACCCACACCCGCACCCACGCCCGCGGCCGGCGCCGCGACCCGGCCCGTGCACCAGGCTCCTCCCGAGCCACCGGATCGCAACCGTCGTGCCGCCGTCGTCCTGATCGCGGGGGTGGCCGCGCTCGCGCTGGCAGTCGCCGGGCTGACGTACGCGCTGGTGAACCGCGACAACGGCAGCGGCGGCAGGACCGGCACGAACAGCGAGTCCACTCACAGCGACAGTGGCGGAGGGAAGACTTCGAGCAGTACGGGCGACAACACCAAGGGCGGCGGCGCCCCCACCGGCGAGCGGTCCGCTCCCCGTACGAGCGGCGCACCGAGTACGACCCCGCCCGCCCAGTCCGTCCGGGTGACGGTGACGGGGTCACACACCGAGTACAGCGGCGTCTGCCCGCCGCCGGAGGCCGAGGCGCCCAGGTTCACGGCGACGTTCACGGTGGGCAGCGTCCCGGTCGACCTGTCGTACCGCTGGGTGGCCAGGACGGGACAGCTGTCGGACCCGGACTGGAAGACGTTGTCGTTCCCCGCGGGCGAGGGCCGGACCAAGCAGCAGCAGATCGTCATCACCTCGTACGACACGGACGGTCCGGTGCACAACGAGATCAGTGTGGAGGTGCGCAGCCCGGTACGGGCCACGTCCAATTCCGTGCCGTTCTCCGTGACCTGTGAGACGGAGACCCCGACGGGCGGGGCCTCCCCCTCCAGTTCATGACCGTCAGGCCGCGCTGGTCAGTACCGGCAGATAGCCGCCGGACTGGCCGGCCGCGGTCGGGTGGTAGGACTCGCCGATGTTCAGCCAGTTGAGGCTGTGCAGCCAGGAGTCGCTGGAGCAGATCTCGTGGCCGCTGAAGGTGGAGCGGACGTCGCCGAAGGTGAAGCCGTGGTCGGCGGCGCGCTTGGCGATCGCGGCGTCGATGTAGTCAGCGGCACCGTTGATCGCGGACCGCTTGGTCTGGGACAGGCCGAGACAGGTGCCGCCGAGCTGGTAGAAGCGGGGGTAACCCAGCACGACCACATGGGCCGAGGGGGCCTTGGCGCTGATCGCCGAGTAGACGTTGTCGAGCCGGCCGGGCAGGGTCGAGTCGACGTACGCCTTGGCCGTCGCGATCCGGGACAGGCAGGCGCTGTCGGACTGGAGCACGCACGTTGTCATGACGTCGGCGAAGCCCGCGTCATTGCCGCCGATGGTGAGGGAGACGAGGCCAGTCGATGCGCTGAGGGTGCCGAGCTGATTGTTGATCACATCAGTGGTCACGGCGCCCGAGCAGGCCAGGAAGCTGAACGAGGCGGGGGCGTGGGCGGCCTGCCACAGGTACGGGTAGGCCTTGGTGCTGCGGGAGCAGTCGCCGCTGGAGCTGATGTAGCTGCCGGCGCCGACACCGGCGGAGTAGGAGTCGCCGAGGGCCACATATCCGGTGGCCGCCGCGAGGGGGGACGCCTGGGCCGCGGCGGCCCCGGTGAGGGCGAAGCCGAGGGCGAGGAGGAGCGAAGTCACATATGCCGCGATTCGGGAACGTCTCATGGAACCTCCCTTTAGCAGGACCTCTGCCACAACTGTCGTAGCAGCTACGCGTGTTGACAGGAAGTGTCCATGCCAAGACTTTCGACGCCTGCCGGGATCGGTCCCGCGCATTCACGATGAGTCCGATTGCCACACCAGTCCCGCGCTGAACACCCGTTCTCCAAAGGCCGTAACCGCCTTCGGGGAACACATGTTTAAAGCGGGCCAAGAACCTGTGCGTGCCGCTTCCGCATCTTGACGATCCCCCGCCCGCTGCGCGACATTGAAGCCCGGCATCCGGCGCTTCGGGGGGCAAAGTCGCCAATGCAGACGATAGGCATCAAGCCACCTTCATCAGGCAAGGATGGGCAGTCGGGGCAGGATCCGGGGAGGGATCTGTTTCCTCTGCTCGCAGGCGCGGCGGTCGCCTTCGCGGGGGTCGGTGCGATCCTCGCGCTCAGCGACGCCGACTCACCGCTGCGCGGCCCGTTCACGCTGTTCTTCCTGCTCGCCGCGCCGGCAACGGCCGTCGGAGCCGCCTTGCGGGGGCTGGAACCCTTGTCCCGCACGGTGGTGTCCGTCGCGGGGGCGATCGCGATCGATCTGCTGGTTGCCCAAGGCATGTTGGCGGTACACCGGTGGTCGGTCCGCGGCGGCATCGTCGCGGTGACCGTGATCAGCTCCCTCGTTCTCCTGCTGGTACTGGTACGGCGGCATCGCGGCCGTACGGCGAGAAGACGGGCCTGAAGACGTGGATATCAGCGTGTACCGCCCCGGCGAACTCAGCGCCGCCGACCGGGCGGCGTGGACGGCTTTGCAGTCGAAGGCCCATCTGAACGGTTCGCCCGGGCTGGCGAACCCGTTCCTGTCCCCGGAGTTCGCGCTCGCCGTGGGCCGGACGAGACGTGGCGTGCGCATAGCCGTCGCCCGCGAGGACGGCGAGCCGGCCGCGTTCTTCCCGTTCCAGAGAACCGCCGCCGGCGTCGGCCGGGCCGTCGGCCTCGGCGTCTCGGACTGTCAGGGCCTGGTACACCGGCCCGGCTTCACCTGGGACGCCCAGGAGCTGCTGCGGGCCTGCGGGCTCGCGGTCTGGGAGTTCGACCACCTGGCGGAAGGCCAGGCGCCGTTCGAGGCGGGAGCCTCCGGCACCTTCCCGTCCCCGGTCATGGACGTCGACCAGGGGTATGAAACGTATCTGCGCCAGCTGCGCGCCCAGTCGCCGAAGTTCACCCGCACGACGCTCGCCAAGGAGCGCAAGCTCGGACGGGACTCGGGTGAGGTGCGCTACGTCCACGACGAACGCGATCCGGTCGCCCTGCGTACGCTGATGGGCTGGAAGTCGGCGCAGTACCGCAGAACCGGGCGCAGCGACCGCTTCGCGCACCCCTGGATCAACCAGCTGGTGCACCAGCTCTTCCACACCCGCTCCGAGCCGTTCGCGGGGATCCTGTCGGTGCTCTACGTGGACGGCAAGCCGATCGCCGCGCACTTCGGGCTGCGCACCGAGCGGGTGCTGGCCTGCTGGTTCCCGGCGTACGACCCGGAGTTCGCGAAATTCTCGCCCGGGCTGATCCTGCATCTGCGGATGGCCGAGGCGGCCGCTGCCGACGGTATCGCCTATCTGGATCTGGGGCGGGGCCAGAAGGAATACAAGGACTCCCTGAAGACACGCGAGCTTTTGGTGTCGGAAGGGTGGGTGACCCGTCGTCACCCTGTCGCGTTCGGACACAGGGCGCGCCGCGCCCCGGTCCGGGCACTGCGCAATGCGGTGCTGTCTCGGCCGGAACTCTTCGAGCCGGCCGACAAGATCCTGAAACGGATGGGGAAAATCCGTTCGAAGGGTTGAGTTACGGCCATACCAACAAAAAGGCGGGACAGCGTTCCAGGTCTTGCCATAATGGCGTAATCGTCAATACCGTCATACATCAACCCGCATCGGTCCATCATCAAGCGGATCCAGGGGAGGGCTCAGGTACCGCGATGGTTCCGGAGCGGGGCGCGGTAGGGGGGTGCCGTGCTCGGCGACCACGGTCGTACGAGTCGTGCCGCGCGACCGGCTGCCGTTTTCCCGGCAGGCGGCCAGCTTTGCCAGCTCACCCGGCGTGCACGGAGATCCATTTCGGCATGCCGTAAGTGAGAACCCCCCTTTCGAACCGGACAAAGAGCCGGACCGCCCAGGGGCGGGCGGTCCACCGGACGAGAGGGACCAGCTCATGAGTTCATTCCTGCGCTCTGCCGTTTCGGATCAAGATCCGTTAATGCAGGGCAAGTACCGGCCCATCTCCTCTCACCTGGCCATTGCGCCGCCGGTGAGCGTGGTGATCCCCGCCATGAATGAGGCGGAGAATCTCCCCTACGTCTTCAAGACCCTTCCCGGCTGGATTCACGAAGTGGTTCTTGTGGACGGCAATTCCACCGACAACACCGTGGAGGTCGCGCGAGAGCTGTGGCCGGAGGTGAAGGTCGTCGAGCAGCGGGGCAAGGGCAAGGGTGATGCCCTGATCACCGGGTTCGAGGCCTGCACCGGCGACATCATCGTGATGGTCGACGCGGACGGCTCGGCGGACGGTCACGAGATCGTCAGCTACGTCTCCGCCCTGGTGTCCGGCGCCGACTTCGCGAAGGGCTCGCGGTTCGCGAACGGCGGCGGCACGTCCGACATGACACCCATCCGCAAGCTGGGCAACCGGGTCCTGTGCGCGATCGTCAACGCCAAGTTCGGCGCGCGCTACACCGACCTGTGCTACGGATACAACGCGTTCTGGCGGCACTGCCTCGACAAGATCGACCTCGACTGCACGGGCTTCGAAGTCGAGACCCTGATGAACATCCGGGTCGTCAAGGCAGGACTCAAGGTGCAGGAGATACCCAGCCACGAGTACCTCCGCATCCATGGCGCGAGCAATCTGCGCGCGGTGCGGGACGGCTTCCGGGTGCTGAACGTGATCCTCAAGGAGCGCTCCAACCGGCGCGCGCTGCGCCGCCGCAAGCACGCCGTGGCGCTCGACTCGGGCCGGGGAGAGGTGTCTTGAGCAACCCGGACATCTCCGTGGTGATCTGCGTCTACACCGAGGACCGCTGGGAGGACATCCTCGCGGCGGTCGCCTCGGTGCGGGCGCAGTCCCGGCCGGCACGCGAGACGCTGCTGGTCGTCGACCACAACGAGACCCTGCTGGAACGGCTGACCAGGGAATACAAGGAAGCCGGGGAGGACGGGACGGTCCGGGTGCTCGCCAACGCGGGCCCCCGCGGCCTGTCCGCGGGCCGCAACACCGGCATCGCCGCCTCGCACGGCGAGATCATCGCGTTCCTCGACGACGACGCCGTGGCCGAGCGCGACTGGCTCAAGCACTTCGCCGAAGGCTACGCGGACCCGCGGGTGATGGCCGTCGGCGGCCGTACGATGCCGATCTGGGCCTCGGGCCGCCGCCCGGTCTGGTTCCCGGAGGAGTTCGACTGGGTGGTGGGCTGCACGTACAAGGGGCTGCCGCCCGGCCGGGTCCGGGTGCGCAACGTCCTCGGCGGCAACGCCTCCTTCCGCCGCACGGCCTTCGACGCGGCCGGCGGCTTCGCCACGGGCATCGGGCGCGACGGCGACAAGCGCCCGCTGGGCTGCGAGGAGACGGAGCTGTGCATCCGCCTCACCCGGGCCAGGCCCGACGCGGTCCTGCTCATCGACGACCGGGCCGTGATCCACCACCGGGTGCCCGAACCGCGCGAGCACTTCGCCTACTTCCGCACCCGTACCTACGCCGAGGGCCTATCCAAGGCGCTGGTGGCCCGCAGCGTCGGCTCCGACAAGGGCCTGGAGTCCGAGCGCCGCTACACCACCCGGGTACTGCCCGCCGGGGTGGCCCGCGGGCTGCGCGACGCCCTGCTGGCCCGCCCCGGCGGCGCGGGCCGGGCGGGCGCGATCGTCGCCGGGGTTCTCACGGCGGCGGGCGGGTACGTGCTCGGCAGCGTCCGGGCGCGCAGGGGCGGCGCGGCCTTCTCGGTCGTAGAGATCCCGGACGGCAGGGGGGACACCGCATGAGCGAACAGACCGTGCCGATTCTCATGTACCACTCGGTCGCGACAGCACCCAACGACGCCACACGCGTCCTGTCGGTGGCGCCCGAGGCCTTCGCGGAGCAGATGGCCCAGCTCGCGGACCTGGGCTTCACACCCGTCACCACGGCCGACCTCGCGCGAAGTTGGCGGCAGGGCGGTCCGCTGCCCGCGCGGCCCGTCCTCATCACCTTCGACGACGGCTATGAGGGCGTGCACCGGCACGCCCTGCCCGTGCTCGCCAAGCACGGCTTCGCGTCCACACTGTTCGTCTCCACCGGCTGGATCAGGGGCGCCCACGACACCGGTGGCGGCCTGGACACCATGCTCGACTGGGACCAGGTCCGCGACCTGGCGGGCTCCGGGGTCGAGATCGGCGGGCACAGCCATACGCATCCGCAGCTCGACCAGCTCGCCGACGACGCGCTCCGGTTCGAACTGCTGCGCTGCCAGGAGATCATCACCGACGAGCTGGGCACCCGGCCGGTCTCGTTCGCCTACCCGTACGGCTACTCCAGCCGCCGGGTGCGCCGCACGGTGCGCGAGACGGGCTACCGGCAGTCGCTCGCCGTCGGCAACGGTCTGGCGCGCCGCCGTCAGGGCCCGTACGCACTGCAACGGGTCACCGTGCGCCGCACCACCGGCGCCGAGGAGTTCGAGCGGCTCGTCCAGGGCCGCGCGATCGCCCGCAACTTCGCCAGGGACCGCGCCCTGACCAAGGGATACGCCGTGGTCCGAAGAGCACGACAGGTCTGCCGGAAGGCCATCCGTACCCGTGTCTGACACGACGACCACAACCGAGGCCTCACAGCCCACGACCGCGGCGCCCGAACAGTCGGGACGCCGCCTTCGCCTGCCCGGACGCGGCGGCGGGGGCGGCGGCAACCAGCTGTTCCGCAACGCCTATGCGCTGATGCTCAACACCGGTATCTCCGCGGTGCTCGGCCTCGGCTACTGGCTGGTCGCGGCCCGCTACTACTCCGACGCCGCCGTCGGCCAGGGCTCGGCCGCGATCGCCGCGATGAAGCTCCTCGCCGGGCTCACCGCGGTGACGCTGACGGGTGCCCTGGCCCGCTTCATCCCCATCGCGGGGCGCATGACCGGACGGCTCATCTTCCGTACGTACGCGGGCAGTTCGGTCGTCGTGGCGCTCGCCGCGGGGGTCTTCCTGCTGACGCTGAACGTGTGGGGGCCCTCCTACCGCTTCCTGCACGGGACCGTCAACGGACTCGGGTTCATCGTCGCCATCGTCGCCTGGAACCTGCTCACACTCCAGGACGGGGTGCTGACCGGGCTGCGCAGCGCGCTGTGGGTGCCGGTGGGCAACACCGTGTTCTCCGCGGTGAAGCTGGCGCTGCTCGTCGCGCTCGCCGCGGCCATCCCGACGGCCGGTGTCTTCGTCTCCTGGGTCGCCGCCATCGCCACGTCCGTGATCCCGCTCGGCTGGCTGGTGTTCCGGCGTCTGGTGCCCCGGCACATCAAGACGACCGAGGACCACGCCAAACCGCCGTCGCTGAAGGAGATCGGCCGGTTCCTGGCCGGCGACTACACCGGCTCGCTGTTCTCGCTCGCCGTGGTCTACCTCGTCCCCGTGATCGTGGCCTCGCAGGTCAGCTCCGCCGACAACGCCTACTTCTACATCACCACCACCATCGGCGGCACGACCAACCTGCTCGCCATCAACATGGGCGCCTCGCTCACCGTCGAGGGCTCGCACGACCCGGCGCGGCTCGCCGCCAACACCCGGGCCGCGCTCAAGCGCATGGCCCGGATCATGATCCCGGTGTGCGCGCTGCTGTTCCTCGGCGCGCCCCTCATCCTGCACGTCTTCGGCGACGGCTACGCCCACGCGGCGACCCCGCTGCTGCGCTGGTTCGCGGTCGGCGCACTGCTGCGGGTCGTCATGGAGACGTACTTCGCGGTCCTGCGCGCCCAGAGCCGCACCATGGGACTCGCCTGGCTCCAGGGCCTGCTGTGCGTCCTGGTGCTGGGGCTGACCGTGCTGCTGCTCCCCCGCATGGGGCTGACCGGCGCGGGCGTCGCGGAGATCTCCAGCCTCGCGGTGATCGTGGCGATCGCCCTGCCGAAGCTGATCAAGATCGTGCGCACCGCACCGGCGGACGCCGTACCCGAGGACGCGGCACCGGACGGGGACCTCGCCGACCTGGGGGCGCGCGAGGTCCCCGCTGCGAAGAGCGGGCCGTCCTGGGCGAAGACGATCGACGCCGACACGCTCGCGCTCGGCATCCACGTCGACTTCGACCACCAGGAGCGCCGCCCCGACGTACGCCCCGGCCCGGGCACACCGCCCACGGGGACACCAGTGGCGCCAGTGGAGGAGCGGGAGAACCGCGCCCCGTCAGGGGCGCGGGGCCTGACCTCAAGCGGCTCCATCGCGCGGGTGCGACCAGCCACAACGGACCCGCAGCTGACAGACCACCCACGCTCTTCCGGCTCTCCGAGCGGAGCGCACCCGTTCCGGCCGACCCGCATCGGGCTCCTCCTGGGCTGCCTGCTCGCCTCCGCACTGCTGCTGTACTGGGTACCCGCACTCGGACTCAACGACGGCTCCCTCGAACGCATGGGCGGCCTGGGACTGATCTCGGTCCTGCCGCTGCCGACCCTGGTCGGGGCGGCACTGCTGGTCGTGGTCTTCGCCGCGCTGCTGTGGCGCAGAAGCGAACCCAAGGGCCTGCTGCTGGTCACCCTGCTCGCCACGGTCGTGTCACTGCACGCGCTGCCCGCGGTGATCGAGACCGAGCCGCGGTTCGCGACGGCCTGGCAGCACCTCGGGTTCCTCGACTACATCGACCGGACCGGATCGGCCGTACCGGACCTGGACGCGCGCTGGAGCTGGCCCGGCTTCTTCGCGGGGGCCGCGTTCGTCGCCCGGGCCTGCGGCGTCACCGACCTCACCGAGGTCATCCGCTGGTGGCCGCTGACCATCCAGCTCCTGTACCTGGCGCCGATGTTCCTGCTGGTGCGCTCGCTGCGGGCGAGCTGGCGCGCCAAGTGGACCGGCATCTGGATCTTCGTGCTCAGCGGCTGGGTCGGCCAGGACTACTTCTCGCCGCAGGGCTTCACCTATCTGCTCTACCTGGTCTTCGTGGCCATCCTGCTGGTCTGGTTCCGTGCGCCGCGCGTGATCTGGACGAAGGCACGCCCCGGCGAGGCGGAGGTGGAGCCGACCGGCCGCGGGCAGCGGGCCGTGCTGCTGATGGTGCTGATCGGCCTGTACGCGGCGAGCGTCCCCGCCCACCAGCTCACCCCGTTCGTGATGCTGGGCGTGCTCGCGGCGCTCGTCCTGATCGGCCGCTCCGAACTGCGCGGCCTGCCCCTCCTGTTCGCGGTGCTGGTGGCGTTCTGGGTCGGCTTCATGGCGGAGCCGTACTGGTCCGGGCACTTCGACGAACTCTTCGGCGGGGTCGGCGGTGTCGGCAGCAATGTGTCGACGTCCGTCTCCGGGCGCATCCAGGGCGGCGACTCGACGCACAAACTCGTGCTCTACGCGCGCGTGCTGCTCGCCGGCGCCGTGATGGTCTTCGCGTGCTGGGGCTGGTGGCGGCGGCGCGGTCATAAGTACCGCGAGCGGTCGCTGATCGTGCTCACCTTCGTGCCGTTCCTGGGCTTCGGCATGCAGTCGTACGGCGGGGAAATGGCCCTGCGCGTCTTCATGTTCGCCCTGCCGGGCGCCGCCCTGCTCGCCGGGCTCGCCCTCTTCCCGCGCACCGGCGTGACCGCGAAGGAGCGGGACAAGGACCGCACGAGCCTCGCCCCGCTCGCCGCCCTGGTGGCGGGACTGCTGCTGCTCGGCGGCTTCCTGGTGGCCCGCTGGGGCAACGAGACGTTCGAGCGGATCCGCCCGGGCGAGGTCACGGCCATGGACTACGTGTACGCGCACGACAACCCGACCGTCCGGCTGCTGTGGCTGAGCAACGACACGGTGAACAACGTGACGCCGGCGATGCCGTGGGGCGCGAAGGACATGGAGAAGGTGCAGTACGTGCCGACGCTCGCGCCCGCCGATCCGGTCCTGGTGTCGGGCCTGGTCAAGTCGCTCAAGGACGCGGGCCCGAACTCGTACCTGATGATCAACGTCAGTCAGGTGACCTATCTCCGGATGGACGTGGGCTACTCGGCGACCTGGGAGTCGCGGCTCATCAAGAACCTCGACGACCGCCAGGAGCTGAAGAGGGTCCTCGTCAACGAGGACGTGACCATGTACGCGCTGCGCAAACAGCCCGAGGGCAAGGTCGCCAAGCCGCAGCCGGGTCCGATCGGCCCCCGGGTGACGTGGACGCCGTGGTCGGTGGTCGGCGGGCTCGCGGCCGTGGCACTGGTCCTGCTGCTGACGGCGCGCGAGATCGTACGGGTCGCGATGAGGCCCGGCGTGCGGCAGCTGCGGTGGCTGCAGAGCAGCTTCTGGTTCTCGCTGCCGCTGCTGGCGGTGCTGCTGGCCTCGCTGGTGCAGCGGTTCATGACGATGGGGAAGGGCTGAGTCCCACACGGCGTGTCCCACGCCCCCGGCATACGAGGTGAAGCGGCTCAGCGCTGGAGCCACTTCACCTCGTACGGCTTCATGTCGAACCGCTTGCCGTCGACCTGGGCGCTGATCGTCCGGTCGAGGGTGTTCACCACGAGGACCACCTTGCCGGTGGCGAGGACGCGGACGTTGGGGACGTCGTCCTTGGCGACCGGCACCGTCCGGTACGTCGTGCCGGGCGGGAACTCCTTGCCGAACCGGGACACCAGGTCGTACATGGGCAGTGCCTTGCCACCGCCCGCGGTGTCGGTCGGGGTCCACAGGCAGCCGGGGCATGCGGTGCCCTGCTCCTCCTCCGGGTTCCAGTAGAAGCCGGAGGAGGCGCCGCCCTTGACCATGGCGATCATCCCGGTGGCCTGCACGGCGACGCGGTGGTCCTCGGACCAGCCCTTGCGGTCGTCATTGCCGTCGGCCGGCTCGACGTAGTACTCGGCCCACCACAGCGGCAGGTCGTGGGTCTGCCGCCGCACCCAGGCACCGACGGCGGTGAGCTTGTCCGTGGCCGCGAACTCGTTGGGCAGCAGGTCGTCGTCCTTGGTGTAGCTGGAGCCGTCCACGACGACGAAATCGGCGCCCGCCTTGTTCTTGTTCCAGTAGTCGAAGGCATCGAGGACCCGCTGGTCCATCGCGCCCCAGGTGCCGCGCAGAACGGTGGAGGCGTCCTCCTTCTGCCGCGGGTCGACGCTGTCCATGACGAGATACGGGCCACCCACCATGTTCTTGGGGTTGACCTGCTTGAGCGCCTTGTAGACGAGGTTGTACAGCTGGGTGTAGCCCTCGTAGTCCCAGCGGGCCTTGGAGTTGTTCCAGAAGCCCTTGAACTCGTTCCAGACGACGAAGTGGCGCACGTCCGGATAGCGCTTGGCCACGGTCGCGGCAAGGGCCGCGAAGTCCTTGTAGTGGTCGGGTGTGGGTGCGGTCTCCAGGGCGGACTGGCTCCAGTCGGTGTTGTCCGCGCCCGACTTGCCGCCCTTCATCCAGTCGGGGGCGCAGCACAGGGTGATGACCGGGGTGCCGCCGGACTCGCGTATGAAGTCGATACGGCGGTCCATCTCCTGGAAGTCGTAACGCCCCTTGACCGGCTCGGGGTTGCCCGCGCCCCAGCCCATGACGTGCTGGTTCTCCGGCACCCCCGTCCCGGAGAGCAGGTCCTCGACGCGTGCGGTGGCGCTGCCGTCGCCCTCGTCGGCGCTGTACTGCGTATGTGTGAAGCCCCAGCCGACGTCTGGTTCCGGCTCCTCGGACGGGGTGGCGGGCGTGCCGTGCACCTTGTCACCGTCGCGTATGGTGCCCCTGGTGCTCCCGCCGCCGGGCAGCGTGTTGATCAGGGTCACCACCAGGGCCAGAGCGGCCACAGCCACGCCGAGCAGCGCGGTGAGGCGCCACCGTCCTGCCCCCGAATTCCACCCATGACGTCCCATCAAGGGGCAACAGTAGCCGCGGGGATTGGCCGGGGGACAGATTGCGTCGTGCGACATCCTCGTAACAGGAAGTGCCGGACGGACCGGGAGAGCGGGATGAAACCGACACAGCCGACACACCCGGCGCACCACGGAAACCGGGTGCACGGGACGCCCTCGTGACGGATCATGGCGGCATGTCCGCGAACCCACACGACGCCCTGCCGCTCCGGCTCAATGTCGATGACAGCGACTCACCGTCCGATGTCGTGGACGCGCTGTTCCTCGGCCGCTTCGCGACGGGCGAGCAGCCGTACGCGCACGCGGCGAACATCGACCGCGTACGGTCCGGGGCCACGCTCCTGCCGCCGGGCGCCCGGGTGCTGCGCCTCGCCCGCGACGACGACCGCAGCGCGACGCTCGCGGAGGGCGACGGCTGGACGCTGCTGATCTCCCGCTGGAACCGCGGCGCGGACGTGACGGTGACCGCCACCAGCGCCGAACTGGCCGAGCAGGTGCTGAGCCAGGCCACGGACGGCGCGGCGGACGAACCGGAGCCGCAGCCGGAGAACGTGACGATGGGGTTCTGGTACGTCTCGCCGAGGCGCGGCCCGCACCGTACGACGCGGCAGATCGCGGCGGGCACGTGGGAGGAGGTCCGCCCGAACTACACGGCACCCGTGGCGGACGCCATGGACAGCCTGATGAAGACGACACCGGAGGACATCGCCGGCCGTCTGCTGCTGCTCCACGGCCCGCCGGGCACGGGCAAGACGTCGGCGCTGCGGACGCTGGCCCGCTCGTGGCGGGACTGGTGCCAGGTCGACTGTGTCCTGGACCCCGAGCGCCTGTTCTCCGACGTCGGCTACCTCATGGACATCGCGATCGGCGAGGAGGACTCGACGGGCAAGGGCCGCTGGCGTCTGCTCCTCCTGGAGGACTGCGACGAACTGATCCGCGGCGAGGCGAAGCACACGGCGGGCCAGGCGCTGTCCCGGCTGCTGAACCTGACGGACGGACTGCTGGGCCAGGGCAGGAACGTGCTGGTGGGCGTCACCACGAACGAGGACCTGGAGCGCCTGCACCCGGCGGTCGTCCGCCCCGGCCGCTGTCTGGCCCGTATCGAGGTCGGCCCGCTGACCCGCCCGGAGGCGGTGACCTGGCTGGGCCGCGAGGAGGGCGTGGGCCGCGACGGGGCGACCCTGGCCGAGCTGTACGCGCTGCGCCGGGGGACCTCACCGGCGTCGGTGCCCGACCAGCGGGCGCAAGCGGACGCGGGGCTGTACCTGTAGTTCCACCTGTCGCGGACCCCGGCCGGTGCTTTGATGGATGTATGACCCTGTTCGTCGGCACGTCGGGGTGGCAGTACCGGGACTGGCGCGACGTCCTGTACCCGGCCGACGTGCCCATGCGGCTGTGGCTGGAGGAGTACGCGACGCGGTTCGCCACGGTCGAGATCAACAACGCCTTCTACCGGCTGCCGTCCAGGGAGACGTTCGAGAGCTGGCGCGAGCGGGTGCCGGAGGACTTCGTGGTCGCCGTGAAGGCGAGCCGCTACCTGACGCACATCAAACGCCTGCGGGAGCCCGAGGAGCCGGTGCACCGTCTGATGAGCCACGCGGCCGGCCTCGGCGACCGGCTCGGCCCGGTCCTCCTCCAGCTCCCGCCCACCCTGCGCGTCGACGCGGCCCTCCTGGACGACTGCCTGGCCTGCTTCCCGTCCGGCACCCGGGTCGCGGTCGAACCGCGCCACGAGTCGTGGTGGACGCCTCAGGTGCGCGAGGTACTGCGGGCCCGGGGCGCGGCGCTGTGCTGGGCCGACGTCCTGGCCCGTCCGGTCACCCCGCTGTGGCGGACCACCGACTGGGGCTACGTCCGCTTCCACGCGGGCCGCGCCCAGCCGTGGCCGCGCTATGGCCGCCGGTCCCTGACGTCCTGGGTCCACCGCATCGCGGAGGCCTGGCCGGACCACCGGGACGTCCACGCCTACTTCAACAACGACCCGCACGCGGCGGCGGTCCTGGACGCGATGGCATTCGCCCGGGCGGCGGCGACGGCGGGGCTACGGGTGACGCGTACGCCGCAACGTCTGCCGACGGCGCCCGCGGGCACGGCACGTTGATCGCCTTGTTCCGTGAAATCCCGCCGCAACGGCGCTCCGCCACGACGGCGGTTCCGGCGGTGCCGAACTCAGCCCAGCCCCGCGTCACGACCCCGCGGACCGCCGACCGCACCGCTCAGTCCCCATAAGCCGCCCGCAGGGCATCCCGCACGGCGGCCAACGCCGCGTCCTCGGTCAGCCCGAGCCGCCGGACCCGCTGGGCATAGGCGGCAGCCGCGGCCGCAGCCTCACGCTCCGCGGCCGAGCCCGCGGCGGCGACGAAAGTTCCGTTGCGCCCCCGCGTCTCGATCACCCCGTCCGCCTCCAGCGCCTTGTACGCCTTGGCGACAGTGTTGGCCGCGAGACCGAGGGACTCGGCCAGTCCCCGCACGGTCGGCAGCCGGTACCCCACCGGCAGCACCCCCGAACGGGCCTGCTCGGAGATCTGCACCCGTACCTGCTCGTACGGTGGTGCGTTCTCGTCGATGTGGATCTTCAAGGTCACCTGGAGATTGTCCCGCACCCACGGAAATTGAGAGGCCCCCCGCGCCTGTTCCGCGTACCGTGCGCCCTCATGACAGTGATCGTGCGTGACCTCCGCCCCGACATGCGAGCGGACACCGAGGGCTTCACCCGGGTCCGGCAGCTGGCCCTGCCCTTCATCCTGTTCACCCCGGAGTCCGTCGCCTACGACGCCGCCCACGCGCACCCCGACGCCCACTTCCGGCCGCTGGTCGCGGAGGAGGACGGCGAGATCATCGGCACGGCCGGGGTCAGCCTCGCCCACGAGAGCGCGGAGCCCGGGCAGGGCCACGTCAACGTGTACGTGCACCCCGAGCACACCCGCCGCGGCGCCGGATCGCTCCTCGTCCGAGCCGCCGAGGAGCATCTGACCGCCGTGGGCGCGACCAGGCTCCTCAGCTGGGTGCTGGACGAGCCGGGCAACCACGCCTTCGCCGAGCGGCACGGCTACCGCAAGGGCCGCTCCGCGCACTTCCTCCGCCTGGACCTGGCCCAGGGCGCGCTGCCGCCGCTCCAGGACCCGCCGCCGGGCGTCGAACTGCGTACGGGCGCGGACTTCGCCGACGACCCGCGCCCCCTGTTCGAGCTGCACGCGGAGACGACGTCGGACGAGCCGGGCGAGATCGACATCGAGATCACCGACTACGAGGCCTGGCTGGAGGAGACCTGGCGGCACCCGCTGCTCAGCCACGAGCTGACCTCGGTGGCGCTGGTCGACGGCCGCCCCGCCGCCTTCAGCGCGGCCCGCACCGACGGCGGCACCCGCTACGGCACCGCGATGACCGGCACCGCCCGCGCCTTCCGCGGCCGCGGCCTCGCCAAGCTCGCCAAGAACCACTCCCTGCATCGCGCCCGCACCGCCGGGTACACGGAGGCGATCACGGGCAACGACGCCGGCAACGACCCGATGATCGCGATCAACAAGTGGTTCGGCTACGAGATCTGCGCGACGGAGGTGCACTATGTCCGCGAACTCGGTTGAGGCGAGGGACCGGTTGGACGTCGTCCTGGTCAAGGCGGGCCGGACGAAGATCCGTTACCCCGCCGAGCTGCTCCACGACGACGGCACCCGGATCGCCGTACGCGCCCCCTGGGCCGGTGACGGAGTCCGCGACTTCGGCTTCGTCCGCTTCGAGCCGGGCGACGTCTTCACGGAGTACTACTGGCGCGACCGCTGGTACTCCGTGAAGGAGGTCCGCGACGCCACGGGTGCCCTCAAGGGCTGGTACTGCGACATCACCCGCCCGGCCACGCTGACCGGCACGGAGCTGGTCGTCGAGGACCTCGATCTGGACCTGTGGCGCTCCGCGGGCGGCACGACCGTACTGCGCCTCGACGAGGACGAGTTCGCGGCGAGCGGGCTCGCGACGAGGGACCCTGAAGCCGCCGAGGCCGCCGTACGCGCCTTGGACGCCCTCGAACTCCTCGCCCGCGAGGGAGAGGAGTTCGAGGCGCTGCTGGTCTGAGCCGAACGGCGGTCAGGTCATCGCCACCACCGCATACCGCTCGTCGGCCACGTCCTTCCCCCACAGCCGGGCGTCGTCCGACAGCCGCTCGAGGCGTACCTCCCGGGCGAGGGGTGCGAGGAGGGCGGTCAGCCGGCCGGCGGGGATGCCGACCGGGCTCACCGTCCCCCACACGCCCTCGACCAGCACCAGACGTCCGCCCGGGCGCAGCAGCTCCCGCCAGTGCCGAAGCACACGGCCGGGATCCGGCAGGGTCCACAGCACATGGCGGACGAGGACCACGTCGAAGAGCTGCTCGCCGACCGGCGGTGCCGCGGCGTCACCGACGAGGAACACCGCGTCATGGCCGGCGAGCTTGGTGCGAGCGAGGGTGACCATGGCCGGTGACCGGTCCACCCCCGTCACCCGGTGCCCCCGCTCGGCGGCGAGGAGCGACAGACTGCCCGTGCCGCAGCCCAGGTCCAGGACGTCACCGGACCCTCGCGGCAGCCACGCCTCCAGCCGGGCGGCCCATGCCTCGCGCACCAGGGGGTCGCGCAGTCCGTGGTCCGGCTCGTCGTCGAAGGTGGGGGCCTCGGCGTCCCAATCCACATCGGCATATGCGGCCGCCGAGGTTTCGACTCCCTCGTTCTTGGCCATGTTCCTGTTCACATACCTGGTCATGTACCTGGTCATGCCGCCAGGGTGACAGCCGCCACTGACAGTCGAATCGTGACAGCCACCACAGACAGACCGCGACCGATGAGGAACCCTCACCGAAAGGGTCTACCTCCGCTCAAAAGCGGAACCCGGTAGGCACAAGGAGGCAGCCATGCGCCGAGTGACCGTGCACAAGCCCCTGAAGCGGACCGACTCCCGCCGGGTGCGGGACGAAACCGACGAGCGCCCCGTCGAGCGCCCCGAGGTGCGAAAGGACATCGCACGCATCTGGTGGCCCGACGGCTGAGCCGGCCGGTCCCGCCGCGCCCTGCCCCGCCCCGGGTCCGGCCGGCTCAGTCCAGCCGCTTGCGGTAGTGGAAGCGGTCGTACGGTCCGTCGACGCGGCGCTCCACGACCTCGTACCCGTACTTCGGGTAGATCTTCTGGTTCTCCCACATCATCGCGTTCGTATAGAGCCTGACCTCGAACAGCCCGAGCGCACGTGCGTATGCGTCCACGAAGGCGAGCAGCCGCCGTCCCACGCCCTCACCCTGAGCGTCGGGGTGCACGGCGATGCTGTCGAGGAAGAGATGGTCCTCGCAGGCCTCCACGACCACGAGACCGCTCACGGGCTCCCCCGTCACGAACACCCTCCCCGCGGCCACATTCGCCGCATGGTCCGCCTCCATGGGCTGCGGCACCACTCCGATGCGCTCGATGTAGTGGCGGTACGCGGCGTCGGTCACGGCCCGCACGGCCGGTAGGTCGGCGGCGACCGCCGGCCTGATCCCCTCGGCTGTCATGGCGTCTGTGATGGCGTCTGTCATAGGGGCACGGTACTTACCTGATCGCAGCCTCAGCACTCCCTTAACGGCGCCATAAGGATCTCCCTCACCCGCCCCGAGCAGGCGATTTCACGGTTTCTTGGGGCTAGCTTGCTGATCGCCCCCATGGGATCCGGCCCCAGGACCGTTCCGAGGAGTTCCCCCGTGCCCGTACGCCGCAGAGCCGCCGTTCTCGCCGCCGTCGGCGTCGCACCGCTCGCCCTCACCGGCCTCGCCGCCGTGCCCGCGGCCGCGCACGGATCGATGGGCAGCCCGGTCAGCCGGGTCTCGCAGTGCTACGCGGAGGGTCCCGAGAGTCCGAAGTCGGCCGCGTGCAAGGCGGCGGTCGCGGCGGGCGGCACGCAGGCGCTCTACGACTGGAACGGCATACGGATCGGTGACGCGAACGGGCGGCACCAGGCGCTGATCCCGGACGGCAAGCTGTGCGGCGCGAACAGCGACGAGTTCAGACGGTGCCGACAGGTCGACCGTCGAGCACCACGGTCACGGTGACGCCGACGCCCGTACGTCGGCGGAGCCGGCCGCTGCCACGGACGACGGTGCGGCGTCCACTCCGGCCAACGAGCCGGAGGCGGCCGGCGCGTCCGAGAGCCTGGCCGAGACCGGCGGCGACGGCAGCACCCCGTATTTCGCGATCGGCGGTGCGAGCGCCCTGGCCCTCGGCGCGGCAACCCTGTTCGCGTCGGTCCGCCGACGGGCGGTGAGCGGGGGACGGCAGAGCCGCTGAGGCGGCCACGGAACGCGGGGCCTGTCCGGCGGCTCAGGCCGGACAGGCCCCGAATCATGCGTCAGCTGAGCGCCGACGCGCAGGTGGTGGCGGTGGCATGGGCCGGGTCGAGAGCGTTGGCCACCTCATGGAAGGCGATCCGGTCGGTCAGCCCGATGAAGGCGTGCTCGGACAGGTCGAGCGGGCACAGGTCCTGGAGCAGCACGTTCTTCACGTCGGAGCCGCTCAGGTACTGGGTGCGGTACGGCGTGACCACCTCGTCGTACTTGGTGGCGATGACCGTGTAGTGGACGCCGGGTACCGTGTCGCCGCCCTCGTTGAGTTTGGTGAGGAAGTCGGAGCCGGCGATCTGGTCGGCGAGGCCGGGGGTGGCGGCGGAGATCAGGTCCTCGGCGCCGGGGAAGTACGGCAGCAGGTTGGTGAGCCCGCTCAGGGTGGTGCCGTGGTTGTCGGGCGCGATACCCACGAGGGCGTTCACCTTGGCGGCGCCACCGAGGAACCTGAGGTAGTAGCGGGGCATCATGCCGCCCTGCGAGTGGCCGACGAGGTCGGCCTTGGCGGCGCCGGTCGCGGCCAGCACCTTGTCGACGAAGGCCGCCAGTTGCTCGGCGGACTTGTCGATGGGGCCGAGGCCGTAGAAGACGGGCACGCCCGGCAGTTGGCCGTAGTCGAGCGAGAAGACGCAGTAACCGCGGTCCTCCAGGTAGGGCGCGAGGGCCAGCCAGTTGTCGACGGAGTTGGCCAAGGTGCCGTGCACGAGGACGACGGGGCGGGGATGGGCGGCGGAGGGCTTGCAGGAGTAGTCGTTCCAGCCTCTGCTCGGCGCGGCGGCCTCGGCGGTGGCGGCCGGAACGACGGCGATCGCGGTGGTCAGCAGCAGCGCGGCCAGTGGTCCGAGGGCTCGTTTCCAGGGCAGCATCGTGTGATCTCCTTGCGGCTCAGGGAGGTGCGACGACCTTGCGCCCTGTGATCCGGATCACGAGGATGCTGTTCACTCGTCAAGTTACGAACGAGTAGGACACCTGTGAAGTTACGCGTCAGTAAAAACTTCCAGTGATAGCCAACAGCGGCCGCTATTCCTGGTAATGGGCCGAGCGCATGTGATGACTCATCACCATGCGGGTTTGATCGGCCCATGGGGTGCGATACGCAGCAATTGACGCTGCAGGGTGCGCATTTCGGCCTCCCCGAGCAGCTCCGCCCACGGCCGCACGGCCTCCGCCGCGGCCTCCTCCGCCGCCCGGGTACAGGCCCAGCCGCGCTCGGTCAGCACGACCAGCCGAGCGCGCGCGTCCTCCGGGTGCGGCCGCCGCTCGGCGTAGCCCTTGCGCACGATCTCGTCGACGAGCTGACTGGCCGCCTGCTTGGTGACCCCGAGGTGGGCGGCCAGCTCGGTGACGGTCGCACCGTGCGGGGCGAGCCGGGCGAACGCGAAGCCATGGGCGGGCCGCGACCCCTCGAAGCCGCGCGCGACGACGCCGTCATGGATGCGTTGCGTCAGCTCGCCCGCGACGGCGAGCAGGGCGGCGGACAGGGCGATGGCCTCGGAGTTCTGCACGAGGGAATTGAAACACCCTTGACAAGATGGTCAAGCGGCTTGACCATAAAGTCCGCAGGGATAGTCAAGTAGCTTGACCATTGCGATCACGGGGAGCCACCCATGCCTGTCATCCGTCCGTCCGAAGCCGTGACCCACGAAATCCACGGCGCCCGCTTCGTCTCCCATGCCACCCCCCGCACCGGCAGCAAGGAGCTGTGCGCCTGGCGCGGCGAGATCCCCGCGGGGACCAAGGCGCCCGCCCACACCGTCAACCGGGAGGAGATCTTCCATCTGCTCAGCGGCGAACTGCTGATCACGCTCGACGGCCGCACCGAGCGGATCACCGCGGGCGACACGGTGATCATCAATCCCGGCGCGACCCTCGCCGTCGAGAACCCGACGAGCGAGGTCGCCGTCTCCTGGGTGACCACGTCCATCGGCCTTGAGGCGGAGCTGGCCGACGGGACCCGCATCACTCCCCCGTGGGCCAACTGACCTGCGAGAAGAGTTATGCGGCCAGTGACCCCGGCATCACCGCCCGCGGCCCGAACTTCGCCCGCGCGCGGTCCGCGACCTCCTCGATCCGGCGGACCTTCTCGTCCACCGGGTCGAAGGTGAGCTGGTGGGCCGCATGCTCGGCGGAGCTCAGCCCTTCGGCGCGCAGCGCGATCGCACGCACTCGGGCGCGCTGCAGTCCCAGCGCCTCGTACATGCGGTACGCCTCCGCGGTGAGCGCCGCCGAGTGCGCGGTCGGCTCGGCGAGGGTCCGGCTGCGGGTCGTCGAGGAGCGGTCGGCGTAGCGCACGGTGAGGGTCAGCGTGCCGCAGACCTTGTCCAGGGCGCGCAGCCGGGCGCCCAGTTCCCCGGCGGCCGAGAGCAGGGCGCGGCGGTGCCGGTGCGGGTCCAACTCGTCGCGGGTGAAGGGGCGTTCGGTGGCCAGGGAGCGGGAGACGGCGTTGGGCACGACCCGTCCGCGGTCGACGCCGTTCGCCTTCTCGTGCAGTTCACGGCCGGCCCGGGCGCCGACGAGCCGCTGCACCGTCGACAGCGGCGCGGCGGCGACCTTGTCGACGGTGTCGAGCCCGTACTCGCACAGGGTGCGGGCGGTGACACCGCCGACCCCGGGCAGCGCCCTGACCGGCCGGTCGGCGAGGAACCCCGCGATGGCGGCCGGGTCGTCGGGCACCACGCGGACCGCCCCGGGCCTCGCCTCCCGCAGGGCCATGCGGGCCAGCATCGGCCCGGGTCCGGCCCCGATCGCGCAGTCGACTCCATGGTGCGCGAGGGCCCGTACGCGGATCAGCGTGGCCAGTTCGACGGCATCCCGCCCGAAGTACCGCTCGGCGCCCCGCAGATCGGCCAGTGCCCCGTCGGGTGGCAGCGCCTCGACGACGGGTGTGAACTCCTCCAGGAGTCCGAGCAGCCCCGGCAGGGCCGCCTCGTACATCTCAGGCAGCTGGAAACGTACGCAGAGGATGGTCATCCCGCACTCCCCGGACTCTGGTGCCACAACTTCTTTCCACCCGCAGGGCCTTCGCCCGCGGGACGCAGATCGGCCCAGGGGTTCATCTCGTACCCGGTGGGCATGTGGATACGGCGGCCCTTCGCCGCGTCGCCGTCCCCGCCGCTGCCGCCCCCGCCGCCGTCCGGCTGCCGCGGTCCGGGTTCCGCCAGCCGCGTCGCCACCTCGTCGAGGCCGCCCCCGGCGCGCAGTTCGACGAGTTCGGCGAGGTTCCAGGCGGCGGCGCCCACCACGCTGAGGCTGCGCGGTCCGCGGCGCTGCACCACCCCGCGCACCAGCAGCAGCCAGGAGTGGAAGACGGTGTGGGCGCAGGTGTCGTGGGAGTCGTCGAAGAAGGCGAGGTCGACCAGGCCCGTGCCGTCGTCCAGGGTGGTGAAGATGACCCGCTTGCCGGAGCGGATGGGCGGGGTCTGGGTGGCCGCCTTGGCGCCCGCGACCAGCACCGTCTCGCCGTGCCGCGCCGAGCGCAGCCGGCGCGCGGAGACCACGCCCAGTTCGTCGAGGAACGTGCGGTAGTCGTCCATCAGGTTGCGCGAGGCGTCCATGGACAGGACGCCCAGTTCGGCACTGAGCTTCTCCGCCGGGGAGAGGTCGGGCAGTCCGGCCGGGGCCGTCTTCCGCCCGCCGGCCAGCGGGAGTTGGCCCCCGCCCGCGCCCCGGGCGCCCCGGTGCAGTTCCGTCAGATGCAGTTGGAGATCACGGCGGTTGGCGCCGAACTCGTCCAACGCGCCGACCTGGGCGAGCCGCTGGGCGACGGGACGGCTCGGCCGGGCCCGCTCCCAGAAGTCGAGCAGCGAGGCGTACGGCTGCCCGGTCTCGATCCGCTTGGCCTCGGCCTCGCTGATGCCGTGCACGTCACAGAGGGCGAGCCGCAGACCCCAACGCCCGACGGAATCACGCGATTCAGACACCAGTTCGATACGGTGTGCGACCCCCGACTTGTTCACGTCCAACGGCAGGACCGGCACACCCCTGCGCCGCGCGTCCGCCAGCAGCAGCCGCTTCGGGTACATCCCGGGGTCGTGCGTGAGCAGCCCCGCGTAGAAGGCGGCGGGGTGATGGGCCTTCAGCCACGCCGACTGGTACGTGGGCACGGCGAAGGCGACCGCGTGCGCCTTGCAGAAGCCGTACGAACCGAAGGCCTCGACGATCTCCCAGGTCCGCTGGATCGTTTCCGCGTCGTATCCGTTCGCCGCCGCCTGCTGCGCGAACCACACCCGGATCCGCCCCTGCGCCTGAGGATCGGACAGCCCGCGCCGCACCTGGTCCGCCTCGGCCCGACCACAGCCGGTCATGATGTCGACGATGTGGATGATCTGCTCGTGAAAGACGACGACGCCGTACGTCTCCTTCAGCGGCTCCTCCAGGTCGGGGTGCGGATAGCGGACCGGCGCCCGCCCGTGCCGTGCCTCGATGAACGGCCGCACCATGTCGGCGGCGACCGGGCCGGGACGGAAGAGTGAGATGTCGACGACCAGGTCGTGGAACGTGGCGGGCTGGAGCCGCCCGACCAGGTCCCGCTGGCCCGGCGACTCGATCTGGAAGCAGCCCAGCGTCTCGGTGGAGCGGATGAGGTGGTACGTCGCCGGGTCGCCGGGGGCCAGGGAGTCCAGCTCGATCCGCTCCCCCGTCACCCGCCCCACCTCGGCGACGGCGTGCGCCATCGCGGACTGCATCCGCACCCCGAGCACATCGAGCTTGAGCAGCCCGAGCTCCTCGACGTCGTCCTTGTCGAACTGCGACATGGGGAAGCCCTCGCCGCTGGTCGGCATGACCGGCGTACGGGCGAGGAGGGAGGCGTCGGAAAGGAGGACCCCGCACGGATGCATGGCGACCCCGCGCGGAAGCGCGTCGAGGGCCTCGACCAGCTCCCAGAAGTTTCCGTACTTCTCCCGCTCCGCGGCCAGGGGTTTGAGTTCGGGCAGTTCGTCGAGGGCCGCACGGGCGTCGCGGGCGCGGATGTGCGGAAAGGACTTGGCGATGCGGTCGATGTCGGCCGGGTCCATGGACAGAGCGGCGCCCACGTCACGGATCGCGTGGCGGACGCGGTACGTCTCCGGCATCGCGACCGTCGCGACCCGCTCGGTGCCGAACCGGTCGATGATCGCGCGGTAGACCTCCAGTCGGCGCGCGGACTCCACGTCGACGTCGATGTCGGGCAGGGCCAGCCGGCGCTTGGACAGGAAGCGCTCCATCAGCAACCCGTGCTCGATCGGGTCGGCGTGCGCGATGCCGAGGAGGTGGTTGACGAGGGAGCCCGCGCCGGAACCGCGCGCGGCGACCCGGATGCCCATCTTCCGTACGTCGTCGACCACCTGGGTGACGGTGAGGAAGTACGAGGCGAAGCCGTGGTGGGCGATGATGTCCAGTTCCTCGTGCATCCGCTCCCAGTAGGCGCGCCGGGTGTCGTAGCCGCGCAGCACCATGCCCGCCGCCGCACGGGAGGCGAGCGCACGCTGGGCGGTGCGGTGGCCGGCGCCGACGAGGTGCGGCTCGGGGAAGTGGACGGTGCCGATGCCGAGGTCGTCCTCGGGGTCGACGAGACACTCGGCGGCCGTCGCCTGTGTCTGCTCCAGCAGGCGGCGGGCGGTGTCGCTGCGGTAGCCCGCGGCCTCGACGACCCGTTCGGCGACCTTGAGCATGGCGCCCGCGTCCTTGAGCCAGGCCTCGCCGGAGTCCAGCTCCTTGGTGGGGTCGATGGGGACCAGGCGACGGGCGGCGTCCAGGACGTCCGCGACCGGGCCGAGGCCCGGGTCGGCATAGCGGACGGCGTTGCTCAGCACGGGACGGATGCCCTGCTCGGCGGCGAAGCCCACCGTGCGGGCGGCCAGGCGCAGCGAGCCGGGGCCGGTACCCGTGTGGCCGTGCCAGACGGCCTCCAGGCGCAGGGCGTCGCCGTAGACCTCCCGCCAGGGTGCGAGGAGCCGGGCCGCGCGGTCCGGGCGCCCCGCGGCGAGGGCGCGGCCCACGTCGGAGGCGGGGCCGAGGAGGACGGTCAGGCCGTCGGCGTGGTTGTCGGCCCAGGACAGCAGCGGGGTGCCTGCGGATCGGGGTCCCTCCTGCCGGAGCGAAGGCGAGAGCTTGGAGGAGTGGGCTGCGGTGACGAGCCGGCACAGGTCGGCCCAGCCGCGGGCGCCGTCCCGGGCGAGGAAAGTCGCGCGGGGTGTCGACTCGTCGATGAAGGCACCGCCGCGCACGGGGGCACGGCGGTGCTCCTGCCGCACGCGCTCCGGCTCCTCCACCGCGAGTTCCGCCCCGAACAGCGGCCGGACGCCCGCCGTCGCGCACGCCCTGGCGAACCGGACCGTGCCCGCGAGGGTGTCCCGGTCGGTGAGCGCGAGGGCGTCCATGCCCAGCTCACCGGCGCACTCGGCCAGCCGCTCCGGGTGCGAGGCGCCGTACCGCAGGGAGAACCCTGAGACGGTGTGCAGATGCGTGAAACCCGGCACCCGCACCTCCCATGGCCCTGAGCCTCCTACGCGGCTCTCGAACATCCGTTCCCATCTCCCTCGCCCCCACCATAGACCAATTCTCGAACTAACGTGCGACATCCGCCGGAGCCCGCCCCACCTGCATAAACATCGGGTACCCCGAAGGTCGCGAGGCGTCGAAGTGCGGGACCACTCGTGGTGCGGAACTATCGAGAGGGGTGGGTCTCCGCCCTGCATCGACCGCAGGTGTCACCGCCGACCGGTGAAACCGGTGCCCGCGCAGGCCGGGGATCAGCGCCCGTTCCGGCGTCCCTCCCGGAGCATGAAATGGCTGAGCGCAGCACGAACCGGCCGTCGGCTCCCTCGGAACCGGCAGCGCGGTACAGCATTGAGCCGTGGTCGTCCGCCCGCGACTGGGGGCTCCTGCTCATCAGGCTGGCCGTCGGACTGCTGATGGCCGGGCACGGAGCCCAGAAGCTCTTCGGGATCTTCGGTGGGCAGGGCCTGACGGATACCGGCAAGGGATTCGCCGCCCTCGGCTACCACCCCGGAAAGCTCTTCGCCACGATCGGTGGTCTCTCCGAGCTCCTCGGGGGACTCGGTCTCGCCATGGGACTGCTCACCCCGCTCGCGGCCGCCGCCCTCATCGGCGTGATGATCAACGCCATGGTGACCGTCACCAGTGCCCACGGCCTGTGGGAGACAGAGGGCGGCATGGAGTACAGCATCTGCATCGCCGTCGTCGCACTCGGCATCGCCGCAACCGGTCCCGGCAGACTCGCCTTCGACCGGTTCTTCCGCTGGGGCGCGGGCGGCTGGGCCGAAGCCGCCTTCGCCCTTGTCCTGGGGGGTGTCGCGGCCGCGATCACTCTGAGCCTTCGCTGAACAGGAGAGAGTCCCGCCCCCTCGCGCTTGGGGGCGGGACTCCGTCGGGCGGGCGGGAGGTCAGCCGATCCGGGCGCCGAAGGCCGAGAGCGCCGCGGTGACCGGCTGGAAGAACGTCTCGCCGCCCGAGCTGCAGTCGCCGCTGCCGCCCGAGGTCAGGCCGATCGCGGTGTCGCCGTCGAAGAGCGCACCGCCGCTGTCGCCGGGCTCGGCGCACACGTCGGTCTGGATGAGGCCGCTGACCGTGCCCTCCGAGTAGTTCACCGTGGCGTCCAGACCGGTGACCGTGCCGGAGTGGACCTGGGTCGTCGAACCGCTGCGGGTCACCTTCTCGCCGACGGTCGCGTCGCCGGCCTTGGTGATCGCTTGCGAGGAGCCGTCGTAGAGGTCGACGGCGCTCGGGTGGTCGACGTCGGCGGTGTACTTGACCAGGCCGTAGTCCGTGCCCGGGAAGCGGGACTCCTCGTTCTGGCCTATCACGTTGCCGCTGGAGTCCGACCAGGTGGAGATCGCCTCGGTGCAGTGTCCGGCGGTGATGAAGTACGGCTGTCCGTCCTTGACCACGTTGAAGCCGAGCGAGCAGCGCCCGCCGGAGCCGGTGATGGCGTCACCGCCCGCGATGAGGGGCTTGAACTCCCCCTTCGAACGCTTCAGTTCGGCTTTCGAGCCGAGCCCGGCGACGACCTCGCCGAGCCTCGACCACTCGGCCTTCGAGACGGTCCTGTCGGCGGTGACGACGACCTTGTCGGTCCTGGGGTCGGTCGTCCACGAGGTGCCGGGGATGGTCGCGTCCTTCTTGAGTGTCGTGCGGGCGCTCGCCAGGTCGGCCAGGGAGTTCTGCACGATTCTCGCTCTGGCGCCCGCCGCCCGGACGGTCTTCGCGGCCGCCTCGTCGAGCACGTTGACGACGAGGTGCTTGGTCTTCGCGTCGTAATACGTTCCGGCCGCGTCGGCGCCCAGGTCCTTGCCGAGCGTCGAGGCGAGCTTTCCGGCCGAGGCGAGCGAGAGAGTGTGGGGCACATCGGCCCTCCGGGTCTCGCTCGCGTTCGCATTCTGGAATGTGACGCCCGCGACAATCAGCGCGGCGACACCCGCGCCGGCCACGGCGGCCCGCCGCTTGGGTATGCGTCGGTGCTTCAACTCACGTCCTCCTGTGGGGGGTCGGCCGCGGCGGTTGTGGGGACCGTCGCGACCGGAAGGCGTACGGACACGGAGGTGACACACCGGACGACCACGCCCGCACCCACCGTGCGGCGCCCACTATTCCGACGCCCACAGGGAGCGCACAAGGTCGACTTCAGGACGCGCGAACGCCAACTGGCGTGCGCCCTCTATGCCATGACCGCCCCCTGGTCGCCCCCGCTTCGATTCCCAGTGCAAATGCCGGGCTAGGGTTATCCCTGTGCGGCTCGCGAGGTCTTGTCCTGTCCGGATTTCGCCCCCTCGGGCTCCGGCTCCAAGACGGGGACGGCGAGCCCCGCCACGCGGACAAGGGCGAGCCCCCGCACACCACATGGGTTACGGGGGCTCGCCTGCCGCTGGCTGCGGTGCGGGGGCCGGTGGGAGTCAGCCCACGCTCACGCCGTAGGCGCTGAGCGCCTCGGTGACCGGCTGGAAGAAGGTCGTGCCGCCGGAGGTGCAGTTGCCGCTGCCGCCGGAGGTCAGACCGTAGGCCACGCTTCCCGCGTAGAGCGGACCGCCGCTGTCGCCGCCCTCGGCGCAGACCGTGGTCTGGATGAGGCCGTAGACGATGTCACCGCTGCCGTAGTTGACGGTGGCGTTCAGGGCGGTGACCCGGCCGCTGTGGGTGCCGGTGGTGGAGCCGCGCCGGTAGACGGTCGTACCCACGCTCGGGGTGGCCGCGCTGCTGATGGTCTGGCTGCCGACCGTGCTCGGGTGCGCGATCGAGGAGTTGGTGTAACGCACCAGCGCGTAGTCGTTGCCCGGGAAGCTGTAGCTGACGTTCGTGCCCAGCGTCGTGGTGTGGCCGGAGTTGGAGTACCAGGTGGAGGCGACCTCACCGCAGTGGCCGGCGGTCAGGAAGTAGTAGGTGCTCCCGCTGTGCACGTTGAAGCCGAGCGAGCAGCGGTAGGAACCGCCGTAGATGGCGTCGCCGCCGGTGATCAGCTTGTTGAACTTGCCCGGCGTGTGCTTGATCGTGAGGGCGCCGGCGTTGCCGCCCGCCTCCTTCTTGATCTTGGCGATCTCGGCCTTGGAGACCGTGCTGTCGACGGTGACGACGACGCGGTTCGTCTTGGGGTCGACGGCCCAGGCGGTGCCCGCGACATCGGACTTGAGCACCGAGTCGCTCGCCTTGGTGAGCTGGTTCGCGCTGAAGGTCTGCGCGTCGCTCGCGCTCGCGGTGGGGACGGCGAACGCGGCCGCGGCCACGAATCCGGTGGCCACGGCGATCAGCCGGGTCCGTCTCTCGATACCGCGCGTGGGGGTGGTGCGCTTGATCCTCACTTTTCGTTCCCTCCAAGGGAAGTCGGGGGCCCACGTGGGGAGGGGGCCCGTGAGGCGCAGCCAAGGGCGGCTTGCCCGGATTCCGGACAAGCCGTGCCCCTGACAAGCGCTGTGGGGGAGTATTCGGCGGCACGACCGACCGACGCAAGGGCGCCTTTCGGCCGTGCAGCGTTCAACTTGCCGACTTTCCCAAGGAGTTGACCGAACCCCCTACAAAAGGGTGCGCTCCCCCGCCTCGATCGCGGCGTGCAGGGTGTTGCCCGGCGGCGGGAAGGGGCAGATGAAGTGGTCCGCGAAGGCGCACGGCGGGAGCAGCGCGCGGTTGAAGTCCACCGTCGTACGGCCGTCGGCGTCGGGCGCGGGCGGCCGCAGGAACCGGAAGTGGTAACTGCTGTCCCCGCTGGTGGCGTCGGCGAAGACGGCCCACAGCGAGCCGTCCTCCTGGACCGACACCTGGAGGGTGAGGTCCTGCCCGTCGAGCGTGAAGGCCAGCACACCGCCGAGTCCGAGGCCCCGGTGGCGTCCGTCGGCGTTCTCCACGCGTACGGTGCGGCTCTCGCCGTACGGGGTGAAGTGGCCCTCGACCGACCAGCGCGGATCGTGGGGCGTGGCGTCGATGCCCTTGAAGGCCTGGCGTGCCTGCGCCGCGGGGTCGTAGTCGCGCACACCCCAGGCGCCCTCGCGGACGAGGACGACCAGACGGCGCTCGCCGGCGGCGACGCGGGCGTCGGCCACCGCTCCGGGATCGGCGTCGAGGCGGATCTCGCCGGTGAAGGGCTTGGAGTCGACGGTCAGGCCGTCGTCCTCCGCTGCCGTCAGCACCACCGCGTCGCCGTCGGTCGTCCAGCGCCCGGGGATGTCCGGAAGTAGCCCCTCCGGATAGTCCTCCAGCCAGTAGGTGCCGTTCAGCGCGAGCGGCCCGTAGGGCTCCGACACCTGCTCGGTGCGGCGCTCGTGCCACTGCTTCCACTCGTCGGATGCGTCCGTCGTCATGTGATCAACCCTTCCATACCGGGTCAGGCAACCCGAGGTGTGAGCGAAGTGTGGTTCCCGTGTATTCCGTGCGGAAGGCGCCCCGCTCCTGAAGCAGCGGCACCACCCGGTCCACGAACTCGTCGAGTCCGCCCGGGGTGAGATGGGGGACGAGAATGAACCCGTCGGCGGCGTCCGTCTGGACGAACTCGTCGATCTCCGCGGCGACGGCCTCGGGGGTGCCGATGAAGGACTGCCGTCCGCTCGCCTCGATGACGGTCTGCCGGATGGACAGCCCCTTCTCGCGGGACAGGGCCCGCCACTTCCCGGCGAGGGCGACGGGGTCGCCGGGCCGGGTCCGCCTCTGCGTGATCCGCGAGTCCGGCACCGGGTCGATCTCGGGAAGGGGTCCGTCGGGGTCGTAGGCGGAGAGGTCCACGCCCCAGATCTGCTCCAGCGTCAGGATGGCGGTCTGCGGGGAGATCTGCTGTCGCTGGATCTCGGCGGCCCTCTCCTGGGCCTCGGCCGCCGTGTCGCCGAGCACGACCGCGACCCCAGGCATGATCTTCAGGTCCTCGGGGGCCCGCCCGTAGGCGGCGAGCCGCCGCTTGACGTCGGCGTAGAAGGCGCGGCCCGTCTCCAGGGTGCCGTGCCGCGTGAACATCACGTCGGCCGTGGACGCGGCGAACTCGCGGCCCTCGTCCGAGTCCCCCGCCTGGATGACGACCGGGTGCCCCTGCGGCGAGCGCGGCAGGGTGAACTCACCCGCGATGTCGAAGTGGCGCCCTCGGTGCGCGAACGGCCGCGACACGCCGTCCGGGGTCCAGGAGTCCCACAGTTCCCGGGCAGTCTGTACGAATTCGGCCCCGCGTATGTATCGGTCGGCGCGGTCCAGGAAGCCGCCGCGCCGGAAGTTCTCACCGGTGAAGGCGCCGCACGAGGTCACCACGTTCCACGCGGCCCGGCCGCCGCTGAGGTGGTCGAGCGTGGCGAGCCTGCGGGCGAGTTCGTACGGCTCATTGAAGGTGGTGTTGACCGTGGCGGCGAGCCCCAGCCGTTCGGTGACCGCCGCGAGCCCGTTGAGCACGGTGATCGACTCTGGCCGGCCGACCGCGTCCAGGTCGTGGATACGGCCCTTGTGCTCGCGCAGCCGCAGTCCCTCGGTGAGGAAGAAGAAGTCGAACAGACCGCGTTCGGCGGTGTGCGCGAGGTGCTCGAAGGAGGAGAACTCGATCTGCGACTTCGACCGCGGATCGGCCCAGACGGTGGTGTTGTCGGCGCCGGGGAAGTGCGCGGCCAGGTGGATCTGTTTGGTGCGGGACCTGCGGGGCCGTACGGTCATGACGCTCCCCCTGTCACGGCGTACCGGTGGGCGGGACGGGCGAGACCCAGGTGCTCCCTGAGCCTGCTGCCCGGGTAGAAGGTGCGGAACAGGCCGCGGTGCTGGAGCAGCGCGACGGTGCCGTTGACGAGCCGCTCCAGGTCACGGCGCGGCTCGACGGGTGTGAGGTGGAAGCCGTCGACGGCGCCGGCCTGGTGCCAGGTCGCGATCAGCTCGGCCAGATCGACGGGGCCGCCCCGGTAGAGCGGGCCGTGCGCGGTGGGCCGGGGTCCGCCCCCGCCGTGGCCGGGCTCGGCCGCGTGCTCACCGTCGCCGAGGTCGACGAGCAGGCTCGCCAGCACGCGCAGGGACTCGGGTGAGCGACCGGACTCCCGTGCCACCTCCCGCAGTTCGTCCCGTAGGGGGGCGGCCTGCGCGGGACTCACTACGCGGACGAGCGCCACGTCGGCGTGACGGGCGGCGGTCCTGCGAGCGGGCCCCTCGGTGGCGTCGACGACGCGGACGGGGTGGCCCTGCGGGGGCCTGGGCACGGTCGACGGGCCCTTCACGGAGAAGGCGCTGCCCTCGAACTCGACGTGGTGCAGCTTGTCCCGGTCGATGAAACGGCCGGTCGCCACGTCACGTATCTCGGCATCGTCCTCCCAGCTGTCCCAGAGTCGCGCGGCGACGTCGGCGACCTCACCGGCCTCCTGCCACAGCGCGTCGAGGGGCGCGGCATGGCGGCGGCCGAAGAGCCGGGCCTCGCCCTCGGTCGTCGACACATCGAGCTGCCAGCCGGCCCGGCCGCCGCTGACCCAGTCGAGGGTCGCGACGGCCGCCTGGACGTGGAACGGCTCGGTGTGGGTCGTGGTCACGGTCGGCACCAGGCCGATGCGGCCGGTGGCGGGCGCTACGTGCGTCAGCACGGCAAGCGCGTCGGGGCCGGGCCGCGCGAAGCTGTCGCCGAGGGTCACGAAGTCGAGCGCACCGCGCTCCGCGAGCCGCGCCAGCTCCACGTAGGAGCCGGCGTCGTAGGCCGCCCGCTGATCGACGGCGGCGGCCAGGTGCAACAGCCCCCGGCCGTTCGATGAGGTCATAGGAGGGAACCTTTCTCTGACGGACCGGAGGTCACAGCACCTTGGCGAGGAAGAACGCCGGGAGTGCGGGAGGGCCGGGGTGCGGTCGTGGTCAGGCCGCGGCATGACCGGACAGGTCGCGCAGGAACGCGAGCACGGCCCGCGCCGCCGCGTCGTTCTGCCGGAACGCCGGTCCGCCCGTGCGGGGCCGGGTGAACGCGCCGGAACCCCGGGCATCGGTGTGCGGACCGAGCGCGAAGCGCCGCGGATGCGGCGAGCCGGAGCGGTCCAGGACCCGTCCGTCGGCGGGATCCACGGCGAGCAGCCCCTCGGCGGTGGCGGCGGCACCCTCGGCGTACAGCTCGCGCAGCAGCCGGTCCCGGGTGCGCTCGACCGTGGGGTTCGGCAGCCGCGCCTCGACGAGCGCGCGGGCCTCGACGTGCGCGCCGGGCACGGTGGCGCTCGTCGCCCGGAACACCCCGTCCTCGGCGGTGACGGTCATGTCGGCGCCGAGGAACTTCAGCACGCCCGCGCGGGACAGCGCGAGCATCTGCCGCAGTCGCGGTCCGGGCGGACCGGACGCCAGATAGCTGAAGAAACCGTGCCACCAGGACCCGATGTCCCCGAGCCGCACCAGTTGCCCGTAAACGGAGAGCAGTCCGAGGAAGACCGCCAGGTCCGGACTGTGGGCCGGCTCATGACGTCGTGCCAGGTCCGCCTCGATGTAGGCGCGCAGGCCGTCCTGGAGTTCGTCGTACGACGGGTGGCGCACGCTGTCCAGCGGATGGTCGAGCGCGCTGAGGTCCAGCCGGTCGGCGGGGTCCGGTACGGCGGCGGCCACCAGTGCGGGCAGCGACACCGCGTCGGCGACGGCGTACTTCTCCTCGAAGTCCGCCCAGGCGACGGTGGTGCGTTCGGGATGGGCGGTGAACAGCCGGTGGTAGTGGGCGAAGCCCAGCTCCTTCTCGATCAGCGGCCATACGTCCCGCCGGAAGTCGAAGCCGTCCGGGCGCGCGAGCAGGGAGTCGACCTCGGCAGGACCGAAGAACCGAGGCAGCGGCGGCCTCTCGCCCGTCCAGTCGTAGCCGATCTTCGAGTGGTACGGGACGCCGCGCCGGGAACCGACGTGGAGTACCGGTTCGCGTCCGGAAGGAAGGTACGTGTCGCCCTCGTGGCGTCCGCCGCGCCCCTCGGTCAGCAGCACCATGAGGTCGACGAAGGCGAGCCCGAAGCCGCGCACGAGGACCGGTTCGCCGGCCTTCAGCGAGGACAGATCGCTGTCCGCCGTGAAGTCGGGCGGCAGGTGGACCAGGCCGTGGGTGCGCGCGTACGACGCCAACGCACCCTGCTCCTCGTCGAGTTCGGCGTCGAGATGGCCGATCGTGAGGACGACGAGGTCGGCGAGGAGCGGCTCGGTGCGCCCCTCCAGCCAGACCCGCTGCCGGCCGTCACGCGGGCCGTCGACCCGCACGGCGAGGTGGGGGTGGTGGTGGACGCGGATGCCCGCCGGCAGTGCGGCGACCGTCTGCTCGTAGACCCAGCGCATGTACGCGCCCTGCCGCTGCCGGTCGGCGAAGAGGCGCCCGTCGACGCCCGCCCATTCGTGCAGGGTCGGGCCCTCACGCACGGGGCCCTCCATGGTCACCGTCTCGTCGGTGAACATGGTGACGTCCTCGGCGTGCGAGTTCATCCACAGCAGCGGCGACTGCGCCTCGCGCCAGATGCGTCCGCCGCCCGGCGGATACGGGTCCACCAGGTGCACATCCAGCTCCGAAGCGGCGTACAGATTGGGCGCGTTGGCGGCTATCCGCTCCAGGAGGCCGGTCCCCCGCGGTCCGACCCCGACGATCACCAGGGAGGGCCTCATCGGACGGCTCCTGCTCGCGCGGTCCAGGTGAAGCAGTCACCGACGGCGTTCGACTGGAACGTCTCGTCGCGCGGGGGTGCGGCTTCTTCGGCCGCCGCGGCCGGTTTGGCAAGGGTGTCGGAGGACATGCGAAGGCTCCGTGACATCGAGTCGAACACGGGTGATGCCTTCACACGGGGCGCCGCGTGGGCGCCGTACGGCCGAGCCCCTCAGCAGGACCGTCCACCGAGAGTACGGTGGCGTTTCCCCTCGCTGTCAAGGCTGTCCATACTGTGAGCGGTGCGTCTCAAGTCGGTTGACGCGGAAACGGATGCCTGTTCCACTTGGCACATGCATCGACAGCAGCGGCTGGTCACCCGCTCCCACATCGACTTCGGTCGCGTGTGGTCCTCCTCCTGTTGAGCCGACCCGCTGCACGCCCCTGATCAGCGGGGCCTTTCGCGTATTCCCACGCCTTCACACACGCGCCCCTCCCCTCTTCGCGCTCCCCTCACCTCGCGTTCTTTCGTTTCTGTCGCTCAGGAGACCCACAAGACCATGCGCCGTCCACCCGTAGCTCTACTGGACTTCTGCGCCATTCACGCCAGGAGTTCGCCACCCGCAAGGACAGCAAGCTAAAGACGATCACCGACCTGAAGCAGTTGTGCGGGTGACCCGCCGCTGCTCCTTTCGGCGCGGCGCCGCGCGGCCTGCTCGGTGGCGAGGTCGAAGAGGGCGCGCTGCACCCGGTCGAACGCGTCGGCGATGTCGAGGACTTCCGCAGCGGACCGGTCGGGCACGGCGAGCGGCACGGGCGGCCCCGGGTTCCGGCCCGGGGTGCCGTTCCGCACGGAGGCGACGGCCCGCGGCAGCCGCCCGCCGGCCACCTCCCTGGCCTGCTGGGCGAGTACGGCGAGCGGCGTGGAGACGGACCGTACGCAGTCGAGGGTGAGGTGACCGAGCGCGGCGACGGTCCCGAGCGCGAACAGCACGAACAGCAGCAGATCGCGCCGGGCGGCACTCTCCAGCCCGGCAGCGCGGTGCTCGACGTCCCTGCCGAGCGAGGTCTGCACGTCACGCAGACCGTTGATGGTGGAGGTCATGGACTCCCACCAGGACATCGGCGGGATGCCGCGCGAGCCGAGCCGGCCGCCGCCGCGCACCGCGACGCCCTCGTACGCGAGGGCTCGCCCGGCGTCGGGTGTGGTGAGCGCCGCGTCGAGGCGCCGCTCCTGGGCGCGGGTGGCCGAGCGCGGGAAGCTCTCCAGTGCGGCGAGCCGTCCGGCGCGGATCTGCAGGAAGCGGCCGTAGTCGTCGGCGCGGAACCGCCCCGAGCGCACCGAGCCGAGCACGATGGCGCGTTCCTCGCCGGTGAACTCCTTGACGTTACCGAGGACGTGAAGCGCGTGGTAGGCGGCGCGCAGCCGGCCGTCGTGCACATCGTCGAGGCCGAGCCCGAGCCGGTCGAGGCCGGTGATGGTGGTGGTGAAGTAGTCGAAGGTGTCCTTGACCGCGCCGGTGCCGTCTCCGGCGTGCCGGCGGATCCCGGCGAGCCCGCCGAGCCGCCCCAGGGACTCGCGCACGGAGGCGGCGGCCGCGTCGTCGCGGCCCACGAGCGCCCTGTGAAGCCGGGCACGGGCGGCGTCCGTGGCCTTGCGCTGGGCGGGCAGCCTGGCGCCGAACTCCCGTACGCCACCGACGTACCCGGTGGTCAGCCCGCGCTCCTTCTGCAGTTCGTGGACGAGTCCCTGGAGGGTGATCTCCAGCCGGGCGTTGTCCGCGGTGGCGGCCGCGTTGCGGTAGGCGGAGATCTGCTCGGCGGCGGCCGCGCCGAGCAGGGCGAGCGGCACGGCGAGGGCGAGCACGAGGATGCTCAGGAGCCTGGTGCGGATGGTGCGGGGAGCCGTGTGTCCGGTCCCGCGGCGGGCGCCGGGCACACGCCCGGGTCCCGGTGTCGGTGTGACGTCCACTGAAGTGCCTTATGGAGAGGACGAGTTGTCGGAGGGTACGGAAAGGTGCTGTGCCCGACCAACGACCTCGACGCCACACCGGTCACCGGATCATGTGCTTGTTTTACGTTGGGGAAACACGTTTTCCGCCGAAGCTGGGCGTATGCCCCTGGCTCAGTCGCAGCCGCAGCCGCAGCCGGAGCCGCAGTCACAACCGTCGCAGCTACAGCACTTCCCGCAGCAGTCACAGCAGCGCAGGACTCCGTACCGAAGGCCCGGTCCACCGAGCGCCGCAGCTCGTGCGCGAGCAGGATGTGCGCGAGCCGGCCGTCCTCGAACTCCACCTCGCGCAGCGCGAGCCGGATCCCGTGCAGGGGTGATCGCGCACCTTGGCGGAGGCGAGCACGACGGAGACCGCGGCCGCGAGCCGGGCGCCCTCACCCTGCGCGACGGAGGCGGTGCGCATGCCACGCAGCGGGCAGGGCCCGGCGGTGCGCCACCATCCGGTGGTCCGCTCGGCCTGAGCCTCCGTCAGAATGAATATCAGCAAACCACCATAGTTCGTGACAATACGGGCGAACTGCCCGTGATCTCCGCGCAGCGCGAGGCACAGCCCGCACAGGTGCGCCATCCACTGGGTCCTGAGCCCCTCACTCAGCCGGTGACGGCAGGGCCGGACTATTCCGAACACGACATTTCCCCGCGGCTCGCACGACGTTGAGCTGCGACTCGGACACTCGGGAGGCACCGGGCAACGCAGTACCCACCACTTCGTTCACCCGTACGCACCGCCCGTCACCCGAACGCCGCCGAACATCATATTTCACTCTCAGTCAGCAGCCTTATGAGGCACGACCCTTGGGGCGCGCGGGCTCTCGACGTATTAGCTGTGCACCAGTACCGTCACGAAACCCCCGCGCGGCGACTATCCACTTGGCGCTACATCCGCATCATGGACGACCATGGGGTTGCGGAACGCTTGAAAGACCACTGTGAGAGGAGGCGTCCATGGGATCGGTGCGCAAGGCGAGTGCGTGGCTTGGCCTCGTCGACGACAACGATGACGAGCGGTACTACGACGACGACTACGCCGAGGGTCAGGAGCAGGGCGATGCCTGGGTGACCGACCCGCGTGTGCAGGTCGCGTCCGACACCGCGGAGGACAAGGGCCGCCGGATCGGCACGGTCACCCCGGACAGCTTCCGGGACGCCCGGGCGATCGGCGAGCTGTTCCGGGACGGCGTACCCGTGATCATGAACCTCACGAACATGGAGCCGGCCGACGCCAAGCGCGTGGTGGACTTCGCGGCCGGTCTGATCTTCGGTCTGCGCGGCTCCATCGACCGTGTTTCCACCCGCGTCTTCCTGCTGACCCCCGCGCACACGGAGATCGTCAGCGGCGACACCGCCGGCCGCCACACCGGCGGCTTCTTCAACCAGAGCTGAGGCAGGGCCGCTCACCGGCCCTGCCCGCTTGGGGTCCGGTCACCGGAAGGCATCGAGCCCGGTGAGCGCCTTGCCCAGCACGAGCTGGTGCATCTCGACGGTGCCCTCATAGGTGAGCACCGATTCCAGGTTGGTGGCGTGCCGCATCACTGGGTACTCCAGTGAGATCCCGTTGGCGCCCAGGATGGTCCGGGCCGTACGGCAGATGTCGATGGCCTCGCGTACGTTGTTGAGCTTGCCGAAGCTGACCTGTTCGGGACGGAGCCGTCCCGCGTCCATGCGCCGCCCCAGATGATGGGCGAGCAGAATCCCCTTGTGCAGTTCGACCGCCATGTCGGCGAGCTTGGCCTGGGTGAGCTGGAACCCGCCGATGGGCCTGCCGAACTGCTCCCTGGTCTTCGCGTACTCCACGGCGGCCTCGAAACACGACCGGGCGGCCCCCATGGCTCCCCACACGATCCCGTAGCGGGCATGGGAGAGACAGCTGAGCGGCCCCTTGAGCCCTACGACGCCGGGCAGTACGGCATCGGCGGGCAGCCGTACGTCGTCGAGGACGAGTTCACTGGTGACGGAGGCCCGCAGGGACCACTTGTGCTTGATCTCGGGGGCGGAGAAGCCAGGGCTGTCGGTGGGCACCACGAATCCACGGATCCCGTCGTCGGTCCGCGCCCACACGACGGCGACACCGGCGACGGAGCCGTTGGTGATCCACATCTTGCGGCCGTTCAGCACCCAGTCGGAGCCGTCGCGCTTGGCGTAGGTGCGCATCGAGGCCGGGTCCGACCCCTGGTCGGGCTCGGTGAGCCCGAAGCAGCCGATGACCTCACCGGCGGCCATACGGGGCAGCCACTGCTGCTTCTGCTCCTCGCTCCCGAAGCGGTGCACGGCGTACATGGCGAGGGACCCCTGAACGGAGACGAGGGACCGGATCCCGGAATCGGCGGCCTCCAGCTCCAGACAGGCGAGACCGTACTGCACGGCACTGGCGCCGGCACACCCGTACCCGCTGAGCGACATGCCGAGCGCCCCGATGCCGCCCAGCTCCCGAGCGAGTTCCCGGATCCCCGGCAGCTCCCCCGTCTCGTACCACTCGGCGACGTACGGCAGCACTCGCTGTGCCGCCCAGGTCCGCACGGTGTCGCGGATGGCGAGATCCTCGGCGTCCAGCAGATCGTCGATCCCGAGCGGGTCGGCGGGGTCGAAGGGCGGCGCGGTCGGGGACGCGGACATGGGGCAGCCTCCGTGACACTGAAAACTAGCGGCGCTAGTCAAGACTGGACGGGGCCGACGGTACGAGGCCGCTGCGCTGGGCGTCAACGGGGTTCGCCCGCCCGCCCACCCGTGCGGGTCCGGTGGGCCGGTGTGCCGGTGGGCCGGTGGGCCGGTGGGCAACAATCCGTTACGCCGAGACGCGGGAGTCCGCGACCTCCCTGGGCGCGGGGACCCCGGCCGGGCCCGCCGCGGGCGGCTCGCAGTTCATGGCCCGCGGCAGCCGCAGCGCCATCACCGCGCCCAGCAGCAACAGCCCCGCGCTGACCAGGAGCGTCACATGCAGCCCGTGCACGAAGGAGTCGCGTGCCACGTGACGCAGGGTGGCGCCCCGTTCGCCGCCCAGCCGGCCGGCCACCTCGTACGCCTCCCCCAGCGAGTGGCCGGCGGCCCTGGAGTCGGACACCGGAACCCCCGGAACCGACGTCAGGCGGGGCGCGTACGCCGCGTTCATCACGCTGCCCAGCAGCGCGATCCCGATGCCCGCACCCAGCTGGTACGACGTCTCGCCGATCGCCGCCGCCCCGCCGGCCTGCGCCGAAGGCGCCTCGCTCAGCATCGACTCGTACGCCCCGAAGAGCGTCGTCTCCAGCCCGAAGCCCAGCAACACGAAACCGAACAGCAGCAGCCCCGCGTTGTCCTGCCCGCCCATCGCCGTCAGCGTCAGCACCGACCCGGCCGTGAGGCAGAAACCGAAGACGACCATGCGCCGCGGTCCGAAACGGTGCAGCATGTTCGAGCCGAGCAGGCCCGCCGCCATGGCCGCGATCGTCAGCGGCAGCAGCCGAAGCCCCGTCTCCAGTGGGGAAAAACCCAGCACGAGTTGCAGATACTGCGCCGCGATCAGCTCAAGGCCGACCAGCGCGAGCATCGCCAGCACGATGCAACCGACCGACGTACTGAACGCCGGGCGCGCGAACATCCGCAGATCCACCAGCGGGTGCGCGCGGCGGCGCTGACGGCGTACGAAGGCAATGAGCAGGGCCGCGCCCGCGAGCAGCGGCACCAGCGTCCACGGGCTCAGCGGTGGCTCAGCGCCGCCGAGCCGCTTCACCCCCAGGACCATCCCGAAGAGGCCGAACGCCGCCATGAGCGCGCCGACCACGTCCCACGGGCCGTCGCGGTCACCCCTCGACTCCGGCAGCAGCAGCCGTCCGACCGGCAGACTGACCAGCATCAGCGGTATGTTGATCAGGAAGACCGAGCCCCACCAGAAGCGCTCCAGCAGAAAGCCGCCCAGCAGCGGCCCGACCGCCGCGCCCACCGCGGCCACCGCGCTCCAGATGCCGATCGCCAGCGCCCGCTCGCGCCGGTCGGGGAAGACGTGCCGCAGGATGGACAGCGTCGCGGGCATGATCATCGCGCCGCCCACGCCGAGCAGCGCCCGCGCCGCGATCAGCACCTGCGCGTCCTGGGCCAGGGCCGCGGCACCGGAGGCGACACCGAAGAGCCCGTACCCGAGGAGCAGAACCCGTCTGCGGCCGATCCGGTCGCCCAGCGTGCCGAAGAGGATCAGCAGCGAGGCACAGACCAGCGGATAGACGTCGACGATCCAGAGCAGTTCTATGGCGCCGGGCCTGAGGTCCTCGGTGACGGCGGGCACCGCGACGTGCAGCACGGTGGCGTCGAGGGCGACGAGCAGCAGGCTCACGCAGAGGACGACGAGGACGACCCAGCGGTTGGCACCGGCCCCGGCCGTCCGACGGCGCGGCGCGACGGCGGCCGTGGTCGTCCCGGACATGTACGTACCTCCCAGATGCTCCCTCGCTTCGGCGGATCCACGGGGTGGGGACTTCCCCGCGGCTGCGGCCGGGAGGAGCGGTACTCCCGAGGCCCACGCAACGAAACGAGCGAGCCGCCAGCGTACGCGAGTTCCTGCGGCCGTCGCGTGGCGGACCTCTCACGTTTCCCTGGGAGAGGGTGTGGCGTGCGCCACCTCTCCTCTGCTCCAGCACGCCGGAACAGCGCCTCCGGTTCCGTACGGCGTCGATAATCGAGCGCGTGACTGATCTTGTGACGCGCCCGGCGCCGCCCCGCGTCGGCCCCGTGCGCCGTGCCACGCCCGCCCTGGCGGGCTACGTGGCCGTCCGCGCCCTGGGAGTCATCGTGCTCGCGCTGTGGAGCGCGGCGCGCGGCACGAGCCCGCACACCCTGCTGACGGCCCGCTGGGACTCGCTCTGGTACACCCGGGTGGCCGCGCTCGGCTATGGCTATGAGGTCCGGCTCCCGAACGGCGACGTGCACTCGAATCTCGCGTTCTTCCCGCTGCTGCCCTGGCTGGAGCGGCTCGGCGCGGTACTGACACCGTTGTCGTACGCCGATGCGGGTCTCGTCGTCTCGACGCTCGCCTCCCTGGCCGCGGCCTGGGGGATCTTCGCCGTCGCGGACCATGTGTACGGCCGCCGCGTGGGGGTGTGCGCGGTGGCGGTGTGGGCGGTGCTGCCGGTCGGGATAGTGCAGTCGATGGCGTACAGCGAGTCATTGTTCACGGCGCTCGCCGCCTGGTCGCTGTACGCGGTCCTGACGCAACGGTGGGTGACGGCGGCTGTGCTCGCCTCGCTGGCGGGACTGACCCGCCCGGTGGGGGTGGCCGTCGTGGCGGCCGTGTGGGCGGCGGCGATCGCCTCGTACGCACGGGACCGGCACGCACCGGCGGCGCACGGCGGGCCGCGCCGCGCGCTCGGCATGTTCCTCGCCCCCCTCGGCGCCGCGGGATACGTCCTGTGGGTCGGCCACCACACCGGCAAGGGTCCCCTCGGTTATCTCGACGTCCAGGCGGGCTGGCGCAACGGCTTCGACGGCGGCTACGCCTTCGCCCGTTTCATCGCCGACAAGTTCACGTCCTTCCCCTCGGTCCTGGCCGGCGTGGGGCTGGTCGTCGGGGTCGCGCTGATCATCTGGTTGTACGTGGTGTGTGTCCGGCAGGGCCAGCCGCTGCCGCTGCTCGTGTACGCGGGTGCCGTCACCGCACTCGCCCTGTGCGCGTCGAGCTACTTCGGCTCGAAACCGCGCCTCCTGCTGCCCGCCTTCCCGCTGTTGCTGCCCCTCGCCCGACTCCTCGCGCGGGGGCGTCCGCGCAGGTCGGTGGCAGTCCTCGCCGGTGTCGCAGTGGCATCGGCCGTCTACGGAGCGTGGTGGCTGAACGGCTCCGGTCCGCCATGATCCCTTCGCGACGAGCGGTGAGCGAGCAGGGAATTGGGCTCCAGCATTCGGTGAACGAATAGATAAGGGCCATATAACCAGGACGCGCATCGACCGACGGAATTGAAGGTCGGCAGCGGCTTCGATTACGGAATCCGCAGAAATAAACGTCCTGCTGAGAGGAATCCCACATCACATCGTCATCACAAACGCGGGGATTCGGGGGAGCGCGGACCTCACTCGCTGTAACGTCGATTGAGTGCGTACCGAACTAAAGCTGAGCCGTCTGGACCGGCTCTTCGCCAGGTTGGACCGTGAGCCGGAACGTCCGGCCCACATCGATGTGCCCAGGATGAGTCGGCACCGGGTGGTTCTCTTCTCGGCGACGCTGGCCTTCTACACGGCGATCGTGTGGGCCGTCGTCGTCTCCTCCTGGCTGGTCCGGCTCGACTGGCAGGTCATGTTCTTCCGGCCGTACCAGCAGTGGCCGGAGATCCACGCGTTCCTCGACTACTACGTGGTGCTGGGCCAGCGGGGTCCCACCGCGGTGATGGTCGCGGCCTGGCTGGGCTGGCGCTCCTGGCGGCAGCACACCCTGCGCCCACTGCTCGCACTGGGTGCGGCGCTGCTCGCGCTGAACATCACGGTCGGCGCCGCCAAGTACGGCATGGGACGCCTCGGACCCCACTACGCGACCGTCGTCGGGTCGAACGAGATGTGGCGCGGCGGCGATATATTCCCCTCTGGTCACACCGCGAACGCCGTGGTGACCTGGGGGATTCTGGCCTATCTGGCCTCGACGCCGCGAGCCAGACGCTGGCTGTCCGCGCTGTCCGCGGTGACCTCCCTCGGCGTCGGCCTCACCACGGTCTATCTCGGTACGCACTGGCTGAGCGACGTGCTCCTCGGCTGGGCCGCGGGTCTGCTGATCCTGCTGGCGCTGCCCTGGTTCGAGCCGCTGATCGCCCGTGCCGAGACGGCCGTCTTCGCGCTGCGGGACCGTTGGCGCAGCCGCCGTGCCCTCCCGGTGCCGGCTCCGGCCCCGGTCGGCGCGCCCTCCCCGTCCGCGGCGCGCGCCGCGGACGGGGAGGCGCCGGTGCGCGAGCCCGTGGGCGCCACCCGCGCGCCCCGGCCGCCGGTCTACCTGGCTCCCGGTCCGCATGCGGCCCGTTCCGAGCGCACCCCCGTCACCCCGGTGGGCAGTCGCCGCCCGCCGCACTCGGACCGGGTGCCGCGCGGCACCGCCTCTGCCCGTCCGCTGGCAGGCGGCGGCTGAGCAGCCGATGCGCGGGAACCGGTACGCACAGCCTCCCCGCGCATCGAAGGCCCCGGCTCACATCGAGCCGGGGCCTTCTTCATGGGCGTCGCACTCGTCGGGCGCCCTTCGGCGCGCGCCCTTCGTTTCGCTCCGCCTACGGGGCGCCAGGTCCTCCGGGCCCACGCGCGCCGGTCATCCCTTCCAGCAGCGCCTGACCCTGCCGTTCTCGACCTCGAAGTTCAGCCGTCCGATGCGGTACTCCATGGTGATGATCGCGCCCGGCGGCAGCGAGCGGACCGCACTCCAACCGCGCTCACGGGCGAGCCGCTCGGCGCGGTCGGCCTCCAGGCCGACGTACGCGTCCGGGGAGTCCTCGGGTTCTGCGCCAGGGGTGGGAATGGGTGCCATGCCGCCACGTTAGGCCGCGGGCCTCCGGCGCGGAAGTCCGGGCCCGTCTCCCGGCCCACGCGGTCCTCTCCGGTCACACTTCTGTCACAGGATCGCGACACCCGTTTCGCCCTCACGGCGTCACACGTACGAGCGGTTCCGTACGTGCCACGCACCTCCTCGAACGTAATTCGGATCAGGATCGGTCAACCTGGGAACGGGCCGAAAATTACCCCGCGGAAAGCACGGTGACCGGTTCACACCCGGCCTTTTTCATTCCGAATCCGGGATGTCCGCGTCACCTGACACCGCATAAGAAATACACGGCTTCAGCACAGAACCACCGTATGCGCCCTGTCGGAGCGCGGGGCGGCGCGCACATCGTGGCGTGAGCCCGCGGGAGTGCCGGACCGCGGACTCCAGCAGGCCCGGGACGCGATGAGCGAGGGGCAGGCGATGGGGACGGACACGGCGCAGGCGACCGTGGAAGGGTTGCGGGCGAGGCGGCCGGGACGGCTGGTGGTGGACTGGCTGACCACCACCGACCACAAGAAGATCGGCCACCTCTATCTGGTCACGTCGTTCGCGTTCTTCCTGATCGGCGGCGCCATGGCGCTGATGATGCGGGCCGAGCTGGCCCGGCCCGGCCTGCAGATCATGAGCAACGCCCAGTACAACCAGCTGTTCACCATGCACGGCACGATCATGCTGCTGCTGTTCGCGACCCCCACCTTCGCGGGGTTCGCCAACGAGATCATGCCGCTTCAGATCGGCTCCCCCGACGTGGCCTTCCCGCGGCTGAACATGCTGTCGTACTGGCTGTTCCTGTTCGGCGGGCTGATCGTGCTGGGCTCGCTGCTGACGCCGGACGGGGCCGCCGACTTCGGCTGGTTCGCGTACGCGCCGCTCAACAGCGCGGAGCACACACCGGGCATCGGCGCCGACATGTGGATCATGGGGCTCGCGCTGGCCGGCTTCGGCACGATCCTGGGTGCGGTGAACTTCCTGACGACGATCATCGGGATGCGCGCGCCGGGCATGACGATGTTCCGGATGCCGATCTTCACCTGGAACACGCTGTTCACGTCGATCCTCGTACTGATGGCGTTCCCCGTGCTCGCGGCGGCGCTGCTGGTCCTGGAGGCGGACCGGCGGTTCGGTGCACGGGTGTTCGAGGCCGCCGATGGCGGGGCGCTGCTGTGGCAGCACCTGTTCTGGTTCTTCGGCCATCCCGAGGTCTACATCATCGCGCTGCCGTTCTTCGGGATCATCACGGAGATCATCCCGGTCTTCAGCCGCAAGCCGATCTTCGGCTATCTGACGCTGGTCGGCGCGACGATGGCGATCACGGGTCTGTCGGTGGTCGTCTGGGCGCACCACATGTTCGCGACGGGCGCGGTGCTGCTGCCGTACTTCTCGTTCATGTCGTTCATGATCGCGGTACCCACGGGCGTGAAGTTCTTCAACTGGAGCGGCACGATACTCAAGGGCTCCCTGTCCTTCGAGACACCGATGCTGTGGGCGACCGGCTTTCTGGTGACGTTCCTGTTCGGCGGGCTGACGGGGGTGATCCTGGCCTCGCCGCCGATGGACTTCCACGTCACCGACTCGTACTTCGTGGTCGCCCACTTCCACTACGTCGTCTTCGGCACCGTCGTCTTCGCGACGTTCGGCGGCTTCTACTTCTGGTGGCCGAAGTTCACCGGGAAGCTGCTCGACGAACGACTCGGGAAGATCCACTTCTGGACGCTGTTCGTGGGCTTCCAGGTCACGTTCCTGGTGCAGCACTGGCTGGGCGCGGAGGGCATGCCGCGCCGGTACGCCGACTATCTGGCCGCCGACGGCTTCACCGCGCTCAACACCGTCTCGTCGATCGGCGCGTTCCTGCTCGGCATCTCGACGCTGCCATTCGTCTACAACGTCTGGAGGACCGCCAGGTTCGGCACCAAGGTGGAGGCCAACGACCCCTGGGGCTTCGGCCGCTCCCTGGAGTGGGCGACCTCCTGCCCGCCGCCGCGGCACAACTTCGTCACGCTGCCCCGGATCCGCTCGGAGTCCCCGGCCTTCGACCTGCATCATCCGTTGTACGCCGAGGGTGCTCGGCCCGCTCCAGAGCCCGGGACAGCCGGTCCCGCGCCGTCCTGACGGCCTCGGTCAGCTCGGCGGGTTCCAGCACCTCGAACTCCAGGCCCATCATCATCACGTGGATGACCATCACATCCAGGTTCGGGGCGCCCGTGCGCAGCAGACAGCTGCCGTCGGTCTCCGCCTCCAGGGTCCCCGCCGACGGGGAGACACGCTCGGCCGCCTCGTGCAGGGGCACCAGCAGCCGTACGACGGCCTGTGCGGCGTACGCGCGCGTGGAGACGCCCTTCGACACATATGCGGCGAGGTCCTCGGCCGGTGGTGTCCGCGGGGTGAAGCGCGGGCCGTGCGGCGGCTTCGGGATGATGCGGTCGACGCGGAAGGTGCGCCAGTCGTCGCGGTCGACGTCCCAGGCGACCAGGTACCAGCGGCGCTCGGTGCACACCAGACGGTGCGGCTCGACGGTGCGGCGGGTGGGGGCGCCGCCGTGGTCGCGGTACTCGAAGCGCAGCCGTTCCGCGTCCCGGCACAGGTGGGCGAGTTCGGTGAGGACGGCGGGGTCCACGGTGGAGGGCCGGGGGCCGCGCAGCATCGGCACCGTGAACGCGTTGAGGGCGCTGACGCGGCGGCGCAGCCGGTTCGGCAGGACCTGCTCCAGCTTGGCGAGAGCGCCCACGGAGGTCTCGCCGATGCCCTCGATGCCCTGCCCGGCGGCCGTGCGCAGCCCGACGGCCACGGCGACCGCCTCGTCGTCGTCCAGGAGCAGCGGCGGCAGTTCGGCCCCCGCCCCGAGCTGGTAGCCGCCGCCGGTGCCCGGGCTGGCGTCGACCGGGTAGCCCAGTTCACGCAGTCGGTCCACGTCCCGGCGGACGGTGCGGGGGCTGACACCGAGGCGTTCGGCGAGGTCGGCTCCGGACCATTCGCGGTGGGCCTGGAGCAGGGACAGCAGGCGCAGCAGTCGTGCCGAGGTCTCCAGCATGGGTCCGAGTCTGCCAGCCCTTGCGGACAGCTACGGTCCGCAAGGAGGGACGGCCTGTGTCCGCTCCGCCCGCACCGCGGCCTTGGCACAGCGGAAGACCGGCTTCTTGTCCGCGATGTCGTCGAGCAGTCGCGCGAAGTGTTCGTGCTTCGTCTGCGGGGCCTCGGTCATCCGCCCGCGACCGGACCCATGCGCGCCGGGGTCCCGCCCGGTCGGCCGACCGGGCGGGACCCCGTGTCCGAGCAGGGCCCTGACGTCCGATCGCGATGTCAGGGCCCGCGGGAGGAGCTCGGTCAGACGTCGAGCCGCTGCCCGGGCACGATCAGATCGGGATCGCCGCCGATGACCGCCTTGTTGCGCGCGTACAGCTCCTGCCAGGTGGTCCCGTGCCGCTCGGCGATGCCGCTGAGGGTGTCACCGCTGCGGACGGTGTAGTCGCCGTGGGAGGCACTGCGACTCGGCTGTCCCGTCGAGCGCTCCGGCGCCTTCGACGACTGCTTCGACGGGGTGGACTTGGTGGTGACGGAGGCCGAGGACGAGTGGGCCGACGAGCTCTCGGCCGTCCCCGCGCCCGACCCGGCGGGCGCGCTCCCGTAGGCTCCGGCACGCCCCGAGCAGACGGGCCATGCGCCCCACCCCTGCGCGTGCTGGACCTTGGTGGCGACGGCGATCTGCGCCTCCCTGGAGGCCTTGTCGGCGGTGGGCGCGTACGCCGTGCCGCCGTAGGCCCGCCAGGTGCCCGCGGAGAACTGCAGTCCTCCGTAGTAGCCGTTGCCGGTGTTGATGTGCCAGTTCCCGCCGCTCTCGCACTGGGCGATGCGGTCCCACACTCCGCCGTCGGCCGCGGCGGCGTTGCCGGTCGCGGCGAGCAGTCCGAGCGGGGCGAGCAGCGCCGCGCCGGCGAGGACCGCCGTCGTACGGGTCGTACGGGCCTTACGGGTGTTATCGGCACATTCGGACATGTAATTCCCTCTCCACTGACCCGAGGTCCCCCAAGGCGGGGCGCGCCGGCCCGCGTGGGATACGCGGTCGTCGCGCGCCGCCCCGTCCACCGGAAGTGGTGCTGCGCGCCGGCTGTGCGGCGCGGCCGGTGGACGTACCCGGGCGGTGCTCGTTGCACACGGCGGAGGAATCTAGGCAGCCCGACCACCCGATATCAACCAACTCCTTGTCATTCCAGGCCAGTTCGCCGTTACCTGAGGTATCGGCGATTTTCAGCCACCCATTTCATTCGCTGATTTCCGGATATGTCGACCACCCGACCCGGCCGCATGTGAGTCACTTCACGCAACCAACTTCCTTCACCGCCCAACAAGTTGGCGAGGAGTGACGGATTCCGCACACAGGGTCACACTCCGCGCCGGTCGGTTCGATTCCGTTCGCTTCCGGGCGTGACTCCGGCCACAGATCGCCCGTTGTCATCTTCATGAGCCGGGGACCCCCGGACTCATGGGCCGGGAGCCACCCGGCACCGTCACGCACCGCATCCCGAGGGAGCCACCCGTGCCGCGCATGCTCGACGTCAGTGACGCCGTACGCGCCGAGATCGGCGACGAAGAAGCCGACCGGCTGCTCGCCGGAGAGAACGCCCCGGGCAGTTACGACTGCACGTCCTGCCGCACCCCGGGCGACTCCGATCAGGAGCGCACCAGCACCGTCCTGTTCGTCGGGGACGAGACCGCCGTCCTCGCCTTCGCCCATGCCACCTGCCTGCCCTCCCAGGTCGTCCAGGTCACCGAGGAGCAGTTGCAGGGCGCCGTCCGCTCCATCGCCGCCGAGGAGGGGATCGCCACGGGCGTCCCCGAGCAGGCGGTGCTGGGCGTCACCAGCGGACTGGTCCTGATCGCCGGGGAGTTGCACCCGGCGCTCGTCGTGGAGCCGACCGCGCCGATCGTGCGCCCGGGCACGACCGGCATCGGCGACGACTTCCTGCCCCTGCTCATCGAGCAGGGCTTCATGCCGCTGACCGAGATCGCCTCGGTGCCGTCCGTGCTGCACGGCTGGTCGGTGCTGCTCGCCATGGGCCAGCTGCACGCCGTGCTGCAGCCCGGGGCGGGCGGCGGGCAGCCGGTCGCCTGGTGGCAGGCGCACCAGCCGCTCCAGGTCACCGATGGATGGCGGGCGGCCGCCAACAAGCACCAGCAGGTGCTGATGTTCGCAGCACCGGTGGGGTCGATCGGCCGCCAGCCGCGAGAGGATCTGCTGCGCGACGCGTTGGACAAGGCGGCGGCCAACGGGAAGCTCGTGGCTGCCGCCTTGCCTCTGGCGGGCACCTGAGCCTTTGCCGGGGCCGTTCGCCAAGTGCCGGTCGACTGTGGTGGATCGGGCGCGGGTCCGCTGTGACCGAGCGCGCCCACGCGGCGGAGCCACACCACCTCACCGCCCCGCGCCCCTGACGGGGCGCACCGCCCATCACGGCATGCGTCCCGCCGAAGCGGACTAATCGACCGCATCCCTTGGGCGGCGGGGTCGTTGGCATCTACGTGCATGCATATGACGTCCCCCGCCGCCAGTCCTATCAGCCCGCCCCTTCCGGGCGAGCGGCCCAGGACCTTTCGGGCGGCTCGTCCGCCACGCCGATCTACGACGCGCTCTACTCCGAGTACGTCAGGTCCTTCCGGGCCTACCCGGGCGACCGCAGCAACGAGGAGGACCTGGGCTTCGTCGCCTTCGCCAACTCCCCGCACCGCACGGCCTCGTACGACGCCGGGACGTATGGCACACGCCCCGGCACCCCCCAGCACGCGACGGGCCATCTGGCCGCCCAGCACGGGCACACGGCCACGGCGGCCACCGTCTGGCAGCAGGTGGCGCGGCACGCCAGAGGGATGCAGCACGTCCCGGCGCTGCCGCCCGCACCGCGCAGGGGGCTGTGAGCAGGACGCGGGCTGGGGCGCCCCGGAGGCGAAAGAAAAGGGGCGGCCCCCACCATGGAGGCCGCCCTTTCCTCAAGCGCGCTGTCCCTTACGTCACTTCTTCTTGCCGCGCTTCTCGCGCACCCGGACGGAGATATGGATCGGCGTGCCCTCGAAGCCGAACTCCTCGCGCAGCCGCCGCTCGATGAACCGGCGGTAGCCCGCCTCGATGAAGCCGGAGGCGAAGAGCACGAACCGCGGCGGCTTGGTGCCCGCCTGCGTGCCGAAGAGGATGCGCGGCTGCTTGCCGCCACGGACCGGGTGCGGGTGCGCGGCGACCAGTTCACCGAGGAAGGCGTTGAGCCGGCCCGTCGGAACCCGGGTCTCCCAGCCCTCCAGCGCGGTCTCGATCGCCGGGACCAGCTTCTCCATGTGCCGACCGGTGCGCGCCGAGACGTTCACACGCGGAGCCCAGGCGACCTGGCCGAGCTCTGTCTCGATCTCCCGCTCCAGGTAGTAGCGGCGCTCCTCGTCGAGGGTGTCCCACTTGTTGTAGGCGAGGACGAGCGCGCGGCCCGCCTCCACCGCCATGGTGACGATGCGCTGGTCCTGGACCGAAATGCTCTCGGTGGTGTCGATCAGCACGACGGCGACCTCGGCCTTCTCCACAGCGGCCGCGGTACGCAGCGAGGCGTAGTAGTCGGCGCCCTGCTGGAGGTGGACCCGCTTGCGGATACCGGCCGTGTCGACGAACTTCCAGGTCTTGCCGCCGAGTTCGATCAGCTCGTCGACCGGGTCACGGGTGGTGCCGGCGAGTTCGTTGACGACGACGCGCTCCTCGCCCGCGACCTTGTTCAGCAGCGAGGACTTGCCGACGTTCGGGCGGCCGATCAGAGCGACGCGGCGCGGTCCGCCGATCGCCGCGCCGAAGGCCTGGGCGGGCGCCTCGGGCAGGGCCTCCAGGACGGCGTCCAGCATGTCGCCGGTGCCGCGGCCGTGGAGGGCCGAGACGGGGTGGGGCTCGCCGAGGCCGAGGTTCCACAGGTAGGCCGCGTCGGCCTCGCCGCTCGGGCCGTCGACCTTGTTGGCGCACAGCACCACGGGCTTGCCGGCCTTGCGCAGCAGGCGGACGACCGCCTCGTCGGTGTCAGTGGCGCCGACCTTGGCGTCGACGACGAAGACGACCGCGTCGGCCGCCTCGATCGCGTACTCGGCCTGGGCGGCCACGGAGGCGTCGATACCGAGGACGTCCTGCTCCCAGCCGCCGGTGTCGACGACCTTGAAGCGGCGGCCCGCCCACTCGGCCTCGTAGGTGACGCGGTCGCGGGTGACGCCGGGCTTGTCCTCGACGACCGCCTCGCGGCGGCCGATGATGCGGTTCACCAGAGTCGACTTGCCGACATTGGGGCGGCCGACGACGGCGAGGACCGGCAGCGGACCGTGTCCGGCCTCCTCGATGGCGCCCTCGACGTCCTCCAGGTCGAAGCCCTCTTCCGCGGCGAGCTCCATGAACTCCGCGTACTCGGCGTCGCCGAGCGCCCCGTGCTCGTACTCGTGCGCGGCCGAGCCGTCGGGCTGGATCTGGTCGTTCATGAAGTCCGTACCTCGTTCATCGTGGTGATCGGTGGAGCACCGCGTCTCACGGTGATCCACTACTCAAGTGTCGCCTAGCGCCCGGTGAGGCGCCTGGCGTTTTCCAGGTGCGCGGTGAGCTGCTTCTGGATGCGCACGGTCGCCTCGTCCAGTGCCTTGCGCGTACGCCGACCGGTGCCGTCGCCCGCCTCGAACGGGTCACCGAAGACCACGTCGACACGGCTGCGCAGCGGAGGCAGCCCCTTTATCAACCGTCCGCGCCGCACCGAATTCCCCCGCCCATCCCGCCCGGCCGTCCCCAGCACCGCGACCGGAACGACCGGAGCGCCGCTGCGGACCGCGAAGTACGCGAGCCCGGCGCGCAGCGAGGCGAAGTCGCCCTCGCCGCGGGTGCCCTCGGGGAAGATCCCGAGTACACCGCCGTTCTCCAGGACGCCGAGCGCCCGGGTGATGGCCGTGCGGTCGGTGGACTCCCGGTCCACCTTCAGCTGCCCGATGCCGAGCAGGAAGGGGTCCAGCGGGCCGACGAACGCCTCCTTCTTGATCAGGAAGTGCGTCGGCCGGGGAGCGACTCCCATGACCATGGGGCCGTCGATGTTGTGGGAGTGGTTGACCGCGAGGATCGCCGGGCCGGTCGCCGGGACCTTCCAGGCGCCCAGGACGCGCGGCTTCCACAGCCCGTACATCAGGCCGACGCCGATGCGCCGCCCGACCTCGGCGCCGCGCACCGAAGGCACCTCGGTCACTTCGCCGCCCGCTTCTCCTCGACAAGGGTGACGACACACTCGATGACCTGCTTGAGAGTGAGGTCGGTGGTGTCCACCTCGACCGCGTCGTCCGCCTTCGCGAGCGGGGACGTCTTGCGGTTGGAGTCGGCCGCGTCCCGCTTGATCAGCGCCTCGCGGGTGGTGTGGATGTCCGCGCCCTTCAGCTCACCGCTGCGGCGGGCGGCGCGCGCCTCCGGGGAGGCGGTGAGGAAGATCTTCAGGTCGGCGTCGGGCAGCACGGTCGTGCCGATGTCGCGGCCCTCGACGACGATGCCGGTCTCCGCGGCGGCGGCGAGGGAGCGCTGCAGCTCGGTGATCCGGGCGCGCACCTCGGGCACCGCGCTGACCGCGCTGACCTTGGAGGTGACCTCCTGGGTGCGGATCGGGCCGGAGACGTCCGTGCCGTCCACGGTGATGGTGGGCGCGGCCGGGTCGGTGCCGGAGACGATCTCCGGCTTGCCCGCCACCGCCGCGATCGCCGTGGGGTCCGTTATGTCGATGCCGTTGTTCACCATCCACCACGTGATCGCCCGGTACTGGGCGCCGGTGTCCAGGTAGCTCAGCCCGAGCTCCACGGCCACGGCCTTCGAGGTGCTCGACTTGCCCGTGCCGGAGGGGCCGTCGATGGCGACAATCACTGCCGGGGCGGTCCTGGCGGCGCCGTTTTCCACGTGGGGACACCTTCCTGGTGCGGGGTGGTGGGTGTGGGCGGGACGCGGGGCGCCCCGCACAAGGTTACTGGGTGCGCGTCACTCGTCCGGCCGCGCGTGAGCCTGCCGCCCGGCGGCTTCCGGATGCCGGTCGGCAACAGGCGGCCTGTCCGGCGTTCGAGGACGAGGCCGTTCGGGCCGCCCGGGGTCCGGGGGCGGCGGCCCCCAGGGGCGGCCACAGCGCCGCCCGCTACTGCCGGATCGCCCAGCCCCGCTCCCGCAGCGCCGCCGTCAGCACGGGCACCGCCTTCGGCTCCACGGTCAGCTGGACCAGACCCGCCTGCTGCCCGGTCGCGTGCTCGATGCGTACGTCCTCGATGTTGACGCCCGCCATGCCCGCGTCCGCGAAGATACGGGCCAGCTGACCCGGCTGGTCGTTGATCAGCACCGCCACGACCTCGTAGACCCGCGGAGCGGTCCCGTGCTTGCCGGGCACCCGGACCTGGCCGGCCTTGCCGCGGCGCAGCACGTCCTCGATGCCGTCGGAGCCCTCGCGCCGCTTGGCCTCGTCGGAGGACTGGAGGGCGCGCAGGGCCCGTACGGTCTTGTCGAGGTCGGCGGCGACCTCGGAGAGCAGGTCGGCGACCGGACCCGGGTTGGCGGACAGGATGTCGATCCACATCCCGGGTTCGGAGGCCGCGATCCGGGTCACGTCCCGGATGCCCTGCCCGCTCAGTCGCACCGCCGACTCCTCGGCGTGCTGAAGGCGCGCGGCGACCATGTTGGAGACCAGGTGCGGCATGTGGGAGACCAGAGCGACGGACCGGTCGTGGGCGTCGGCGTCCATGACGACCGGCACGGCCCGGCAGTGCGAGACCAGCTCCAGGGCGAGGTTCAGCACCTCGGTGTCCGTGTCCCGGGTCGGGGTGAGCACCCACGGGCGTCCCTCGAAGAGGTCGCCGGTGGCCGCCAGCGGCCCGGACTTCTCGCGGCCCGACATGGGGTGCGTGCCGATGTACGCGGTGAGGTCGAGGCCCATGGCCTCCAGCTCGCGGCGCGGGCCGCCCTTGACGCTGGCCACGTCGAGGTAGCCGCGGCCGAGGCCGCGCCGCATGGCGTCGGCGAGCGCGGCGGCCACATACGCGGGCGGAGCCGCGACGATCACCAGGTCGACGGGCCCCTCGGGCGTCTCGTCGGTGCCGGCGCCGAGCGCGGCCGCCGTACGGGCCTGCTCGGGGTCGTGGTCGCAGAGGTGCACGGTGACCCCGCGCGCGGCGAGTGCCAGGGCGGCCGATGTGCCGATCAGCCCCGTACCGATGACGAGTGCGCTTCTCACTGGGCGATGTCCTTGCGGAGGGCGGCCGCGGCACCGAGGTAGACGTGCGCGATGTCGGCGCGGGGCTTGTCGGACTCGATGTGGGCGAGGACCCGGACGACCCGGGGCATCGCGCCCTGGATGTCCAGTTCCTGGGCGCAGATCAACGGCACGTCGACGATGCCGAGGTTGCGGGCGGCGGCCGCCGGGAAGTCGCTGCGCAGGTCGGGCGTGGCGGTGAACCAGATGCTGATCAGGTCGTCGCCGGTGAGGTCGTTCCGCTCCAGGATGGCGGTGAGCAGGGCGCCGACCCGCTCGTCCATGTGTCCGGCCTCGTCCCGTTCGAGTTGGACGGCCCCCCGGACCGCTCGTACCGCCACGGTGCTGCTCCTCGCTGATCCACTGAAACGTCTGGTCACACCAGCCTAGTCAGCCCCGGACACACCGGTGCGCGCCGCCCGCCTGACGAGACGGCCCCGCGCCGGGATGAGAACGCCTCCGTGCGCCCCTGGACGCCGGGGCACCGGTCCGCTCTCATGGCAGCAGGCTCGCCTCGGGGGAGGCCCGCATGAAGCGCTCCGGACCGTTGCTCACCCTTGTCGCGGGACTGCTGTTCGCCCTGTTCCTGCTGGCGCTGAACGCCACCACCGGGACGAGGGGTGCGTCCTCCTACGGCGAGGAGTCCCCCGCGGCCCCGGCGGCCCCGGCGTCCGCGAGCCCGCCGGCCACGCGCACCGCTCCCCCACCGAGCCAGTCCCCGTCCCCGTCCACCGGCCCGGTGCCCGACGCCGGGTACGCGGGCCGTACGGACGACGACTCCGCCTCGGTCGCCGTCTCCCTGCGCGACGGCCGGGCGATCGCCTACTTCTGCGACGGCCGGAACAAGGAGTCGTGGCTGAAGGGCGATGTCAAGGCCGACGGCACCATGAAGCTCACCGGGCGCGACGGCGCCGAGCTGACCGGCACGCTCACGGCGGGCGAACGGATCCGCGGCACCGTGGATGTGGGCGGGGCGCGCCACGGCTTCACCGCCGACAAGGCGGTCAAGCCGTCGGGGCTGTACCGCGCGACCGCCACCGTGCGCGGCGCGAAGCTAGTCGGCGGCTGGATCGTGCTCCCGAGTGGCAGGCAGGTCGGCATCCTCGCCCGCGACGGAAAGCCCTCGGCGGCACCCGCGATCGATCCGTCGACGGGCGTGGTGACGGTCGACGGCCGCCGGCTCACGGCCCGCCCCGTGGCCCCCTGACCCTCTGCCGCCTTCCACCGGGAGCGTCCCATGACCGTGGACCCGAACGCCGCCACCCAGGGATTTCCCTCCCCGCACCCCGCCCACCGGCGTCCCGGCGGGGCTCGCTTCGTCGTCCCCGCGCTGGTCGCGGCGGCGGTCGCCGTCGCCCTCGGCGTCTACGGGAGGGCGCACGATCCGGCCGGTACCGCCTTCAACCTGGCCGGCTTCAGCAGTACGGGCGCGGTGAAGTCATGGCTCGCGACGACCGCGTTCTTCTTCGCGGTGGTCCAGGTCGTCTCGGCGTTCATGATCTACGGGAAGCTGCCGGGACCGAGCTGGGCACCGGTGCTGCACCGCTGGTCGGGGCGAGTGGCGTTCCTGGTGGCGGTGCCGGTCGCGGTGCACTGCCTGTATGCGCTGGGCTGTCAGACGTACTCGCCGCGCGTGCTGTGGCACTCGCTCCTGGGCTGCTTCTTCTTCGGGACATTCAGTGCCAAAATGCTCCTGCTTCGCATGGAGCGACTGCCCGGTTGGCTGCTGCCGTTCGTCGGCGGCCTCGTCTTCACCGTTCTCACCGCCATCTGGCTGACCTCCGCCCTCTGGTTCTTCCGCACGTTCGGGGTGACGACATGACGATCCGCTCGACGCGACGCACGCTTCTCGTCACGGGCGCGGCTGTGCTCGTGGCCGGGTGCAGCAAGTACGGCGACGGCAACGAGAGCGGCGGCTCCGCGACGCCGTCCACACCGTCCACGTCCGCCGGCGCGTCCGGCTCGGCCGGCGGTACGTCGGGCGGCCGTGTGCTGGCGAAGACGAGCGACATCCCGGTCGGCGGCGGCAGAATCTTCAAGGAGCAGAAGGTCGTGGTGACCCAGCCGGCGAAGGGCGAGTTCCACGCCTTCTCGGCGGTCTGCACGCACCAGGGGTGCCTGGTGAACAAGGTCGCGGACGGCACGATCGACTGCCCCTGCCACGGCAGCAGGTTCCACGTCGACGACGGCTCGGTGGCCCACGGCCCGGCGACGCGCCCCCTGCCCTACCAGACGATCAGGGTGAAGGGAGACACGATCAGCCTGCCGTGAGCGCCCGCGTCACGCGTCCCAGAGCGCTCCGAGCGCCTGCAGCTCGCCCCCGTACTCGATCCGGTCCGCCCACTCCCGCGGCCAGACCTCGGCGCCGAGGTGGGCTCCCGCGAAGGCACCCGTCAGGCAGGCGATCGAGTCCGAGTCGCCGGAGGTGCAGGCGGCCCGGCGCAAGGCGGTGACGGGCTCGTCGGGGAAGAGCAGGAAGCACAGGAGACCGGTGGCGAGGGCCTCCTCCGCGATCCATCCCGCGCCGGTCGCCAGACACGGATCGTCCTCGGGTGAAACGGTCCCCACGGCCTCCTGGAGGCGGTCGAGGACGTCCAGGCACTCGTCCCAGCCGCGCGCGATGAAGTGCTCCGGCGTGGGGTCCTGGGCACGCGTCCACAGATCGCCGAGCCACCGCTCGTGGTACCGGCTGCGGTTCTCGTGCGCGTACGACCGCAGCAGCCCCACCAGGCGCGCCGGCTCGGCACCCTGCACGAGCAGGCGTACCGCGCGGGCGGTCAGGTCGGACGCGGCAAGCGCCGTGGGGTGGCCGTGAGTGAGCGCGGCCTGCAACTGGGCGGCACCGGCCCGCTGTTCGTCGCTCAGCCCGGGGACGAGCCCGAGGGGTGCGACGCGCATGTTGGCGCCGCAGCCCTTTGAGTCGATCTGGCTCGCCTGCTGCCAGGGACGGCCCTCGTCCTTCAGCAGGTTGCAGGCGACCAGGCACGTCCGGCCGGGCGCCCGGTTGTTGTCCGGGGACTGGTACCAGTCGACGAACTCCTCGCGCACCGGCCGTTCCATCCGCTTCGGTGCCAGGAGCCCACGGTCCATGGCCGTCCGCAGCCCGCGCCCGAGCGCCAGCGTCATCTGCGTGTCGTCGGTGACGATCGCCGGCCTCGGCAGCGCCATCTCCCGCCAGGGCCCGCACTTGGCGAGGATCGAGGGCACGTCGTTGAACTCGGTCGGGAAGCCGAGCGCGTCGCCGAGGGCGAGCCCGAGGAGGGATCCGGTGGCGGCGCGCCTGGCGAGGGCCGTGGTGGTCATGAGGGCCGTCCTTCCGTGGTGGGGCGGAGCAGGGGCGGGTGCAGGGCGGTGGCGCCGCCCGCGCGGTAGAGCGCGGCGGGCTTGCCACGGCCGCCGGTCAGCCGGGCGGCGCCCGGGACCTGTTCGACGAAGCCGGGTGTGGCGAGGACTTTGCGCCGGAAGTTGGGCCGGTCGAGCGCGGTGCCCCACACGGTCTCGTAGACCTGCTGCAACTCGCCCAGCGTGAACTCGGGCGGGCAGAAGGCCGTGGCGAGGCAGGTGTACTCGAGCTTGGCCCCGACGCGTTCGTGGGCGTCGGCGAGGATCCGGTCGTGGTCGAAGGCGAGCGGCCCGGCGCTGTCGTACGGCAGCCAGCACGCCTGGGCCGCGTCGCCGCCGCCGTGCGGTTCGGGCGCGTCCGGCAGCAGCGCGGCGAAGGCGACGGAGACCACCCGCATCCGGGGGTCACGGCCGGGCTCGCTGTAGGTGCGCAACTGCTCCAGGTGGAGCCCGGAGACGTCGTCCAGGCCGGTCTCCTCGGCGAGCTCGCGCCGGGCGGCCGTCTCGGCGGACTCGTCCGGCAGCACGAAGCCCCCGGGCAGCGCCCACCGTCCGGCGTACGGCTCCTGCCCCCGCTCCACGAGCAGCACATGCAGCGCGCCCGCACGGATGGTGAGGACGGCGAGGTCGACGGTGACGGCGAAAGGTTCGAACGCGTACTTGTCGTAGCCCTGCATACCCTCACCGCCTTAATAGTCGTATTGACTATAAACAGTCGCGGTGGTCGCGCACAACAGGGCGGCCCGGCTCCCGTCGAAACGGGAACCGGGCCGCTCAGGTGGAGCCGGAGGTGTGACTAGAGGTCGACTTCCTTCATCAGCATCCCGACCTCCGTGTTCGACAGGCGGCGCAGCCAGCCGGACTTCTGGTCGCCGAGGGTGATCGGCCCGAAGGCGACCCGCACCAGCTTGTCGACCGGGAAGCCGGCCTCGGCCAGCATGCGGCGCACGATGTGCTTGCGGCCCTCGTGGAGCGTCACCTCGACGAGGTAGTTCTTGCCGGTCTGCTCGACCACCCGGAAGTGGTCCGCGCGCGCGTACCCGTCCTCCAGCTGGATGCCGTCCTTGAGCTTCTTCCCCAGGTCGCGCGGGATCGGACCCACGATGTGCGCGAGGTAGGTCTTCTTCACGCCGTACTTGGGGTGGGTCAGCCGGTGTGCCAGCTCGCCGTGGTTGGTGAGCAGGATGACGCCCTCGGTCTCCGTGTCGAGACGGCCGACGTGGAAGAGCCGGGTCTCGCGGTTGGTGACGTAGTCGCCGAGGCACTGGCGTCCCTCCGGGTCCTCCATGGTGGAGACGACACCGGCGGGCTTGTTCAGCGAGAAGAACTGGTACGACTGCGTGGCCACGGTCAGCCCGTCGACCCTGATCTCGTCCTTCTCCGGGTCGACCCGCAGGCCCTGCTCGGTGACGATCTCGCCGTTCACCTCGACCCTGGCCTGCTCGATCAGTTCCTCGCAGGCGCGCCGGGAGCCGTAACCGGCACGCGCGAGCACCTTCTGCAGCCGCTCGCCCTCCTGCTCGGCGCCGGGGAAGGTCTTGGGCAGCTTGATGTCCTTCTTGCCGGCGTACCGCTCGCGGTTGCGCTCCTCCGCCCGTGCCTCGTACTCACGGGAGCGCGCCGGGGCCGTACGGCCGCCGCCGCGCTGCTGGGACTGCTTCGGACCGCCCTTGGCGCCACCCCGCGCGGAGCCGCCGCGCCCGGACTTCGGCCCGTCCTGGGAGGCGCCGGGGCCCACGTCGTAGCGGCGCTCCTCGGGGCGGGGCTTGCGGGGCCGGCCCTGACCCTGCTTCTGGTCCCTGTCGTTGCCGGCACCGCGGTAGTTACCGCGCCCGCCGCTCTTACCGCTGCCGCTGCTTCGCATCAAAGTTCCGTCGTCGTGTTCGTCGTGTGATCGCCGTCCGAGCCCGGAGCATCGGGAGCGTCCGGGTCGAACGACGGAACCCCCTCCTGGGTCTCCCCCTCGATCGCCTCCGCCTCCGGGAGGAAGGGCGCGAGCTCCGGAAGCTCGTCCAGGCCGCGCAGGCCCATCCGCTCCAGGAAGTAGTTCGTCGTCCTGTACAGGATCGCACCTGTTTCGGGTTCCGTGCCCGCCTCCTCGACAAGACCGCGCTGGAGGAGGGTGCGCATGACCCCGTCGCAGTTCACTCCGCGGACCGCCGAGACGCGGCTGCGGCTGACCGGCTGACGGTACGCGACCACCGCCAGGGTCTCCAGGGCGGCCTGGGTGAGCCGGGCCTGCTGGCCGTCGAGCACGAAGCGCTCCACGGCGGGGGCGTAGGCGGCCCGGGTGTAGAAGCGCCAGCCGCCCGCGACGAACCGCAGCTCGAACCCGCGGCCCTGCACCGTGTACTCGTCGGCGAGCTCCCGCAGGGCGTCGGCGATCTGCCGCCGGGGCCGCTCCAGGATCTTCGCCAGGTGCTCCTCGGAGGCGGGCTCGTCCACGACCATCAGGACGGCCTCCAGGGCGGGCTTGAGGTCGAGGTCGGCGACGGTGCTCAGCCCCGCCGGTAGCTCAGTGGTCTGCTCGCTCACGCCTTCTTCTCCTCCTTGGGCTCCTCGGGCGGCCGGTCGAACTCGTCCGTGACCATCGGCGCCTGGTCCCCTTCCCCGCCGGTCCAGCGCACCAGCAGCTCACCGAGGGCGGCCTCCTGCTCCAGTGCCACGGCCTTCTCCCGGTACAGCTCCAGCAGCGCGAGGAAGCGCGCGACGACGGTCAGGGTGTCGTCGGTGTCCTCGACCAGCAGGCGGAAGCTGGCCTCGCCGAGTTCCCGCAGCCGCGCCACGACGATCCCGGCCTGCTCCTGCACGCTGACGAGCGGGGCGTGGATGTGGTCGACGTACACCTGCGGTTTGGGCTTGGGCTGCATCGCCTTGACGGCGAGCTTCGCGAACCCCTCCGGACCGATGCTGATGACGACCTCGGGAAGCAGCTCGGCGTGCTGGGGTTCCAGGCCGACGGTACGGGGGTAGCGCCGGGCCTCGTCGTCGGTGCGCCGGTTGAAGATCTCGGCGATCTGTTTGTACGCGCGGTACTGGAGGAGCCGCGCGAACAGCAGGTCCCGGGCTTCGAGCAGTGCGAGGTCGGCCTCGTCCTCGACCTCGGCGGCGGGCAGCAGCCGCGCGGCCTTGAGATCGAGCAGCGTCGCGGCGACGACGAGGAACTCGGTCGTCTGGTCGAGGTCCCAGTCCGGCCCCATGGCCCGGATGTGCGCCATGAACTCATCGGTCACCTTGGACAGCGCGACCTCGGTGACGTCGAGTTTGTGCTTCGAGATCAGCTGGAGGAGGAGATCGAAGGGCCCCTCGAAGTTGGCCAGCCGAACCTTGAAGACCCCGTCACCACTCTCAGCGGACGAGGCTTCCACCTCGGCCTCGGACACGGCTTCCGATGCGGGCTCGGATTCGGGTTCGGGTTCCGATTGGGGCTCGGGCTCGGGCTCGGCAACGGGCGGTACGTCTACAGCTCCGCCCGCGTTGTGGGCAGTCGTTCCGCCGGGCGATGGGGGTCCCCCCTGCCCGAGCGAAGTCGGGAGCTTGGGGGAGGGTGGGTACAACGGCCGACCAGCCGCAGGCGACGAACTCTCCTCAGCCACGGACAGGCTCTCCGCCGCAGGCGAAACAGGCTCCGTCTCCGCGGGAGGCGCAGTGGCTTCAGCCGGCGCAGCCCCAGGCCCACGTCCCAGCACCCGGCGCCGCCCGGCGGAGCCGGAGGAACCGTTAGCGGAGACAGAGCCGTCGTACGAGGTCATAGCCGTCGCAGGCTACCTGCTTACCGCCCCCGAAGCCGACGCACGAGGATGCTGGCGTCCCCCCGGGACTCCAGATCCGCCAGCACCACGGCGACAGCCTCCCGCACGATCCGCCCGCGGTCGACCGCGAGCCCGTGCTCACCCCGCAGCACGAGACGCGCGTGCTCGAGGTCCATCAGCTCCTCCGCGGACACGTACACGGTGATCTTCTCGTCGTGTCGCTCCCGCCCGCTGGGCCGCCGCCCGGCCGCACGCCCCCGCTTGCGCGGCTGAGCCGCGTTCGAAGCCGCGGTGGCCCCGGCGGAAACCGCAGAACCGGCAGAACCTTCCTGCGCCGCCTGACGCCGCACGGGCGACCGCTCCGCGGTGGCCGACCGCATCCGGGACTCCCCGGCCTCCGCCTCCGCGACATCCGCCGCGACGTGCTCGTCGCCCTCCCCGTCGCCGCCCTGCACGGGCACCGACGGTGGTGCGTCCTCCGCCTGGGCCGTCGCGTCGCCCTCGCCCGCGGGAGCCGGCACCCGGGCCTCGCCGTTGGCCTGGCGCCTGGGAGTGGACGCCTGGAGCGCCATTCCCCCGGTGGTACGGAACAGTTCGTCGGCCCCCGGCAGACTCACTCGGCGTGACACCGGGCGAGCACCTCCCTGGCGAGCTGGCGGTAGGCGGCGGCACCGACGGAGTTGGAGGCGTACGTGGTGATCGGTTCACCGGCGACGGTGGTCTCCGGGAAGCGCACGGTCCGGCCGATCACCGTGTGGTAGACGTGATCGTCGAACGCCTCGACGACCCGCGCGAGCACCTCACGGCTGTGCACGGTCCGGGAGTCGTACATCGTGGCGAGGATGCCGTCGAGCTCCAGCTCGGGGTTGAGCCGCTCCTGGACCTTCTCGATGGTCTCCGTCAGCAGCGCCACGCCACGGAGGGCGAAGAACTCGCACTCCAGCGGCACGATCACCTTGTGCGCCGCCGTGAGGGCGTTCACGGTGAGCAGACCCAGCGAGGGCTGACAGTCGATGACGATGTAGTCGTAGTCGTCCATCAGCGGCTTGAGCGCCCGCTGGAGCGTCGACTCGCGCGCGACCTCCGACACCAGCTGGACCTCGGCTGCCGACAGGTCGATGTTGCTCGGCAGCAGGTCCATGTTCGGGACCGCGGTCTTCAGCAGGACCTCGTCCGCGGACATGCCCCGCTCCATGAGCAGGTTGTAGACGGTGAGGTCGAGCTCCATGGGGTTGACGCCGAGGCCCACCGACAGCGCGCCCTGCGGGTCGAAGTCGACGAGCAGCACCCGGCGCCCGTACTCCGCGAGCGCGGCACCCAGGTTGATGGTCGACGTCGTCTTGCCGACGCCGCCCTTCTGGTTGCACATCGCGATGATCGTCGCGGGACCGTGGTTCGTCAGCGGTCCCGGGATCGGGAAGTACGGCAGCGGGCGGCCCGTCGGGCCGATGCGCTCACGGCGCTGGCGGGCCGCGTCGGGCGCGAGCGTGGCAGCGTACTCGGGGTCGGGCTCGTATTCGGCGTCCGGGTCGTAGAAGTGCCCGTCGGGCAGTTCGTCGTAGTCGGCGAAGTGGTTGTGGACCCGGCCACTTCCGTCGCCGGCCATGGCGTTCACGTGTTGGCCATCCATGCTCTGGTGTGCTGTCTGAGCCTGCTGGGGGCTCTGGCTCTGGTGGGCTGCGAAGGTGCGGACAGCGACGGAGCCGACAGCCTCGAGCCCCGTGGGGCCCGTGCCCCGCGCAGGCATTCCTGGTTGACCACCCCCGGGAGTAAATGTCGACTCATTCACAAGTCGTCTTACCTCCTTGGTGACCAGGAAACTTCTAGATAGGTCAGCGTGGCACCATGCCGACGGTTGGCGACTCTATGGCGTGTCGGCGGTCCGCAGCAACACAATCCGCCGGACCCGGCCCGATGTGTCGGCAATGAAACATCCCGCTGTCAAGGGTGTCCGGGCGCCGTTCGCCATGTTTCACCGGTGTACGAAACGGTGGAAGGGTTGCGTTCGAGGCGAGTTGAACGAGTGTCGCAAAGTGACCATGCACACATCCGGCCGGACCTTGTCGGGCAAGGTCCGGCCGGGTGCGTGGCGTTGACGAGGCGAGTTGACCTATCGCCTTGTGGCACCGGGAATTCGAACCCGGGCCGGTGGTCGGCCTAGCCGAGCAGGGACTCCAGCTCCACGTGCTCCAGGCCGTGCGCCTCGGCGACCTCCTTGTAAACCACCTTGCCGTCATGGGTGTTGAGGCCCCTGGCCAGCGCGGCGTCGCGGCGCAGCGCGTCGACCCAGCCGCGGTTGGCGAGCTCCACGATGTAGGGCAGCGTGGCGTTCGTCAGCGCGTAGGTGGAGGTGTTGGGGACGGCGCCGGGCATGTTGGCGACGCAGTAGAAAACCGACTCGTGGACCTTGAAGGTCGGCTCGGCGTGCGTGGTCGGGCGGGAGTCCTCGAAGCAGCCGCCCTGGTCGATCGCAATGTCGACAAGGACACTTCCGGCCTTCATCCGGGAGACCAGCTCGTTGGTGACCAGCTTCGGGGCCTTGGCGCCCGGGATGAGGACGGCGCCGATGACGAGGTCGGCGTCGAGGCAGGCCTTCTCCAGCTCGAAGGCGTTGGAGACGACGGTCTGGATCTTCGTGCCGAAGATCTTGTCGGCCTCCTTGAGCTTGTTGATGTCCCGGTCGAGCAGGGTCACGTGGAAGCCCATGCCGATGGCGATCTGGGCGGCGTTCCAGCCGGAGACACCGCCGCCGATGACCACGGCCTTGGCGGCCGGCACGCCGGGGACGCCGCCGGGCAGCACACCGCGGCCGCCGGCCGCGCGCATCAGGTGGTAGGCGCCGACCTGCGGGGCCAGGCGGCCCGCGACCTCGGACATCGGGGCGAGCAGCGGGAGCGCGCGGTTCGACAGTTCGACCGTCTCGTACGCGATCGCCGTGGTGCCGGACTCCAGCAGGGCGTCCGTGCACTCCTTGGAGGCGGCCAGGTGCAGGTAGGTGAAGAGGATCTGGTCCTTGCGGAGCCGGTGGTACTCCTCGGCGACGGGCTCCTTGACCTTCAGCAGCAGGTCGGCGGCGGCCCAGACCTCATCGGCGGTCTCCAGGATCTGCGCACCGGCGGCGATGTACTCGTCGTCCGGGATCGAGGAGCCGACACCGGCGTTCCGCTCGACGACGACCTGGTGGCCGTTGCGCACCAGCTCGTGCACACCGGCGGGGGTGATGGCCACCCGGAACTCGTTGTTCTTGACCTCGCGGGGGATGCCGACCTTCACGTCGATCACGGTCCTTGGCTCAGAGGGTTCTTGGGCTGTGCACGCCGGGGCAGTGCAAGCCCGGTCATTGCATGTCATACCCGGATGCATCGGAACGCATAGGGAGACACCGCAGGAGAACCGGCGGCGGAGCCAGTCTAATGAAGGATTAGGAGCTGTCTAGCCTTTCAATGCACTAATCCTCGCCGGATGTACTGCGGATTTCGTAGGCGTTAGCGTCGTGTTCCGGGTCCGATGCGTTCTCCTGGAGCTCGTCGCCCAGCATGCGCTCGGCCGCCCCACGGTGCAGACGCGCGGCCGCCGGGTCCCCGAGGCGCTCCAGGGTGTCGGCCAGCCTGAGTTGCAGCGCCGCCTGCAGCCGTACGTCCTCGGCGCGCCGCGCCCACTCGACCGCGTCCTGGCAGGTGCGCAGCGACTCCTCGGGCCGGCCCGCGTACTCCTGGACGCGGGCCAGCTCGCTCAAGGCCCTTGCCTGGGCGGCCACATCGCCGTTCTTGCGGTGCCCGGCGACCGCCGCGCGCCAGTTGCGCAGCGCCTCGCCGTAGCGGCCCGCGTAGGTGTGGGCGGTGGCGATGCGGCCGTAGAGCCGGGCGGCGTCCGCGCGCTCGTCGCGGGCGAGCCGCTGGGCCAGCGCCCGGCCGTACCAGTCGGCGGCCCGGTCGTAGTCGCCCAGTTCCTGGTGGGCGCCGCCTACGGATTCCATCGCGCGGCCCGTCGCATACGGGTCGTTCGCCTCCCGTCCGGCGTCCAGCGCGGCCCGGTAGCGGGCCAGCGCCTCCGTCGTACGGCCGGTCTGCGCGTCCAGGTCCGCGAGGTTCAGCAGGGCCGCCGCCTTCTCGCGGTGCAGGCCGCGGCGCTCGGCGACGTCGAGGACGAGCCGGTGGATGCGGTACAGCTCGGGCGCGGCGGCCCGGGTGCCGAAGTGCGCGACCAGGGCCCTGACCAGCGCGGCCATGAGGCGGCGGGCCAGGGTGTCCAGCTCGCCGTCGGCGACCGCGAGCCGGGCCGCGGCCAGTAGCGCGGGCTGCCGGACGCGCAGCCACTCCTCGGCCGCCCGGGGGCTCGGGAAGCGCAGGGTCCGGGGCAGGCCGGCCAGCTTCTCCCGGGCCTGCGGACTGTCGGTCTCGGTGATCGCGCGGCAGGACTGCAACAGCCGTACGGTGCGCTCCAGCATCCTGGCGCGGGCCAGCTGGAGCTCGGCCGGGCGGTCCTGGCTCTCGGTGAGTCCGCGCAGCAGGGGCAGCAGACAGCCGGGGACCACGTACTGGGGCAGTGGGGACCCGAGGGGCCGCAGGAAGCCGAGGGCGGCGAAGTCGTCCAGGGCGGTGCCGGCGTCCTGCACCGAGCAGCCGGCCAGCGCGGAGGCGGTGTGCGGATCGACGAGGCCGGCGGGGGCGAGCGAGAGCAGTCGCAGTATCCGCTGGGCGGGGCTCGGCAGACCCGCGTAGGAGAACCGGAAGGCGCGCGTCAGCGGCGCGCCCTCGTCGGATCCGGCGCGCAGCTGTTTGGCCACGTCGGCGACGGCGGCCTTGGGGTGGGCGGCGAGCCAGCCGCCGACGAGGACGAGCGCGGCGGGCTGGCCCGCGCACTCCTCGACGAGCCCTTCGGCGGCGCGCGGGTCGACGGTGATGCGCACCGAGCCGGTGTACCGGGTGAGCAGCTCCAGGGCGGACTTGGTGTCGAGGCCGCCCAGGGTGCAGGGGCGGACGCCCGTGATGCCGGTCAGCGGTCCCTCGGAGACGGCGACGACGAGGCAGTCGGGCGTGTCCGGCAGCAGCGCGTCGACCTGCTCGGCGGACGTCGCGTCGTCGAGCAGGAGGAGTACGCGACGCCCCGCGAGGGCTTCGCGTACCGCTTGGCCCAGCTCGTCCTCGGCGGCGCCGGGCGTCGTGGGCAGGTCAAGGGCGCTCAGTAGTTCGCGGGCCGTGCGCTCGGTCGGTACGGGGGTGCCGTCGGGCTCGCTGAGGCGGGCGCGCAGTACCCCGTCCTCGTAACGGTCCGCGACCTCGCGCACCAGTTCCTCGGCGAGGGCGGTGCGGCCGAAACCTGGTCGGCCGGCGATGAGCAGCACCCGCGCGCGGGGCGCCTTGCGGCCGGAAAGGGTGTCGAGGCCCGCACGCTCTATGTCGGCGCGGAGTTCCTTCAACTCCCGTGTTCGGCCGAGGAATTGACGGCCTGCGGCGGCGGGACGCCGGTCGCTCCCCGACAGCTCGCCGCCGCCTGACTCCACGGCCTGATCCGTCACGGGCCACGCTCCCGTCCCACTGCGCACACCGGCCCGCCGGGCCTTGGGGCGGGTCGTCTCCAGAGCCTAGTTCACGCTCTGCGACGATCCCGGCGGAGCAGGGCGGACGCGTCCCCCGATCGGATCAGGCGATCGTACGACCGATGGTGTCGGGTGGGCACCAGAAGACCGGGTGGGCACCAGAAGACACGGAGCCGCTGCCGAGACACAGGGCCGAGCCCCGCCGGCCGAGTCCGGGCCCTCCCCCCGGCAGAGCCAGGGCATAGCCCGAACGGAGCGCACGGCGGCACCGCCACCGCCGAACGCGCCCCACCAGTGGCGCCCGGGCAGGGGCGCACCACCTCCTGGACCAGGGTCTCCGCGGCTCTGCTCCGGGAGGTGGTCGGGTAGGTGCGAAGTCCGTCAGTGGTCCACGGGCGGCGCTCCCGGCCCCTCCTGGGACAGAGCTCTGGCGAAGGCGGCCAGGGGGCGAAGGGGCGAAGCCCTTGGGGCCTCGCGCCCGGTCAGGGCCTACGCCTCGAACGGCCGCGCCGGCCACGGCGCCTCGGCCGGACGCAGGGCGTCCAGACCGTCGCCGCCGCGTGCGGCGACCAGCGAGAGGACACCGACAGCGAGGCAGTTGTTGTGCAGGTCCCCGGCCAGCACTCCCCGCACGAGGTCCTCGACCGGCACCCGGGCCAGCTCCATGTCGGCCTCCTCGGCCTCGACCTCGAAGCGCTCCCCGTCCGCCTCGGACAGATCGCGGGCGAGGAAGATGCGCACAGCCTCGTCGCAGCCGCCGGGCGTGGTGTAGACGTCGGTCAGCACGCGCCAGTCCTCGGCCTTGACATGCGCCTCCTCGTACAGCTCGCGCTGGGCGGCGTGCAGCGGGTTCTCGCCGGGGACGTCGAGCAGACCGGCCGGGATCTCCCAGAGCTTGTGGCGCACGGGGTGGCGGTACTGCCGGATGACCAGCACACGGTCCTCGTCGTCGAGGGCGAGGACGGCCACCGAGCCGGGGTGGACCTGGTAGTCGCGGCGGACGACCGAGCCGTCCGGCATGACCACGTCGTCGGTGCGGACCGAGGTCTTGTTGCCGACGAACGGGGTCTCACTGGCCCTGACCTCCCACTCCTCGCGGGTGTCCTTGATCGTCATGTCGCCCTGTTCCTCCCACACCCTGTACACAAACCGGGGTACGCCTCCCGCAGGACGCGTACCCCGGCCACCGTACAGCCCTTGCGCTACTGGTCGTTCTTCCGCTTCACAGCCGCCCTCACCAGGCCCGCGAACAGCGGGTGCGGGCGGGTCGGGCGGGAGCACAGCTCGGGGTGCGCCTGCGTCGCCACCAGGTAAGGGTGGACGTCGCGCGGGTACTCCACGTACTCCACGAGCTTGCCGTCGGGCGACGTGCCGGAGAACAGGATGCCCGCCTTCTTCTCCAGCTCGGCACGGTAGGCGTTGTTCACCTCGTAGCGGTGCCGGTGGCGCTCCTCCACGTACTCCTTGCCGTCGTACACCTCACGCACGATCGAGCCCTCGGCCAGCTTGGCCGGGTACAGGCCCAGGCGCATCGTCCCGCCCATGTCGCCCTCGCCCGCCACGATGTCGAGCTGCTCGGCCATGGTCGAGATGACGGGGTGGGAGGTGGCCGCGTCGAACTCGGTGGAGTTCGCGTCGGGGATGTCGGCGAGGTTGCGCGCGGCCTCGATCACGATGCACTGGAGGCCGAGGCAGAGGCCCAGCAGCGGGATCTTGTTCTCGCGGCCGTACTGGATGGCGCCGACCTTGCCGGAGACGCCGCGGTCGCCGAAGCCGCCGGGGATGCAGATCGCGTCCACGTCGGACAGCTGCTTCTTGGCACCCACAGGCGTCTTGCAGTCGTCGGACGTGACCCACTTGATCTTGACACGGGCCTTGTTGGCGAAGCCGCCCGCGCGCAGCGCCTCGGTCACCGAGAGGTACGCGTCGGGCAGGTCGATGTACTTGCCGACCAGCGCGATGGTGACCTCGTGCTCGGGGTTGTGGACGCGGTCGAGCAGGTCGTCCCAGGTCGTCCAGTCCACGTCGCGGAAGGGGAGGTCCAGCTTGCGGACGACGTAGGCGTCCAGGCCCTCGGAGTGCACGACCTTGGGGATGTCGTAGATCGAGCGGGCGTCGGGGCAGGCCACGACCGCGGCCTCGTCGACGTCGCACATCAGCGAGATCTTGCGCTTGATCGCGGTCGGGACCTCACGGTCGCAGCGCAGCACGATCGCGTCCGGCTGGATACCGATGTTGCGCAGCGCGGCGACCGAGTGCTGGGTCGGCTTGGTCTTCAGCTCACCGGAGGGACCGATGTAGGGCAGCAGTGAGATGTGCACCACGAAGACGTTGTCGCGGCCGACCTCGTGCCGGACCTGGCGCACGGTCTCCAGGAACGGCAGCGACTCGATGTCGCCGACCGTGCCGCCGACCTCCGTGATCACGACGTCCACCTCGTTGGTGGCCATGCGCCGGATGCGGTGCTTGATCTCATTGGTGATGTGCGGGATGACCTGCACCGTGTCGCCCAGGTACTCGCCGCGCCGCTCCTTGGCGATCACCGTCGAGTAGACCTGGCCGGTCGTGACGTTGGCGGAGCCGTCCAGGTCGCGGTCGAGGAAGCGCTCGTAGTGACCGATGTCCAGGTCGGTCTCGGCGCCGTCGTTGGTGACGAACACCTCACCGTGCTGGAAGGGGTTCATCGTGCCCGGGTCGACGTTCAGGTACGGGTCGAGCTTCTGCATCACGACGCGCAGGCCGCGAGCCTTGAGCAGCATGCCGAGGCTGGAGGCCGTCAGGCCCTTGCCGAGCGAGGAGGCGACACCCCCGGTGACGAAGATGTGCTTGGTCGTCGTGGCTGTGCTGTTCCGAAAAACAGTGGGCGGCATGGCCAAGAGGGGGCTCCCGTGGTCGCTGTCTGAGGTGCGGTGCGGTTGACCCGCCGAAGGATTTTCGGGGGTGCCGTCGCTGCGGTTCGGGGGTTTCCTGCCCACCGGTCCACGGGCTACCAGCGTATCAGCGCCCGGGAGAGACCGCTTCCGGCCACGCTCCGCGCACCTGTCACCACAGACCCGCGACGCTTATGTTGCTTCTCACCCGCACCTCACTCGTTCGGGCCACTATCGTTGTCCGGACGGGCACGCGGATCACCGAGGTGCGTCGTATCCTGCTCGGACACTCTTCTGCAGAGCACTCCCCGGCAAACGGCACCACCCCCGCCCGTCACCGGAACAACAAGGGCTCGTCAGTTCGTTGAACATCGACCGCAGCATTTTCGAATGGGTCGGTGAACGACGACTTTCTCACCGACCCCATGACCGTAAAGAGCAACCGCCCCTCTGGGGCGACGTGGCCGTTCGACTGGAGTTGCATTGGCCGGGCGCATCGAAGACTACGCACTCATCGGAGACATGCAGACCGCGACGCTGGTCTGCCGGGACGGCACCGTGGACTGGCTGTGCCTGCCCCGTTTCGACTCCCATGCCGTCTTCGCGGGGCTGCTCGGCACGGAGGAACACGGGTTCTGGCGCCTGGGTCCGGCCTACGCGGCCGACACCGAGCCGCCGACGGCGACCCGGCGGTCCTACCGCGGCGAGTCCCTGATCCTCGAATCGGAGTGGGACACCCCGCGCGGCACGGTCCGGGTCACCGACTTCATGCCGCCCCGTGACGGCGCACCGCAGCTGATCCGGATCGTGGAGGGCGTCACGGGCCGGGTGCCCATGCGGTCGGCGCTGCGGATGCGGTTCTCGTACGGGCGCATCGTGCCGTGGGTGCACAAGCACGAGGGGCGTACGGTGGCCGTCGCCGGACCCGACTCGGTGTGGTTCGACACCCAGGCCGAGACCTACGGCAAGGGCCTGACCACGTACGCGGACTTCACGGTCGCCCCGGGTGACCGGATCGCGTTCACGATCTCGTGGCAGCCCTCGCACAAGGAGCCGCCGTCGATGCCGGAGCCCGAGCAGTCGCTGGAGGCGACCGAGGAGTTCTGGCGCGAATGGGTGGAGCACTGTACGTACCACGGTCCCTACCGGGAGGCCGTGGTCCGCTCCCTGATCACGCTCAAGGCCCTGACCTACGCGCCGACGGGCGGCATCGTGGCCGCGCCCACGACCTCGCTGCCGGAGGAGATCGGCGGCGTGCGCAACTGGGACTACCGCTACACATGGCTGCGCGACGCGGCGATCACCCTGTCCTCGCTGCTGCGCACCGGCTACCGCGACGAAGCGCGCGCCTGGCGCGAGTGGCTGCTGCGGGCGGTGGCCGGCGATCCCGAGAACCTGCAGATCATGTACGGCATCGCCGGCGAACGTGAGCTGGGCGAGGCCGAGCTGGACTGGCTGCCCGGGTACGAGAACTCGGCGCCGGTGCGCGTCGGCAACGGCGCCGCGCACCAGCTGCAGCTGGACGTCTACGGAGAGGTCACCGAGGCACTCCATCTGGCCCATATGACGGGCCTGGCCCGCAGCGACTACGCGTCCCTGCTCCAGCTCAAGCTCATCCGCTACCTGGAGCGGCACTGGGACGAGCCGGACGAGGGCATCTGGGAGGTGCGCGGTCCCCGCCGCCACTTCGTGCACTCCAAGGTCATGGCCTGGGTCGCGGTCGACCGCACGATCAAACTGATCGAGTCCGGGGACGTGGACGGCCCGCTGGAGAGGTGGCGCGAGCTGCGCGACGACATCCACCGGGACGTGTGCGAGAAGGGCTACGACAAGGACCGCAACACCTTCACGCAGTCGTACGGCTCCAAGGAGCTGGACGCCTCGCTGCTGCTGATTCCGCAGATGGGCTTCCTGCCGCCGGACGACAAGCGCGTGATCGGCACGATCGAGGCGATCCAGCGCGAGCTGTCCACGCCGGACGGCTTCATCCTGCGCTACCCGACGCAGGGCGAGGAGGAGGGCGTCGACGGTCTGCCGGGCGACGAGGGCGCGTTCCTCGCCTGCTCCTTCTGGATGGCGGACGACCTGGCGATGATCGGCCGGGTGGACGAGGCCCGCAAGCTCTTCGAGAAGCTGCTGGCCCTGCGCAACGACCTGGGCCTGCTCGCCGAGGAATGGGACCCGCGCCTGCAGCGCCAGGTCGGCAACTTCCCGCAAGCGTTCAGCCACGTGCCACTGATCGACACGGCGCTGCGGCTCACGGCTTCCGGGGCGTACGGGGGCTGAGCCCGGCCTTCACGACACGTGCGGCCCCGCTGAGGCGGGGCCCCGTGGGGACTCCTCGACAAGCCGGGTCTTCCCGACCCGGCGCCTCCCGTTGAGGATCAAGGGCTGTCCGCCGAACAGGACCGACACCCTGTGCCCGCCTACGCTGGAGGGGAGTCCTGTCCCCTGGCTGGAAGGGGGCGGCTGCCATGGCTCCCCTCTCGAAGGCCCACCAGGCGCTTGCCGCTCTCCGCGAGGATCTGGCCGGTGCAGTCTTCGCTCCCGGCGACCCGGGCTACGACGACGCCCGGACCGTCTTCAACGCGATGATCGACCGTCGTCCGGCCGTGATCGCACAGTGCGCGGGGGAGGCGGACGTCGTCCGGTCGGTGCGCTTCGCACGGGAGCTGGATCTGAAGATCGCCGTACACGGCGGCGGCCACAGCGTCGCGGGCATGGCCCTGAACGACAACGGTGTGGTCGTGGACCTGCGCCGGATGCACGAGGTCACGGTCCATCCCGGGTCCGCGTCGGTACGGGTCGGGGGCGGAGCCGTGATGAGCGATCTGGACCGCGCCACCCAGCCCCACGCTCTCGCCACCACCGGCGGCCGGGTCTCCACGACCGGCGTCGGCGGCTTCGTGCTCGGCGGCGGCAGCGGCTGGCTGGACCGGGCCTTCGGTCTCGCCGTCGACAACCTGCTCGGTGTCGAACTGGTGACCGCGGACGGCACCCCGGTCCTCGCGACCGCCGAGGAGAACCCCGAGCTGTTCTGGGCCCTGCACGGCGGCGGCGGGAACTTCGGCGTCGCCACCGCGCTCACGCTGAAGCTGCACGAGCTGCCCGAGTTCTCGATCGCCCTGGTCATGTACCTGACCGAAACGGGCCCGGAGGCGGTCCGGACCTACCGCGACATCATCGCCACCGGCCCGTCGGAGGCAGGCGGCGCCGTGCTGTACATCACCGCTCCGCCCGAACCCTTTGTCCCCGAACACCTGGCCGGCACGCTGGTGTGCGCCGTGCTGATCACGTACGCCGGCGGCGAGGACGACCTGCGCAAGCTCGCCCAGCCGCTGCTGGCGCTGCCGCACGAGGCCGAGGTCCTCTCCGCGATGCCGTACGCCGACGTCCAGTGCATGCTCGACGACCCGCCCGGGCTGCGGAACTACTGGTCGGCCGAGTATCTGACCGACCTGCCCGACGAACTGGTCGACATCTTCTGTGCCCGCGCCCCCTCGATGCCCGTCCCCACGAACTGTCAGCACGTGCTGTTCCCACAGGGCGGCGCCATCGCCACCGGGCCCGCCGAGTACCCCATCCCCTACCGCGACGCGCCCTGGGTCGTGCACCCCTTCGGCGTCTGGGAGGACCCGGCGGACGACGAGCAGGCACTGAAGTGGGTGCGGGACGTGCGCGCCGACGTCCGGCCCTGGCGCACCGGGGCGATCTACCTCAACTTCATCGGGGACGAGGGCAGGGACCGGGTGGTGGCCGGCCTCGGCACCGAGAACATCAACCGGCTGGCGCGGGTGAAGCGGCAGTACGACCCGGACAACGTGTTCCGGTACAACCACAACATCGCCCCCGCCTGACCGAGCGGACGGCTGTGCGGTCGCGGTATCCGCGCATATCCGCGCAGGTAGTAGCGTCACCGCATGGACAGCCGTTTCGACCCCCACAGTCCCCAGGGCGCAGGAATCACCGTGCAGCGGGCGCTGGAGCTGCCCGGGCTGCGCGGCGGGCTGCCCGAGGTGCTGGCCGGCGCGGACCGGCTGCACCGCACCGTGCGCTGGGTGCACGCGGGCGAGGTCCCGAACATCGCCTCGCTGCTCAAGGGCGGCGAGCTGCTCCTGACCACCGGGTACGGCCTCGGCACCCGCCCTGCCGACCAGCGCGCGTTCGTCCGCACGCTGGCCGAGCGCGGCATCGCTGCCCTGGTCGTGGAGCTGGGTCCGCGCTTCACCCGGCTGCCCGCCGCTCTGGTCGAGACGGCCCGCACGGCCGGGCTGCCGCTCGTCCAGCTGCACCGCGAGGTGCCGTTCGTGGCGGTCACCGAGGAGATCCACACCGAGATCGTCAACGGTCACTACGCGCTGCTCCAGCGGGCCGAGGAGGTGCACCGCCGCTGTACGGAGGCACTGCTCGGCGGGGGCGGGGTACCCCAGGTCCTCGGCATCCTGGCCGACTTCAGCGGCAACCCGGTGTTCCTGGAGACCGCCGACGGACAGCTGCTGTACGCCGCCGGGACGGTGCCCGCGGGCACCGACCCGCTCCAGGTGTGGGAGGGCCTGCGCGGCCAGCACAGGGACGAGCCGCCCGCCGGGACGACCCTCGTGGACGTGCCGGGCGGCGGACCCGGCACCGGTTCCGTGCGGGCCCGGCTGGTGCTGCTGCCGGTGAGCGCCCCGGTGGCACCGGTGCACCGGATCGCCGCCGAGCGGGCCGCAGGCATCCTCGCCGTGGTGCTGATGCAGGCGCGGCAGGAGGAGGAGCTGGCGGCACGCGGGCGCGGCGACTTCCTCACCGACCTCGCCGAGGGCCGCATCGCCGCCGAGGACGCGCCCGCGCAGGCCCGGGTGCTGGGGTTCAAGCCGGGCGCCGGCCCGCTGCTGCCGGTGGTGATGCGGCTGGCGGACGGCCTCACGCCGGGCGGCGGGGGCTGGGCGGTGCTGGCGCGGGCGGTGGCCGAGGAGCTGGCCTCGGTGGGCGTACCGGTCCTGGTGGGCGTGCGGCCGGTGGAGGGCCGGGTGCCGCTGCTGCTGGGTCTGCGCTCGGAGTCGGAGCGCTCGGCGGTCGCCGACCGGGTGGCCGCGGCGCTGCGGGCGGGCGTGGAGCGGGCGGGCATGCAGCGGCCGGCCGCGCCGCCGCCGGTCGTGGTGGTCGGGGTCGCGGGCGGCTGGGCTGCGGCCTCGGCGGGGCTGCGGCACGCGGCGGAGACGGCGACGGCGGCGCAGGGGCTGCCGGAGCGCCCCTGGTACGACGCCCGGCGCCTCGACATCGACCTGTTGCTGTGGCGGCTGCGCGACCACCCGGACCTGGCGGCCTTCGTGGACCGCGCGATCGGCCCGCTGCGCGACCACGACCACCGCTCCAAGCCACCGCTGCTGCCCACACTGGAGACGTATCTGGCGCATGCGGGCCGCAAGGCGGAGACGGCCCGCGAGCTGCATCTGAACCGGCAGACGCTCTACAACCGGCTGGCCCGGATCGGGGAGTTGCTGGGCACGGACCTCGACGACCCGCAAACGGTCCTGGCCCTGAGCCTGGCGCTGCGGGCGCGTCGGCACGTGCCCTGGACGAAGGGTCAGATGAATGGCGTGAGCTGGGTCAACTCGTCGTAGACGCTCAGCACCTGGGCCACCGTCTCGTCCTCGGTGGGCCAGGTCGCGGCCTGTCGAGTGCCCTTGTCCTTCAGCAGGTCGCGGCGCGCCGGGTCGTCGAGGAGCCGTACGACGGCGGCGGCGAGCGCCTCCGCGTCCCCGTACGGAACCAGCTCGGCCGCGTCGCCGACGAGTTCGCGGATACCGCCGACGTCGGTGGCGACGAGCGGCACGCGCGCGTACAGGGCCTCCTGGGCGAGAACGGAACGGGACTCCCAACTGCTGGGCAGCAGCGCGATATCCGCGGCGGCGAGCAGTTCACCGACGTCCTCGCGCCGTCCGGCCAGCCGCACGGGCAGCCCCTCGTCCTCGATGCGCCGCTGGAGCACCGTCCGCAGCGCCCCCTCCCCCGCGATCACGACCAGGGGCACCGGGTCGAGGCGACGCCAGGCGCGGCAGGCGTCGAGCAGCACGTCGTACCCGCGGTGCCGGTCCAGGGCGCCGACGGCCATGAGCAACGGCCGGTCGGTGGCGCCGAGTTCGGCGCGGGCCTTGGGGCGCAGCCGGTCGGGGTCGTCGTGCTCGACCGGTGTGCGGGGCGCCGGCAGGGCGACGGCGGCGAGCCGGGCGTCGCGGGCGCCGCGGCGGCGGGCCCGGTCGACGAGGTCGGACGATGTGCCGAGGACGACGGACGCGGCCCTGACCACGCGCCGTTCGAGAAGGCGCAGAACGTGGGCGCGGGCGCCCTCGGCGTGCGCCCGCGTGTGCCAGGTGACGACGAACGGGACACGGCGTCCGCTGAGCGCGAGCGCGGCGCGCAGGCCGGCGTGCAGCCCGTGCGCGTGCACCAGGTCCGCGTCGGCGCAGGCGATGCGGAGCGCGGCCAGGGAGGTGGGATCGGTGCTGCGGGGCACGGGGACGTGCTGCGCGCCGACGCCGGTGAAATCGTAGGTGCGCTCGGCCTCGACGGGAGCGCACACGGTCACGCGCACGCCCCGGGCGACCAGGCCCGAGGTCAGCGACCGCACATGCGCGCTGCTGCCCGCGCTGCCTCCGCCGAGCACCTGCACGGTGCGCAGCGGCGACCGGCCGTGCGGTGAGAGGCTGCTCGCAAGGCTCACGTGGCCGGGGCTCCTGGTTCGGCGTCGTACGGTCACGAAGAAACGTACAGAAGGATCGCGCGGTGGGGGTGGACCGCGCCAAGCGGCTCCGGAGAAGAGCGGGTGCGTGCCTGAACTTCTCCGGGGTCGCTCAGTTGCTCTGCTGATGACTCAAGGATGCCAGGGCGCGGGGGTGTTGCGGCACCGGCGGGCGCGCGACCACGGCGCTCCGGCGGCCGGGGGCGGTCGTGGTCACTCACATGGGTGAGGAGCGTAGCGAGTTCGGGTGGCTTTGCGGGACAGGTGACGGGACGTCACCCCCTGCCCAGCGACCGCGCCGCCTCGCTCACCTTCTCACCGTAGGCCGCAGCGGCCACGAACGCCGCCGCGTGGGCGAGCAGTCCGGCACGGCTGTTCCCGGCAACGACAGCAGTGCCGAGTACGGCGCCGAGGGCGTGCGCCCCGGTGTCACCGATCATCGCGCGCTCCCCCAGGTCGTCGGGAAGGACCGCGGTGGCGACCCCCATCGCGGCGGCGCACAGTTCCGGGCAGGCGCCCTTCCGCAGCAGGCCGGGCGCGCCCAGCGCGAGCACGGCCCCGGCGGCGCGCCCCGGGCGCACGTCCACGAGGTTGACGAAGTGCGCGGCCCCCGCGATCACGACACCCGCGAGAACCTTGTCCAACGGGCGCTCCTTGAGCACGGCCCCGGCGGCGAGCGCGGCGGCGGAGATCCCGAACAGCTTCACCGCGCCGCTGGTGACCTCGCCGTCCCGGAGGGCGGAGAGATGCGCCCGGAACCCACGCCGGGGGTCGCCGGCGCCGGCGACGTCGTCGTAGGCACCGCAGGCTCCGGCGGCCAGCACGGCGAGTCCCGCGGCCGGATGCACACACCCGGCCCCGAGCGCGGCCGCTACGGCCGAGGCGGGTCCCGCGTACAACTCGACGGTCCCGCCCGCGTAGTTCTTCCGCTCCCAGCGGCCACGCCCGCCCGGCGCCGCGGCACGCAGGGCGGCCGCCCCGGCGCGGGTGACGGCTGCGGCGAGCCCGAACGACACGGTCCTGCGCATACGGGTGATCATTCGGCCACCCTACGAGTCCGTCCGCTACCCGTCCGCCCGGGCCGCCGCCAGCAACTCCTCCGCATGCGCCCGTGCCGTCTGTGAGTCCTCCTGGCCGGCCAGCATCCGCGACAGTTCCCGGACCCGGTCCTCGCCCTCGAGCACCTTGACCCCGGACCGGGTGACCGACCCGTCGTTCGTCTTCTCCACCAGCAGCTGCCGGTCGGCGAACGCGGCCACCTGAGGCAGATGGGTGACGACCACGACCTGCGCGGTCCTGGCGAGCCGGGCCAGCCGACGGCCGATCTCGACCGCCGCCTTGCCGCCGACGCCCGCGTCGACCTCGTCGAAGAGATACGTCGGCACCGGATCCGTCCCCGCGAACACGACCTCCACGGCGAGCATCACACGCGACAGCTCACCGCCCGAAGCGCCCTTGGCGATGGGCCGCGGCGGCGCGCCCGGGTGCGGGGCGAGCAGCAGCTCGACCTCGTCGACGCCCGACGGCCCGTACGCGACCGCACGCCCGCCGACCTCGACGCCCTCGGGATCGTCCGTCTGGCGGATCTCGAACGACACGCGCGCGTGCGGCATGGCGAGCGAGGCCAGCTCTGCGGTGACGGCGGCGGCGAACCGCTCGGCGGCCTCCGTACGCGCGTCCGTCAAGGCCTGGGCAAGGCCTCCCAGTTCGGTTCGCAGGGCGTCCCGCTCGGCGGTCAGCTCATCGATCCGCTCGTCGTCGCCGTCGAGTTCGGTCAGCCGCGCGGCGCTCTGCTCGGCCCACGCCAGGACTCCGTCGATGTCCTGGCCGTACTTCCGGGTCAGCGCGTTGAGTGCGGCCCGCCGTTCCTCCACGGCCGCGAGCCGCAACGGATCCGCGTCCAGGTCGTCGGCGTACCCGGCCAGCTCTCCGGCCACGTCGCCCAGCAGGATCCCGACCTCCCCGATCCGGTCGGCGAGGCCCGCCAGCGCCGGATCGTGCGACCGCACCGCCTCCAGGGCCCGGTGCGCGCCCGCGACCAGCGTGGCCGCGTCGACGCCCTCGGGGTCCTCCGGATTGCCCGCCAGCGCCGCGTGTGCGGCCGTCGCGGCCGACGCGAGCGCCTCCGCATGGCCGAGCCGCTCCGCCTCCTCGGCCAGCTCCACGTCCTCGCCGGCCCGCGGCTCCACGGCCGCGATCTCGTCGAGCCCGAAGCGCAGCATGTCGGCTTCCTGGGCCCGCTCACGCGCCCGCGTGGTGATCTCCTCCAGCTCGGTGGAGACCGCCCGCAGCCGCCGGTAGGCCTCCCCGTACTTGGCGAGCGGCACGGCGACGGCGTCTCCCGCGTACCGGTCGAGCGCCTGCCGCTGCCGGGACAGCTTGAGCAGCCCCTGCTGGTCGGTCTGCCCGTGCACGGCGACCAGTTCGTCGGCCAGCTCGGCAAGCACTCCGACGGGCACGGAACGCCCGCCCAGGTGCGCCCGCGAGCGCCCCTCGGCGGAAACGGTACGGCTGATGAGCAGCGCGCCGTCGTCGAGCTCGGCCCCGGCCTCTTCGGCGCGTACGGCGGCGGAGGCGCCCTCGGGCATGGCGATCCGCCCCTCCACGACCGCGTTCTTCGCACCGATCCGTACGAGCGCCGGGTCGGCGCGTCCACCGAGCAGCAGGCCGAGACTGGTGACGACCATGGTCTTGCCCGCACCCGTCTCACCGGTGACGGCGGTGAAGCCGGGCGACAGCTCGACGACCGCGTCGTCGATGACTCCGAGCGACCGTATCCGCATCTCCTCCAACACGACCCTGACCTTACGAGGTTTTCCCCCCACGACGCGACGCCGCCCCACCCTTCAGATGTGAAGCCGCTGGTCGGTGGGGCGACGGGGCCCGCTTGGGTGACCTCCGGACCGTCGGCTCGTTGACCATGTGACTCCCCGCACACGCGGGGGTGATCCGGTCTTCTCCGTCTTGGACGAGTTTCGGATGCACTGCTCCCCGCACCTGCGGGGGACCCGCGGCCGCACGGGGCCCGCTCCACCGGACGGGCTCAGTGCGGGCGCCCGCGCCACCCCGACACCGGCAACGCGAACTTGGCCACCAGCCGGTCGGTGAACGACGCATGGTGCAGCCGCGCCAGCCGAACCGGCACCGCCCCCCGCCGCACCTCCACCCGCGCCCCCTGCGGCAGCTCCACCATCCGCCGCCCGTCGCACCACAGCACCCCGTGCGGCGTGTCGGGCTGCACCTCCACGGCGAGCACCGAGTTGGGCGAGGTCACCAGCGGCTTGGCGAACAGCGCGTGCGCACTGATCGGCACCATGAGCAGCGCCTCCACCTCCGGCCACACCACGGGCCCGCCCGCGGAGAAGGCGTACGCGGTCGACCCGGTCGGGGTGGCGCACACGATGCCGTCGCAGCCGAACCCGGTCACGGGCCGCCCGTCGATCTCCAGGATGACCTCCAGGAGCTTCTCCGCGGAGACCTTCTGCACGGCCGCCTCGTTCAGCGCCCAGTCGGTGTGGAAGATGTCGCCGTTCTTGTGCACGACGACGTCGACGGTCATGCGCTCCTCGACCTCGTACGCCTTCATGACGACCCGGTCGACGACCCGGTCGAGGTCGTCGCGTTCGGCCTCGGCGAGGAAGCCGACCCGCCCGAGGTTGACGCCGAGCATCGGCACTCCGGAGGCGCGGGCGAACTCGGCGCCGCGCAGCAGCGTGCCGTCACCGCCGAGCACGATGAGCAGCTCGCATCCGTCGAGGCACTGCGCAGTGGCCTCCTTGACCAGCTCCACCTCCTCCGGCAGCGGCAGGTCGGCCGCCTCGGCCTCCAGGACGCGCACGCCGATCCCGCAGCGCAGCAGCCCCTTGACCACGAGCTCGGCGCTGCGAATGGCCGCGGGTCGCCCGGTGTGGGCAAGCAGGAAAACAGTACGAGCTCGGTTCTCGGTCAACGCGGCCCCTCCGCCACTGCACGGTCAACATCGGCCGGGTCCAGTGCGGGTGCTCCGGCTCGCAGCCACAGAAAGTACTCGACGTTGCCCGAGGGTCCGGGCAGCGGGCTGGCGGTCACACCCTTCACGCCCAGCCCCAGTTCGGCGGCCCGTTCGGCCACTGAGCGCACGGCCTCCGCGCGCAGCTCCGGGCTGCGGACGACCCCGCCGCTGCCCAGCCGTTCCTTCCCCACCTCGAACTGCGGCTTGACCATCATCACCAGATCGGCGTCCGGCTTCGTGCACCGCACCAGGGCGGGCAGCACCAGTCCGAGCGGGATGAAGGAAAGATCCCCCACGACAAGATCCACTGGCTCCCCATCGATCGCTTCGAGCGTCAACTCGCGTACGTTCGTACGGTCCTTGACGGTGACGCGTTCATCGCTCTGGAGAGACCATGCGAGTTGTCCGTATCCGACGTCGACGGCGACGACGTGAGCGACACCCGCGCGCAGCAGCACGTCGGTGAAGCCTCCGGTGGACGCGCCGGCGTCCAGTGCCCGCCGGCCCTCGACGACGAGCCCCTGCGGTACGAAGACCTTCAGCGCGCCGGCGAGCTTGTGGCCGCCCCTGGACACGTAGTCGGGGTCGCCGTCGTCCTGCGCCACCACGATGGCGGCCGCGGTCTCGACCTGCGTGGCGGGTTTGGTCGCGACGGTCTTGCCGACCGTGACCCGGCCCGCGGCGATCAGCTGGCTGGCGTGTTCGCGCGAGCGCGCCAGCTTCCGGCGGACCAGCTCCGCGTCCAGACGGCGGCGTGCGACTCCTGCCACGTTCGGTTCAGCTCCTGTGTTGATACGACGGCGCAGGGGGCGCCGGAGGTCCCGGGCGGGCGTCGAGCGCGGTCAGCGCGTCGCGCAGCCCCCGATGTACATCCTCGTACACCTCGATGTGTCCGTCCGTGGCGAGGTGGTCCGCGTCGGCCAGCCGCTCAAGACCGGCGTCGACCTCGGCGTTGCCGGTGGGGGTCCGGGGTACGTTCAGGGGCGCGGGCGCGGAGGGATCGTGCTCCGGCTCGTACGCGGAGTCGGCCGGAGCATCCGGCTCCGGTGCCTCCGCTTCCGCCGGGACCTCGGCCTCGGACACAGAGTCGCTCATGCCACGACGCTACCGCGAAGCGCTGGGGTACCGTCGCTCACGATGGCGACGATTGAGGAGTGCCGCAGCGCACTCGACAAGCTCTCGGACAACTTGGCGGGTGCCGACGGGGACGTGCGCACGGCCGCGGCCCTGGACCGCTCGCTCAGCTGCCGTATCACCGACCTGGACATCACCTTCGTCGGCCGCCTCAAGGACGGCCGGATCGAGGTGCTCGACACGCTGCAGGGTCCACCGCCCGAGAAGGCACAGATCAGGCTGACCATGAGCGGCGACGACCTGGTGGCGATGGTCGACGGCGAGCTGAACTTCGCGAGGGCCTGGGGCGCGGGCCGGGTGAGGCTGGAGGCGGGCCTGCTGGATCTGCTCCGGCTCAGGAAGCTTCTTTAGCGGCTTCTTCAGGGGTTTCCTCAGCGACTTCTTCAGCGGCTCTTCAGCGGCTTCTTGGGCGGCTTCTTCAGTGGCTTCTTGGGTGACCACTCGCTCCGCTCTGCCTCAGGAAACCTCTTCGACCGCCACGCGCGCGCGTGCCTTGCGTGCGGCCGGCACCACCAGCGGCGTTCCGGTCTCCGGGTCGGAGATGACCTGGCAGCGCAGCCCGAAGACCTCCTCGACCAGTTCGGCCGTGACGATGTCGTTCGGCGCTCCCTCGGCCACGACCCGGCCGTCGCGCAGCGCGATGAGGTGGGTGGCGTACCGGGCGGCGTGGTTGAGGTCGTGCAGGACCGCGACCAGCGTGCGCCCCTGCTCCTCGTGCAGCTGCGCGCACAGGTCGAGGACGTCGATCTGGTGCTGGATGTCGAGGTAGGTGGTCGGCTCGTCGAGCAGCAGCAGCGGGGTCTGCTGGGCGAGCGCCATGGCGATCCACACGCGCTGTCGCTGGCCGCCGGAGAGCTCGTCCACGTACCGGTCGGCGAGTTCGGCGACGCCGGTCCGCGTCATCGACTCCCGCACGACCCGCTCGTCCTCGTTCGACCACTGGCGCAGGATCCCCTGATGCGGATAGCGGCCGCGGCCCACCAGGTCCCCGACGGTGATCCCGTCGGGCGCGATCGAGGACTGCGGCAGCAGACCCAGGGTCCGCGCGACCTTCTTCGCCGGCATCGACTGGATGACCTGCCCGTCCAGGAGCACCCGCCCCTGGGACGGCCTGAGCATCCGGGACAGGGCGCGCAGGAGGGTGGACTTGCCGCACGCGTTCGGGCCGACGATCACCGTGAAGGAGTTGTCGGGGATCTCCACGGACAACTGCTCGGCGATCACGCGCTGGTCGTAGGCGAGGGTGACGTTGTCGGCGGAGAGGCGGTTCACGGTACTCCTTTTGTCGTTCAGGTCCGGCCCGTCGGCGGCATTCATCTCCGGCCTACCGGCGGCATTCATCTCCGGCCCACGGGCGGCATTCATCTCCGGCCCACGGGCGGCATTCGTCTCGGACCCGCTCGTGGCGCTCATATGCGGCCCGCCCTGCGCTCGGTGACCAGCAGCCACAGCAGATAGACGCCGCCGAGAACCCCGGTGACCACGCCCACAGGCAGCTGGTCCGCGCCGAAGAGTCGCTGCGAGGCCCAGTCCGCGACGATCAGCAAGGTGGCGCCCATGACCATGGAGGGCACCAGGTTCGGCCCGGGCATGGGGGCACCTCCCGCGCCCTTAAGGCAGCGGGGGAAGGTCAGTCGGCGGGCGAGCTGCGGCGCGGTGAGCGCCACGAACCCGACCGGGCCCGCGGCGGCGGTGGCACCGGCGGTCAGCAGCACCGCGGCCACCATCAGCACCAGCCGTACGCGCTCGACGCGCACCCCGAGGGCGTACGAGACGTCGTCGCCCATCTCCATCGTCCGCAGCCCCCGCGCGTTGCCGAGGACGAGCGGTACGAGGACGCCGCACAGCCCGAGCAGCGGCCAGACCTGGTCCCAGTCGCGGCCGTTGAGGGAGCCGGTCATCCAGACGACCGCGCGGGCCGCGTCGACGATGTCGGCCTTGGTGAGGAGATAGCCGTTGACCGCCGTGGCGACCGCGGAGACGCCGATGCCGACGAGGACCATTCGATAACCGTGCACGCCCTGCTTCCAGGCGAGCAGATAGATGGCCGCTCCGGTCGCCAGACCTCCCACGAGCGCGCCGAGGGCCACTTGAATGGCGCTCCCGGAGAACAGCACGATCATCACCAGGGCGCCGGCCGTTGAGCCCTGGCCGAGGCCGAGCACATCGGGGCTGCCCAGCGGATTACGGGTGAGGGACTGGAACAGCGCGCCGCCGAGCCCGAGCGAGGCGCCGACGAGCAGCCCGACGAGGACGCGCGGCAGCCGCAGTTCGGTGACGATGAACTCCTGGCCCGGATTGCCGTTGCCGACCAGCGTCTTGAGGACGTCCCCGGCCGGGATGGGGAAGTCTCCGGTGCCGATGAGGACGATGCTCGCGGTGAGTGCGGCGACCAGGAGCAGCACGACGACCGTGAGGGCGCGCAGGTCGATCCGGACGGAGAACCCGCCGCGGATGCGGAGGGCCGGGGTGCGGGTGGTCTTCACAGCTGCGCCGTCCTCCGCCGTCGTACGAGCAGGATGAAGACCGGGCCGCCGATGACCGCGGTCATGATGCCGACCTGGAGTTCGGCGGGCCGGGCGAGAACACGGCCGACGACGTCGGCGCCCAGCAGCAGCACGGGCGACAGGACGGTCGCGTACGGCAGGATCCAGCGCAGGTCGGGGCCGGTGAAGGACCGTACGACATGCGGGACCATCAGCCCGACGAAAAGGATCGGCCCGCAGGCGGCGGTGGCGGCCCCGCAGAGCACGGTGGCGGCGGCCATGGACAGGACACGGGTGCGGTTCAGGTCGGCGCCGAGGGCGCGGGCGGTGTCGTCGCCCATCGCCACGGCGTTCAGGGGCCGGGCGAGGGCCAGCGAGAGGACCGTGCCGACCACGAGGAAGGGCAGGACCTGGGTGATGGTCGCGTCGGTGGCCGAGGCCAGCGAACCGACCGTCCAGAAGCGCATCTTGCCGAGCGCCGCGTCATCCGTGATCATCACGGCCTGGAGATAGCCGTAGAGCGCCGCGCTGATCGCGGTACCGGCGAGGGCCAGCCGCACCGGTGTGGCGCCCCGGCTGCCGCCGAGGAACCACACCAGGGCCCCGACGGCGGCCGCGCCGACGAAGGCGAACCACACATAGCCGCTCAGGCTCGTGACGCCGAAGTACGTGATGGCGGTGACGACCGCGGCAGACGCGCCCGCGTTGATGCCGAGCAGTCCCGGGTCGGCCAGCGGATTGCGGGTGAGCGCCTGGAGGACGGCGCCGGACAGGCCGAGCGCGGCACCGACCAGCAGTCCGAGGACCGTGCGCGCCAGCCGGTCGTCGACCACGACGTCGGCATACGTGCCCGAGTCGTGGAACAGGCCGTGCCAGACCTGGTCCAACGGCAGCTCTTTCGCTCCGATCGCGATGCTCGCCAGCGCGACGAGCGCCAGGATCACGACCGAGGCGAGGAGCCCAAGGGCCCGTATCGCCCGGTGGGTTGGGGGCGCGGGAGCGGTTTCCGCGCTCGGCTCGGGGGGACTGTCGACCAACACGCAGTTAGGTTAGCCTACCCTCGCCATCGAGCTCGATCCCGTGCGCCGAGCCGACCGCCGGCCCACCGGGCCCTTCGGCTCACAGTCCCAGTCGCGCCAGCGCCTTCCCCCCGTCCAGCGCGCAGGAGCCCTCCCCGGCCGCCGTCCAGGCCGCCGCGCACAGCGCCCGCAGCCCGTCCAGGGACTCGCCCTCGCCCTCCAGCTCCAGCCGCTCACCCGCCGTCGCCGTCCACCCACCGCAGCGGAAACCGTCGCCCGCCATGACGATCTCCGGCTGCCCGGTCAGCAGACCCCGCAGATCCGCGTCCACGTACGTCGGCCGGTGCTGCGGCGGCGCGGCAAGCAGCTGGGCGCCGTCCGTCACGCCGGTCAGGACGAGCAGCGAGTCGACCTCGCCGTTGAACGCGCCCTCGATGTCCGTGTCCAGCCGGTCCCCGACCACCAGCGGCCGCTCGGCGCCGGTGCGCAGGATCGTCTCCCGGTGCATCGGCGGCAGCGGCTTGCCCGCCACCTGCGGCTCGGCACCCGTCGCGATGCGTACGACCTCCACGGCCGCCCCGTTCCCCGGCGCGATGCCGCGCACGCTCGGGATCGTCAGGTCGGTGTTGGACGCGAACCACGGCACTCCGCGCGCGATGGCGTAACAGGCCTCAGCGAACCGCCCCCAGGGCAGCTCCGGCCCCCCGTACCCCTGCACCACGGCCACCGGACCGTCGTCCGCGGACTCGACGGGCTCGAGCCCCCGCTCCCGCAGCGCGACCCGCAGCCCCTCACCCCCGATGACCAGCACGCGCGATCCGACGGGCACCTGCTCACTGATCAGCCGGGCCACGGCCTGCGCCGACGTGATGACGTCCGAGGCCCCCGTCGGTATCCCCAGCTCCGTGAGGTGCGCGGCCACCGCGTCCGGCGTGCGCAGCGCGTTGTTCGTGACGTACGCCAGGTGCATCCCGCCCGCGCGTGCGGTGCCCAGCGACTCCACGGCGTGCGCGATCGCGCTCCCGCCCGCGTACACCACCCCGTCCAGGTCGAGCAGCGCGGTGTCGTACGCCTCGCTCAGGGGTCGCGCACTGCCCTCGGGCCGCGTCCTGACGGTCTGGCTCATTGCACATCGCTCCTCGTTCGCTCGCTTTCCCCCGATCATCGCGCATGGCACCGACACACTTGCCGACGCACTTACCATGCATCAATGAACACTGCAGGTCCCGGGGACGTACCGGCGCGCATGGGCCTTGAACTGACTCCCTTCCGGGGCCTGCGCTACGACCCCGAGCGTGTCGGAAGCCTCGCCGCCGTCACGTCGCCGCCGTACGACGTCGTCGTACGGCCCGACGGGCTGCTCCACCTGGAGTCGGCCGACCCGTACAACATCGTTCGCCTGATCCTTCCCCAGGCGACCAGCCCAGCGGCCCGTAACGAACAGGCGGCGGACACCCTGCGCCGCTGGCTCGCCGAAGGCGTCCTGACGACCGACACCGAGCCCGGTCTGTACATCTACGAGCAGCGCGGCAACGGCCTGCTGCAACGCGGCGTCATAGGCGCCCTGCGCGTGTCGGAGCCGTCGGAGGGCGTGGTCCTCCCCCACGAGGACGTCATGCCGCACGTGATCGCCGACCGGGCGGCCCTGATGCGCGCGACCTCCGCCAACCTCGAACCGCTTCTCCTGACGTACCGCGGCAACCGCTCCGAGACCGGTACGAGGGCCGTCATCGAGCGCACGGCCGAACGCCCTCCGCTGCTGAGCACCACGACGGAGGACGGCTTCAGTCACCGCCTGTGGGCGGTCACGGATCCGGCCGACCTCGCGGAGATCCAGTCGGACCTGGCCGAGCACCAGGCCCTCATCGCCGACGGCCACCACCGCTGGGCGACGTACGTGCGTCTACGCGCGGAGCACGGCTCCCCCAGCCCCTGGGACTACGGCCTGGTCCTGCTGGTGGACACCGCCCGCTACCCCCTCCGGGTCCGCGCGATCCACCGCCTCCTGCACCGCCTCCCGGTGGCCGACGCGCTCTCCGCCCTCACGGGCCTGTTCCGGGTACGCGATCTGCGTGTCCCGCTGGCCGAGGCCCTGGAGACGCTGGCCGACGCGGCCTGCGCCGGCAACGCCTTCCTGCTCGCGGGCGACGGCGCCTTCCATCTCGTCGACCGGCCGTCCCCGGACCTCCTGGCCCGTACGGTCCCGGCTGACCGCCCGGAGGCCTGGCGCACCCTGGACGCGACAGTCCTGCACGCCACGCTCCTCAAGCAGGTCTGGCGCATTCCCGAGGACTCGCCGGAGCACATCGCCTACATCCACGACACGGCCGCCACGGTCGAGAAGGCGGAACGCGACGGCGGCACGGCCGTACTGATGCACCCGGTCCGCGAGGAGGTCGTACGGGAGCTGGCCCGCCAGGGAGTGACGATGCCGCGCAAGTCGACGTCGTTCGGCCCGAAGCCGGCGTCGGGTCTGGTGCTGCGGGCGCTGACGCCCTGAAGCACGCTCGCACGCCGTCACACGCGAGAGGGGCGGGATCCGTGCCCGGATCCCGCCCGTCAGTCGCTGAGGTCAGCCCTTGTGCTCTTCGGCGTGCTCCTCGTCGTCGCCGTCCTTGCCGCCCTCGGCGGCCTCCTCCGGGGCGGACGGCCCGGCGCTCTCGCTCTCGGCGCTCTCGTCGCTCGCGGTCGCTTCGTTCGCGTTCTCGTCGTTCGCGTTCTCGTCGTTCGCGTTCTCGTCGTTCGCGTTCTCGTCGCTCGCGTTCTCGTCGCTCACGTTCTCGTCGCTCACGCTTTCGTCGCTCACGCTCTCATCGAGGGCGTCGACAAACTCGATGCCGTCCAGCTCGGCAAGCCGGTCGGAGGCGTCCGTGCTGCCGTCCTTGTCGGACTCGACGGCCTTGGCGAACCACTCGCGCGCCTCGCGCTCACGACCGGCGGCAAGCAGCGCGTCGGCGTACGCGTACCGCAGGCGCGCGGTCCACGGCTGCACGGCGTTGGAGGCCAGCTCCGGGCTCTGCAGCGTCACGATGGCGGCGTCGAGCTGCCCCATGTCCCGGCGCGCACCGGCCGCGACGAGCCGCATCTCGACCTGACCGGCCTTGTCGAGCTTGTGCACCTCGGGCGCACCGGCCATGTCCAGCGCCTTCTCGGGCCGGCCGAGACCGCGCTCGCAGTCGGCCATGAGGGGCCACAGTTCGATGTTCCCGGTCATACGCCGGGCGGCCCGGAACTCGGCAAGAGCCTCGCCGTACTTCTGGTGGGCGTACGCGGCGAAGCCGGCCGCCTCGCGCACGGCGGCGACACGGGACGCGAGGCGCAGCGCCACCTTGGAGTACGCGTACGCGCCCTCGGGGTCCTCGTCGATGAGCCTGGCGACCATCACCAGGTTCTTGGCGACGTCCTCCGCGAGCGTCTTGGGCAGGCTCTGCAGCTCCTGCCGCACGTCCTTGTCGATCTCCTCACCGGTGACGTCCGCGGGAATCGGCAGCCGCTTGATCGGCTCGCGGTCACGGTCCCGCTCCTCACGGAACCGGCCGCCACCGTGCCGGTCGTCACGCCGGTCGTCACGTCCACGGAAACCACCGGGGCGGCCGACACGGTCGTCACGACGGGGACCACGGGAGCCACGGTCGTCACGCCCACGGAAACCACCGCGGTCGCCGCGGTCGTCACGGCGATCGTCGCGGCGGTCATCACGACGGTCATCACGGCGGAAACCACCACGGTCGCCGTCACGCCGGTCGTCACGACGGAAGCCGCCACGGTCATCGTCGCGCCGGAAACCACCACGGTCGCCGTCACGGCGGTCGTCACGACGGAAGCCGCCACGGTCATCGTCGCGCCGGAAACCACCACGGTCGCCGTCACGGCGGTCGTCACGACGGAAGCCGCCACGGTCATCGTCGCGCCGGTCATCACGACGGAAGCCACCACGGTCATCGCCACGGCGATCGTCACGACGGAAACCACCACGGTCATCGTCGCGCCGGTCATCACGACGGAAGCCACCACGGTCATCGCCACGGCGGTCGTCACGACGGAAACCACCACGGTCATCGCCACGGCGGTCGTCACGACGGAAACCACCACGGTCATCGCCACGGCGGAAACCACCGCGCTCGTCGCCAGGACGGTCATCGCGGCGACCGTAGCCGCCACCGCGCTGGTCCTCGCGGCGCTGGTCGTCGCGGCGGAAACCACCACGGTCGCGGTCGTCGCGGCGGTCATCGCGGCGGAAGCCACCGCGCTCTTCATCCCGGCGGCCGTACCCACCCCGGTCGTCATCGCGGCGACCGTAGCCGCCACGGTCGTCATCCCGCCGGTGGGCGGGCCGGTCGCCCTCGCGCCGGAAGCCACGGTCGCGGTCGCCTTCATCACGGCGGGGGCCGGTGGGCCGGTCGTCGCGGCGGAAGGAGGGACGTCCGCCTCGGTCGTCGCGGCGACCGTGGCCGCCCCGCTCGCCGCGGTCACCGTCACGGCGGTCGTCACGGCGGAAACCGCCACGGTCGTCGTCACGGCGGTCGTCACGGCGGAAACCGCCGCGCTCGTCGCCGCGGCGGTCGTCACGGCGGCCGTGCCCGCCACGGTCGCCGTGGCCGGCGCGGTCGTCGCCGCGACGCGGGCCCCCGCGGTAGCCGCCGCGGTCACCACTGTCCCGTCGGCGCTGGTCGCGCTCAGGACGCTCGTCGGGAGAGTTGGTGGACATCGGTGACTCCTGTCTTCGGTACCGCAAAGTCATTCTCGCGCAGCCGGGTACCCGACGCGCTCCAGAAAACGAAAAGGACCCCTGGTCCCAGCGAGTCGCTGGGACCAGGGGTCCTCCAAAGATTGTTCGGCGGCGTCCTACTCTCCCACAGGGTCCCCCCTGCAGTACCATCGGCGCTGTAAGGCTTAGCTTCCGGGTTCGGAATGTAACCGGGCGTTTCCCTCACGCTATGGCCACCGAAACCCTAATGGTTTCGAGCGAACAAGCACACTCTTCAATTGATGTTCTGCTCTGAACCGACAACGGATCGTTGTCTCAGAACCAACACAGTGGACGCGAGCAACTGAGGACAAGCCCTCGGCCTATTAGTACCAGTCACCTCCACACGTTGCCGTGCTTCCAGATCTGGCCTATCAACCCAGTCGTCTACTGGGAGCCTTACCCCATCAAGTGGGTGGGAGTCCTCATCTCGAAGCAGGCTTCCCGCTTAGATGCTTTCAGCGGTTATCCCTCCCGAACGTAGCCAACCAGCCATGCCCTTGGCAGAACAACTGGCACACCAGAGGTTCGTCCGTCCCGGTCCTCTCGTACTAGGGACAGCCCTTCTCAAGACTCCTACGCGCACAGCGGATAGGGACCGAACTGTCTCACGACGTTCTAAACCCAGCTCGCGTACCGCTTTAATGGGCGAACAGCCCAACCCTTGGGACCGACTCCAGCCCCAGGATGCGACGAGCCGACATCGAGGTGCCAAACCATCCCGTCGATATGGACTCTTGGGGAAGATCAGCCTGTTATCCCCGGGGTACCTTTTATCCGTTGAGCGACGGCGCTTCCACAAGCCACCGCCGGATCACTAGTCCCGACTTTCGTCCCTGCTCGACCCGTCGGTCTCACAGTCAAGCTCCCTTGTGCACTTACACTCAACACCTGATTGCCAACCAGGCTGAGGGAACCTTTGGGCGCCTCCGTTACTCTTTAGGAGGCAACCGCCCCAGTTAAACTACCCATCAGACACTGTCCCTGATCCGGATCACGGACCCAGGTTAGACATCCAGCACGACCAGACTGGTATTTCAACGACGACTCCACAACCACTGGCGTGGCCGCTTCAAAGTCTCCCAGCTATCCTACACAAGCCGAACCGAACACCAATATCAAACTGTAGTAAAGGTCCCGGGGTCTTTCCGTCCTGCTGCGCGAAACGAGCATCTTTACTCGTAGTGCAATTTCACCGGGCCTATGGTTGAGACAGTCGAGAAGTCGTTACGCCATTCGTGCAGGTCGGAACTTACCCGACAAGGAATTTCGCTACCTTAGGATGGTTATAGTTACCACCGCCGTTTACTGGCGCTTAAGTTCTCAGCTTCGCCCCACCGAAATGGAGCTAACCGGTCCCCTTAACGTTCCAGCACCGGGCAGGCGTCAGTCCGTATACATCGCCTTACGGCTTCGCACGGACCTGTGTTTTTAGTAAACAGTCGCTTCTCGCTGGTCTCTGCGGCCACCCCCAGCTCAGGAAGCAAGTTCCCTCACCAGGTGTGGCCCCCCTTCTCCCGAAGTTACGGGGGCATTTTGCCGAGTTCCTTAACCATAGTTCACCCGAACGCCTCGGTATTCTCTACCTGACCACCTGAGTCGGTTTAGGGTACGGGCCGCCATGAAACTCGCTAGAGGCTTTTCTCGACAGCATAGGATCATCCACTTCACCACAATCGGCTCGGCATCAGGTCTCAGCCTCATGTGCGACGGATTTGCCTATCGCACGGCCTACACCCTTACCCCGGGACAACCACCGCCCGGGATGGACTACCTTCCTGCGTCACCCCATCACTCACCTACTAACCGCTTGGTTCAGCGGCTCCACCACTTTCCTTTCCCCGAAGGGTCCGGAACGGCTTCACGGCCTTAGCATCACGATGCTCGATGTTTGACGCTTCACAGCGGGTACCGGAATATCAACCGGTTATCCATCGACTACGCCTGTCGGCCTCGCCTTAGGTCCCGACTTACCCTGGGCAGATCAGCTTGACCCAGGAACCCTTAGTCAATCGGCGCACACGTTTCTCACGTGTGAATCGCTACTCATGCCTGCATTCTCACTCGTCAACCGTCCACAACTACCTTCCGGTGCTGCTTCACCCGGCAGACGACGCTCCCCTACCCATCACAGCAGGCGTTGGCCCTATATGCTGCAATGACACGACTTCGGCGGTACGCTTGAGCCCCGCTACATTGTCGGCGCGGAATCACTAGACCAGTGAGCTATTACGCACTCTTTCAAGGGTGGCTGCTTCTAAGCCAACCTCCTGGTTGTCTGTGCGACTCCACATCCTTTCCCACTTAGCGTACGCTTAGGGGCCTTAGTCGATGCTCTGGGCTGTTTCCCTCTCGACCATGGAGCTTATCCCCCACAGTCTCACTGCCGCGCTCTCACTTACCGGCATTCGGAGTTTGGCTAAGGTCAGTAACCCGGTAGGGCCCATCGCCTATCCAGTGCTCTACCTCCGGCAAGAAACACACGACGCTGCACCTAAATGCATTTCGGGGAGAACCAGCTATCACGGAGTTTGATTGGCCTTTCACCCCTAACCACAGGTCATCCCCCAGGTTTTCAACCCTGGTGGGTTCGGTCCTCCACGAAGTCTTACCTCCGCTTCAACCTGCCCATGGCTAGATCACTCCGCTTCGGGTCTTGAGCGTGCTACTCCAACGCCCTATTCGGACTCGCTTTCGCTACGGCTTCCCCACACGGGTTAACCTCGCAACACACCGCAAACTCGCAGGCTCATTCTTCAAAAGGCACGCAGTCACGAGAACAAGGCAAGCCTTGTTCCGACGCTCCCACGGCTTGTAGGCACACGGTTTCAGGTACTATTTCACTCCCCTCCCGGGGTACTTTTCACCATTCCCTCACGGTACTATCCGCTATCGGTCACCAGGGAATATTTAGGCTTAGCGGGTGGTCCCGCCAGATTCACACGGGATTTCTCGGGCCCCGTGCTACTTGGGTGTCTCTCAAACGAGCCGCTGACGTTTCGACTACGGGGGTCTTACCCTCTACGCCGGACCTTTCGCATGTCCTTCGCCTACATCAACGGTTTCTGACTCGTCCTGTTGCCGGCAGACAACAGAAGAGAGATCCCACAACCCCGCATGCGCAACCCCTGCCGGGTCTCACACGCATACGGTTTGGCCTCATCCGGTTTCGCTCGCCACTACTCCCGGAATCACGGTTGTTTTCTCTTCCTGAGGGTACTGAGATGTTTCACTTCCCCTCGTTCCCTCCACACTGCCTATGTGTTCAGCAGTGGGTGACAGCCCATGACGACTGCCGGGTTTCCCCATTCGGAAACCCCCGGATCAAAGCCTGGTTGACGACTCCCCGGGGACTATCGCGGCCTCCCACGTCCTTCATCGGTTCCTGGTGCCAAGGCATCCACCGTGCGCCCTTAAAAACTTGGCCACAGATGCTCGCGTCCACTGTGCAGTTCTCAAACAACGACCAACCACCCGTCACACACCAAAACCTTGGTGCTTCACCGGGGCCGGCATCGAAGACAGACCTTGCGGCCGTGCCCTCAGACACCCAACAGCGTGCCCGGCCAGCTCCCGTCCGGAGATCATGCGTTCCACGCTCTTACGAGCAGTACTAGCAGCCTCCGACCCGAGGTCCTGGCCGAATAATCAACGTTCCACCCATGAGCAACCAGCATCGGACGTTCGCCGATGTACTGGCCTCTGACCGTGTCCCGAAGAACCCGGTAAGAAGTGCTCCTTAGAAAGGAGGTGATCCAGCCGCACCTTCCGGTACGGCTACCTTGTTACGACTTCGTCCCAATCGCCAGTCCCACCTTCGACAGCTCCCTCCCACAAGGGGTTGGGCCACCGGCTTCGGGTGTTACCGACTTTCGTGACGTGACGGGCGGTGTGTACAAGGCCCGGGAACGTATTCACCGCAGCAATGCTGATCTGCGATTACTAGCGACTCCGACTTCATGGGGTCGAGTTGCAGACCCCAATCCGAACTGAGACCGGCTTTTTGAGATTCGCTCCACCTCACGGTATCGCAGCTCTTTGTACCGGCCATTGTAGCACGTGTGCAGCCCAAGACATAAGGGGCATGATGACTTGACGTCGTCCCCACCTTCCTCCGAGTTGACCCCGGCGGTCTCCTGTGAGTCCCCATCACCCCGAAGGGCATGCTGGCAACACAGAACAAGGGTTGCGCTCGTTGCGGGACTTAACCCAACATCTCACGACACGAGCTGACGACAGCCATGCACCACCTGTACACCGACCACAAGGGGGGCACTATCTCTAATGCTTTCCGGTGTATGTCAAGCCTTGGTAAGGTTCTTCGCGTTGCGTCGAATTAAGCCACATGCTCCGCCGCTTGTGCGGGCCCCCGTCAATTCCTTTGAGTTTTAGCCTTGCGGCCGTACTCCCCAGGCGGGGAACTTAATGCGTTAGCTGCGGCACCGACGACGTGGAATGTCGCCAACACCTAGTTCCCACCGTTTACGGCGTGGACTACCAGGGTATCTAATCCTGTTCGCTCCCCACGCTTTCGCTCCTCAGCGTCAGTAATGGCCCAGAGATCCGCCTTCGCCACCGGTGTTCCTCCTGATATCTGCGCATTTCACCGCTACACCAGGAATTCCGATCTCCCCTACCACACTCTAGCTAGCCCGTATCGACTGCAGACCCGAGGTTAAGCCTCGGGCTTTCACAATCGACGTGACAAGCCGCCTACGAGCTCTTTACGCCCAATAATTCCGGACAACGCTTGCGCCCTACGTATTACCGCGGCTGCTGGCACGTAGTTAGCCGGCGCTTCTTCTGCAGGTACCGTCACTTTCGCTTCTTCCCTGCTGAAAGAGGTTTACAACCCGAAGGCCGTCATCCCTCACGCGGCGTCGCTGCATCAGGCTTGCGCCCATTGTGCAATATTCCCCACTGCTGCCTCCCGTAGGAGTCTGGGCCGTGTCTCAGTCCCAGTGTGGCCGGTCGCCCTCTCAGGCCGGCTACCCGTCGTCGCCTTGGTGAGCCATTACCTCACCAACAAGCTGATAGGCCGCGGGCTCATCCTGCACCGCCGGAGCTTTCCAAGTTCGAAGATGCCTCCGAACCTCGTATCCGGTATTAGACCCCGTTTCCAGGGCTTGTCCCAGAGTGCAGGGCAGATTGCCCACGTGTTACTCACCCGTTCGCCACTAATCCACCCCGAAGGGCTTCATCGTTCGACTTGCATGTGTTAAGCACGCCGCCAGCGTTCGTCCTGAGCCAGGATCAAACTCTCCGTGAATGTTTTCCCGTAATCGGGATGAACACCACGAGAGCGGTGCGAGAGGAGGAATAATCCCCTCGCACACAGCGTCCTCGCTGTGTTTTTTCAAAGGAACCTCGACCATCGGATTGTTCCGACGGACGGGGTATCAACATATCTGGCGTTGATTTTTGGCACGCTGTTGAGTTCTCAAGGAACGGACGCTTCCTTTGTACTCACCCTCTCGGGCTTTCCTCCGGGCGCTTCCCTTCGGTCTTGCGTTTCCGACTCTATCAGATCTTTTCGGAGCTGATTCCCGGCCGGGCGGGTTTGTCTCGGGCCTTGGGTTTTTCACCCTTGCGGCCTTTCGACATTCACTACGTTAGCCGATTCCCGTCGCAACTCATAATCGAGTTCCACCGAGTTCGAATTCAGACATGCGGACACGCCGAATTCGCCCTCTGTGAGGGAGTCGTAGGTAGTGGGTTGGCCGCTTCCGGCTGCTGACTGAACGCAGTACCCGGTTCAACGGCTCGGGCTACATTACGCGTCTTCCAGGGACGCGTCAACTTCGACGCCGCCGAGTCCGCATGGAGGCGTGTGGGCCCGATACGGACTCACCGTCGGTTCGTTGGCGATCCAGAAGCGCCACGGGTGAACGCCTCCGTCGCCGGCCACGCCGGTACGCCGACCATTGCGTACCTGGTCCGAGGGCACCGACGTGCTGGTCAGGACGCGCAGGGGTGTCTCGGCCGGGGCGCATGCGTCCGTGCCGTCGAGGGCGCGGTCCACGTCCAGGGCCGTGGCCAGGCGTGCGGGGCCTTTGGCCAGTTCCTTGTCGTTCCGGGCCGAGAGTCGACGCTTGCGGGCGATTGCGGCGCCCTCGGTGATCTCCGGAGAGGCGCGGCTCAGGAGCCTGATTCGGGGGCACGGAGACACACCTGCCTGTCGGTACTGGCACCTCCCGACGCTGTCACGGGTGGGGGAACCGCTCCGGGCGGAAGTCCGCAAGCATCTCGTCTCTCTTCCCGCTGAGGATCTCCGAAGCAAGCAGCCGGCCGATCACCGGCCCGAGCGTGATGCCGCTGTGGGAGACAGCCTCGTAGTACCCGGGCACGGAAGGCACCGCTCCCACCGAGGGGAATCCGTCGGCTGGGATGGGCCGGTTGGCTACCCGTGTCTGTGCGATGCGGGAATTGCCGAGTTCTGGAACTACGTGCCGCGCCGATTCGTGGAGCAGCCGTGCGAGTTCCGCTGGATCTTCACCCGTGTCGATGAGTGCGTCGATCTCGCGGCTGTGGAGGACCACCGACGCATCTCCATCAGGACGGATCTCGATGTGGGGCGCGTGCATGGCCCGGTGCACCGGGACCTGAGCACAGCCGATCCGGGTGAGGGCGCCGGGTTCCCGGCGCATCGGCAAGTGCCGTCCGATGAGCCCGGCGACCCGGGAGGCGCTGGGTCCTGCTGCGTTCACCACGACGTCGACGTCGAGACGGCTCCCATCCGACAGAGTCACTGTCCGGATGCTCCCATCGGCGCCGATGCCGATGTCACAGACCGCGCTGCCGAACCGGTGTTCGGCGCCGGACTCAACGGCTCGGCCGACCAAGCGGCCGACGAGATGACGTCCGTGCACCCATGCTTCGTCGGGGTAGAACAGGACCGGAGTCTTGCCGGGCACCGTGAGAGCAGGTTCGAGGCGACGGCGTACCTCGACCCCCGTGCACAGCTCGACCCTGTAGTCCCAGCCAGCCAGCAGTTCGGCTGTTTCCAGGAGCTTCGCTTCCGCTGCGGGATCGTCTGCCCAGCGCAGGTGGCCGCTGGGATGCCACCATGAGTCCGGCCCGATGGCCTCTGCAAGCTCGCGGTACGCCACCATGCCCGCAACGTTCAGGTCGAAGTAGGACCTGCGCTCGGTCTTGTTACTGGCATTGACCCACGAGAAAGACCAGTTGGTGACCCCTTCGCCTGGCTGGCCCGCGTCGATGAAGACCACCTCGGCCCCCTGCCGCGACAGGTTCCAGCCCACGCCGGCTCCGAGAATGCCCACCCCGATCACAGCAACACGTTCCGGCCGCTGCACGGACCCGACACTCACGAACGCCCCCTTCCAGGATCACGGGCGACCTACCGCTCCTAGCATGCCCAGCCCCTGTAACGGTCAAGACTCAGGCTCCGGCGGACGGCTTGGCTCTCGGGCTCAGCCGGTACGCCGAGACTGTTGGATCACCGGCGAGGTAGAAGCGGTGCTGCCAGTCGTGGGCTTTACTCACGCCTACCCGGGGGCCAACCCGGATGAGTGCGGCAGGTACTGGCTCACCCTCGGACAGCGTGAGCGAGGCGCCCGTCAGCAGGTCTGTGCCGTTGTGCTCTGCCGTGATGCCGAGCGCCTGGCAGAAGTTCCCCGGACCCCGCGCAAGGCGTGGGCTCTCGACCTTCGCCCCTCGCCGCTTGCGTGCCAGGTCTTCCCCTTCGATGACCCTGCCTGCGCGGATGAGGACGGCCGAGGCGATGCCATCTGTTCCGGTGACGATGTTGGCGCACCAGTGGAGACCGTGAGACCGGTAGACGTACAGATGTCCTGCGGGCCCGAACATGACGGCGTTGCGGGGTGTCCTGCCCCGGTAGGCGTGGGAGGCGGGGTCGGCCGTACCGGAGTACGCCTCGGTCTCCGTGATGCTGATGCTCACGGTTCCCTCGGGTGTCTCGTGGGTGAGGATGGCACCGAGCAGCTTGGGGGCGACTTCTTCAGCAGGGCAAGCGAGGAGGGCAACGTTCATGCTGACCGCCTTGACATGCCATGGGTGACGTAGACGTACACATGGCCGGGCGGACCGAACATCACTTCGTTGCGGGGCGTGCGGCCGCGGTACGCGTGGGAGCCGGGGTCGTACGAGCCGTCGTACGCTTCGACCTCCGTCGGGCGCAGTTCGATCGGACCGTCCGGGGTGCTGCGGACCAGGACGCGCCCCAGGAGGTCGGGGGCGACCTTCAGTACGGGCCGGTCGAAGAACTCCCTGGGGAGGGGCGTACGGTCGGGGGTCGCGATCATGGCCTCCGAGCGTAGTCCAGACGGGTGCGCTCCCAAGGGTGGTCAAGAGTCCTCCCCCTTGTAAGGGTGAGGGCACGGAACCGGCCCCGGCCGGATCGCGTTTCTACGGATCAAGGATCCACACACGCGTGCGCGTGCGGGAAGAGACGAGCACGCGCACGGGAGCAGGACGACGGAACAGGCGTTGCCTGGGAGGGAAGATTCATGGGGTTCAAGCGGCTGCTCGCGAGCCTGGGTGCCGGCGGTGCTTCGGTGGAGACGGTGCTGACCGAGGTCAATGTCGTGCCGGGCGGTGTCGTCCAGGGTGAGGTGCGGATCCAGGGCGGGTCCGTGAACCAGGCGATCGAGGGCCTGAACGTCGGTCTGCAGGCCAAGGTCGAGGTCGAGGGGCACGACGACACCGAGTACAAGCAGGACATCGAGTTCACGAAGGTCCAGCTCGGTGGCGCCTTCGAGCTCCAGGCGGGGGCCGTGCACGCCGTACCGTTCGGGCTGGAGATCCCCTGGGAGACGCCGATCACCATGATCGACGGGCAGGCGCTGCGCGGGATGCACATCGGCGTGACGACGGAGCTGGCGATCGCGCGTGCCGTGGACTCCGGTGACCTGGACCCGATCAACGTGCACCCGCTGCCGGCGCAGAAGGCGATCCTGGACGCGTTCATCCAGCTGGGCTTCCGGTTCAAGAACGCGGACATGGAGCGCGGCCACATCCGGGGTACGCGGCAGAAGCTGCCGTTCTACCAGGAGATCGAGTTCTTCCCGCCGTCGCAGTACCACGGCCTGAACCAGGTCGAGCTGAGCTTCGTCGCGGACGAGCACGCGATGGACGTCATCCTGGAGATGGACAAGAAGCCCGGGCTGTTCAGCGAGGGCAGCGACTCGTACCGCTCCTTCCAGGTCGGTCTGACCGACTTCCACGGCACTGACTGGGCCGGGTACCTCCACCAGTGGCTGTCGGAGGTCGGCAGCAAGCGCAGCTGGTTCTAGGCTCTGGAGCGACTGGAATCGGTTGATCCACTGACTTGGAGGTGCCGAGGTGACCGAGCTCAAGAGGCGGCCGCTGCCGCACGACTTCCATCCGCCCGTGCCGTCGTTCACGGTGACGAGCGAGGACGTCGAGCCGGGGGCCACGCTCAAGGACGCTCAGGTCTACGCGGCCGGGAACACCTCGCCGCAGCTGCGCTGGGAAGGCTTCCCGGCCGAGACCAAGAGCTTCGCCGTGACCTGCTACGACCCGGATGCCCCGACGGGCAGCGGGTTCTGGCATTGGGTCCTGTTCGACATCCCGGCCTCGGTCACCGAGCTGCCCGCGGGTTCCGGCGGCGGGAAGTTCGAGGGGCTGCCCGAGGGTGCGGTCCACGCGCGCAACGACTACGGGACGAAGGACTTCGGCGGTGCCGCGCCGCCGCCCGGGGACGGGCCGCACCGTTATGTGTTCACGGTGTACGCCGTGGACCAGGAGAAGCTGGGTCCGGACGCGGATGCCTCTCCCGCGGTGGTCGGCTTCAATCTGCGCTTCCACACGCTGGCGCGCGCCCAGCTCATCGGTGAGTACGAGAATCCGGCCGCGAGCTGACGCGGGTAATCAGCAGACAGACGTTCATTGAACGTTTGCCCGCCTCTGGTCTTGGAAGTGATCAGAGGCGGGCATTTTTTATTGCGTTGTCCATCTCGGCGCGCCCGTCCAGAGTTGATCCAAGCCCGCCGGGGGGTGGGCAGGTGCACACGGGAGGTGGGCTGGATGCGTGACACGCTGGTGCTGAACGCGAGCTTCGAGCCGCTGTCGACGGTGACGTTGAATCGAGCCGTCGTTCTGGTGCTGCAGGACAAGGCCGTCGTCGAGCAGGCCCACCCCGAACTGCGTATGCGGGGCGCCGATGTGGACATACCGGCGCCCCAGGTCATCAGGCTCTGCAGGTACGTACGGGTGCCGTTCCGAAGACAAGCTCCGTGGTCGAGGCGGGGTGTTCTGGTGCGGGACCGGCACAGGTGCGCGTACTGCGGGCGGCGGGCGACGACAGTGGACCACGTGGTGCCGCGGTCGCACGGTGGTGGCGACACCTGGCTGAACACGGTGGCGTCGTGCGCGGAGGACAATCACCGCAAGGCGGACCGTACTCCGGATCAGGCGGGCATGCCGCTGCTGCGGCAGCCGTTCGAGCCGACGCCGGCGGACGCGATGCTGCTGGCTCTGGGGCACGACGACTTGGAGGCGCTGCCGGAGTGGCTGGCACAGTCCGCCGCATAGGTGGTGGCCTGGCCGTACTTGACCGGCCACAGAGGCCTACTGGACATGACTGGGGCCCATCTCCTTTGCGGAGGTGGGCCCCAGTGTCGTACGACCGTGTCCCGTCAGTCGATGGACGGCTTCTCGCGGCGGTCGCCGCCCGTGCCCGTGCCGCCGTTTCCGGAGGAGCCGGTGTTGCCGCCGTTGCCCGAACCACCCGCCAGCGGGCCGAAGTTGCCCATGGCTCCGGACAGCCCCTTCAGGGCGTCGCCGATTTCGCTGGGGACGATCCAGAGCTTGTTGGCATCGCCCTCGGCGATCTTCGGCAGCATCTGGAGGTACTGGTAGGAGAGGAGCTTCTGGTCGGGGTCGCCGGCGTGGATCGCCTCGAAGACCGTACGGACGGCCTGGGCCTCACCCTCGGCACGCAGGGCCGCGGCCTTGGCCTCACCCTCGGCGCGCAGGATCTGGGACTGCTTCTCGCCCTCGGCGGTGAGGATGGCCGCCTGGCGCGTACCTTCGGCGGTGAGGATCGCGGCGCGCTTGTCACGGTCGGCGCGCATCTGCTTCTCCATCGAGTCCTGGATGGAGGTCGGGGGCTCGATGGCCTTCAGCTCGACGCGGTTGACTCGGATGCCCCACTTGCCGGTGGCCTCGTCGAGGACGCCGCGCAGGGCCGCGTTGATCTCCTCGCGGGAGGTGAGGGTGCGCTCCAGGTCCATGCCGCCGATGATGTTGCGGAGCGTGGTGACGGTGAGCTGCTCGATGGCCTGGATGTAGCTGGCGACCTCGTAGGTGGCGGCCCGGGCGTCGGTCACCTGGTAGTAGATGACGGTGTCGATGTTGACGACCAGGTTGTCCTGGGTGATCACCGGCTGCGGCGGGAACGGTACGACCTGTTCGCGCAGGTCGATCCGGTTGCGGATGGAGTCGATGAACGGGACCACGATGTTCAGGCCCGCGTTCAGGGTCCGTGTGTAGCGGCCGAAGCGCTCGACGATGGCCGCGCTCGCCTGTGGGATGACCTGGATGGTCTTGATCAGGGCGATGAAGACCAACACCACCAGAATGATCAGGACGATGATGACCGGTTCCATCGTGATTCCCCGTACCCTTCTCCGCCTCGGCGCCTGTGGAAGATCTTATGGTTGTTGAAGATCTTGCTGGTCGAGTCTGACAGACCGTCGCCCAACTCGGGGGCCGTTCGGTTCAGTTGCGTCCTTCGAGGTCACATGACGATCGCCGTGGCTCCGTCGATGTCCACGACATCCACTTCCTGGCCCACCTCATAGGCGAGTTCGGCGTTGAGGGAGCGCGCCGACCACACCTCTCCGGCGAGCTTGATCCGGCCGCCGGTGCCGTCGACGCGCTCCAGGACGATGGCCTGTTTACCCTTCAACGCCTCCACGCCGGTGGCGAGTTGGGGGCGTTGGGAGCGGTGCCGGGTCGCGATGGGCCGGACCACGGCGATGAGTGCGATCGAGACGACGGCGAAGACCGCGACCTGGAAGACGGCATCGCCGCCGAGACCACCGATCACGGCGGCCGCGACGGCGCCCACCGCGAGCATGCCGAGTTCGGGCATCGCGGTGATCACGAGCCCGATGCCGAGCGCCGCCGCACCGACCAGCCACCACACCCACGCGTCGATGTTCACATGGTCATGGTAGGACCGCGGGTCCGGTCGCGGACAGGGCGCAGATCGGGTTGGACCAGGCTTCTTCCGGGGTTTCCGGGAGTCAGGAAAGGGGCAGGCCCTGTGCCGTCCAGCGGTCGCCGATCTGTTCCACGACGAGCGGGAGACCGAAGCAGAGGGAGAGGTTGCGCGAGGTGAGTTCGAGCTCCAGGGGGCCCGCGGCGAGCACCTTGCCCTGGCGGATCATCAGGACGTGGGTGAAGCCGGGGGCGATCTCCTCGACGTGGTGCGTGACCATGATCATGGAGGGTGCGATCGGGTCCCGGGCGAGGCGGCCGAGGCGGCGTACGAGGTCCTCGCGGCCGCCGAGGTCGAGGCCGGCGGCGGGCTCGTCGAGGAGCAGCAGCTCGGGGTCGGTCATCAGGGCGCGGGCGATGAGGGTGCGCTTGCGCTCGCCCTCGGAGAGCGTGCCGAACTTCCGGTCGAGGTACTCGCTCATACCGAGGCGGTCGAGGAAGGCGCGGGCGCGCTGCTCGTCGACGTCCTCGTAGTCCTCCTGCCAGTGCGCGGTCATGCCGTACGCGGCGGTCAGGACGGTCTCCAGGACGGTCTGGCGCTTGGGGAGCTTGTCGGCCATGGCGATGCCGGCCATGCCGATGCGCGGGCGCAGCTCGAAGACGTCGGTGCCGGGCTTGCCGAGGGTCTCGCCGAGGATGGTGGCGGTGCCCTTGCTGGGGAAGAGGTAGCTGGAGGCGACGTTCAGGAGGGTCGTCTTCCCGGCGCCGTTGGGGCCGAGGATGACCCAGCGCTCGCCCTCCTTGACCGACCAGGAGACCTGGTCCACCAGAGCGCGGCCCTCACGGACCACGGATACGTCCTCCAGCTCCAGAACATCGCTCATGAGCGTGTTGTCTCCCCTTGCAGTGTGGCCAGTGTCGGCTCTCGCGTACGCCTGTGGGCGCGGTCCGCCACGCCGGTGGGCGCAGCCCCCAAGAAATCTACGCCACCGGTCGCCCGGTCCATTCCATCGGTCCGGTCCTTAGGGTGGGGGCATGCTCTCGGAACCACGCTCAGGACGGCTGGCCGCATGGGGAAACGCCCTTTTGGCCGGACTTGTGTCACCGGACGACGCCGCGTCCGCCATCGTCGGGGAGGACGCGGTGCACCGCGTCGAGGGGCTGCCCGGTGAGTCGGCGCCCGTCGGTCTCACGCTCGCGCTGGGGCGGCTGCGGACGCTCGGGGTGACCGGGCTGCGGGTGGCGCTCCCCGCGCCGGGACATCCGCTGGGGCTGAGCGGGCCGCCGGAGTTCAACGCGCGGGCGATGGACGCGGAGGAGGCGGTCGTCTGCTACGGGGCCGCGTTCGGGCTGGTGCCGGAGGTGTACGAGGCCGGCCCGGACGGTGATGTGCATGTCGAGGTCGTCTGGCACTGTCTGCCGGTCAGGGAGGCGCCGCCCGCCGATGTGCCGTCGCTCGGGGAGGCCGAGCGGGAGCTGGCGGAGGCCCTGCGGGAGGCGACGGAGGTGCTGTCGCGGCTGGACGTGGCCGGATCGGGGCCGGTGGCGGAGGCGGCGATCGACGCCTACCGGGGGCGGGCCGAGCGGGGGCGCGAGGTGTTGGCCCCGGGGTATCCGCCGCGGGCGGTCCGCGTTTTGGAGCTGGCCCAGCGGGTGGGCTTGCTGATCTCGGTGGCGTACGGCAACGGGCACGGGGGTGCGGTGAGCGCCTCCGAGATGGTGGCGCGGGCCGATGCGCTGCGGCCGGTGGAGCGGACGGCTCGGCGGGCACAGGTCGCGGCGTACAACTCCGTTGTGGAGCAGCGGGAGCGGGGGTGACCGCCAGGGGCTGTCGAGGGCTTTGACGGGGTGACCACCGGGAGCTGTCGAGGGCTTTGACGGGGTGACCGCGGCTGTCAAGGGCTTTGACAGGGTGACCGCGGCTGTCAAGGGCTTTGTCGACGGCCGCGATGACCTGCGCTTACGTCGCGTCGGGACGACTGCCGTGCGCATTCGGTGCACGGCGCGCACAGGTCACGGTCGAGCTCCGGTCGGCCGGCGGCGACGACCCCGAAGCGCGAGGTTGCTGTGTGCCCCTTCGCCGCTGACGCCGGGCGGCGATCCTGCCGACTGGGATGCCGTCCACGCAATCCGGGTGACGGCGACGTGATCAGCACCATTCCGCAGCCCGTCCGTGCCGCCGCGCCGGGCGGCGCTGCCGCGGGCACGAGGAGCGGCGCAGGCCGCCGGTCGGCTGGTACTAGGCCCGGCGCCGCGCCGCGCCGAGTGGTACGAGGCCCGGCGCCGCGCCGCACCAAGCGGTACGAGGCCCCGCGCCGCACCGCGTGGTACGAAGCGCCGCCCCGCCCCGCACCGCCCCGCACCGCTGCCCGGACCCGGTATCCGGCGCACACCCTCGACGAGTTTGCGGCTCTGACCGCCCAGTGGCTGCGGGGCCGGCTGTGGCGGCGCCCCATCCGTCACGACGCCGTGGATGGACCTGGACTTGACGCACCGGAAGCCCGGTCCGCCGATGCGTCGGCCCCGCAACGCCGCAGACGGATGGAAGGAACGCCCTCGCCTCCTTTCACGACACCTCCTTTCACGACACGGTCTGCGGCGGAGACGGCGCCGCCCGGGTCGGGCCGGGCGGGGTTGGAGAACGGCTGGAGTCTCGCTCGGCCGGCCGTCCACGGCGATGGCCTGCTGTCGGCCAGGTCTGTAAGGCTCAACCGAGATGTCCAACGGGCCCGGGGACGACCGCCCGTCGGCCTTTCGACACTCGTGACGGGGAGTTCCGCATGCCGAACACCACATCCCCCCTCCACCTCGATCCCGGTCCGGCGCCGCCGAGCGAGGAAGCCGTCGTGGGAACCCTGCTGCGCCAGCTGGTGTTGGCCATCGGGCCGCTCAACGTGCTCCAGGTGGGCTGCCCGGACCCGTCCGCCGTCGTCGCCCTGGCGTCGGCGCTGAGCGAGAACAGGCAGGGGCGGCTCGTGTGCTGCGAGCCGGAGACCGCGCGGGCCCGGGCGGCCGCGGCGGCGATCGAGGAGGCGCGCCTCGGCCGTTACGCCGAGGTCCGGGTGGGCAGTCCCGAGCGTGTGCTGCCCGGCGTGTCCAGCCCCGTCGACCTGCTGCTGCTCGGCGGCGAGCCTGAGTCGTACCTCCCGCTGGTGACACTGCTGGAGCCGCGGATGCTGCCCGGTGCGGTGATCGTGGCGGAAGGTGTCCGCCGTTTCGCGAAGCAGTGCGGGCAGTTCCTGGCGCATCTGCGGCTGCCCGGCAGCGGGTACGTCTCCATGCCCCTGCCGTTCGGCGCCGGTCTGGAACTGGCCGTCTGTGCCCGCTGACGCGCCGCACGTCGTACGGCCCACGGCCCGCCCACACCCCGCGCACATGCAACCGGAGGGAGCGCTGTGCCCAAACAGCCACTGATCGCCGAGCCGGTGGCCCCTGCCCGCCCCGGCACCTTGCGGAGACTGCTCGTCCGTTACTGCCTGAGGCCCGTGATGGAGTCGCTCACCGCGCTCGGCGCCATACACGTCGCCACTTTCTGGCATCCGCAGCTGGGCACTCCGCCCTGCTACACCGCTGCGGACATCGAGGATCTCCGCCAGCTCTACAGGACGTCTCTAGTGCCGTTCCAGACGCGGCCGGAAGCCTGACAACGATCACCCACCCTGCGACACCACCTGGAGAGTTGCGATGAGCGACGCACGACTGGTCGGCACCTGGACCACGCAGCTGGACGACGACGGCAAGGCCGTCCCCGGGCTCGTCTCCTTCTCCGCCGACGGCGGAGTCGTGTCGACCCAGCTCAACACCAAGAACATCGGCCTGGGTACCTGGCGCTCCACCGGGCCGGACACCTTCGAGTACGGCTTCCACATCCTCGCGGCCGACCCCGAGGGCAAGCACGTCGGCGAGGCCCACGTCCGGGTGGAGGGCGAGTTCGTGTCGGACACCCAGTGGCAGGGCACCGGCGGCGCCCAGTTCTTCGACCCGCAGGGCACCAAGCTGCGCGGCCACTCCGGATCCAAGGTGACCGCCGACAAGTTCGGCGTTGACGACTGATGCTGCGGGAGCGCCTCCGCGGGGAACTGGTGGAGCCCTCCGACCCGGGCTTCCCGCAGGCCAAACAGTTGCAGAACACCGAGTACGACGCGGTCCAGCCGCACGCCGTCGCGTACTGCGAGTCGGAGCAGGACGTCGTCGCCTGTCTCCGGCACGCGCAGGACCAGGGGCTCCCCGTCCACATCCGGGGCAATGGGCACAGCATGAACGGCTGGTCCACCGGCGAAGGCCTCGTGATCGATCTTTCCCGGATGAACCACGCCGTGGCCGACGGCCCGCTCGTACGGCTCGGCGGGGGAATCCAGTCGCTGGACGCGCTGGACGCGCTCAAGCCGCAACGCCGCCAGATCGTCACCGGCACCTTTCCCACGGTGAGCGCCGGCGGCTTTCTGACCGGTGGCGGCCTGGGCTGGCAGACCCGCAGGTTCGGGGTCGGCAGCGACCGGATCGCCGCGGCACGGGTGGTGCTGGCCGACGGCCGCACCGTGCGCTGCGCCGCCACGGAGGAGCCGGACCTGTACTGGGCCCTGCGCGGTGGCGGTGGCGGCAGCTTCGGCATCGTCACCGAGTTCGAGGTGCACCCGGTCGACGCCCCGATGATGACGGGCTTCGAGACGCTCTGGGCGTACGAGGACGCCGTGGACGTCCTCACCGCCTGGCAGGAGTGGTGCGTGGCGGGCCCGGACGAACTGGGCACCTCACTCGTCGTACTGCCCGGCATGTTCGGCCCCCAGGGCCGGCCCGTGGTGCGGGTGTGGGGCGTGCACCTGGGCCCGACTCAACAACTGGTGGCCGAACTCGACGCCCTGGCCGAGCGCGCCGGGGCCAAGCCGATCATCCGCACCGTGCAGCCCAGGGGCACGTACGCGGACGTCATGCACGAGGCCCTGTGCGGTTCCCAGACCGTCGCCCAGTGCCACCGCACCGGCTCGGGACCGGAGGCCCAGGGCCACCGCCATCCGTACACCCGGCAGAGCTATCGGCTCACCGGCCGGGCCGCGACCCGCGCGGAGTCCGCGGCGCTGCTCGACGCCTGGGACGTCTCCCTCGAACAGGAGAAGCGCGAGCGGTACCTGCTGTGCATCGCTCTGGGCGGCGCGGCGAACCAGGTGCCTCGGACGGCCACGGCCTATGTGCACCGCGACGCCCGGTTCCTGATCGGCTATCAGATGGCGTGCCGGGACGTCTCGGCGGACCCCGGGGCCGAGGCTCGCCTCACCGGCTGGGCCGATCGGGCGGGAGCGGCCCTCGCCCCGCTCGCCTGCGGCTCGTACATCAACTTCCCCAGTTCCCGGGTGAGCGAGGACTGGGAGACGGACTTCTTCGGCGAGAACCACGCCAGGCTGCTGGACGTGAAGCGAGCGTACGACCCGGAGAACTTCTTCCGGCACGCGCAGAGCATCGGCAGCCGGGCCCTGACGACCAAGGCGGCTTCATGAGGACCGATCTGCGGGACAAGGTGGTACTGGTCACCGGCGCCTCTTCGGGCATCGGGCGGGCGACAGCCGTGACCTACGGCGAGGAGGGGGCCCGCGTCGCGATCACATACCACACCAACGAGGAGGGCGCCCGGGAGACGGCCCGGCTGGTCACGGAGGCTGGGGGAACACCGCTGGTCGTCCGCTACGACCTCACCGACGAGCAGTCCATCCGGGACGCCGTCGGCCGGGTCGCCGAGGAGTGGGGCGGCATCGACGTGCTGGTGGCCAACGCCGTCGTGTGGAGCGAGGCGATCCCGCGTCCGGGCCGGCCCGTCCCGCGGTTCGAGGACGTGCCGGCCAAACAGTGGCAGGAGGTGCTGCACACCTCCGTCGAGGCGGTCTTCCACACCGTGCAGGCCGTGCTGCCCCTGATGCGCGGCCGGGACTGGGGGCGCATCGTGCTGATCGGTGCGGGCCTCGCGGACGCGGGCAAGCCGGGCGCCGGCGCCTACGGTGCCGGCAAATCGGCTCTGTTCGGGCTGATGCGCAGCCTCGCCTGGGAACTGGGGCCCGAGGGGATCCTGGTCAACATGGCGGTGCCCGGCCAGACGGCCACCGAGACGGTGCGGGCCAACGTTCCCGCCTCCTTCCTGGAGGAGAAAGGCAAGACCCTGCCCTCCGGCCGGATGTCCGTACCGCAGGACGTCGCCAACGCGGTGGTCTTCCTCGGCTCCGCGGCCAACGGCAACACCCATGGCGAGACCCTCCGGATCACCGGCGGGGCCTGACCGACGCGTCAGGGAAACGAGCCCCGCCGCCCTCCAGGGATCTTCGAAGGCCCCTTGAGAGCGGCGGGGCTCAATGGCGTGCGTAGCGATACCACTGAGGAGGCGCGACATGACGGAGACCAGCAGTCCCCCCGCCGGGAGCGAGGCGCCGGCCTACCCCATGACCCGGGCATGCCCCTACCAGATGCCCGTGGGATACGAGGAGTTGCGCGAGAACGGCCCGCTGACCAAGGTCACACTGTACGACGGGCGGCAGGTCTGGCTGGTCATCGGCAACGAGGTCGGCCGGGCCCTGTTCCCCGACCCGCGGCTGTCCTCGAACGTCCTGCACCCGGGATTCCCCTTCCTGGCCCCCCGCATCGCCGCCCAGACCCAGCAGCGCGCCGCCCCGCCGCTGGTCGGTGTGGACGACCCCGAGCACGCGCGCCAGCGGCGCATGGTGATCCCCGGCTTCGGCATCCGCCGGGTGTCCGCGCTGCGCCCGGAGATCGAGCGGATCGCGAACGGGCTCATCGACGAGATGCTCGACCGGGGCAGCCCCGCCGAACTGCTCTCCCAGTACGCCCTTCCGCTGCCCTCGGCGGTGATCTGCGCCCTGCTCGGAGTGCCCTACGAGGACCGCGGGTACTTCGACGAGCGGTCCCGGCAGGTGCTGTCCTCCTCGGGTGAGGGTGCGGCGGAGCGGGCCCGCAAGGCCTTCACCGAGATCCTCGTCTATCTGCACGAGCTGGTCGCGAAGAAGGAGAAGCAGCCCGGCGACGGCCTCGTCGACGAACTGATCGCCCATCAGCTCGAAGAGGGCAGCGTCGACCGCGACGAGCTGGCCCTGATCTGCTCGCTGCTGCTCGTCTCCGGCCACGAGACCACCTCCAACATGATCGCGCTGGGCACCGTGACCCTGCTCGAACACCCCGAACAGCTCGCGCTGTTGCGGCAGGACGACACGCTGCTGCCGGGCGCGGTGGAGGAGCTGATGCGGTTCACCTCCATCGGCGACGTGCTGATGCGGGTGGCGGCCGAGGACATCGAGATCGCCGGGCAGACCATCAGGGCCGGTGACGGCGTGGCCATGTCGACCATGCTGATGAACCGCGACCCGCACGCCTGGGAGAACCCGGACACCTTCGACATCACCCGGTCCGCCGGTCGGCATGTCGCCTTCGGCTACGGCATCCACCAGTGCATCGGCCAGAACCTCGCCCGGGCCGAGATGGAGATCGCCTTCCGCACCCTCTTCCGGCGCATTCCGAACCTCAGGGTGCCGGTCCGCTCCGAGGAACTGCCCCTGAACGCCCCGTACGTGCTGCAGGGCGTCGCCGAACTCCCCGTCGAGTGGTGAGGGGGGCCGCGGTGGAGATCAGCATCGCGACCGAGCGCTGCATCGGCGCCGCCATGTGCGCCCTGACCGCGCCGGAGGTGTTCACCCAGGACGACGACGGGGTGAGCCGGCTGCTCCCGGGCGGAGCGGAGGGCGCCCACGGCACCTCGGTGCGGGAGGCGGCCAGGGCCTGCCCGGTCCAGGCCATCACCCTGCGCGGAGACTGAGGCCAGAGCGGCGTCGTGGCCGGTGGGCACCGTCGAGTTGCCCTCGACGGTGCTTCGAGAACGGCGGGAGACGGTGTCGGCCATGGAGATTCGCAGCCTCGACGGTGACGACCCGGCGACCCTCGCCGCTCTGCTCCCCGGTTTCCGGGAAACCATGCGCCTGGAACTGCCGGCGGACCCGCCGGTGACCGAGGCGCTGCTCGCGCGGCTCTTCCAGCGCCGCCACGGCACCGAGCGCATCGTGCTCGCCGCCTACGACGCACAGACCCCGGCCGGAGTCCTGAAGCTCGGCCTCGACCTGGGCGATCCGACCGGGCCGGGGCACGGCTCGCTCTGGGTGTTCCCCGGCTTCCGCCGCCGCGGCGCGGGCCGGGCCCTGGCAGCGGCGGGCCAAGCCGCCCTGCGCGAACGGGGCCGCGACCTGCTGCTGGCGGACGCGCCCAAGGGGGCGGCCGCGGAACGCTTCGCCGAACAGCTCGGCGCCGAGCTCGTCGGCGAGACCCTGCGCAACCGGCTGCGGCTGGCCGGGGCCGCCCCCGGACCGCTTCAGGCCGCGGCGGCCCGCCAGGTGCCCGGCTACCGCCTGGCGCACTGGACCGGCCGCTGCCCCGACACGCTCGTCGAGTCCTACGCCCGTGCCTGGAGCGCGCTGGAGGAGCGGGTCAACGGCCAGGCCCGGGTGCGCCGCCCGTCCACCGCCGACGTCCGGGCGCGCGAGGCCGAGGCCGAACGGGCGGGACACCGGATCCACGCGGTCGCGGCCCTGCCCGAGAGCGGCGGGGACGGCGGCGACATCGTCGCCTACAGCACGCTGTTCGTGCGGGACAGCCCGATGGCCGACGCCGGCGAGACGCTGGTGCTGCCGCAGCACCGGCGGCGGGGCCTCGGCACCTGGATGAAGGCGGACCTGCTGCTGCGGGCCGCCCGGGACAACGCGGGCCTGGTACTCGTCCAGGTCTTCAACGACGTCGGCAACACCGCCGTCGTCGCACTCAACCGCGGGCTCGGCTTCGAGGCCGACTCCTGCTGGTCCACGTACGCGCTCAAGGCCTGACGGCCCGGCGGGCCACCTGACGACCCGAGCCGGCACCGCGCCGGCCTCGAGCCGCCCCGAGAGGAATCCCATGATCACTCAGAGTCCAGCCGAGCAGCGCGCGCAGAGCGCCCGACTCGTACGCGACTGGTACGAGACGCTGTACCGCGAGCACCGGTTCGACGAGGCCGGCCGCTTCCTCGACGCCGGCCACATCGAGCACGACCCGCTGGCCGGGCCGGCCGCCGGGGGCCCCGTCGGCCGCTTCCGGAACCTGGCCGGGCAGTTCCCCGGCCTGCGCGCGGACATCGACCATCTGGTCGCCGACGGCGACCGGGTGATGCTGTTCGCGACCTGGACCGGACGGACGCCCTCGGACGAGGAATTCCGGCTCCACACGGCCGAGTTGTACCGCGTCCAGGACGGCCGGATCGCCGAGCACTGGAACGTGGTCGACCGCGACGTGCTCGCGGCCCACGGTCTGCCCGGGCTCGACGGCGACGGCATCCAGCCCGCCGCGCCCGGACTGCGCGGCCCGCACACCGCCACCGAGGAGGCCAACGCGCAGCTGGTGCTCGGGGCGTACCGCGACGTCTTCAGCGAGCACCGCCTGGAACTCGCCGACAGCTACTACCACCAGGACTACCGGCACCACAATGTGCGCACCGCGGCGGTGCCCGACGGGCTGGACGCCTTCAAGGCCTTCTTCGCCGACAACATCGCCGCCTTCCCGGACCTCGTCACCACCGTCGACCACATCGTCGCCGCCGACGACCGCGTGATGGTCTTCGTGACCTGGACCGGCACCCTCACCGGGGCGTGGAGCGGCGGCGGCCCCTCCCACCTGCCGCTGGTGATGCGCACCTGCGACCAGTTCCGGATCGAGCGCGGCAAGGTGGCCGAGCACTGGGAGGTCGTGGACTATCTCGCGCTGCGCCGCGCCGGGCTCCCGACGCCGTGAGCGGCCCCGTCGACCCCGTCGACCCCGTCGACCCCGTCGACCACAGCGTTCACGTCGTCCATTGCGAGAAAGGGTCCCGCGATGCAATCCAGTGACGCACCCGTACTGATCGTGGGCGGCAGCCTGGTGGGCCTGTCCGCCGCCGTGTTCCTCGCCCACCACGGAGTCCGCTGCACCCTCGTGGAGCGGCACCCCGGCACCTCCATCCACCCCCGAGCGGTCGGGTACTACCCGCGGACCGCCGAACTGCTGCGCCAGGTGGGCGTCGAGGACGCCGCCCTGCGGGAGGCCGCCGGCTTCGAGGCGCACCGGACCCGGGCCGGGGTGACCTCCCTCGCCGGCGAAGTCCTGTTCAGCAAGGAGGAGCTGGAGGGCGACGACGAGCTGGGCGACCTTACTCCCTCCCGGCTCCTGCTGCTTCCGCAGGACCGGCTGGAGCCGCTGCTGCGTGAGCGCGCCGTGGCACTCGGCGCGGACCTGCGGTTCGGCACGGAACTCGTCTCCTTCGCGGAGGACCCCGACGGGGTCACCGCGGTCCTCGCGGACGACGACGGCACCGACACCTTCCGCAGCGACTGGCTGCTGGCCTGCGACGGGCCGCGCAGCACGGTGCGCGAGGCGCTCAAGGTGCCGAGGCACGGCCGCGGTGTGCTGTCCCGCCATGTGAGCATCGCCTTCGGCGCGGACCTGCGTCCGGTCCTCGGCGACCGGCGCTACAGCGTCGTCCATGTGAAGAACCCCCAGGTCATGGGCATCCTGGTGCATGACGACACCCTGACGGGCGGCACCCTGATCGTCGGCTACCGCCCGGAGGACGGCGAGAGCCTGGACGACTTCACCGACGCCCGCTGCGCCGAGCTGGTGAGCGCGGCCATCGGCTCGCCCGATGTGGCGGTGACGATCCGTTCCCGCTTCCCCTGGGACATGGCGGAGCAGGTCGCCGAAGGCTTTGTGCAGGGGCGGGTGCTGCTGGCGGGTGACGCCGCGCACGTCGTTCCGCCGACCGGCGGCTACGGCGCGAACACCGGGATCGCCGACGCCCACAACCTGGCCTGGAAGCTCGCTCTGGTGGTGGACGGCACCGCGGGCACGGGGCTGCTGGAGACGTACGACGCCGAGCGCCGGCCGGTCGCGGCGTACACCGCCGAACAAGGGTCGCTGCAACTGGCGGTGCGCTCCGGCAGCGCCACCGCGGAGCAGCAGGCCGCCGCGGCGGACGCGCTCACCGTGACGATGGGCCAGACCTACCGGTCCGCTGCCGTGGTCCCGGAGCCGGGCGCCGAGGCGCCGGCGGCTCCGGCCGATCCGCGCACGCTGGGGGGCGAGGCGGGCACCCGGGCGCCGTACGTGCTGCTGTCACGGGACGGCGCCCCGGTCTCCACGCTCGACTTGTTCGGCAACGGTTTCGTGCTGCTGACGGGTGAGCGGGGCGGGCCGTGGCTGACGGCGGCCGCCGGAGCGGCCGCCGAGCTGCGCGTGCGGATCACCGCGCGCCGGGTGGTGCCGGGCACGGGCGGCGGGGCGGGCACCCTCGCCGACCCGGAGGACCGCTGGGCCGGAAGCTACGGCGTGCGGCCGGACGGTGCCGTGCTGGTACGGCCCGACGGAATCGTCGCCTGGCGGTCGCTCGGCGCGGATCCGGCCGGCGCGGAGACCGAGGCGCTGACCGGCGTGCTGCGTACCGTGCTCGCGCGGGGCTGAGAGTGTTCGCGCGGGGCTGACAGTGCTCGCGCGGGGCTGAGACGACGAACCGGGGGCCGCGGCATGTCCGCCGTGGCCCCCCGGAGCGGTCCCGGACTGCCGTTCGCCCGGCTCTATTCGGCCGCGTCGGCCTGCAGTTCGGCGATGGAGTCCACGTACTTGATCAGCAGCCGGGCGAACTCCAGGCGATCCTCCTCGGGCCAGTCCTGCGTGATCCGCTCGAACGCCGCGCGCTGGTGGCCGCGGAAGCGGGCGAGCGTCTCGTGACCCTCCGGGGTGAGCTGGAGGATCGTACGGCGTCCGTCGCGCTGTGAGGCGGCGCGGACCAGATAGCCGGCCGTGATGCAGTCGGAGACCATGCGGCTGGCCACGGAAGGGTCGACGGCCAGCCGCTCGCCGACGACGCCGACGGTGATCTCCTGGCCCTCGTGTTCGGGCCCGTCCTGGACGATGTTGAGGACCAGGGTCCTTGTCATGTCCTTGCGCGACACCTGTTTTTCGACATTCAGCGCCTGGGTCCGCCGCAGCCGCGAGAACGCGGGTCCCACCGCGTCGAGCAGGTCGGACGTCACCGGCGGACTCTGTGTCGAGGTCTCCATACGCACATTCTAGGCGACTTGATTACATCGAGCGAGCATCTGTATGCTCTCAATCTACTGCATGCTTTAAAGCACATACCTGTCAGCCAACACACATCCACACGGATCTTTCCTTCCGAGAGGACCGCCATGTCAACGGGGAACACCGATCAGGACTTCGACTTCGACGTACTCGTCATCGGCGGCGGCCCCGTCGGCATGCTGCTCGCCGCGGAACTGCGCATCTCCCGCGTCCGTGCCGTCGTCCTGGAGCAGCTGGCCGAACGCACCCCGCACTCCAAGGCCTTCGGCCTGCACGCCCGTTCCCTGGAGTCCCTCGACCGGCGCGGCCTGGTGGAGCGCTTCCGTGACGGCGCGCGGTCCTGGAACAACGGCCACTTCGCGGGGCTCGACGAGTGGGTCGACTTCTCCGCCCTGGACAGCACGCACGCCTACGCCTTGCTCTCGGAACAGACCAGGACCGAGCGGCTCCTGGAGGAGCGCGCCGTCGAGGTCGGCACGGAGATCCGGCGCGGCCACGAGGTCACCGCCGTCCGCCAGGACGCCGACGGCGTCGAGGCGGAGGTCACCGGCCCGGACGGCGCGTACACGCTGCGCGCCCGCTACGTCGTGGGCTGCGACGGCGGGCGCAGCCTCGTGCGCCGGCAGGCGGGCATCGCCTTCCCGGGCACCGGCGGCAGGGTCACCGCGCGTCTGGGCGACGTGATCCTCGCCGACCGGGAGAACGCCCCGATGGGCATGGAGCGCACGGAGCGCGGCCTGCTGTTCTGCGTGCCGCTGGACGACACCTACCACCGCGTGTCCACCTTCGACTTCCAGGCCGAACGGGAGGCGGGCGCGGAACTCACCCTGGACGAACTGACCGCGAGCCTGCGCGAGATCTGGGGCAGCGACCTCGGAGCGCACTCCCCGCGCTGGCTGTCCGTCTTCACCGACTCCGCCTGCCAGGCCGACCGCTATCGCGAGGGCCGGATCCTCGTCGCCGGCGATGCCGCGCACACCCACTTCCCGGTCGGCGGCCAGGGTGTCAACCTCGGCCTCCAGGACGCCTTCAACCTCGGCTGGAAGCTCGCCGCCACCGTGCACGGCTGGGCTCCCGAAGGGCTGCTCGACAGCTACGACAGGGAGCGCCAGGGCCCGGCCCGCAAGGTGCTGGCCAACACACGCGCCCAGATCGCGCTGATGAACCCCGACCCGTACGTCACCCCGCTGCGCGAGCTGTTCACCGACCTCATGCGCCGCGACCAGGTGAACCTCTACCTCGCGGAGATGCTCAGCGGCGTCACCGTCCGCTACGAGATCGACGGCCCCGAGCACCGCATGCTCGGCGACTTCGCCCGCGACCTGGAACTGGTCACGGAGGACGGCACCAAGACCCTTCCCGGGTACCTCAAGCGGGGCACCGGAGTGCTCCTCGACCTGGCCGGCCGGCCGGAGATCGCCCAGACCTACGAGAAGTGGGGCGCGGGCGTGTCCTGGGCCGGACGCGTGCGCCACGTACAGGCGACATGCGCCGGCGAGCCGGAGCTGGCGGGTCTGCTCGTCCGCCCCGACGGCTACGTCGCCTGGGCCGTCGACCGGGACCAGCCCGAGGCCCAGGTGCGCGACTCGCTCGGCACGGCGCTCACCACCTGGTTCGGCACCGTCTGACCGGCCGCGCCACCACTCGCCCACCTCTGTCGAGCAGCACCGAGGAGATCGATCCGTGAGCGCACCACCCTGGTCCCGAGAACTGCTGGACAAGAGCGATCTGATCACCCCCATGGCGATCCGGGTGGCCGCGACCTTACGACTGTCCGACCACCTCCAGGCCGGCGCGAGCACCGTCGAGGCGCTGGCCCGCGCGGCGGACGTGGCCCCCACCGCGCTGCGCCGCCTCATGGGCCACCTGGAGATGGCCGGCCTCTACCGGGTGCTGTCCGACGGCACCTGCGAGGCCACCGAACTCGGCGCCCAGTTGCGCTCCGACATCCCGGACTCGGGCCGTGACTGGCTGACGCTGGAGGGACCGACCGGCCGCGGCGAACTCGCCTTCTTCCGGCTCCTCGACGCCCTGCGCTCCGGCCAGCCGGTCTACTCCGAGCTGTACGGACGGGACTTCTGGACGGACGTCGAGGGGGACCCGGCGCTCGCCGCGTCCTTCGCCCAGCGCATGAGGGCCAGCATGGAGTGGGTGACCCCCGCCCTGCTGGAGCAGGGCAACTGGGAAGGCGTCCGGCACGTCGTCGACGTCGGCGGCGGCAACGGCGCCCTCCTGAGGGCCGTCGTCGGCGCCGCACCCGGCGCGCGCGGCACGCTCCTCGATCTGGAAAAGACCGTCGAGACGGCCGCCGCGGAGTTCAAGGCCGCCGGGGTCCAGGAGCGCTGCCGAGCGGTCGCGGGAAGCTTCTTCGACCCGCTGCCCGCCGGCGGTGACGTGTACCTGCTGGCCAACGTGCTGCTCAACTGGCCCGACGACCGCGCGACCGCCATCCTGCGCCGCTGCGCCGAGGCGGTCGCCCCGAACGGCCGCGTCATGGTCGTGGAGGGACTGCTCGACGTGCAGACCAACCAGACCGATCTGGACCTGCGGATGCTCGTCTACCTCGGCGGGCAGATGCGCACCACCGACGGCCTGCGCGCGCTGGGAAAGGCGGCGGGACTCGACCTGCGGCGCGTCATCAGCCTCGGCGAGATCCGATCGCTCGCCGAGTTCACCCCGGCCTGATCCACACCCGGCGCACCCCCCACCGCCCGTTCCCCCCGGGGTGCCGGCCGACACCGCCGGCACCCTCACTCCCCTACGAACCACCGCCCCAAACGAACCACCACCCCCCATACGAACCACGAGCACAAGGAGCACGTCCATGCGTGTCGTCCGTCACCACGAGTTCGGCGCCCCCTCGGTGCTACGCGTCGAGAAGACAGACAAGCCCTCCCCTGGCCCCGGTGAGGTGCTGATCCGCACCGAAGCCATCGGCGTCAACTTCGCGGAGTGCCAGCGCCGTCAGGGCATCCCGGTCGGCGGCCCCGCCACTCTCCCCGGCTCCCCGGGCGGCGACGTCGCCGGCACCGTCGAGGCCCTCGGCGAGGGCGTGACCCAGGTCCGGATCGGCGACCGCGTGGTCACCGGCGTCGGCGCCGACGGGTACGCCGAGTACGTGGTCGCCCGCGCCGACTGGCTGTTCGCCATCCCCGAGGGCATCGACGCCGGCCAGGCCACGTCCCTGCCGATCCCCGCCCAGACCGCCTACCACGTGATCGTCACGGCCGGGCGGCTGCAGGCCGGGGAGTCCGTGCTCATCACGGCCGCGGCCGGAGGCATCGGCCACCTGCTGGTGCAGATGGCCAAGGCGCTCGGCGCGGGCCAGGTCATCGCCGCGGCGTCCAGCCAGGACAAGCTGGACTTCGCCGCCTCGCTGGGCGCGGACCACACCGTGGACTACCACCAGGACGGCTGGGAGGAGAAGGTGCTGGCCGCGACCGAAGGCCGCGGCGTCGACCTGGTGCTGGAGACCGTCGGCGGCGACATCCTCACCAAGAGCGTGAACCTCACCGCCCCCTTCGGCCGGACCGTGGTGTACGGCACGGCGGGCGGCGAGGTGCCTGCCATCGAGGTCAGCGACATCTTCGACAACCGCACCGTTTTGGGCTTCAGCATGTGGGGCGTCATGCGGCACCGGCCGGACGCCATGGCCAGCGGCGCGAAGGAGCTGCTGGCCATGGTGGCCTCGGGCAAGGTCCGGCCGGTCGTGCACGCCGAGCTGCCCCTGGAGGAGGCCGCCGCAGCCCACGAGCTGATGGAGGCACGCTCCCAGCTCGGCCGGGTGGTGCTCGTCCCCTGAAAACCCGCGGGCACTTTGCGTGCTCCCGGACTTGCGCACGGTGCACAGATATGTAGACTCACATACACGTGCATGAGTACATATAAATGCAACCCGGATCCCTGGGCGGAGCCGCGGCATGACCGCGGCTCGAACAACACCTCCTAGTTGGGAGAACACCATGCGAATCGTCCGCCACTACGAGCACGGCGCCCCCTCGGTGCTGCGTGTCGAAGAGGCGGAGACGCCGCAGCCCGGACCGGGCGAAGTGCTGATCCGCTCCGAAGCCATCGGCGTCACCTTCGCCGAGGTCCAGCGCCGCCAGGGCATACCGATCGGCGGTCACGCCACGCTGCCCGGCGCTCCGGGAGGCGACGTCGCCGGCACCGTCGAGGCCCTCGGCGAAGGCGTCACCCACCTCAGCGTCGGTCAACGCGTCGTCGTGGACGTCGACCACAGCGCCTACGCCGATTACGTCGCGGCCGACGCCGCCTGGGCCATCCCCATTCCGGACACCATGGACGCCGCCGAGGCGACCCTGCTGCCCAGCCCGGCCCAGACCGCCTACCACGCCCTGAAGGAGGCGGGGCAGCTCAAGCCCGGCGAGACCGTGCTGATCGACGCCGCCTCCGGTGGTGTCGGCCACCTCGCCGTGCAGATCGCCAAGGCGATGGGCGCAGGCAAGGTCATCGCCACCGCCGGCACGCAGGCCAAGCTGGACTTCGTCCGCGAGCTGGGCGCCGACGTCACCATCAACTACACCGACGAGGACTGGGACGAGCAGGTCAGCGCCGCCACCGACGGCCGCGGCGCGGACGTCGTCCTGGAGACCGTCGGCGGCGACATCCTCATCAAGAGCATCGCCCTGACCGCCCAGTTCGGCCGACTGGTCTTCTACGGCTCGGCCAGCGGCGACATCCAGCCCGTCAACCCGCTGATGCTCAGCCGGATGAAGACCGTGGCCGGCTTCGCGCTCTACGCGATGCTCTACAACAGGCCCGAGGCCATCGCCGCGGGCCAGCGGGACCTGCTCGACATGATCGCCTCCGGCAAGGTGCGCCCGGTCGTCCATGAGCGGCTCCCGCTCGTGGACGCCGTCAAGGCGCACGAACTGATGGAGGCCCGAGCCCAGCTCGGCAAGGTCGTCCTGGTTCCTTGACCGGCCGGTCCAACCAGGACCGCCGCACCCAGACGGTGGTCGGCCGCACTCATCCCCCGCGTGCGGCCGACCACTGCTTCACCACCCGCAGAGCGAAGTGAAGATCCCCTTTTCGGACAGTCATGACGCCGGCCGCCTCTGGCGCCCGGCGGGACGGGGACGGAAACCACTCGTAGGGGCCACCGGCTCCAGGCGGGACCCTGATCCCTTCACCGAAAGGTCACTTCCTTGTCATCCCCGACAACCGGATCCGCCGGCCTCGAAGGCACTGCACCGCAGGCCCCCGAGACCAAGGTCAAGAGCGTGATCGTCGCGTGCATGCTGGCCGTGTTCCTGGCCATGCTGGACGCCCAGATCGTCGCCACCGCCCTGCCCCGCATCGTCGCCGACCTCGGCGGCCTGGACGTGTTCGCCTGGGTGACGACGGCGTACATCATCTCCAGCAGCGTCACCACGCCGGTCTACGGCAAACTCGGCGACCTCTTCGGCCGCAAGAAGGTCTTTCTGATCGCCATCGCCCTGTTCCTCCTCGGCTCCGCCGCCTCGGGCGCCGCGCAGTCCATGGAACAGCTGATCCTCTTCCGTGTCGTCCAGGGCATCGGAGCGGGCGGCCTGTTCGTCTCCGTGCTCGCCATCATCGGCGAGATGTTCAGCCCGCGCGAAGGCGCCAAGTACTTCAACCTCTTCGGCATCGTCTTCGCCGCGGCCGCCGTCTCCGGACCCGCGATCGGCGGTGTGCTGACCGACCTGATCAGCTGGCACTGGGTCTTCCTCATCAACCTGCCCATCGGGCTGGTCGTCTTCGGCATGATCAGCACGAGCCTGCACCTGCCGCCGAAGAAGCGTCAGGCGCACATCGACTACGCCGGTTTCGCCACTCTGAGCATCGCCATCGTCTCGCTCACCCTGCTCGCCAGCTGGGGCGGGGTGAAGTACGACTGGGTGTCCCCGCAGATCTTCGGCCTCGGTGGCATCGCCCTTCTCGCGGCCGTGCTGTTCGTGGCCGCCGAACGGCGCGCCGCCGAACCGGTCATCCCCCTGCATCTGTTCCGCGACTCCACCTTCACCATCAGCGTCCTGGTGAGCCTGGTGGCCGGTGTCGTCTTCCTCGGCGCGGTCAACTTCCTCGCCCTGTACGTGCAGGTGGTCACCGGAGCGAGCCCCACCCTGTCCGGCGTGGTGCTGCTGCCGATGATGTTCGGTCTCGTCGCCTCGTCCGTGGTCAGCGGACGCATCATCACTCAGACCGGCACCTACAAGTGGTACCCGGTCCTGAGCATGGCCACCGGCATCGGCGGCGCGGTGCTCTTCTCCACCATGGACACCGGCACCCCGCGGGTCGTCGTCATCGCGTACATGCTGCTCTTCGGCATCGCCGCGGGCCTCAACATGCAGGTGCTCACCATGGCTGCCCAGAACACCGCACCGCGGGACGACATCGGCGCCGTCCACGCCACCGTGTCCTTCTCCCGCCAGCTCGGCAGCACCCTGGGCATCTCGGTCTTCGCCGCCCTCTTCTACAACCGGTTGACCGACGAGCTCACCAAACGGCTCCCCGCCGGCGCGCTGGCCGGCACCGACCGCAACACGCTCTCCTCCCACGAGGTCCTCGACAAGCTCCCGGCCACCGTGCGGGACGCGGTCAAGGAGGCGTACACCCACGCGCTCAGCCCGGTCTTCCTCGCCGCCGTGCCCGTCCTCGTGCTCGGCCTGGTCATCGCCCTGCGGATGAAGAACCTGCCGCTGCGCTCCTGGGACCACGGAGGAGGCGAAGCGGCGCCGGAACACTCCCCCACCGCAGCCGAACACTGACCACATCACTGGCGCCTTCCAGGCCGCCCTTCCCATGGCGCGACACCGCGCAGGGGAGGGCGGCCTTCTGCATCGGCCCCGGGGTACGGGACACCCCCGGCAGCGCACCCGCCCGGCCTCCCCCCGGAGGGCGGGATCAGGTTCAGCGCTCTTCGAGCCCGTCTCGACGCCCCGCGGCCATCGTCGGCAGCACCGCACACCACGGACGCCCATGGCGATCAGGAGGCTTGAGTGACAACGACCGAAAACCCGACCACGACGGCAGCGGCGGTCGATCCCGGGCCGCTGATCAAGCTCACCATCGCCGACTGCGCCGCGAAGGCGCTGCACAGCGGCGTGGCCCTGGGCGTGTTCGGCGCGCTGGCCGACGGCCCCCTCGACGCCGCCGCAGTGGCCGACCGCACCGGCACGCACCACCGGATGCTCCCGGACTTCCTGGACGCCCTGACGGGACTCGGTCTCCTCGAACGCCACGACGGCCGGTACCGCAACTCGGAGCTCGCACAGACCTACCTGGTGCCCGACTCCGCCTCATACCTCGGCGGGTTCATCGAGCTGACCAACGAGACGTTGTACGGCACCTGGGGCCGGCTCACCGAGGCCCTGCGCAGCGGCGAAGCCCAGCATCTCGACCCCGACAAGGGCGGGTTCGTCGGGGACCGGCACAAGGACCCGGCGAAGATGAAGCGCTTCCTGGCGGGCCTTGACGCCTACAGCGACCGGATGGGAACCGAACTGGCCCACCGCGTCGACTGGAGCCGGTACACGTCCTTCACCGACCTGGGCGGGGCACGCGGCAACCTGGCCGCCGTCCTCACCCAGGCCCACCCCCACCTGACGGCGACCTGCTTCGACCTGGAGCGCACCCGGCCGCTGTTCACCGAGCACATCTCCGGCCTCGGCATCGCCGACCGGGTCGCCTTCGTCGGCGGGGACTTCTTCACCGACCCCCTGCCCAAGTCGGACGTGATCGTCCTCGGTCACATCCTGCACGGCTTCGACACCGAACGGCGTCTCGCCCTGCTCCGCCGAGTCCACGACGCGGTGCGCCCGGGCGGAACGGTGCTCGTCTACGACCGCATGATCGACGACGACCGGAGCGATCCCGAACGGCTGCTGAGCAGCCTGCACATGCGGCTGGTCAGCCCGGACGGCTCCGAGTACCGCATCGCGGACTGCCAGGCCTGGCTGCGCGAGGCCGGTTTCTCCGATTGCACCGCCGAGCCGCTGCTCGGTACCCACACCCTCGTGTCGGCCCACAAGGAGGCAACAGCATGAAGCAGGAGCAGACTTCCGTCCTCATCGTCGGCGGCGGGCTGACCGGACTGTCCGCGGCTGTCTTCCTGGCCCACCACGGGGTACAGGCGCTGCTGGTGGAACGGCACGCCGACACCTCCACCCACCCCAAGGCCCGCGCGATCAACCCGCGCACCATGGAGCTGTACCGCTCCGTCGGTATGGAGGAGCGAGTACGGGCCGGGCGTTCGCCCATCTCCGGCAACACCGACCTGGTGCACGTGGAGACCCTGGCCGGCAGGGAGCGGGTGCGCATGCCGAACGCCTCGCCCGACGACATCGGTCGTATCAGCCCCACGCTGTGGACGCTCATCGACCAGAACCAGCTGGAGCCGATCCTGCGCACCCGGGCCGTGGAGGCCGGTGCCGACGTGCGCTTCCACACCCGGGTGGAGGCGCTCCAGGAGGACGCGGACGGCGTACTGGCCCGCGTCAGGGACCTGGCCACCGGCACCGAGTCGGAGATCCGCGCGCAGTACGTGATCGCCGCGGACGGCAGCCGCAGCCCGCTGCGGGAGATGCTCGGCATCGGAGCGCATGGGCGCGGCACCATCACCAACCTGGTGAGCTTCTTCTTCGAGGCCGACCTCGACGAGGCGCTGCGCGGGCGCCGGATCATCGCCGCCTACGTCAACAACCCCGAGGTGCGCGGCACGATCATCCCGCTGGACAACGACCGGCGGTGGGTCATCAACGTCTCCTTCTTCCCGGACCAGGGGCAGCGCGCCGAGGACTTCACCGAGGAGCGCTGCATCGCGCTGGTGCGGGCCGCGGTCGGCGTCCCGGACCTGCCGCTGAAGATCGAGTCGGTGGACATGCCGGCCTGGGACATCTCCGCGCGGGTCGCGGACTCCTTCGCCACCCGCCGGGTGTTCCTCGCCGGGGACGCCGCCCATGTGATGCCGCCCACCGGGGCCTTCGGCGCCAGTACCGGCATCCAGGACGTCTACAACCTGGCGTGGAAACTGGCCCTGGTGCTCTCGGGCGCCGCAGGCCCGGCACTGCTGGAGAGCTACGACGCGGAACGGCGTCCCGTCGCCGAGGAGACCGTGCGGCAGGCGATGCTGCGGTTCGCGGTCCGCGACGGCAAGCAGTACCAGGAGGTCGCCGACGAGCTGCTCAGCGAGACGACCATGACCTTCGGCTACTGCTACCTCTCCGGTGCCTTCGCCCGGGAGGAGGGCGCCTCCGGCGTGCTGATCGAGGATCCCGAGCACCCGAGCGCGGCCCCGGGGGCCCGTGCCCCGCACCTGGTCCTGGACGGCCCCGACGGGCCGCTGCCCGTCGCGGACCTGTTCGCCGACGGATTCACCCTGCTCGTGGACGAGGCGGCCGGCCCCTGGGCGACGGCCGTCGAGCAGGAAGCCGGCACCCTCGGCGTCGCCCTGAAGACGGTCCAGGTCGGGCCGCGGCAGCAGTACACCGACCGCGACGGTGAGTTCAGGCAGCGCTACGGGCTCATGCCGGGGGGCGCGGTGCTGGTCCGCCCGGACGGGTTCGTCGGCTGGCGCGCCACCGCCGGGCGCTCCGGCGCGGTCGACCGCGCGGCGGTCGCCGCCCTGCGCACGCTGCTGGACCGCGACTGAGCGCTCCGCCGGCAGTCCGGTATGCCACCTGTGGGTGCGCCGTGGCTGGTCGCTCCCCCAAGTTCTCGGCTTCGCTCGAACAGGGGGCCACCCATCGCGGCTGAGCCGCTCAATGTCCCAGCCCCGCGCGCCTTCGGGACGCTGCCGAACCGCACCGGACTTCACCGAGCCCGCTTGGCGGGCAGCCGCCGCCCGGCGTCCCTTCGCGCCGCCGGGCGGCTCCGGCGTTGGAAAGACGTCCGCGGTGCGCACCCCGATCGGGGTGCGCACCGCGGACGTCTCTGTGCGGGGCCCGGTCAGCCGACCGTGCGTGCGAGGACCCGGTCGACAACCTCCGACAGCGTCCGCGCGGGGCGCGGCGGCAGGTGTGCCGTGCGCCAGGCGATGAACCCGTCCGGCCGGACCAGTACGGCACCGGAGGCACCGATCCCGTAGCGGGCGAGGAAGCGCTCCACCGTCTGCGCGGGCTCCTCCGCACCGACCCGGTGGAAGGCGACGCCCGAGGGCAGGCCGACCGCCGAGCAGGCGCTCTCCCAGGCACCGCCGTCGGGTCCGGTCAGCAGCCAGAAGCCGCCGTCCAGCAGATCGTGCAGCGGTACCTCCTTGCCCGCCCGAACGACCGGCACGTGCGGGGCGCGGGTCCCCGGCCGGCCCGAGGGGGTCGTGGGATCCTCCACCGGGGCGCCGTCGTCGGGGCCGTCCTCGCCGAGCACGGCGCCGGAGCGGTACACGTGACCGAAGAGCACCGTGGTCTCCGGGCGGTGCCGGGCGGCCGCCGCCTCGTCGAGACCGCTGCGCTGAAGGTAGCGGATCACCCCCTGGTCGACCGTGAACTCGGCGATCAGCGCCCGCTCCTGCTCGTAGCTGTCCAGCAGCGCGGGGCCCGCCTGGCCACGCAGCACGAGGGCGAGCTTCCATGCCAGGTTGTGCGCGTCCTGGACGCCCATGTTGCCGCCGAACCCGCCGGTGGGCGGCATGACGTGCGCGCAGTCGCCGGCCAGCAGCACCCGGCCGGAGCGGAAGCGGTCGGCCACCCAGGCGGCGATCTCCCAGCTCGTCGCCGACTCGATCCGCACCGGGAGGTCGGGCACTCCGACCGCGGCACGCACCAGAGCGACGCAGTCCTCGGTCCCGTACTCCTCGTGGCTTGTGCCGGGCGGCAGACTGGGCGCCAGCACCCAGCGGTCCGAGTCCTCGCCGCCGAGCTTGCCGAGCACCCCCTTGACGCGGTCGTTGCTGACGAAGCAGAGGAAGAAGGTGCGGCCCGCGACGTACGGGTCGAGATCGGCGTGGAACACGATGTTCATCTGGCGGCCGAAGACACCCTGGCCGTGATGGCCGATGCCGAGCCGGTCGCGCGCCCTCGCCCGGAAGCCGTCGGCAGCGATCAGGTACCGCGCCCGCACCGTACGCTCGGCAGCGCCCGCGCCTTCCCGCAGATCGCGCAGTACGACGGTGACGCCCTCGTCGTCCTGGGTGAAGTCGGTCATCTCGGTGGCGAAGCGGATGTCGGCCCCGAGTTCCTCGGCGCGCGCCCGGAGCACCGGCTCGAAGCGGTCCTGTCCGATCAGGGTCCAGCCGGTGCTGCCCACGTCGGCCGGGTCGTGCCGGAAGGGCCCGTCGAAGCGGCCGAGTTCGGCTCCGGCGAGCGACTCGGCCTGGAGGACGTCGCCGTAGTGCGCGTGCGGGTTCTCGTTGGCGCGCACCGCCTCCTCCAGACCCAGCGCGCGCATCAGTTCCATGGTGCGCGGACTCGCCGCCTGGGCGCGCGGGTGGGCGGAGATCTCCGCGTGCCGCTCCACCACCAGTGGACGTATGCCCTGCTGGGCCAGGAACAGCGCCTGGGCCAGTCCCACCATGCTGCCGCCCACGATCAGTACGTCGGTCGTCTCGTCTGCCATACGGGCTCCTGGACAGTGCGGATGTGCTCGGACACGTGTGGCCCGATGCAACCTTCCCCTGCTCGAACGGCCCTGGTGGCACGTGCACAAACATGGGCCGCGACGAGCGGATGCCCCCAGGCGGATTCGAGTGGTGCCCGAGCCGTGGCTGACAGGTTCGAGTCGCCCGAACTCGATCGACGTGTGCGACTGGCCCCCGAGGAGGACCGCAACGATGGTGGAGGCGTTGAGTGTTCTGGTGCTGCTGGGCACCGGACTGGTGGCGGGGGTGCTGTTCGCGGTCGCACTCAGCGTGATGCCCGCGTTGATCGCGATGACCCCGGAGCGGTACGTGGACACCCACAAGCTGCTCGGTCGGCGGTACGACCGGATCATGCCGTTCATCGTGACCGGCTCCACGGCCATCGACGTGGGCTTGGCCGTCCGCGCGGACGGCGGCCCCCGGCTGCTGTTCGCGCTCGCGGCGCTGTGCATGGCAGGCGTGGCCGTGGTGTCGCAGACCAGGAACGTGCCCATGAACAGGAAGGTCAAGCAGACGCGCCCGGAGGACCTGGGGCCCGGCTGGCGGGACCCGCGGCCGGCCTGGCGGGACTGGCATCTGGTGCGCACCTGCTGCGCGGTCGCAGGCTGCGCGCTGACGGCGGCGGGGGTGGTGCTGTCATGAGCTCGGAAGTCGTACGCGACCTGCCGGACGGCGAGGAGAGGACGGCCGCCGACGCCCGCATGCGGGAGATGCTCTCGCGCCCGGACCCCGGCCCGCTCGGCGAGCGCCTCGCCCTGCTGCACTTCACGGGCCGCCGCACGGGGCGCACGTTCACGGTGCCGGCCGGGGTGCACAGCCTCGGCGAGGAACTGGTCGTCGCCACCGGAAGCGTCTGGCGGCTGAACTTCACCGGCGGCGCGGACGGAGCGCTCACCTGGCGCGGCCGACGCCGGCCCGCGCGGTTTCAGTTGGTGACGGATCCGGAGCGCACGGCCCATGGCTACCTGGAGTTGTACCGCAGGTACGGGGAGGCGGCACCGCGTCGGCTGGGCATCGCGGTGCGCGGCGGCGGAACGCCCGGGCTGGAGGAGTTCCGTACGGCCGTGGCGCACCACGGCCTGTCCCTGGTGACCGTCGTCATCCCGAGGACCGCCGACGCGCCCGGTGCGGCGGGCGCGTCGGCCCCGTCCGGCGCACCGGAAGTATCCGAGACAGCGAACGAGAGGACGCCACGATGAGCGGTCTGGCCGGCTGGGTGGACTTCGCACGGGACCTGGTGCCCGAGGCGCACACCGTACGGGCCATGGCGGACACCCTGTCCCACCGGGGGCCCGACGGTGCCGGGGAGTGGATCGAGGGGCACGCGGCGCTGGCCCACCGGCGGCTGGCGCTGCTCGACCTCGCCCAGGGGCAGCAGCCCGTGGTCGTCGAGACGGCCGGCGGGCAGCCGGCGGCCGTGCTGGTCCTCGACGGCGCGATCACCAACGAGCGCGAGCTGAGGAGCGAACTCGCCGCGAAGGGCCACCGGTTCACCGGCCACGGCGACGCCGAGGTGGCGGTGCACGCGTTCCTCGAATGGGGAGCGGACTTCGCGGCGCGGCTGGAGGGCCTCTTCGCCCTGGCCGTGTGGGACGTGCGGCGGCAGGAGCTGCACCTGGTCCGCGACCGTCTGGGAGTCAAGCCGCTGGCGTACTTCCTGACCCCCTCCGGTGTGTTGTTCGGGTCGGAGCCCAAGGCACTGCTGGCCCACCCCGCCGTCAAGCCCGTGGTGGATGCGGACGGACTGCGCGAGCTGTTCGCGCACAGCCGCAAGCCCGGTACCGGCGTGTTCCAAGGCGTGTGCGAGGTGCTGCCCGGGCACGTCATGACGGTCCGCCACAGCGGTACCGGCCGGCGGCGCTACTGGTCGCTGCCCGCCCGGCGGCACGAGGACGGTCCGGAGGCCACCGTGGCCACCGTGCGCCGGCTGCTGGCGGAGGCGGTCTCCTCGCATCTGCGGGCGGACGTCCGGGTCGGCACGATGCTCTCCGGAGGCATCGACTCCAGTGCGCTCACGGCTCTCGCCTCCGCTTCGCTCTCCGCGGCCGGTGCGGGCCCCTTGCGATCGTTCTCCGTCAATTTCGCCGGATACGCGGAGAACTTCGAGCCCCATCCGACCATGCGGGCCACGCCCGACGCGCCCTACGCGGCGCTTGCGGCGCAGCACATCGGCACCGAGCACACCGAGATCCTGCTGGACACCGCGGCGCTCGCCGACCCGCGCGTGCACGCCGCCGCCCTGCGCTGCCAGGACGCGCCCTCGCCGCTCGGCGACATGGACGTCTCGCTGCTTCTCTTCTTCGAGGCCCTGCGCGGCGCCGGGGTCACCGCCGTGCTCTCCGGGGAGACCGCGGACGAGGTGTTCAACGGCTACTTCTGGTCCTACGACCCCCGGCACAGCAACTCGACGACGTTCCCCTGGGTCTCCTTCGAGCGCGGTCACGACGCCGCGGCCGGAGGACTCGGGTGCTCTCTCGTGGACCGCTCGCTGCGCCGCGAGCTGAACTTCATGGACTACGCCGACCAGCACTACCGAGACGCACTCGCCGAGGTCCCGCATGTGGCGGGCGAGACGCCGGCCGAGCGACGGGCCCGGGAGATCACCTATCTGGCGCTGACCCGGTGGGCGCCGACGCACCTGGACCGGGCGGACCGGATGAGCATGGCGCACGGGGTGCAGTTGCGGCCGCCGTTCTGCGACCGTGCACTGGTCGAATACGTCTACAACGTCCCGGCCGAATTGAAGCGGGTGAACGGACAGGAGAAGAGTCTTCTTCGAGCGGCCGTCGCCGACCTGTTGCCCCGCCAGGTGCTGGAACGGCCTAAGAGCGCCTACCCGACGGTGCAGGAGGCCGCCTACGGTGAATTCGTGCGGCGCCGGTTCGGTGAGCTGGCGAAGGACGGCTCGTCGTCGGTGGCCCCGCTGCTGGACACCGAGGCGACGAGCGCGGCGCTGGACGCGGCCGGCGCGCCCAGCGGGGCCTTCGCCTGGGTGGAACGGGCCAGCATGGAGATGGTGCTCCAGCTCAACACCTGGCTCACCGAGTACGGCGTCGAACTGCGGCTGTGAGCGGACGCTCAGAGGCCCCCGGGACCAAGACATGTGCTCCTTGCCATGAATGTGCGTGTCGTAATAAGGTGCGGAGCGTCAACTAGTTCTGATCCTGGGGGCCTCAGGCCCCGCGACTCGGGGAAATTGCTTTCTTTTCCGCTTCCCCGGTGACCTTCTTTTCGTCCCTTTGCTTTTCAACAAAAGCCCGCTCGGATCCGTAATGGTCGAGCTGCATGGCCGAATTTCGGCCCATACGGCACCCGGGATTCGTTTAGCGCGAGACACACGGGTGTAGGAAGGAGAACAGCCGACAACCACTGGCCAAGCTACAAGGCTCATCAGCTGGTGGCCTACAAGGCGGCACACTCAGGGGGAACTTAGTGATAGAGATCGGCCTGCTGGGCTCGATGCGGGTGTCCAGGGACGGTGACGACGTGACACCGTCGGCACCGAAGCTACGTCAAGTGCTGGCCCTGCTGGTGCTCAACGCCAACTCACTGGTCACTGTCGACCAACTGTGCGAAGAACTGTGGGAGGACCACCCGCCTTTCAGCGCACTGACCACCCTGCAAACCTACATCTATCAGCTGCGCCGCAGACTGCGGCTGGCCACCGGGCAGAACGGCGCACCCTTCGGATCCCGCCCGCCCCACGGGTTCCCGACCCTGCTCACCCGCGTCGGCGGATACGAACTGCGTCTGCACGACAAGCAGACCGTGGACGCCTACCGGTTCGAACTGTTAGTGGAGCGAGGAAAGGCGCACCAGCGCGGCGGCGCGCTGGAAGAGGCGGCCCGCGCCCTCAAGGAAGCACTCGGCGTCTGGCGCGGGTCGGCCCTCGTCGACGTCAGCTCGGGCCGCCGTCTGTCGGCCTGGTCGACCCAACTCGAGGAACGGCGCAAAAACGTCCTGGAGCAACGTTTCTCCTTGGAGCTCGAACTCGGCCGGCACCACGTCGTTCTGGACGAGCTCGTGGAGGCGCTGGGCGACCACCCCACCCATGAGGCCTTCGCCGGGCAGCTGATGAGGGCCCTGCACCGCTGCGGCCGCCGGCCCGACGCCCTGGAGGTGTTCCGTGCCCTCCGGGCCCGCCTCGTCGACGAACTGGGTCTGGAGCCGTCGCTCCAACTCCAGCGGCTGCACCAGGAGGTCCTCGCCGACCGAGGAGCTCTCACGGCGCCGACCGGTCGCGGCAGGACCACCGCCCCGTCGGCGCCCCAGTCCCGGCCGGCCGCCCCACGCCCGGCCCAACTACCGCATGACATAAGCGACTTCGTCGGACGCAAGCGCGAGCTGGCACAGCTCGAAACCTTCCTCGGAGGTGACTGGGCCGGTACGGGCATGCGCGTGGTGGAGGTCCACGGGCCGCCCGGAGTCGGCAAGAGCGCCTTCGCGATCCGCGCCGCGCACCGCCTGCGCCCGCAGTTCCCCGACGGGCAGCTGTTCGTCGACCTCTCCACGGTGGGCGACGGCAAGGAGCAGCTCACGGACGTGCTGTCCGCCTGTCTCAGCGCCTGTGGGATCGCACGGGAGAAGCAGCCCACCGGGCTCGACGAGCTCAGCCAGCTGTTCCGCAGCTGGACCGCGGACCGCAGGGTGCTCGTGGTGGTCGACGACGTGCTCACCGCCTCCCAGCTGCATGCCGTGATGCCCGGTGGGGCGGGCTGCGCGGTGATCGCCACCAATCGCTACCGGGCACACAGCCTCTCCACCGGGCGGAAGATCGTGCTGCCCACCCTGTCCACCGACGAGTCCCTGGAGTTGTACGACCGCGTCGCGCAGGACCGCAGACCACGCGAGGACCGGACGGCCGTGCATGAGCTGATCCGTATGAGCGAGGGACTGCCGCTGGTCGTACGGGCCGTGGCCGGGCGGCTGGCCGACCGGCCGTGCTGGCCGGTTCGGCGACTCGTCGACCGGCTGCGCACCAACCAACGGCTGCTGCTGGAACTCCCGGCGGGCACCCAGTCGCTGATGAGCACCGTCGCTCTCAGTTACCGGCATCTGCCCAGCCCCTCCCAGGAGTTGCTGCACCTCCTGCTGCGCCGCAACCGGCCCCGCTGGCGCATCGACGAGGTCCGCGCCCTGCTGCCGGCCCGCACCGACGACACGGAGACACTGCTGGAGTACCTGGTGGACGTCCATCTGGTCCAGGAGTTCCTGCCCCCGGACGGCGAACCGGTGTACGCCGTGCCCGCACTCACCCGGCAGGCCCTCCTCCAGTTACTGCCCGGTGTGGGATGCGTCCAGAACAACGGCGCGGTCCACTCCGGCCCCGCGGACCCGGTGGCGGGCCGGCACGCCCGGCCCGTCACGCTCGCGAAGACCGCGGCTCCCGGCGCCTGAACGGCTCCGGGGAAGTGCAGGCGCAAGCCTGACAACTTCCCCGGAGCCGCTCGGCCACCCGCGCGTCCCGCTACGGCCCGTCGCACCCCGGTGCGGCGGGCCGTAGTGCTGTGCCCGCATCGGGCCGCCTCGGCATCGCCTGGAGCCGGCCGCCTCGGCATCGCCTGGAGCCGGCCGCCTCGGCGTCGGCTGGAGCCGGCCGGAGAGGCACCAAGCGGTTCTCCAGAGGCCCTCAAGACTGCCTCGACCCGGCCCGACCAGGGTGAACGTCTAAGAAGACAAGCCCGGGAGGACATCGTGCACCGAACGCTGATCGTGGCCAGGATGAACCTCGCCGACGCCCAGGGCGTCGCGCAGGTCTTCGCTGATTCGGACAGCACCGAACTGCCGCACATGGTGGGCGTGTCGCGGCGCACGCTGTTCGCCTTCCACGACCTGTACTTCCACCTCGTGGAGGCGGACCAGGACATCGCACCGAACCTGTACAAGGCGCGCAGCCACCCGCTCTACAACGAGATCAACACCCGCCTCGGCGAGTTCATCTCGCCCTACGACCCGAACTGGCGCGAACCCAAGGACGCGATGGCCGTGCCCTTCTACTCCTGGACCCCGCAGCAGGGCCCCGCCATCACCGCGCCGACCGCCGAGAACCTGGGCGGTGCCAAGTGAGCGCCCCCGCCACGACCAAGGTGCACGTGGACACGGTCGCCGCCAACACCAAGCGCGGTGGCGACATCCGCGTCACGCTCAGCCCCCGCACGGTCGGCTGCAGTTCAGGCTTCGGCGGGGTGCTGCGGCTGGCCCCCGGCGAATACGTCACCGAGCACCTGCACCCGTACTCCGAGGAGTTCCTGCACGTGGTCCAGGGCCGGCTCGAGATGCGGCTGGACGGCGTCCCGGTGGAACTCGGCCCCGGAGACTCGCTGCTGGTGCCCATCGGCGTCCGCCACCGGCTCGTGAACACCGGTACCGTGCCGGCCGAAGTGGTCTTCCACCTCTCGCCGCTCGCGCCCCGCCCGGAACTCGGCCACATCGACACCGAGCAGCCGCTCGACGAGGCCGCCGGCAACCCGGATGTCGGGGAGGCCCGGTGAGCCGCCCGACGCGCCGCGCGGTCATCACCGGGGTGGGCGCCGTCGCACCCGGCGGACACGGCCGCGAGGCCTACTGGGACCTGCTCACCGCCGGACGCACCGCGACCCGCCGGATCAGCCTGTTCGACCCCGCCGGGTTCCGGTCCCAGGTGGCCGCCGAGTGCGACTTCGACCCGCTCGCCGCCGGCCTCACCCCGCAGGAGGCCCGCCGCATGGACCGGGCCGCCCAGTTCGCGGTCGTCGCGGCCCGGGAGGCCATCGAGGACAGCGGCATCGAGCTCCCCGGCGGCGACCCGGGCCGGGTCGGGGTGAGCATCGGCAGCGCCGTCGGCTGCACCATGGGCCTGGAGGAGGAGTACGCGGTGCTCTCCGACGGGGGCCGCGACTGGCTGGTCGACCACAGCTACGGCGTACCGCACCTCTACGGCTACATGGTGCCCAGCACCCTCGCCGTCGAGGTCGCCCGGAAGGCGGGCGCCGAAGGACCGGTCGCGCTGATCTCCACCGGCTGCACCTCGGGCCTCGACGCCATCGGACACGGCGTCCAACTGATCGAGGAGGGTGCCGTAGACGTCGTGCTGGCCGGCGCGACCGACGCTCCGCTGTCGCCGATCACCTCCGCCTGCTTCGACGCGATCAAGGCCACGACCCCCAACAACGACGATCCCGCCCACGCCTCCCGCCCCTTCGACGGGCGGCGCGACGGCTTCGTCCTCGGTGAGGGCTCCGCCGTGATGGTGATCGAGGAGGCCGAGTCCGCCAAGCGCCGCGGCGCGCCCATATACGCCGAGATCCTCGGCTTCGCCGGGCGCAGCAACGCCTTCCACATGACCGGCCTCAAGCCGGACGGCCGCGAGATGGCCGAGGCCATCCGGGTCGCCCTGGACCGGGCCCGCCTCGATCCCGGCGACATCGACTACATCAACGCCCACGGCTCCGGCACCAAGCAGAACGACCGGCACGAGACGGCCGCATTCAAGCGCAGCCTCGGCCGGCGCGCCCACGAAGTGCCCGTCAGCTCCATCAAGTCGATGATCGGGCACTCGCTCGGCGCGATCGGCTCCCTGGAGATCGCCGCCTGCGCCCTCGCCCTGCGCCACCAGGTCGTCCCGCCCACCGCCAACCTGTCCGTCGCCGACCCCGAGTGCGACCTGGACTACGTCCCGGTGACGGCCCGCGAACACCGCATGGAGCGGGTGCTCAGCGTCGGCAGCGGGTTCGGCGGCTTCCAGACCGCGATGGTACTGGGCCGGCCCGCCGAGGCCCGGCCCGGGCCACGCGCGGCCCGGGCCACCACCGGCACCCGCGAGGAGGCGGCATGAGCGCGTCCGGCATACTTCCCGGCCACCGGAGCCGGGCCGTGGTCACCGGGCTCGGTGTGATCGCGCCGACCGGCATCGGCGCCGACCGGCACTGGGAGTCGGTGCTCGCGGGCAAGAGCGGCCTCGGGCGGATCACCCGGTTCGACCCGGCCGGCTACCCCGTCCGCGTCGCCGGGGAAGTACCCGGATTCCGGGCCTCCGAGCAGGTACCCGGGCGGCTGGTCAAGCAGACCGACCGGTTCACGCACTTCGCCCTGGCCGCCGCCGATTCCGCCCTCGCGGACGCCGCCGCCGATCCGGCCCGGCTGCCGGAGTACGAGATGGCGGTGGTGACGGCGAGTTCCTCCGGCGGCACCGAGTTCGGCCAGCACGAGATGGAGAACCTCTACCAGCAGGGCTCCTCCTGGGTGGGCGCCTACCAGTCGATCGCCTGGTTCTACGCGGCCACCACCGGACAGGTGTCCATCCGACACGGCATGCGCGGCCCCTGCGGGGTGATCTGCTGCGAGCAGGCCGGCGGCCTCGACGCCCTCGGCCAGTCCCGCCGGCTGCTGGACACCGGGTCCCGGCTGGTGCTCAGCGGCGGCACCGACGCCTCCCTGTGCCCGTACGGACTGGTCGCACAGATGTCCTCGGGGCAGCTGTCCACCGAGGACGACCCGTCGCGCGCCTACCTGCCCTTCGACGCCACCGCCGCTGGCTTCGTCCCCGGCGAGGGCGGCGCCATGCTCGTCGTGGAGAGCGCCGAGGGAGCCCGCGAGCGCGGAGTCCCGGCCTACGGCGAACTGCTCGGCTACGCCGCCGGCTTCGACCCGGCCGCCGGGACCCGCCCGGCCAAGGGGACAGCCGCCCGCGGCGGACGGCACTCCGTGCTCGCGTCCGTCATACGGCGGGCGCTCGCCGACGCCCGGCTGGAACCGGGACGGATCGACATGGTCTTCGCGGACGCCGCGGGGGTGCCCGCCGACGACCTCGCCGAGGCCCGGGCGATCACCGAGGTCTTCGGTCCCGGCGCAGTGCCGGTGACCGCGCCGAAGACGCTCACCGGGCGGCTGTACGCGGGCGGTGCGGCCCTTGACGTGGCGACCGCGCTGCTCGCCCTGTCGGCCGGGGTCGTGCCGCACACCGCCGGACTGGGCCGCACCGCCGAAGGCTGCGAGATCGACCTCGTCGTGGGCCACCCGCGCCGCACCGAGCCGCGTACCGCCCTGGTCCTCGCCCGCGGACACGGCGGATTCACCTCCGCGCTGGTCGTCGGCGCCTCGGACCGCGACGACCTCAAGAAGTGACCCACACCCACCGCACGACGACTGGAAGGCAGCTCGCCATGGCCGAGTTCACCCTCGACGACATCAAGCGGATCCTGCGCGCGAGCGCGGGCGTCGACGAACAGACGGACCTCGACGGCGCGGACTTCGCCGACACCGCGTTCGCGAACCTCGGGTACGACTCCCTCGCCCTGCTGGAACTCGCCAACCGCATCGAGCGCGAGTACGGCATCCAGATCCCCGACGGGGACCTCGAACACACCCAGACGCCGCGCGAGGCCCTCGCCTATGTGCAGGCCCGGCTGGCGGAGGTGCGCGTCTGATGGCCGGGCACACCGACAACGCGATCGTCATCGACGCGCCCATGGACCTGGTGTGGTCGATGACCAACGACGTGGCCTCCTGGCCGCGCCTGTTCAGCGAGTACGCCTCCGCGGAGATCCTCGGCCACGACGGGGACACGGTCACCTTCCGGCTGGCCCTGCACCCCGACGAGAACGGCACCGTCTGGAGCTGGGTCTCCGAACGCACCCCGGACCCCGCCACCCGCACCGTCCAGGCCCGGCGGGTGGAGACCGGCCCCTTCGCCCACATGAACATCCGCTGGGAGTACGAGGAGCAGCCCGGTGGCGTCCGTATGCGCTGGATCCAGGACTTCGAGATGAAGCCCGGGGCGCCGATCGACGACGCCGGGATGACCGAGCGTCTCAACCGCAACACCGCCGTGCAGATGCGGCTGATCAAGGCCAAGGTGGAGGCCGCCGCCCGGGCAGGCCGGCAGCTGGAGGGCAAGCGGCTGCTGGTGACCGGCGGTACCCGGGGCATCGGCCGCGGCATCGTGCTGGCCGCCGCCCGCGCCGGTGCGAACGTCGTCACCTGCTACCGCGCTCCGGGCCCGGCCGTCGCCTCGCTGGAGCAGGAACTCGCCAGGACCCCGGGCAAGCACCAGGTGGTGCGGGCCGACGCGGCCGACGCGGCGGACGTGGACCGGCTGCTCACCGAGTGCGACGCGAGCCTCGGCGGGCTCGACGCCGTGGTCAACAACGCGGGCACGTTCCGCCCCAAGCCCTATGCCGACCTGGACGACGGCGAGTGGTCCGCCACCCTGCGGGGCAACCTGACCGCCGCCCACCTGGTGACCAGGCGCGCCCTGCCGCTGCTGACCGCGGGCTCCTCCATCATCAACATCGGCACCACCGTGGCGTTCCTCGGCATGGCCGGGGGCGTGCACTACACGGCGGTGAAGGCGGCACTGGTCGGCATGACCCGCTCGCTCGCCCGTGAGCTCGGCCCGCAGGGCATCCGCGTCAACACCGTCTCGCCCGGCCGGATCGCCACCGAGGCGCTCGACGAACTGCCCGAGGACGACGCCGAGCGCGAGCGCCGCAGGTTCTCCTCCTTCACCGCCCTCGGCCGACTCGGCACGGTCGACGACATCGCCGGCACCGTGCTGTTCCTCGTCAGCGATCACGCCGCCTACATCACCGGCCAGAACATCCACGTCGACGGCTGCGTGTGAACCGCGGCTCGTTCAACGAAGGGAAAGGGAACCCAGTGGAACTCGCACTGCACGGCAAGAAGCTGCTCATCACCGGCGGCACCCGGGGCATCGGCCGCGGCATCGTGCTGGCCGCCGCCCGCGCCGGCGCCGACGTCGTCACCTGCTACCGGCAGGAGAGCGAGGCCGTCGACAGCCTGACCACAGCGCTCAAGGACACCGCCGGCGACCACCACGTGCTGCGCGCCGACGTCGGTGACACCGCCGAGGTCGACCGGCTCGTCGGCGAGGTCAAGGACCGCTTCGGACGCCTCGACGGTGTCGTGAACAACGCGGGCGTGATCAGCCACATCCCCTTCGCGGAACTGCCCGCAGAGGAGTGGTCCAGGATCATCGACACCAACCTCACCGCCGCCTACCGGATCATCCAGCAGTCGCTTCCGCTGCTCGGCGTCGGCTCCTCGGTGGTCAACATCGGCTCGCGCGGCGCCGCGGCGGGCATACCGCTGCGCGCCCACTACACCGCCGCCAAAGCCGCGATGACGGGACTGACCCGCTCTCTCGCCAAGGAGCTCGGCTCCCGCGGGATCCGCGTCAACGTCGTCGCCCCCGGAGTCATCGAGACGGAGGCATTCGACGCGATGCCCGCCGAGCGGGCCGCGGGCCTGCGCGCCACCTACGCCCAGAAGACAGCGCTCGCCCGCCTCGGCACGGTCGACGAACTCGCCGGCCCGGTGCTGTTCCTGCTCAGTGACCACGCGGCCTACATCACCGGCGAGACGCTCAACGTCGACGGGGGGATCTGACATGGCCGAGCAGGTCTTCCGGGTCATGCTCCGTATGGAGATCAGGCCCGGCATGGAGGAGGACTTCGAGAAGGTCTGGCAGGAGGTCGGCGACTCGGTGACCGACCACCCGGCCAACCTCGGGCAGTGGCTGTCCCGCAGCGCCGAGGAGAGCGGCATCTACTACATCGTCAGCGACTGGGTCAACGAGCCGCTGTTCCGCGCGTTCGAGACCAGTGACCGGCACCTCGTCCACCGCCAGAAGCTGCACCCGTTCCGCAGCGGCGGCTCCATGACGACGATGCACGTCGTCGCCGCGCTCGCGGGCGCCGCCCGGACCGAGCAGGGCACCCGGTGACGGCGGCTCCCGTCGAAGTGGTGCTGCACCACCTGAGCGACGACACCGAGCAGGTGGTGCGCGCCTACCACGAGGCCAGCCGGCGCATGGCGGGCACGCCCGGCCTGCTCGGCAACCGGCTGCTGCACGCCGTCGGAAACCCCCGCGCGCTGGTCGTGGTCAGCCGGTGGAGCGACTGGGAGGCCTTCGAGGCCTGGGAGCGCGGTGCCGCGCACAAGGACCAGACCGCGCCCCTGCGGCCGTTCCGCGACCTGGAGCGGGACCGCCCGTTCGAGATCTACCGGGAGCTCGCCCGTTACGACGGCAGCCACCCGGTGCCCGCCATGGAAGGAGCCTGAGGATGCCCTCCGCGCAGAGCCCGTCCCAGAGCCCGGTTCCCCAGCCGGTCGAGCTGTTCACCCCGGCCTTCCACCAGGACCCGCACGGGGCGCTCGCCGCACTGCGGCAGACCGCGCCGGCCGTCCCCGTCGTCACGCCGAACGGCCTGCGCACCTGGCTGATCAGCGGGTACGAGCAGGCCCGGGAACTGCTCGCCGACCCCCGGCTCAGCAAGGACATGAGGGTGGGCCGGGACCTGATCCCGCGCAACTTCGCCGACCCCGAGAAGCAGCGGGCGTTCCTCGCCGAGTCCGGCGACCACAGCCAGTTCCCGCAGGTCCTCAGCGTGCACATGCTGGACAGCGATCCCCCCGACCACACCCGGCTGCGCCGCCTCGTCGGCCGGGCCTTCACCGCGCGCCGGGTGGAGGCGCTGCAGCCCAGGATCATCGAGTTCACCGACGAACTGCTGGACGGCATCGCCGGCAGCGAGCGGGTGGACCTGATGGAGGCGCTCGCCTTCCCGGTGCCGTTCACGGTGATCTGCTGGCTGCTCGGCGTACCGCCGGACGACCGGTCCGAGTTCCGCCGCTGGTCCAACCTGCTCGTCTCCGGCGCGGGCACCCCCGAGGTCCGGGACGCCAGCGTCTCGATGATCGCCTACCTGCGGGCGCTGATCGAGAGCAAGCGCACCGAGCCGGCCGACGACATCCTCAGCGACCTCGTCCAGGTGAGCGACGAGGGCGACCAGCTGTCGGACGACGAACTGATCTCCATGGCGTTCCTGCTCCTGGTCGCCGGCCACGAGACCACGGTCAACCTCATCGGCAACGGGACACTCGCCCTGCTCCAGCACCCCGCGGCGCGTGAGCAACTGGCCACCGACCCCGCGCTGTGGCCCGCGGCCGTCGAGGAGTTCCTGCGCTACGACGGACCGGTCACCAACGCCACCTGGCGCTTCACCACGGAACCGGTCGAGGTGGGCTCCGTGCTCATTCCCGAGGGCGAGTTCGTGACGATCTCGCTCGGCGCGGCCGGGCGCGACCCCGCCCGCTACTCCGACCCCGACCGGCTGGACATCACCCGGTCGCACAGCGCCTCGGTCGCCTTCGGCCACGGCATCCACCACTGCCTGGGCGCCCCGCTCGCCCGCCTCGAAGGGCAGATCGTCATCAGCCGTCTCTTCGCCCGCTTCCCGGCACTGCGGCTCGCCGTGGACAGCACCGAACTGCGCTGGCGCAGCAGCCTGATGATGCGCGGCCTGGAGGAACTGCCGGTGCTCACCGGCCGGTCCGCCGTCTGACCCGGCGCCGTACCCGTCCGCCTCCGCAACGCCCGACCCACCACCGACGACTTCAGGAGACACACGTGGAACGACTGGACACCGCACGTCCCAGCTGGGCGCCGCCGGAAGTGGACATCGACACGCCGAGCATCGCCCGGGTGTACGACTACTGGATCGGCGGCACCCACAACTTCCCGGTCGACCGGGAACTCGGCGACCGGGTCTCGGCGGGCAACCCCGGACTCGTCGCCACCCTCCGGGCCAACCGCGCCTTCCTGCGCCGGTCGGTACGGGAACTGTCGGCTCTCGGCATACGCCAGTTCCTGGACATCGGGTCCGGCATCCCCGCCGAGGGCAACGTGCACGACGTCGCCTTGTCCGCCCACCCCGACAGCACCGTCGTCTACGTCGACATCGACCCGGTGGCGGTCGCCCACGGACGGGCGCTCCTCGCCGACGAGCCGAGGGCCGCCGTGTTCCAGGGCGACCTGCACCAGCCGCAGGAGATCCTCCAGGCGGGTGACACCCGTCGGCTGATCGACTTCGACCGCCCGGTCGCCCTGATCCTCGCCGCCGTACTGCACTTCGTACCGGACGGCGAGGACCCGCTGGAGCTGGTCCGCCAGTACACCGCGCCGCTGGTCCCCGGCAGCGCGCTGGTCCTCTCGCACGCGGGGGCCGACGAGGTCCCGCGGACGGCCCCGGAGGCGGCCGAGCAGTACCGGGGTGCGGTCAGCCAGGTCATCTGGCGCAGCACGGCGGAACTCACCGCCCTCTTCGACGGGTTCGACCTGATCTCTCCGGGTGTGGTCCGCGCCCCTCTGTGGCGACCCGCCCCCGACGATCACCCCGACCCGGACCTCGCCATGCTCGCCGGAGTAGCGCTCAAACCGGGGGCGTGAGCGGGCGCGCACCTTCGCCGATCACCCGCGACACGGCGTGCCACTGACAACCGAAGACGCACCCCGTGGGGTGTGCTCGTCCGGCCTCCCTGAGGTGCCGACCGGGAGGCCGGACGTACGTCGTTCCCTCAGGGCTCAGTGGTTGATGCCCAGGTTGCCGAAGGCCGGGTTCAGGACGCCGATCACGCTCACACTGTTGCCGACCGCGTTCACGGGGATGTGGACCGGGGCCTGGATGACGTTGCCCGAGACGACGCCCGGCGAGCCCGCGGCCTTGCCGCACGCGTGCGCCCCGCCCTCGGTGGCGGACGCCAGACCGGCGCTGGCAGCGACCAGTCCACCGGCCACCATCGTGACGGCTGCGGCCTTCTTCAGGTTCTTCACTTCTGAGCCCTCTCCTTGCGATCACTGCGGCAGGCGCCGCAGCACGCACTGAAGAACGCCGGAGATCCACCGAGGATGCGCCGTCCGGGGGACATACACACGACGGTATGAAGATCCGCTCAGCCGTCCACTCCATGGCGCACGGCCCAGAGCGCGGCCTGGGTGCGGTCCGCCAGGTCGAGCTTCATCAGGATGTTCGAGACATGGGTCTTGACCGTCTTCTCCGACAGCACCAGGGCCCGGGCGATCTCCCGGTTCGACCGGCCGTCCGCGATCAGGGCCAGCACCTCCCGCTCCCGCTCGGTGAGCGAACCACCCCTCCCCTGGCCCGGGTTGACCTCCTCCTGGGACAGCAGCGCGCCGGCGACCTCCGGCTGGAGGAGGATGTGCCCCGCGTGCACCGAGCGGATGGCTCCGGCGAGGGCATCGGGGTCGACGTCCTTGTAGACGTAACCGGCGGCGCCCGCGCGCAGGGCCGGGACCACCGTGCGCTGCTCGGTGAAGCTGGTGACGATCAGCACGCGCGCGGGGTTGTCCAGTTCGCGAAGCTTGCGCAGCGCGTCGATACCGTCCATGCCCGGCATCTTGACGTCCATGAGGACGACGTCGGGCTTCAGCTGCTGGGCGCGGGCGACCCCTTCGGCGCCGTCCGAGGCCTCTCCGACGACCTCGATGTCGTCCTGCACTTCGAGGAAGGTGCGCAGCCCACGGCGGACCACCTGGTGGTCGTCGACGAGCAGCACCTTGATTGCGTCAGCCACCAGGGACCTCCATCTCGATCGTGGTGCCCTTCCCGGGCGCCGATTCCACGGTCAGCGTGCCGCCGACCCCGCTCGCCCGGTCACGCATGGAGACCAGGCCCAGGTGGCGTCCCGCGCGGCGTATCGCATGGGGTTCGAAGCCGCTGCCGTCGTCCGTGACGCGCAGGGCGGTGCCCGTACCGCGCTTGCCCAGGGTCACGGCGACCCGCTCGGCCCCGGAGTGCCGCAGGGCGTTGTGCAATGCCTCCTGGGCGACACGCAGCAGTGCCTCCTCCTGGGCCGCCGGCAGTGCGCGCACGCCACGGCTGGTGAAGGTCACGTGCGCGGTGTGGGCGCGGTCGAGGACCTGGACCTGGGTGCGCAGGGTGGCGACGAGCCCGTCCTCGTCGAGGGCCGCGGGGCGCAACTCGACGACGGCGGCGCGCAGTTCGTCCACCGCCTCCGCGGCGAGCGCGGCCACCTGCTGCAGCTCGCCCTTGGCGCGGACCGGGTCACGGTCGACCAGGGTGGCCGCCGCCTGGGCGGTCAGGCGCAGGGAGAAGAGCTTCTGGCTGACCGCGTCGTGCAGCTCGTGCGCCAGCCGGGAGCGCTCCTCGGCGATGGTCAGCTCCCGGCTGCGCTCGTACAGGCGGGCGTTGGTGAGGGCGATCGCGGCGTGCTGGGCGAGGATGGAGAGCAGTTCCTCGTCCTCCTCCGTGAAGCCGCAGCTTCCGTCCGGCTTGGGGCACCGCTTGTTGGCCAGGAACAGCGCGCCGATGATCTCGTCGCCGTCGCGGATGGGCAGGCCGAGGAAGTCGGACATGTCGGGGTGGGCGCTCGGCCAGCCCTCGAAGCGGGGGTCCTTGCGGACGTCGGCGAGCCGCTCGGACTTCGCCTCGTGGAGCATCGCGGCCAGGATGCCGTGCTGGCGCGGGAGCGGGCCGATGGCCTTCCACTGCTCGTCGCTGACGCCGTCCACGACGAACTGGGCGAAGCCCCCGTGGTCGTCCGGGACCCCTAGCGCCGCGTACTCCGCGCCGAGCAGCTCTCGGGCCGAGGCGACGATCGTCTTGAGGACGTCGCGCACCTCGAGGTGCCTGCTCATGGCCAGCAGCGCGGAACTCACCGCGTACAGGCCCGACCGGGGTCCATGGCTCATGACCTCACCGTACCGGCGGGGTGTGACACGCGTATCCGACCCATGGCGGGCCCGTCCGGGCCGGTGGGCCTAGGTCCTGTCGTCAAACTCCCGTCGTCCGCCCGGAGGGCGGGCCCTGCGGCGTCAGGTGCGTGCTCTCGGCGTGCCGGGCGCTGACCCTCGTACTGGATGTACTTGGGTCTGCGCCCGGTGCGGCGAGAGTGCGTGCATGGCGTCGCGGGGCAGGCGGGAGTTTGACGACAGGGCCTAGGTCGAAGGGCCCCTGCTCTTTGCGGCCCGCGTCCGAGGCGGCCGGGCCGGTGCCGTTCCTACGTTGAGGTCACCGCCGATCACCGGCGGCCGAGGGACGAGGGGACGGTAGTCATGCCGGTTGCGATCATCACGGGGGCTTCGAAGGGGCTGGGACGGGCGCTCGGTGCGGCTTTGGCGGAGCGCGGCTGGGATCTGGTGCTGGACGCGCGGACCGCGCCCGTCCTGGAGGAGACGGCGGGCGCCCTGTCTGCGTACGGGACGCGGGTCGAGGCCCTGGCGGGGGACGTCACGGACGCCGGTCACCGGGCCGATCTGGTGGCGGCGGCCCGGAAGCTGGGCGGGCTCGATCTGCTGGTGAACAACGCGAGCGCCCTGGGCGCGGAGCCACTGGTACGGCTGGACGAGCTGCCCCTGGAGGGGCTGCGGCGGGCGCTGGAGGTGAACGTGGTGGCCGCGCTGGGCCTCGTCCAGGAGGGGCTGCCGCTGCTGCGGGCGTCGAGCGCGGGCACGGTGATCACCGTCAGTTCGGACGCGGCGGCCGAGGCGTACGAGACATGGGGCGGGTACGGGGCGTCGAAGGCGGCGCTCGATCATCTGGCGGCGGTGCTCGGCGAGGAGGAGCCCGGGCTGCGGGTGTGGGCGGTCGATCCGGGGGACATGGCCACGGACCTGTACGCGGCGGCCGTACCGGACGACGACGATCCGCGTCCGGCGCCGGAGAGTGTGGTGCCCGCGCTCCTGCGGCTGCTGGACGAGCGTCCGGCGAGCGGCCGCTATGGTGCGCCGTCCCTGCTGGAGGAGCGATGAGGAGGGCGGCGGGGGTCGCCCCGCTCAAGCGCGGCCGAGCGTGGGGGAAGGTCCCGGAGGAGCTGTCGGCACGGGTCCCGGCCGAGCAGCGCGGGCCGGGTCTGAGAAGGGACTCCGTGCGGTTGCTGGTCTCACGCGGCACCGAGGTGTCGCACCACAGGTTCGTGGAGCTGCCGCGGCTGTTGCGGGCGGGGGATCTACTCGTCGTCAATACGTCGCCGACGCTGGCGGCCGCGGTGGACGGGCGGATCGGGCACGCGCGCGTGGTGGTCCACTTCTCGACGTGTGGGGACGACGGTCGATGGGCCGTCGAGCTGCGGGAGCCGGACGGACGGGGCACCACACGCGCGCGGGCGGGAGGGCCCGCGGGAGCAGAGGTGCGGCTTCCGGGCGACGTACGGCTCGTCCTGGAGGAGCCGCTGTCGGGGCGGAGCGGCCGGCTGTGGTGGGCGCGGCCGTCGGATGCGGACGTACGGGGCCTGCTCGGCCGGCACGGGCGCCCCATTCGGTACTCCTATACGGACAGGGACCAGCCGCTGTCCGCGTATCAGACGGTGTTCGCGCTGCCGTCCACCGATGGCGCGGGCAGTGCGGAGATGCCGAGCGCGGCGCGGCCCTTCACCTCGCGGATGGTGGCGGAGCTGGTGAGCCGGGGTGTGTGGTTCGCGCCGGTCACGCTGCACACGGGGGTGGCGTCGGCGGAGGCGCACGAGCCGCCGTACCCGGAGCGGTTCGCGGTGCCTGAAGCGTCCGCGCGGCTGATCAACGCGGCCGAAGCCGGGGAGCGGCGGGTCATCGCGGTCGGTACGACGGCCGTGCGGGCCGTCGAGTCGGCCGTCGGTGCCGACGGTGTCGTACGGGCGCGTGAGGGCTGGACCGATCTCGTGGTGACCCCGGAGCGTGGGGTGCGGGTCGTGGACGGGCTGCTGACCGGGCTGCACGAGCCGGAGGCGTCGCATCTGCTGATGCTGGAGGCGATCGCGGGGCGGGCGGCGATCGACCACGGTTACGAGGAGGCGCTCGCCGGCCGCTATCTGTGGCACGAGTTCGGCGACACCCATCTCATCCTGCCCCGGGAGCGGCATCACATAGGGCATTGCTCTCGCAACTGATGGTGAGACTGACGCGCGGCCGGTGTGACCCCGCGCATAGGGCGCACATCACGTACGAAGAGACATAGGAGACAAGTAAGTCCCGAGTGAACGGGACAGACGGCTTCGTCTGTCCCGTTTTGCCTCTCCTGGCTCCACTATTCCGGATAGTACGTCACACCTTTGCCACGTCATTTTGCGGCCGCTAAGAATTGCTGCCGTCGCTCGGCGCCGCGGGTCTTCGTCCGCGGCGCTTGTGCTGGAAACGCCATGTCCTCCACCGGCACCAGAGCGACCTCCGCGCCAGTCGAAGAGGTCCCTCCGCCATGCCCAACACCAACATTCGTGGTCGTAGTCGTGCGCTGACCAAGACCCACAAGCTGTCGATCGCCTGTGTGGCCGCCCTCGGCGCCGCCGCCCTCGCGTTCACCGCCGTGCCGAGCAGCGCGCAGACCACCACGGACGAGGGCGCAGCCGCGTCGGCGCCGGTGACGTTCAGCAACGAGCCCATCAAGGACGTCAAGGTCAGCGTCACCGACCAGCTGGCCGGCTCCCACCTGAAGGCCGAGGCCATCGCCGCCAGGAAGCAGGCCGCCGACGAGGCCGTCGCGGCCAAGAAGCGGGCCGTCGAGCAGGCCGCGCAGAAGGCCAGGCAGGCCGCCGAACAGGCCAGGCAGGCCGCCGAACAGGCCAGGCAGGCCGCCGAACAGGCCAGGCAGCGTGCGGCGCAGCAGGCGGAGGCACAGCGCAGGGCGCGGGAGGCCGCGAGCCGGGCCGCGCAGCGTCCCCAGGTACGGCCGGCCGCCCCCAAGAGCTACGGCAACAACCTCGACGGCTGGATCCGCCACGCCCTCGACATCATGGCCCAGCACAAGATCCCCGGCAGCTACAACGGCCTGCACCGCAACATCCTGCGGGAGTCGTCCGGCAACCCCATGGCCATCAACAACTGGGACAGCAACGCCGCCAAGGGCATCCCGTCCAAGGGTCTGCTCCAGGTGATCGACCCGACGTTCCGGGCTTACCACGTGGCGGGCACGTCGTGGAACATCTACGACCCGGTCGCGAACATCACCGCCGCCGCCAACTACGCGGCGCACCGGTACGGCTCGATGGACAACGTCAACAGCGCGTACTGAGGCAGGCGCGGGCCTTGAGGTCGCACACGCCGAAGGGCGGCACCCCGTGACGGGTGCCGCCCTTCGGCGTCGTATCGGAGCGACTACTTCCGCATGACCTCGGGCTCGTGCTTGCGCAGGAAGCGGGCCACCAGGAAGCCGCAGATCACGCCGAGGACGATCAGGGCGGCCATGTCCATGCCCCAGGCCGACGCCGTGTGGTCCCACAGAGGGTCCGTGTTGGTCGGGTCCTCGGTGTTCGGGGCGATGTTGTTGAAGTCCAGCGTCGTACCGGCGGCTCCGACCGCCCAGCGGGACGGCATCAGATACGAGAACTCATTGACGCCGAGCGTGCCGTTCAGGGTGAAGAGGCAGCCGGTGAAGACGACCTGGATGATCGCGAACATGACCAGCAGCGGCATGGTCTTCTCGGCGGTCTTCACCAGCGCGGAGATGACCAGGCCGAACATCATCGAGGTGAAGCCAAGCGCCATGATCGGCAGGCACAGCTCGAACAGTGTGTTGCCACCCAGGACGAGGCCCTCCTGGGGGATTCCACGGCTGGAGAACCCGATCATGCCGACCATGAGGCCCTGGAGCAGGGTGATGGTGCCGAGCACGATCACCTTCGACATCAGGTAGGCGGAGCGGGACAGGCCCGTGGCGCGCTCCCGCTCGTAGATGACCCGTTCCTTGATCAGCTCACGGACGGAGTTGGCGGCGCCCGCGAAGCACGCGCCGACCGCGAGGATCAGCAGGACCGTCGTGGCCGTGCCGTTCGGGATGGGCACATGGGTGCGCGAGTTGATCGGGCGGACCAGCAGGTCCTTGTCGCTGTCGATGAGCAGGCTCACCGCGCCGAGCACCGCGGGCAGGATCACCGTCAGCGCCAGGAAGCCCTTGTCGGAGGCTATGACGGCCCCATACCGCCGGACAAGCGTGCCGAGCTGGGAGAACCAGCCCTGCGGCTTGGGCGGTTTCATCGCCTGCATCGGCGGCATCTGTACGGCCTGTGGCGCGACGGCGTCGATCTCCGCGGCGTACATCTGGTAGTGCTGCGAGCCCTTCCAGCGGCCCGCCCAGTCGTAGTCGCGGTAGTTCTCGAAGGCGGAGAAGACGTCGGCCCAGGTCTCGTAACCGAAGAAGTTCAGTGCCTCCTCCGGCGGGCCGAAGTAGGCGACGCTGCCGCCGGGCGCCATCACCAGCAGCTTGTCGCACAGGGCCAGCTCGGCCACCGAGTGGGTGACGACGAGGACCGTACGGCCGTCGTCGGCGAGGCCGCGCAGCAGCTGCATCACGTCGCGGTCCATGCCCGGGTCGAGACCGGAGGTCGGCTCGTCCAGGAAGATCAGCGACGGCTTGGTGAGCAGCTCCAGAGCCACCGAGACGCGCTTGCGCTGACCACCGGAGAGGGAGGTGACCTTCTTCTCCTTGTGGACGTCCAGCTTCAGCTCACGCAGCACCTCGTCGATGCGGTTCTCGCGCTCGGCGGCCGTGGTGTCGGCGGGGAAGCGCAGCTTGGCCGCGTATTTGAGGGCCTTCTTGACGGTCAGCTCCTTGTGCAGGATGTCGTCCTGCGGGACCAGACCGATGCGCTGGCGCAGCTCGGCGAACTGCTTGTACAGATTCCGGTTGTCGTAGAGGACGTCGCCCTGGTTGGCGGGGCGGTAGCCGGTGAGCGCCTTCAGCAGGGTCGACTTGCCCGAGCCGGACGGGCCGATGACCGCGATGAGCGACTTCTCCGGGACGCCGAAGGACACGTCCTTGAGGATCTGCTTGCCGCCGTCGACCGTGACGGTGAGGTGGCGGGCGGAGAAGGAGACCTCACCGGTGTCGACGAACTCCTCAAGGCGGTCGCCGACGATCCGGAACGTCGAGTGGCCGACGCCGACGATGTCGGCCGGGCCGAGCAGCGCGGAGCCGCCCTTGCCGATCGGCATACCGTTGACGAACGTGCCGTTGTGCGAGCCCAGGTCACGGATCTCGAAACGCCCGTCGGGCATGGCGTGGAACTCGGCGTGGTGGCGGGAGACCTGGAGGTCCGAGACGACCAGGTCGTTCTCCAGCGCACGGCCGATGCGCATCACGCGGCCGAGGGCAAGCTGGTGGAAGGTGGTCGGACTGCGGTCGCCGTAGACCGGTGGCACCCCCGCACCACCACCGGGACCCTGCTGCGGCGGGATCTGCGCGGCAGCCTGCTGCGGCTCATTCCGGACCTGCTGCTGCGGTGCCTGCTGCTGCGGCTGCTGGGCCCAGCCGGCGCTCGCGCCCTGGGCCGCGTACGGCTGCTGCTGGGGCTGGGCCTGCGGGGCGGCGACGGCGGCCGCGGCACCCGAGAGATTCAGGCGCGGTCCGTCAGTGGCGTTGCCCAGATGCACGGCCGAGCCAGGACCGATCTCCGCCTGATGGTGGATCCGTCGGCCCTGTACGAAGGTGCCGTTGGTGCTGCCCTGGTCCTCGATGATCCAACTGTGGCCGTTCCAGCTGATCGTGGCGTGGCGCCAGGAAACCCTGGCGTCTTCGAACACGATGTCACCCTGCGGATCACGTCCGAGGATGTATGACCGGGACGCATCGAGCGACCAGGTGCGTCCGTTCAATTCCAGTACGAGTTCAGGCACTCCACGCCCCACAGAGTTCTCCCCCGAGTTACCCCCATCACAGGGAGTGTAGGGATGTCGAAGATCGTGAGGAACTATTTCAGGCTCGGCCCTCTGACAGAAAGTCGGACCCTGTGACGCCTGCCCACGGCCGCCCCGCCATTGCCCGTTGACGGGGTGGAAACCGGCCCGGAGAGTGGTAATCCCACGCGAGGGGGACATCCGCGGTGGAACGCCGCGGCGCGGATCGGGGGCTGACGATGGACATCGAGACCGCGCGGGACGGTCGGAGGCTGCCGTGGATCGATGTGCTGCTGTCCGCGATCGCCTCCGTGAGCTGGGCGTTGATCGGGATGGCGGGGACGGCGGCACTCGGTCTGCATCTGCTCCAGGCGGACGCGGCGGGCTCGCTCGGGCCGATGACCGCGGCTGTCGTGGCACTTGGGGCGAACGGGTCGGTCACACCCTCCGGGGACGTGTCGGCGTTCGGCCTGAAGGGAGCGGAGGCGACGACCGCCATAGAGATCACGCCCCTGGGCGTGAGCCTGGTCGGCGCCCTCCTGCTCTGCTGGTTCTTCCTGCGTTCCTTGCGCACCGCGGGAGTTGTCGTCGCGCCCGCCGAACTCCTCGCGCGCGCGGGCGCGGTGGTCGTGCTGTTCGTGGCCATGCTGGGCGGCCTCGCCTGGGCGGGCCACGACGTCGTCACCATCGACGGGGGCTCGCTCGGGCTCGACGACCTGCCCGGCGGGGGTGGAGGCGGCGGCATCGACGTCCCCGGGCTCGGGGACATCGGCGGGCTGCTGCCGGACCGGCTCGGCAACCTCGTCCACGCCAAGGCCGCGGTCGGCTTCACCGTCGATACGGTGCCCACGCTGCTCGGGGGCGCCGCGTGGGCGGCCGGTGTTCTGCTGGTCGCGCTGCTCGCGTCCCGGCGCACGCCCCTGCCGCGCGGCTGGGAAGCGGTACACAGGGTGGTACGCCCGGCCGTGTCCGCGCTGGTGACCGTGGGGCTGGTGGCGGTGGCCGCCGGGTTCGCGGCGGCCGGGTACGCGGCGATCGGCGACGACCATCCGGGGCGGATCGTGGGGGCGGCGCTGCTCGGCGCGCCCAACGGGGTGTGGCTGGGCATCCCGATCGGCCTGTTCGTACCGTGGGACGGCGTGGCCACCGGTGAGCTGGCGAAACTGCTGCCGGACCCGTTGGACCGGCTGCTGAGTGTGCGGTCGGACCAGCCGGTCACACTGGGGCGCCTGGCCGAACTGGACGGCAGGGTGTGGCTGCTGGCGGTCGCCGCGGCGCTCATGATGCTCCTCGCGGGAGTCCTGACCGCCGCGCGTACGCCTCTTGTACGAGCCCGTGATGCGGCGACGGACCCAATCCTGGCTCCCTCTGCCGTACGGGACCCGGGTCCCCTCGGCTTCGCAGGGCGCTGCGCACTTCGGCTCGGGATCGTGACGGCGCTCGCACTGCCGTTGTTGGTCTGGCTGACGGACGTGTCGGTGGACGCCGCGCTGTCCGTGTTCGGATTCGACGCGTTCGGCGCGGGAATCGAGCTGCACGGGCACCTCGGCATGGCGCTGCTGCTGGGTGCCGTGTGGGGCGCGGGCGCCGGGGCGGCCGGGGCGCTGCTCGCCTGTGCGACCGGGGCGGCGGGGAGCCGGGCGGCGCCGTTGGCACGGGGTGAGGCGGGGCGGGCGGCGCCGCCACCGCCGTACGGGACGCCGGCGCAGCATGCGGGACCGTACGCGCCGAGCAACCCGTACCGCCCGCCGAACCCGGACACGAACCCCTACCTGAGGCTGCCGGAAGAGCTGCGCGAGCCCGAGGACACGCGGCCGGGTGAGGGCGGACGGACAAGGGGGTTGTGGAGGAAGGACGGGGTGCGTCCGCCGTCCGGGGGGTTCGGACCGGAGGGGCGGCCGGACGCCGGGGGACGGCCGGGCGGCGGCGACGGGCCTCGATGGGGGACGGCCCGGGAGCCCGCGTCACCACCCGAGAACACCGGACCGCCCCAGGCACCGCCCGGCGGCAGGGGCGCATGGCCCGAGCGCACCGGCCCCCACCAAGCGCCACCCGAGCACACCAGCCCCCGCCAAGCGCCGCCCGAGCACACCTGGCCGCCCCAGGCGCCGCCCGAGCACACCTGGCCGCCCCAGGCGCCGCCCGCAGCACCCGGCGAAGGCGCGCCGCCGCCCCACCGTGCCGTTCCGCCCCGGGCGCCCTCCGGTGACAGCGCGCCGCCACCCGACGATGCCCTGCCGCCCGCGCCCCATGACGTGTATGGCGCCCCCACCGTGATCGGGCCGATCGAGCCGCCTGCCCGGGCTCCGAAGCGGCCGCCGCGAGGCACGTCTCCCGCCTCGGAGCAGGGGCCGCCCCCGCCGCCACCTCCCCCGCCCCCGCCTCCTCCCGGCCGGCCCCGGGGGCGCGGCTGACGGGCCTGTCGTCCCCCCTCGCCGGCCGCTCCACGCCTCTACCCTGCGCCTTCGCCGGCGATCAAGGCGTACGTCATCTGCTCGCCACCCACTGTTCCCTGTCCGCTGGGCGGACCGGGCACGCGGAGGGCACTGGGTGACGGATACGGTGGGAACACCATGAGCGCTTCGCAGACCTCCGACGCCCCCACTCTCCTTGTCAAGATCTTCGGCAAGGACCGGCCCGGCCTGACCGCCGGCCTGTTCGAGACCCTTGCCGCCTACAACGTCGACGTGGTCGACATCGAGCAGGTCGTCACCCGGGGCCGGATGGTGCTGTGCGCCCTCGTGAGCATGCCCCCGTCCGGGCTGGAGGGCGATCTGCGGGCGACCGTCCACAGCTGGGCGGAGTCCATGAAGATGCAGGCGGAGATCATCTCCGGCATCGGCGACAACCGTCCGCGTGGCCTCGGCCGCTCCCTCGTCACCGTCCTCGGCCACCCGCTCACCGCCGAGTCGACGGCCGCGATCGCCGCCCGTATCACCGCCGCAGGCGGCAACATCGACCGTATCTTCCGGCTCGCCAAGTACCCGGTGACGGCCGTCGAGTTCGCCGTGTCCGGTGTGGAGACCGAGCCGCTGCGCACCGCCCTGGTGACCGACGCCGCGGCACTCGGTGTCGACGTCGCCGTCGTCGCCGCCGGTCTGCACCGGCGGGCCCAGCGCCTCGTCGTCATGGACGTGGATTCGACGCTCATCCAGGACGAGGTCATCGAGCTGTTCGCCGCGCACGCCGGCTGCGAGGCGGAGGTCGCCGAGGTGACCGCGGCCGCCATGCGGGGCGAGCTGGACTTCGAGCAGTCGCTGCACGCGCGCGTGGCGCTGCTCAAGGGGCTCGACGCGTCGGTCGTGGAGAAGGTACGCGCCGAGGTCCGGCTCACTCCGGGCGCGCGCACCCTGATCCGTACGCTCAAGCGGCTCGGCTTCCAAGTGGGTGTGGTCTCCGGTGGGTTCACCCAGGTCACGGACGATCTGAAGGAGCGGCTCGGGCTCGACTTCGCCCAGGCCAACACCCTGGAGATCGTCGACGGGAAGCTCACCGGCAAGGTCGTCGGCGAGATCGTGGACCGTGCGGGCAAGGCACGGCTGCTGCGCCGGTTCGCCGCCGAGGCGGGCGTACCGCTGGCGCAGACCGTGGCGATCGGCGACGGCGCCAATGACCTCGACATGCTCAACGCGGCCGGTCTGGGCGTCGCCTTCAACGCCAAGCCCGTCGTCCGCGAGGCCGCGCACACCGCGGTGAACTTCCCCTTCCTGGACACCGTCCTCTATCTGCTCGGTGTCACCCGGGAAGAGGTCGAGGCGGCGGACACGCACGACGACGCGCACTGAGGGGCGCGCCCGCACATCGGCGCTCCGCGCGCCCGCGCGCCCGCACGTACGCGAGTGCCCGCACGTACCCGAGTGCGCGCACGTCGACGGGGCCCGGCACCGTGGTGGTGCCGGGCCCCGTCCCGTTCCGCGGGGGTTTACTCGCTCGGCGTCCAGTAGTCGATCAGGGTGGCCACGCCCGGCTCCAGCGACTTCCAGGAACCGTCGAAGGAGAGTACGGCGAAGGCGGCGGCCGGGAAGCCGCGTCGGCTCATCCGCTCACGGGCTTCCTCCTCGGCCTCGCCGGCGAGGACCTCGGCAAGGCCCTGGATGCCCGGGTTGTGGCCAATGAGGATCACGTTCCGCACGTCGTCGGGGGTTTCGTTGAGCACGGCGATCAGCTCGCCGGGCGAGGCCTCGTAGACCCGCTCCTCGTAGACGGTTTTCGGCCGATGCGGAAGCTCCTGGACCGCGAGCTTCCAGGTCTCGCGTGTGCGGGTCGCGGTGGAGCAGAGGGCCTGATCGAAGGGGATGCCGCTGTCGGCCAGCTTGCGTCCGGCGACGGCGGCGTCCATGCGGCCCCGGTCGGCGAGGGGACGCTCATGGTCGGGCACCTGCGGCCAGTCGGCCTTCGCATGCCGGAAGAGGACAATCCTGCGGGGTTCTGCGGAGCTCATGGGTCCCAGCTTCGCATGAAACAGGCCAATGGGCGCAGGTAGTTGGCGGCGTCGGGGGCGCACCCGCGTACCGACGGCTCACCAGGGGGCCTGCGCCCGCCCCCACCCCGTCTGAAGAGGCCGTTTGCGGTCGGACGGACGGATTCCACGGGCGCCCCGCCGGGCGGGGGGCTGTCCAGGGCCCCTGGTCGGACGGACGGATTCCACGGGCGCTCCACCAGGCGGGGGCTGTCCAGGGCCCCTGGCCGGACAGGCAATGTCCCGGACGCCTGGCCCGACGGGCCGGTTCACGGCCACCCCACCGGACCAGCCTCGGTCACGACGCGTGGTGCGTCACCGCCTGCTGGACGTGCTCGACGAGGTGGCTGAGGGCGGGGTCGCCGCCGGCGCTCGCGTCCGCCGGGTTGAGTATCAGCGCCAGCAGGATGACGAAGGCCAGGGTGGGCAGGGCGAGGGCCCACCAGGGCAGCCGGATGTCGAGGCCGCCCGTGGTCGCCGGGTGGGTCCGGGTGTGCGTGCGGGCCGACATGACTGCCTCCGTGGGTCTTCGGGTGGTCCGTGGTCCGCGTCCCGCGGCCACATCTCGAAGGTACGGACTCCGGGATCCTCAACCCATCCGGTGATCCACCCACTTGACCCTGAGACTCACCCCCTAGGGGGTGGTGGGGTCAGCCCCAGGGGATGGTGGGGTCAGCCCCACCTCGGGCCGGGGCGTTCCGTCAGGGAGAGGCGATCGTCGCGATGACGGCGATGATCACGAAGATGGCGAAGAACGTGCCGAAGACGAGCAGCATCTTCTTCTGGCCGTTCTGGGGGTTCGGGTCGAGCACGGGCATACGGTCAGTCTCGCACCCCTCCCCCGCCCGGGCTCCGGCGGGGTCGGTGACATCCGGCGGCCCGGGCGTCGGCTCAGCGCGCCGCCTCGTCCTCCACGGTCCGGTCGCGGCCGGCCAGGACGCCCACCACCATCTGCGGGACCATCAGCCCGGCCATGAGGGCGAGCGGCAGTCCCCAGCCGCCGCTGTGCTGGTAGAGGACGCCGACCAGCAGCGGCCCCGGGATCGACAGCAGATACCCGGTGCTCTGCGCGAACGCCGACAGCTTGGCCACGCCCGCGCCCGTCCGGGCCCGCATCCCCACCATGGTCAGCGCCAGCGGGAAGGCGCAGTTGGAGACGCCGAGCAGCAGCGCCCATGCCCAGGCCCCGGCGGCCGGGGCCCAGTACAGGCCCGCGTACCCGGCCAGACCGCAGACGCCGAGCACGACCGCGATCGGCCCCTGGTGCGGCAGCCGGCCGGCCAGCCGCGGGATGACGAAGGCGAGGGGTACCCCCATCACCATCGTGACGGCCAGGAGCAGACCGGCCGTGCCGGCGGGGACCCCGGAGTCGCGGAAGATCTGCGCCATCCAGCCCATCGTGATGTACGCGGCGGTCGCCTGGAGCCCGAAGAACACCGCCAGCGCCCAGGCGGTACGGCTCCGGGTGATCCGCAGCCCGTCGGGCTCTTCCCGGCCGGAGGCCGTGGCGGGGGCGCTCGCCGCGGAATCGGCACCCCGGGCGCGTACGAACGGGAGCCACGGCAGCACGGCAGCCGCCGACAGCGCCGCCCAGACGACGAGCCCCGACCGCCAGCTTCCGCCGAGCGCGTCGGTCAGGGGCACCGTGACCGCCGCCGAGGCCGATGTGCCCAGGGCGAGGGCCATCGAGTACAGGCCCGTCATCGAACCCACCCGGTCCGGGAACCAGCGCTTGACGATCACCGGCATCAGGACATTGCTGACGGCGATGCCCATCAGGGCGAGCGCGCTGGCGACCAGGAAACCGGCGGTGTTCCCGGCGTACGGGCGGATCACCAGGCCGGCGGTGATCGCGACCATCCCGGCGCAGACCACCGCACCCGGTCCGAAGCGGCGGGCGAGCCTGGGCGCCATGACGCCGAAGACGGCGAAGCAGAGCGGGGGGACGGAGGTGAGCAGTCCCGCGAGGCTGCCGCTCATGCCGAGCCCGTCGCGCACCTCTTCGAAGAGGGCGCCGAGGCTGGTGATGGCGGGCCGCAGGTTGAGTGCGGCGAGGACGATACCGGCGACCAGCAGCCGCCCGATCCACGCGCGCGTGGCGGGCGTCCCGCCCCCGGTCCGGGTCTCGGTCTCGGCCTGGGCGGAACTGCGTAGCGGTGCGGACGTCAGCGTCCCGGTCTCTTCAGGCGTCGTCGGAGTCGTCATGGGGGCCATCATAGAATCATAGGATGATTGGGGCTCGCCCTTACGTTACGCTCCGTATCCTCCGGCCACGCACAAGGGCCCCGCACGAAGGACCGGTCATGCCGCTGAGCCACCCCCGCCGATCCGCACTGTCCGAGCAGGTCATCGCCGAGCTGCGGAATCAGATCACCTCGGGCGAATGGCCGGTGGGCTCCCGCATCCCGACCGAGCCCGAGCTGGTCGAGCAGCTCGGGGTCGCCCGCAACACGGTCCGGGAGGCCGTGCGGGCGCTCGCGCACAACGGTCTGCTGGACATCCGCCAGGGTTCGGGGACGTACGTGGTGGCGGCCAGCGAGCTGGCGGGCGTGATGCATCGCCGGTTCGCCGACGCCGACCCCAACCACATCGCCGAGCTGCGCTCCACCCTTGAGGCGGGCGCCGCCCAGCTGGCCGCCGAGCGACGCACCGAGCGCGACCTGAAGCAGCTGGACGCGCTGCTCGTACGCCGCGAGGAGGCCTGGGAATCCGGGGACGCGGAGGCGTTCGTGGCCGCGGACGCGACGTTCCACATGGCGGTGGTGGCCGCCTCCCACAACGACGTGATGACGGCGATGTACGCGGACCTGGGCGAGGTGCTGCGGGACTGGCTGCGCGGCGGAATCACCGAGGGACTGACGCCGGACATGTACATCGACCACGCGGGGCTCATGGACGCGATCCGCGCGGGCGACTCGGCGGCGGCAGCCACCGAGGCGGCGAGCTATCCGTTCATGTGCCACCCGGCACGCAGGAAGTCCCCCGGCCGCTGACCGCGGCCCACCTCTGGTGACCGACCCACGTCACCCCTGGTGACCGACCCACGTCACCCCTGGTGACCGACCCACGTCACCCCTGGTGACCGACCTACGTCACCTCTGGTGACTGACCCATGCCGAGCGGACCTTGTCCCAGCAGCGGCCGCTCAGCCGTACGGTCATCGCGGGCCCGGCGTCGACCGGGGCGGTGTCCGTATCGATGTCCCACCAGGGGTCGCACTCGATGTGCAGGCGCACGTGATCTGTCTCGGGATACGGGTTGTGGCAGTACGCGACGGCCTCCGAACCGGTCACGCGGACCCGGCACTCGGCCCCGAAGGGCTGCGGGTCGGGGGTCTTCCCGGCCTTCACGCGCGCGTGCGGCATGGCCTCGTACGACAGCGTGACCACCAGCGAGACGGCGACGAGGAACGGGGCGAAACGGCGGGGCAGGCGCACAACGGGACCTCCTCGGCCGTACGGCTGCGGGGCGGTGCGTACTCCCAGCGTGCGCGCCGAGCAGCCTCGAACGCCCGGTCAGGTACTCCGAACGGGCGACGCCCCGCTCCCCGCGCGGAGCGGGAAACGGGGCGTCGGACTGAGAGCACCGACCGGCGCACGCGATGGCCTGCGTGCGCCGGTCGCGCATGCTCAGGCGCCGATGGCGTGCAGACCGCCGTCCACGTGGACGATCTCGCCGGTGGTCTTCGGGAACCAGTCGCTGAGCAGGGCGACGACACCACGGCCGGCCGGCTCGGGGTCCGTGAGGTCCCACTCCAGGGGGGCGCGGGTGTCCCAGACGGAGGCCAGCTCGGAGAAGCCCGGGATGGACTTGGCCGCCATGGAGCCGATCGGGCCCGCGGAGATGAGGTTGCAGCGGATGTTCTGCTTGCCCAGGTCACGCGCCATGTAGCGGTTGGTGGCCTCCAGGGCGGCCTTGGCCGGACCCATCCAGTCGTACTGCGGCCAGGCGTACTGCGCGTCGAAGGTGAGGCCGACGACCGATCCGCCGTTCTGCATCAGCGGCAGGCAGGCCATGGTCAGCGACTTCAGGGAGAACGCCGAGACGTGCATGGCGGTCGCGACCGACTCGAACGGCGTGTTGAGGAAGTTGCCGCCGAGGGCGTCCTGCGGGGCGAAGCCGATGGAGTGCACGACGCCGTCGAGCCCACCCAGCTCCTCGCCGACGATGTCGGCCAGACGCCCGAGGTGCTCGTCGTTGGTGACGTCGAGCTCGATGACCTTGGTGGGCTTGGGGAGCTTCTTGGCGATGCGCTCGGTCAGCGTGGGCCGCGGGAACGCGGTCAGGATGATCTCCGCGCCCTGCTCCTGGGCCAGCTTCGCGGTGTGGAACGCGATGGAGGACTCCATCAGCACGCCGGTGATCAGGACGCGCTTGCCCTCGAGAATTCCGCTCATGGTGATCAGTGACCCATTCCCAGTCCGCCGTCAACGGGGATGACGGCTCCAGTGATGTACGAGGCGTCGTCGGAGGCGAGGAACCGCACCGCCGCGGCGATCTCCTCGGGCTGCGCGTACCGGGCGAGCGGCACCTGCGACACGATGTTCGCGCGCTGCTCGTCGGTGAGCACCTTGGTCATGTCGGTGTCGACGAAGCCGGGCGCGACGACGTTGAAGGTGATGTTGCGCGAACCCAGCTCACGGGCGAGGGAGCGCGCGAAGCCGACCAGGGCGGCCTTGGAGGCGGCGTAGTTCGCCTGCCCGGCCGAGCCGAGCAGCCCGACGACCGACGAGATCAGCACCACGCGGCCCTTCTTGGCGCGCAGCATGCCGCGGTTGGCGCGCTTCACGACGCGGAAGGTGCCGGTGAGGTTGGTGTCGATGACCGAGGTGAAGTCCTCCTCGCTCATGCGCATCAGGAGCTGGTCCTTGGTGACGCCGGCGTTGGCGACGAGGACCTCGACCGGGCCGTGCTGGGCCTCGATCTCCTTGTAGGCCTGCTCCACCTGCTCGGTGTCGGTGATGTCGCACCTGACCGCGAGACAGCCCAAGTCCGTGAGGACGGCCGGCGGCTCACCCGAGCGGTATGTGATCGCGACCTTGTCGCCGGCCTCGGCGAACGCGCGGGCGATGGCGAGGCCGATGCCCCGGTTGCCTCCAGTGACGAGAACCGAGCGGCTCAACGGATCACCCTTTCGATAGCGGTCTGGAACCTTTGCAAGACAGGCGCCTTCGTCGAAAACCTATCGGTCCCGCCCGCCGCGCGGACAATCGGGCACCGACAGTGGCGAACGGGGCTCGCTGTCGGATTCCTACAGTCGACACGCCATGATCAGTCCGCCATGCCCGGGGCACGAGCGGTGATGACCTGTTCCATGGGCTGCGTTCGGCGTGCTCGGCCCGGTCACACCAGCGCGGGATTCCCGCAGCACTTCTTGTACTTGCGCTCCGAGTCGCACCAGCAGGGGCCGTTGCGCGGCGGGGGCCAGTCGGTCGCCCTGCCTGAGCGGGCGAGCTCGGCCGCGTACGCGGACCGGGTGTCCGGGGTGTCAGGGGATTCACCGCGCGCCTGCGCGTATGCCTCCAGTTCCCGCACGGTCGCCCGGCCGACCGCCACCCGCGGGGCACCCTCCTGCGACAGTTCCCGCAAGGTTTGTTCGACCTGCCGCAGGTGGTCGGCGTGGTCCTCGCCGTAGGCTTCGGCCGCCTTCGGCCGGCGCTCCAGCAACCTGGTGAACTCCTCTCGCGGCCAGTACAGGACGCACGCCGTCCGCACAGGGGCGTGGCCGACAGGGCCGCGGTCGGCGGGGCTGACGGCCGCCAGCCGGTCCGCGAGCTCGCCGAGCTCGTCCTCGAACGCTGCGGGACCGTGCTCGTCCAGCCGCTGGACCCAGAGCGGATCGTGCAGTTCGTCCAGCGGCCGTACCCGGCCGGGCACGAGGGACGATCGCCGCTCATGCAGTACGTCGGCCACATCGTCCCAGTCGTCGTGCGGCTCACCGAGCAGCCGTCGCACCCGGTGGCGGCCGACGACGAGCATCTCGGCGTCGTAGTGCTGCGGATCCGCCTCCACCGCGTCCACCGTGACCGCCGCCCCCGCGCCGAGCACGTGCGTGACGCCGGCCGTGTACCACTCGGCCGCCATGGCCGCCCCGGCATACGCTTCGAGGGCCTCGGCGACGAAGTTCCAGGCACCGGCGTGCCGGGGGTGACGCCGACGGAACGCGACGGCCGCCGCTCGGGCTTTCTGTTCCTGTCCGGCATCCCAGAGCCTGCCGATCCGAAAGGCCTCCACCAGGTCGGGTTCCGAGCAGCCGCCGCTCTCCGGGTCCAGCAGCCGCTCGTACACGGCGATCGCACGGTCGTGCTCGCCCGCATCGCCCCACGCGTCGGCGGCTTCCAGCAAAAGCTCTTCGCGGTCCTCGGGGTGCCGCTCCGCCAGCTTCTCGCACTCCTGGGCCGTGTGGGCGCTGGTGGCCGGCGGCGGGGGCCCGATCGGGCGGAACGCAGGGGTGCGCTGGTTCGTGCGCACCCTGTCGTTGCCGTTCCTGCGGCCGGTGCGCCGCTTGCTGGACATGGCTCCACCGTAATGCGGCCGCAATCGGTGCGGCCGGGGAATCGATGGGGATCACCGGTATGGGCGCCGTGCACCGCCTGCCGGCAGCCTGCGGCAGGCGGTGCACGAGGTCCGGCTCGACTCGGGAACGCGACGAGTGAGACGTGATTCACTGCCTGCGACGGCCAACGCAGGAGAGAACTCGAAGGGATCCCACCCGTGCCCCATGAAGTCGATCAGTCATTCCTGGCACTTCCCCTACGCGCCCTGGCCGACGCCGCACTGGCCCGCGCGCGGGCGCTGGGGGCCGAGCACGCGGACTTCCGGTTCGAGCGGGTGCGCAGCGCCGCGTGGCGGCTGCGCGACGGCAAGCCCTCGGGCTCGTCGGACACGACCGACCTGGGGTACGCGGTGCGGGTCGTGCACGGCGGGACCTGGGGGTTCGCCTCGGGAGTCGATCTCACCCTGGACGCCGCCGCCAAGGTCGCGTCGCAGGCCGTGGCGATGGCCAAGCTGTCGGCGCAGGTGATCAGGGCGGCGGGGTCCGAGGAGCGGGTGGAGCTGGCGGACGAGCCGGTGCACGCCGAGAGGACGTGGGTCTCGTCGTACGACATCGATCCCTTCACCGTGCCCGACGAGGAGAAGACGGGGCTGCTGGCGGACTGGAGCGCGCGGCTGCTCGCGGCCGACGGCGTCAACCACGTGGACGCCTCCCTGCTGACCGTCCACGAGAACAAGTTCTACGCCGACACCGCGGGGACCGTGACCACCCAGCAGCGCGTGCGGCTGCACCCGCAGCTCACCGCCGTCTCGGTGGACGAGTCCACGGGCGAGTTCGACTCGATGCGTACCCTGGCGCCGCCGGTCGGCCGCGGCTGGGAGTACCTGACGGGCACCGGCTGGGACTGGGACTCCGAGCTGGAGCGGATCCCGGGACTGCTGGCCGAGAAGATGCGCGCGCCGAGCGTCGAGGCGGGCGTGTACGACCTGGTGGTCGACCCGTCCAACCTGTGGCTGACGATTCACGAGTCCATCGGACACGCCACCGAGCTGGACCGGGCGCTCGGGTACGAGGCCGCGTACGCGGGCACGTCCTTCGCCACCTTCGACAAGCTGGGCAAGCTGAGGTACGGCTCCGAGCTGATGAACGTCACCGGTGACCGCACCGCCGAGCACGGCCTGGCGACCATCGGGTACGACGACGAGGGCGTCGAGGGCCAGTCCTGGGACCTCGTCAAGGACGGCAAGCTGGTGGGCTACCAGTTGGACCGGCGCATCGCGAGGCTGACCGGGTTCGAGCGGTCCAACGGGTGCGCGTACGCCGACTCGCCCTCGCATGTGCCGGTGCAGCGCATGGCCAACGTGTCGCTCCAGCCGGATCCGGCCGGGCTGTCCACCGAGGACCTGATCGGCGGGGTGGACCGCGGGATCTATGTCGTCGGCGACCGCTCGTGGTCGATCGACATGCAAAGGTACAACTTTCAATTTACCGGGCAACGGTTCTTCAAGATCGAGAACGGGCGGATCACCGGCCAGGTGCGCGATGTCGCCTACCAGGCGACGACCACCGACTTCTGGGGCTCCATGGCGGCCGTCGGCGGTCCGCAGACGTACGTCCTCGGCGGCGCCTTCAACTGCGGCAAGGCCCAGCCGGGTCAGGTCGCGGCCGTCTCCCACGGCTGCCCGTCGGCCCTCTTCAAGGGCGTCAACATCCTTAACACCACACAGGAGGCCGGTCGATGAGCGCCCGTACGAACAAGCCGCACGAGATCGTCGAGCGGGCCCTCGAACTGTCCCGCGCGGACGGGTGTGTCGTCATCGCCGACGAGCACTCCACCGCCAATCTGCGGTGGGCGGGCAACGCGCTGACCACGAACGGCGTCACGCGCGGGCGCACCCTCACCGTCATCGCGACCGTCGACGGCAAGGAGGGCACGGCGTCCGGGGTCGTCTCCCGCTCGGCCGTCACCGCCGACGAACTGGAGTCGCTCGTACGGGCCGCGGAGGCCGCCGCCCACGGGGCGGGGCCCGCCGAGGACGCGCAGCCGCTGGTGACGGGGGTGCCGGAGTCCCCGGACTTCACCGACGCGCCGACCGAGACCTCGTCCGCCGTCTTCACGGACTTCGCGCCGGCGCTCGGCGAGTCGTTCGCACGCGCGCGTGCGGGCGGCCGCGAGCTGTACGGCTTCGCCAACCACGAACTCGTCTCGACGTACGTCGGCACGTCGACCGGGCTGCGCCTGCGCCACGACCAGCCCAACGGCACGCTGGAGCTCAACGCCAAGTCGCCGGACCGTACGCGCTCCGCTTGGGCGGGGCGGTCGACCCGGGACTTCAAGGACGTCGACCCGGCGGCGCTGGACGCGGAGCTGGCGCAGCGGCTGGCGTGGGCGGAGCGCAGGGTCGAACTGCCCGCGGGCCGGTACGAGACGCTGCTCCCGCCGACCGCGGTCGCGGACCTGCTGATCTACCAGATGTGGTCGGCGTCGGCCCGGGACGCGGCCGAGGGCCGCACGGTCTTCAGCAAGCCCGGCGGCGGCACGCGCCTCGGCGAGAAGCTCTCCGAACTGCCGCTGACTCTGCGCAGCGACCCGTACGAGCCCGGCCTGGAGACCGCGCCCTTCGTCATCGCGCACGCCTCCGGCGACGACGCGTCGGTGTTCGACAACGGACTGCCGCTGAAGGCCACCGAGTGGATCACCGAGGGTGAGCTGAGCCATCTGACGAGCACCCGGCACAGCGCGGGCCTCACCGGCCTCCCGCTCGCGCCCACCATCGGGAACCTGATCCTGGACGGCGGCACCGACCGGTCCCTGGAGGAGATGGTCGCGAACACCGAGCGCGGCCTCCTGTTGACCTGCCTCTGGTACATCCGCGAGGTCGACCCGGCGACCCTGCTGCTCACCGGCCTGACCCGGGACGGCGTCTACCTCGTCGAGAACGGCGAGGTCACCGGCGAGGTCAACAACTTCCGGTTCAACGAGTCGCCGGTCGACCTGCTGGGGCGGGCGACGGAGGCAGGGCTCACGGAAAAGACGCTGCCGAGGGAGTGGAGCGACTGGTTCACTAGGGCTGCGATGCCCGCCCTGAGGGTGCCGGACTTCAATATGAGCTCTGTCAGTCAGGGCGTATAACCTCGTAGCCGGTAGTCGTTCGACTGCCTGAAGATCATCCAAGGAGATACGAGAACCGTGACGGACATCGTCGACGAGCTGAAGTGGCGCGGGCTGTTCGCCCTGTCCACTGATGAAGACGCTTTGCGGAAGGCGCTCGCGGACGGCCCCGTCACGTTCTATTGCGGCTTCGACCCGACCGCGCCGTCCCTGCACGTGGGCCACCTGGTGCAGGTGCTCACGGTGCGCCGGCTCCAGCAGGCCGGCCACCGGCCGCTGGCGCTGGTGGGCGGCGCCACCGGTCTGATCGGCGACCCGCGCCCGACCGCGGAGCGCACGCTGAACGCCCCGGAGACCGTGGCCGGCTGGGTCGAGAAGCTGCGCCGCCAGATCGAGCCGTTCCTGTCCTTCGAGGGTGAGAACGCGGCCGTCATGGTCAACAACCTCGACTGGACCCAGGGACTGAGCGCGATCGAGTTCCTCCGGGACATCGGCAAGCACTTCCGCGTCAACAAGATGCTTACGAAAGACTCCGTCGCCCGGCGCCTGGAGTCCGACCAGGGCATCAGCTACACGGAGTTCAGCTACCAGATCCTTCAGGGCATGGACTTCCTCCAGCTCTACCGGAGGTACGGCTGCACGCTCCAGCAGGGCGGCAGCGACCAGTGGGGCAACCTCACGGCGGGCCTGGACCTGATCCACAGGCTGGAGCCGGACGCCACCGTGCACGCCCTGGCGACGCCGCTGATGACGAAGGCGGACGGCACCAAGTTCGGCAAGACCGAGGGCGGCGCCATCTGGCTCGACCCGGAGATGACGACGCCGTACGCGTTCTACCAGTTCTGGCTGAACGTGGACGACCGGGACATCTCGAAGTACATGCGGATCCTGTCCTTCAAGTCCCGCGAGGAGCTGGAGGAGCTGGAGCAGCAGACCGAGGAGCGTCCGCAGGCCCGGGCCGCGCAGCGCGCGCTGGCCGAGGAGCTGACGACGCTGGTGCACGGAGCCGACCAGACGGCCGCCGTGATCGGCGCGTCCAAGGCCCTGTTCGGCCAGGGCGAGCTCACGGAGCTGGACGACAGGACCCTGGCTGCGGCTCTCTCCGAGGTGCCGCACATCAAGGTCGCCGACCTCGGTCCGGTCGTGGACCTCTTCGCGGAGGTCGGCCTGGTGGCCAGCAAGTCCGCCGCGCGGCGCACGGTGAAGGAGGGCGGCGCCTACGTGAACAACGTCAAGGTGACCGCCGAGGACGCCGTCCCCGCCAAGGAGGACCTGCTGCACGGGCGCTGGCTGGTGCTGCGCCGGGGCAAGAAGAACCTGGCCGCGGTCGAGGTCACGGAGGGCTGAGAGGTACGAGGTACTCCCGTACCCACTGGCTGGGAAGGGGGCGGTCCCGGGAAGGGCCGTCCCCTTTCGGGTAGTCCCCTTCCGGGCACCATCAGGCCCTCTCTCTGCCGCGCTTCGTCGATGTGTACGCCATCTCGCCCAGGAAGACGAGGACGATCGCGGCGGCGAGCTGGAGGCCGTGGCGGCCCCAGTCGATGCCCCGGGTCTCCGCGATGCCGAGGCCGCGGGCGATCGCGTTGCCCGCGATGCCGCCGATCATGCCCATGATGGTGGTCAGCCAGAGCGGGCTGTGCTGTTTGCCCGGCAGAATCAGCTTGGCGAGCAGACCCAGCACGAATCCGACGATGATCGCCCACAACCAGCCCATGACTGCCTCCTCGTACGGCTCGACGTGAGCAGTACGCCCAGTCTCGGATTGTCGGCCCTACGGCGCATGTCGGGTACACCCGTACGCGGTAGCGCGCAGTGCGTTCGCCCAGGCAGGAGGTGCCCCGGTCTCGAAGGCGACGGAGGCGCGGCGTAACGTGGTATGTGTCCGGGCCCGGCGGCCGGCCGGGAACGGAACAGGTACGGGCCGGGGAGAGTCCGAGGCAAACGGGTGGTGGAATGTGATGCGGAAGCTGCACAACGGCGGTAACGCCCAGGTGTTCCGGATCACGGGTGCCCGGCAGGGCCTCGCGGACGATGTACGTGGCCGCCAGCGCCGCTACGTGATCTCGATGAGCGTACGCACGGTCTCGGTGATCCTCGCGGCCACCCTGTGGAATGTCGAGCGGCCCGTCGCCATCGTCGCGCTGGTCCTGGGGGCCACCCTCCCCTATATCGCCGTCGTCATCGCCAACGCCGGACGGGAGAACGCGCCGTCGCTCCCGTCGAGCTTCATCAACGTCCCCACCCGCCCGATGATCGCGCCGCCGCACGAGAAGGGCACCTCCTCTGCATGGGGGTCCCCCCGCTCGAGCGAAGCCGAGAGTGGGGGAGAAGCCAGGAGCGGGACAGGCACCGCGGAATCCGTCCCGGAAGACGCCCCGGCGGAGCCGGCGGCGGGGATCCGGAGCGAGCCGGGCGGCCGGAGCTGACCACGGCGGATCGCCGGGACGCGGAATCGGACCCCGCACCAAGCTCAGGAAAAGCTCAGATCAATCATGTTGTTCCAGTGCCGGGTACCGGGTTACCCGTGACATACTTCGTACGCGCTCCGCATCCCCCGTCGGAGCGACAGACCGACGCCGGGCAGCTCCCCCCGTGGCTGCTCGGCGTCGCCTTTGATGAACACGCTAGGGTCGTGGATGTGATTGGCCCTGATCCCGATTCCCCGATGTGCTCCGCCAAGGGCTGCCGTGCGGACGCCGAGTGGGTGCTCGCCTGGAACAACCCGAAGCTGCATACGCCGGATCGCCGCAAGACGTGGCTGGCGTGCGAGGAGCACCGCGAGTATCTGTCGAAGTTCCTGAGCGTACGAGGGTTCCTGAAGGACGTCGTCAGGCTGGAGGACTGGGAGTCTCCCGAAAAGTCCCCCGAAAGGCCCGCCGAAAAGTCCCCGGAAAGCGGCCCGTCAACGGGCTGAGCCACCGTCCGCTCGTCAACGGGCCGAGTCCCCCTCCCCCGCTCGTCAACGGGCCGAGTCAGCCTCCGATCGCCGACATCGGCCGCTCGGGCTGCAGGAACGACGGGTCGTCCAGCCCCGACCCGGCCTTCTTGCCCCACATGGCGAGTCGCCAGATGCGGGCGATCTCCTCGTCGGGGGCGCCGGAGCGCAGGGCGCCGCGCAGGTCGGTCTCCTCGGTGGCGAACAGGCAGGTGCGTATCTGGCCGTCGGCCGTCAGCCGCGTACGGTCGCAGGCCGCGCAGAACGGACGGGTGACCGAGGCGATCACGCCGACACGGTGCGGGCCGCCGTCGACGATCCAGCGCTCGGCCGGGGCGGAGCCGCGCTCGTCGGCACCCTCGGGGGCCAGTTCGAAGCGCGTGCGCAGCGAGGCCAGGATGTCCCCGGCGGTGACCATGCCCTCGCGCTTCCAGCCGTGCTGGGCGTCCAGGGGCATCTGCTCGATGAAACGCAGCTCGTAGTCGTGCTCGACGGCCCAGGCGAGCAGGTCCGGGGCCTCGTCCTCGTTCAGGCCCGGCATCAGGACGGTGTTGACCTTGACGGGGGTCAGGCCCGCCTCGCGGGCGGCGTGGAGACCCTCGATGACGTCCTTGTGGCGGTCCCGGCGGGTGAGAGCCTTGAAGACCTCCGGGCGCAGGGTGTCCAGCGAGACGTTCACCCGGTCCAGCCCCGCCGCCTTCAGGGCCGTCGCCGTGCGCCTGAGGCCTATGCCGTTCGTGGTCAGGGACATCTGGGGGCGGGGGGCCAACGCGGCGACCCGCTCCACGATGCCGACCAGGCCGGGACGGAGCAGGGGCTCGCCGCCGGTGAAGCGCACCTCCTTGATACCCAGGGAGGTGACCGCGATGTCGATCAGGCGGACGATCTCGTCATCCGTCAGCAGGTCCGGCTTGGACAGCCACTGCAGGCCCTCCTCGGGCATGCAGTAGGTGCACCTCAAATTGCACCGGTCGGTCAACGAGACCCTCAGGTCGGTGGCCACCCGGCCGTAGGTGTCGATGAGCACGTGGGCCCCCTCCCTCGTCGCGGATCACATGTTTTCCGTCACCTGCGAGCCTACGTGACACCACCGACATCGACAGTGGCCGGATCCCACGAAGGTTCCCGCACGTACGCCGCGGCCGCGCCGTAGATCCCTACGACGCGGCCGCCGGTGCGAGCGGGGCCCCGCGAGATCAGTCAGTGCGCCCCGGTTCCGGTCAGGGACCGCACCTCCAGCTCCGCGTACTTGCCGGCGTCCGCCTCCTCCTTCGACAGGAGCGTGCCGAGCCAGCCCAGCAGGAAGCCGACCGGGATGGAGATGATGCCCGGGTTCTCCAGCGGGAACCAGTGGAAGTCGGCGTCCGGGAACATCGACGTCGGCTTGCCCGAGACGACCGGCGAGAACAGCACCAGCCCGACCGCGGTGACCAGACCTCCGTAGATCGACCACAGCGCGCCCTGGGTGGTGAACCGCTTCCAGAAGAGGCTGTAGAGGATCGTCGGCAGATTCGCGGAGGCGGCGACCGCGAAGGCGAGGGCGACCAGGCCCGCCACGTTCAGGTCGCGGGCGAGGGCGCCCAGGGCGATGGAGACGGCGCCGATGCCGACCGTCGCCCAGCGGGCCGCGTTCACCTCTTGCTTCTCGTCGGCCTGGCCCTTCTTGATGACGTTCGCGTAGATGTCGTGCGCGAACGAGGAGGACGAGGCCAGGGTCAGGCCCGCGACGACCGCGAGGATGGTGGCGAAGGCGACCGCCGAGATGGTGGCCAGCAGGATCGCGCCCCAGTTGGAGTCGACGCCTCCCAGGTGCAGGGCGAGCAGGGGTGCGGCCGTGTTGCCCGCCTTGTTGGAGGCGATGATCTCCTCCGGCTTGATCAGCGCGGCGGCGCCGAAGCCGAGGGCGAGGGTCATCAGATAGAAGGTTCCGATGAGGCCGATCGCCCAGTTCACGGACTTCCGGGCGGCCTTGGCGGTGGGGACCGTGTAGAAGCGGATCAGGATGTGCGGCAGGCCCGCGGTGCCGAGGACCAGGGCGATGCCGAGCGAGATGAAGTCCAGCTTGGTCGTGCCGGTCGCGCCGTACTTCAGGCCCGGCTCCAGGAAGGGAGCGCCCTTGCCGCTGTTGGTGGCGGCCTTGCCGAGCAGGTCCGAGATGTTGAAGTGGAACTTCAGCAGCACCAGGAAGGTCAGCAGCAGGGCGCCCGCGATCAGCAGGACCGCCTTGACCATCTGCACCCAGGTGGTGCCCTTCATACCGCCGATGGTGACGTACACGATCATCAGGACGCCGACGAGGGCGACGATGCCGATCTTGCCGCCGTCGCTGGTGATGCCGAGCAGCAGCGAGACCAGGACGCCGGCACCCGCCATCTGGGCGAGCAGGTAGAAGATCGACACGACGATGGTGGAGGTGCCGGCGGCCGTCCGGACCGGGCGCTGGCGCATGCGGTACGCCAGCACGTCGCCCATCGTGTAGCGGCCGGAGTTGCGCAGCGGCTCCGCGACCAGGAGCAGCGCCACCAGCCAGGCGACCAGGAAGCCGATGGAGTACAGGAAGCCGTCGTACCCGAAGAGGGCGATCGCGCCCGCGATGCCGAGGAAGGACGCGGCGGACATGTAGTCGCCGGAGACGGCGAGGCCGTTCTGGAAGGCGGTGAACTGGCGGCCGCCCGCGTAGAAGTCGGCGGCGCTCCTGGTCTGGCGGCCGGCCCAGACGGTGATGACGAGGGTCGCGGCGACGAACACCGCGAACAGGGTGATGATCAGCGGCCGGTGCTTGCTCGCCTCACCGGCGGCCAGAACGAGTGCCGGGCTCATGCGTCGCCCTCCATCCGGGACTTGATGGCCTCCGCCTTGGGGTCGAGCTTCGCGGCGGCGTGCCGTGAGTACCACCAGGCGATCAGGAACGTGGTGAGGAACTGGGCGAGACCGAGCACCAGGGCGACGTTGACGTTGCCGAAGAGCTTGGTTCCCATGAAGTCGCCCGCGTAGTTCGACAGCAGGACGAAGACGAGGTACCAGGCGATGAACGCCACGGTCAGCGGGAAGGCGAACGAGCGGTAGGAGCGGCGCAGTTCACCGAATTCGGCGCTCTCCTGGACCGCGGTGAACTCCTCGGTGGACGGAAGGCTGTGTTCGGTCCTGGATGGGGGAGGTGCGTCGGTTGCCACGGTGTCTCCTCGCGTTGCGGGTGCGGTGACGACGGTGGTCGGCGGCGCTGGGGCTTCGCCGACGGGCGGGACGAGTACGGCCGTACGGTTCCGATCTGACAGTGACGTGGATCACAGAACCAGGTGCGACGGTAGTGCTCCGGTCCGTGATCCGACAGGGGGCCTCGATCGTCCTGGGTGCTCCCTGCCCAAGGTCACGGCGCCGCGCGTGGACCGGTTCAACTCCCTTGGTTTCTTTCGTACCTCGTTGCGGGAAGTCATTGCTGGCCAGCCGGGTCGCCGGATAGTTTCACCCTGCACCACCCGTCATGTACCTGCCGGACGCCAACCGCGTTCCGGCTCGTTCACGTTTCCGGATGATGTGGAGACCCCATGGCTCATCTGCGTTCCAGACGCCGGCTCGCCCTCGCCGTCCCGGTCGTGCTGTCGCTGACCGCCTCCCTCGGCTTCCTGCCGAGCGCTGCCTCAGCCGCTCCGAGCACCACCACCACCGCCACCGCGCAGACCGCCGAAGGCCCCGAACTCGCCTACGTCGTCAACACGAGGACGGACCATCACACGATCACGTCGGTGCAGAAGGCGATAGCCGCGGCCGGTGGCTCGATCGTGGTGACGTACGACAAGATCGGCGTGATCGTCGTCCACTCGGCGAACCCGGACTTCGCCAAGACCCTTCGTGCCGTCCGCGGAGTGCAGTCCGCGGGTGCGACCCGGACCGCGCCGCTGACGGCCGCGGGCACCACGGACGAGGGCGCCGCGCAGTACCTGACGAAGGCGGAGGCGGCGAAGATCACCGCTCGGAGCACGGCGTCGGGCGAGGAACCGCTGGAGGCCGACCAGTGGGACCTGCGCGCGATAGGCGCCGACAAGGCCGCGAAGATCAACCCGGGCAGCCGTGACGTCACGGTCGCCGTGATCGACACCGGCGTCGACGACACGCACCCGGACCTCGCCCCGAACTTCTCCGCGTCGCAGTCCGCGAACTGCGTGGGCGGCAAGGCGGACACCTCCTACGGCGCCTGGCGGCCCGCGGTCCCCGAGCACTACCACGGCACGCACGTCGCCGGTGAGATCGCGGCGGCCCGCAACGGCATCGGTGTCGCCGGTGTCGCCCCGAACGTCAAGGTCGCCGGCATCAAGGTGGCCGACCCGGTCAGCGAGCTCTTCTACCCCGAGAGCGTCGTCTGCGCGTTCGTGTTCGCCGCCGACCACGGCGTGGAGGTCACGAACAACAGCTACTACGTGGACCCGTGGCTGTACAACTGCATGGACGACCCGGACCAGCGGGCGATCGTCGACGCGGTCAACCGGGCCCAGTTGTACGCCCAGCGCAAGGGCACCCTCAACCTCGCCTCGGCGGGCAACTCCAACGACGACCTCGACTCCCACGCGCTCGTCGACGACTCCAGCCCCGACGACTCCACCGCGGTGACCCGCACGGTCGACCCGCACGAGTGCTTCGACGTGCCGACCCAGCTGCCGGGTGTCGTCACGGTCAGCGCCACGGGGGTCACGAACGCCAAGTCGTACTACTCCAGTTACGGCGACGGCGTGATCGACATCGCGGCGCCCGGCGGCGACAAGTACAAGATCCCGGACACCCCGTCCAAGAACGGCCGCATCCTGTCCACGATGCCGAACAACCAGTACGGCTTCCTCCAGGGCACGTCCATGGCGTCCCCGCACGCGGCGGGCGTGGCCGCGCTGCTGAAGTCCACACACCCGTGGGCGACTCCGGCGCAGCTCCAGGCGCTCCTCAAGGCGCAGGCGGACAACCCCGGCTGCCCGACCGACCCGTACGACGGCAACGGCGACGGGGTCGTGGACGCGACGTGCGTGGGCGGCAAGCGTGTGAACGGCTTCTACGGCTTCGGCATCGTCAACGCCCTGCGAGCCGTCAAGTAGCCCTCCTGCCCTGCCGGTTGAGCTTTCGCACGGCTCGTACCGCTGGTACCGCGAACGAACTGGAGAATTCATGACAGCGCCTCGCAAGCGCTCCCGTCGCCTCGTCGTCCTGCCTCTGGGGATGGCCATGGCGACCGCCTTCGCCTTCCTGCCGAACGTCACCGCATCCGCGGCGCAGGCGGCCCCGAAGGCCGCGACGGCGGACGCGGCCTCGCTCAGCTACGTCGTCAACGTCCGCCCCGGACACGGCACGGCCGCGCACGTGACGAAGGCGATCGCCGACGCGGGCGGCACGATCGTGGTCGCGTACGACGAGATCGGCGTGATCGTCGTCCACTCCTCGAACCCCGACTTCGCCAAGACCATCCGCACGGTGCGCGGAGTGCAGTCGGCGGGCGCCACCCGCAACGCACCCCTGCCCGCACAGTCGACGACCGACGTCGGCACGCCGAAGGTGCTCACCGCCGACGAGGTCACGAGCGCCCAGGCGGCCGACGGACAGGACCCACTGGAGCCGTTGCAGTGGGACCTGCCCGCCATCAAGGCGGACAAGGCCCACGAGAAGACGCTCGGCAGCCGTGACGTCACGGTCGCCGTCATCGACACGGGCGTGGACGACACGCACCCGGACATCGCGCCGAACTTCGACCGCGACGCGTCCGTCAACTGTGTGTCGGGCAAGCCGGACACCACCGACGGGGCCTGGCGGCCGAGCGCGGCGGAGAGCCCGCACGGCACGCACGTCGCGGGCGAGATCGCGGGCGCCAAGAACGGCGTCGGCATCACCGGTGTCGCGCCCGGCGTGAAGGTCGCCGGGATCAAGGTGGCCACGACGGCGGGCTACTTCTACACCGAGGCCGTCGTGTGCGGCTTCGTGTGGGCGGCCGAGCACCACGTCGACGTCACCAACAACAGCTATTACACCGACCCCTGGTACTTCAACTGCACCGACGACCCGGACCAGAAGGCGCTCGTCGACGCCATCACCCGGGCCTCGCGGTACGCGGAGCGCAAGGGCACGGTCAACGTCGCAGCCGCCGGCAACGAGAACTACGACCTGGACGCGGACTCCATCACCGACCCGGTCTCCCCGAACGACGGCACGCCGAGCGACCGGGTGATCGACCCGCACACGTGCTTCGACATCCCGACCCAGCTGCCGGGTGTGGTGACCGTCGCCGCGACCGGGGCCAAGGGGATCAAGTCGTCCTTCTCCAACTACGGTCTCGGCGTCATAGATGTCGCCGCGCCCGGCGGCGACGCCACCCGCTACCAGACCCCGGCCCCGCCGGCCACCAGCGGTCTGATCCTCGGCCCGCTGCCCGGCGGCAAGTGGGGCTACATGGCGGGCACGTCGATGGCGTCGCCGCACGTAGCGGGGGTGGCAGCCCTCATCAAGTCGACGCATCCGCACGCCCCCGCCGCCCTGGTGAAGGCCCTGCTGTACGCCGAGGCCGACGCCACGCCGTGCACGGATCCGTACGACATCGACTCCGACGGCAAGATCGACGCCGTGTGCGAGGGCTCGACGAACCACAACGGGTTCTACGGGTGGGGGACCGTGAACGCGCTGAAGGCCGTGACGAAGTAGCCGTGCCGTAGTCGGCGAGGCAAGCGCCGTACACGCGGAAGGGGCCCGGCCGTCGCCGGGCCCCTCTCGCGATGTTGATCCAGTACACCCGGCACAGTGGCCTCATGACGGATGCCGATATGGACATGGCGTGGGCGGCACTGGGTGGGGATCCCGCGCTGATGCCGCGGATCTCGACGCTCGCACGGGAGGGGGTGCTGCCCTCGCGCCTGCCCGTACGGGAGGTGGCGCGGGCCTGTGTCGGTGCGTGCGCGCTGGCCGCCGCCGAGTGGGGCGCGCGGCGGGCCGGGCTGTCGGCCGTGCCGGAGGTGCGGGTCGACGACGGGGCGATCGCCACCGCCTTCCACAGCGAACGACATCTGCTGGTCGACGGGCGCGAACCGGTCAACTTCGCACCGCTGTCCCGCTTCTGGCGCACGGCGGACGGCTGGGTGCGCACCCACGCGAACTATCCGCATCACCGCGAGCGCCTGCTCGGCGCCCTCGGGCTCGCCGCGGACGCGTCCGTGGAGAGGGTGGCCGCCGCTCTCGCCGGGCGGCCGTCCGCCGAGGTGGAGGAGAGCGTGTACGCGGCCGGGGGGCTCGCGGTCGCGTTGCGCACACCCGAGGAGTGGGCGGCGCACGAGCAGGGCCGCGCGATCGCCGCGCACCCGCTGGTGGGCCGTGAGCGCCTGGACGACGCGCCCGAACGACCACTCGTACCGCTCGCCGGGAAGCCGCTGCTGCCCGCGGCGGGCCTGCGTGTCCTGGACCTCACCCGGGTCATCGCGGGCCCGGTGGCCACCCGCACGCTGGCGCTGCTCGGCGCGGACGTCCTGCGGATCGACGACCCACGGATGCCCGAACTCCCCGATCAGCACGCCGACATGGACGTCGGGAAGCGATCCACCGTCCTGGACCTCACGGCGCGCACCGACCACCGGACGTTCGACGAGCTGCTGGCGCGGGCGGATGTCGTCGTCACGGGCTACCGGCCCGGCGCGCTCGACCGGTTCGGGCTCGCCCCCGAGGAGCTGGCCGAGCGGCGGCCCGGGATTGTGGTGGCCCGGCTGTCTGCGTGGGGCGGGTACGGGCCGTGGGCCGGGCGGCGTGGCTTCGACAGCCTGGTGCAGGTCGCCACGGGCATCGCGGTGACCGAGGGTTCGGTGGAACGGCCGGGCGCGCTGCCCGCGCAGGCCCTCGACCACGGCACGGGATATCTGCTGGCCGCCGCGGTCCTGAGGTCGCTCACCGAGCAGACGGAGGAGGGCGGGAGCCGGGTCGTGCGGCTGGCGCTGGCCCGGACTGCGGCCTGGCTGACGGGCGGGGCCACCCGGGACGCCGAACGCGCGCGGGCGGCGTACGACGGCCCGGATCCCTGGCTCGTGGAGACCGACAGCGTGCTGGGCCGGCTGCGGTACGCCCTGCCGCCGGTCCGTTTCGCGGGCGGGCCGGACGACTGGGCGCGGCCACCGGGGCGGTGGGGGGAGGACCCGGCGCGGTGGGCGTCGGTACCGCCCGGAGACTGAGTCGGCCGGATGGCCGAAATAGCTACTATGAGGCGGAATGCCACTCTCCCAGTTGTTTCTCTGTGGTTGCCCCGTTCTGTGGCGTCTGGTGACGATCGTGACGTGAGCTCGACACGACCCACGGCCGATGCCGAGACGGATACCGATACCGATACCGACGGCGGTGGGACGGGCGCGGCCCATGTGCCCGTCCCGGTCGCCGCCCCCGTCCCCCGCCCCTCGGCCCGCCGGGCCGTCATCGCGCTCGCTCTCATGACGGTCGCCGCCCTGATCCCGCTGCTCGGCCCCTCGGCCGCGCTGCACGGCACGGGTGAGGCCGCCGCCCCCGGAGCCGGCGGTATAGGCCTGCTGCGCACCCTGCTGTTCGCGGCGTTGTGCGTACCCGCGGGCGAGCTCCTCGTGGCCCGGCTGGCCCGTCGGGTGCCGGGCGCTCCCCTGGCGGACGCGCCGCGCAGTTGGGCGCCGTACGCGGCCTGCGCCGGTTTCGTCGCCGCGCTGGGGCTCGCGTCGGTCGTGGCCACCGGCAATCTGGTCCCGCACGGGCTCGCCGAGATCGACGTGGGCGGGCTGTACCGGACGCGGGACGGCTCGCTGGCCCTCCTGGAGGTCAACGCGTTCCTCGTGGCCGGGCTGTCCGCCCTCTCACGTCGGCCGTCCCTCCAGGTGTGGCCGCCGGCCGCGGTGATCGTCGCCGAGGCGCTGCGCGCCCACCCCACGACGGAGCACGGCCCGCTGGTCGGCTCCGGCCTGACAGCCGTTCACCTCGTCTGCGCGTCCCTGTGGGCGGGCGGACTGCAACACGTCCTGCGCACGCTGCGGCACTGGCGTGCGTCTTCAGGGATCGGCGCCGCGTTGCTGGGGCTCTACGCGCGCGTGGCGGCCGTTCTGCTGGCCTTGATCACCGCGACCGGGGTGTGGAGCTCACTGCGCCGCATGCCGCCGGACACGGTCCTCGACCAGTTGACGACCACGGCGTACGGCCGCGCCCTGCTCGCCAAACTGCTGCTCGTGGCCGTCGTCGCCGTGCTCGCCCTGGTCTCGCGGCAGCGGATGCGGCGCGCCGCCGACCCGCTCGGCGCCTGCGCTCCCGCGCGCGCGGAAGTGGTGGCGCTGGGCCTGGTCGTCGCGGTGTCGGGGCTTCTGACGGCGCTGCCGCTGCCGATCCGCTGGTCGTGAGTGGGCCGTTGGTCAGCCGTTGGTGACGAGCACCTTGAGGGCGGTGCGCTCGTCCATCGCCTTGTAACCCTCGGGCACGTCCTCCAGGCCGACGGTCCGGTCGAAGACGGGCGACGGGTCGATCGTCCCGTCGAGGACGTCGGGCAGCAGCTGAGGGATGTACGCGCGGACGGGTGCGACGCCACCGCGCAGGGCGATGTTGCGGTCGAACATGACGCTGAGGTCGAGGCCGGTGCCGCTGCCGTGCGGGACGCCGACGAAGCCGATGGCCCCGCCGTCCCGGGTGATGTTCACGGCCGTCCGCATGGACTGCTCGGTACCGACCGCCTCGACGACGGCGTGCGCGCCCTGGCCGCGGGTGAGTTCGCGGACGGCGTCGACGGCGGCGTCCCCGCGCTCGGCGACGACGTCCGTGGCGCCGAAGCGGCGCGCGATGTCCGTACGGACCTGGTGGCGTCCGAGCGCGATGATCCGCTCGGCGCCGAGCCGCTTGGCGGCCAGCACCGCGCACAGCCCGACGGCCCCGTCCCCGACCACGGCGACCGTGGCACCCGGGCGGGCTCCCGCGCCGAGGGCGGCGTGGTGCCCGGTGCCCATGACGTCGGAGAGCGTCAGCAGCGCGGACAGCAGGCGCTCGTCGGAGGCGGCCTCCTTCGGCAGCCGCACGAGGGTGCCGTCGGCGAAGGGCACGCGCACGGCCTCGCCCTGTCCGCCGTCGTAGCCGACCGAGCCCCAGAAGCCACCGTGCTCGCAGGAGGTGGTGAGCCCCTCGCGGCAGTAGTCGCAGACGCCGTCGGACCACATGAAGGGCGCCACGACCAGGTCGCCGCGCCGGACGCCGGTCACATCGGAGCCGGTCTCCTCGACGACGCCGAGGAACTCGTGCCCGATGCGCTGCCCCGGCTGCCGGGCCGCCTCACCGCGGTACGCCCACAGGTCGCTGCCGCAGATGCAGGCCCGCAGCACGCGGACGACGGCGTCGGTGGGCAGCTGCACCACGGGCTCGGGCACGTCCTCCACACGCATGTCGTAGGGGGCGTGGATCGTGGTGGCGCGCATGGCGAGGGTCCTTCTCGTGCGATCGGTCCGGTGCGGGTGCGCTCAGGGGGTGGTCGGGCGCACTTCACGGTACGCCGTCGCCGGTGCATGTCGCTCGTCGAGGGTGCCTCGGACCAGCAGGAACTGCGCGGCGATGTACGTGAGCATGATCCAGAAGTCGGGCCGCGGGAGCTGCGGCCAGTCGGCGACCCCGGTCGCGATGAGCGTGTCGGAGAGCATGAACAGCGCACCGCCGGCGCCCGCGACGAGTCCGAGCCTCGTCGCGCCGTACGCCATCGCCGTGAGCAGCAGGCTGTAACCGGCGACGGGGACACGCAGACCGGCCGGGAGATCGGGCCACAGGAGGGCGACCGTGGCGACGAGGGCGATGCCGTAGGCGCCGGTGAGCCATGCTCCACCCGTGCGTGCAGCGCTGCCGTACCGCCGGAAGAGGACGAGATAGCAGATGTGCCCGGCCGCGAAGGACGCCATGCCGGCGAGGAAGGCGGCGTCGGCGTGGGACAGCAGCAGGACGTCGCCGCCCCACCCGAGGAGCAGGGCCGCGACCAGGAGGCGCGGCCCGCCGCACACGCGCGCGTGGAGCGCGAGGAGGGGCATCAAGAGGGGCTTGGCGAGGGTGTGACCGAGGGCGTACCCGCCGGCGAGGGAGACGAGGTCGGCGACGACCACCGCCCAGAAGAGAACGGGGAGCACGGGGAGCACGCGCGCGAGGCGCTCACGGTGAGGGCTCACTGCGGTGCTCTCACGCGGCGGGATTCTCGGCGACGGGCGTCACCGTGACGACGTCCCTCGCCGCCGGCTGCCAGCCCGGCCCGCGGAACACCCGTCCGGCCCGCTCCGTCCAACTGCTCGCCGCCTTGATGTCCTTGGCGATGGCGACGTACTCGTGTGTGGCGACCTTCAGCGGGTTGTATGTGTCGATGTTCTTGGTGAGCCCGTACACGGGCCGCTCGGTCTCGGCCACGAAGGACCCGAACAGCCGGTCCCAGACGATGAGGATCCCGCCGAAGTTACGGTCCAGGTACCCGCCCTGGGACGCGTGGTGGACGCGATGGTGCGACGGCGTGTTGAAGACGAACTCGAACCACCGGGGCATCCTGTCGATCCGCTCGGTGTGGATCCAGAACTGGTAGACGAGGTTGGCGGAGGAGCAGAACGCGAGCGCGGCCGGGTGCACGCCGACGGCGACCAGGGGAACGTAGAAGGGCCAGACGGTCAGCGACGTCCAGGGCTGGCGCAGCGCGGTGGTGAGGTTGAACTTCCGGCTGGAGTGGTGGACGACGTGGCACGCCCACAGGATCCGGATGACATGGTGCCCACGGTGGGACCAGTAGTAGAAGAAGTCCTGGGCGAGGAGCATCAGTGGGACGGTCCACCACAGGACGGGGACGCGCAGGGGCGTGAGCGCGTAGATCGCCGTGTAGATCGCGACGATCGGGATCTTCCACAGGAAGTCGAAGAAGAGGCTGCCGAGCCCCATGCCGACGCTGGTCGCGGCGTCCTTGGCGTCGTATCCCTCCTCGTCCTCGTCGGGATGGATGCGGTGGCTCACCATCTCGATCACGGTGAGCAGCACGAAGGCGGGTATCGACCACAGCACGACATCGGGCAGGTTCGGCATGGGTGCACCGTAGAACCGCTGGTCGGCCGGGGCTAGACGTTGTTACCCACAAGTATTACCGGAGGTATGCGCTTGCTTGTTGGTGATCTCCGCCAAGAGGTGCCCCTCACGCACCCGCCGCCCCCAACAGCGTCCCCGCGACATAGGTGACCCCCATCGCCAGCGCCCCGCCCCCGACATTCCGCAGCACGGCCCGCCCCGGCTTCGCCGCTCCCAGCCGTGCGCTGGTCCAGCCGGTGAACACCAACGCGACCAGGACCGACACCACGGTGACCGGCACCCGCCAGCCCGCCGGCGGCAGCACCATCGCCAGCAGCGGCAGCAGCGCCCCCGCCGTGAACGCCAGGAAACTCGCCCACGCCGCGTGCCACGGGTTCGTCAGCGCGTCGGGGTCGATACCGAGCTCCACGCGCGCGTGGGCGCGCAGCGCGTCCCGTGCCGTCAGCTGGACCGCCGCCTCGCGGGCCACCTCCCGCGACAGGCCCCGGCCCTCCAGCAGCTCCGTCAGCTCCGCCAGCTCCGCCTCCGGCTGCTCCCTCAGCTCTCGCCTCTCCAGGGCCAGCGCCGCCTTCTCCGAGTCCCGCTGGGTCGACACCGACACATACTCGCCCGCCGCCATCGACATGGACCCGGCCAGCAGCCCGGCCAGGCCGGCGGTCAGCAGCGCCGAGCGGTCGGTCGTCGCGCCAGCGACGCCGACCACGAGGCCCGCGGTGGAGACGATGCCGTCGTTCGCGCCGAGGACCGCGGCCCGCAACCAGTTCAGCCGCTCCCCCAGCGCGCCCCCGTGGGCCTCGTCGTGCGTGGGTGGTTCCGTCACACCCGGAGGATGACACCCCGGGCTTCACCAGACCCGCACCGACCCACCCCGCGCGAACACCGGGCTGGTCGCGTCCGCCGGGGGCTCCGGCAGCGGTTCTGCGATCTCCTCGACCGTCGGGCCCACCTTCGCCGCGATCGGGTCCAGGACGGACAGATCGAAGCCGTACACCCGCGCCGCGTTCCCTCCGACCATCGCCGCCACCTCCTCGCTCGGCACGCCCGCGTACGCGTACCTGAGACCCTCCCGCGTGTACGGATACGTCCCCTCGTCGTGCGGGTAGTCGCTGCCCCACATGATCTTGTCGAGGCCGATACGGTCGCGCAGCGGCACCTCGTGCGGGCGCATGAAACTGGCGCCGACGAAGCAGTTCGAGCGCCACACCTGCGACGGGCCCTCGCTCATCGACGTCGCAAGGCCCGCGCCGAACTTCGCCTCCGCCGTGGCCGCGCGTGTCGACGCCGCGACCAGACGGCCGTGGTAGTAGTCCAGCATGTCGAGCACGCCGGGGATCCAGCCCGAGCCCTGCTCGGTCAGCACCAGTTTCAGGCCGGGATGGCGGCGGAAGGCGCCGCCGAAGACCAGGTGCCAGAGCGCGCGGTGCGAGAACCATGTCGTCTCGACCATGAACACCGCCCGCGCCGCCGGTTCGTCGCCGAGCGGCGGGGACGCCGAGCCCGCGTGGTGGTTCACGGGGACGTCCAGTTCCTCGCACACCGCCCAGATCGGGTCGTACGCCGCCGAGTACAGCTCGGGCAGGCCCGAGCCCGGTGGTGTGCCGGGGAGCAGCAGGCCGCCGCGCAGGCCCGCGCCGGCCGCCCGCCTGATCTCCTTCACCGCCTGAGGCACGTCGTTCAGGAGGATCTGGAAGACGCCCGCCCGGCGGTCGGGGGCCGCGGAACAGAAGTCCGCCAGCCAGCGGTTGTGCGCCCTCAGGCCCGCCCAGCGCCGCTCGAACTCCTCCCGCGTCGGCACCGGCGCCGACAGCGACCCGGACGGGAAGAACGGCGGGATGGTGTTCGGGAAGACGACCTCCGCGACGATCCCGTCCGCCTCCAGTTCCGCCAGGCGCCTGTCCGAGTTCCAGTTCCGGTCGGCCGCGTCGGCGAGCAGATCCTCGTACGGGTTGACGTACGTGGCCGCCCACGCGTCGAAGTCGTCGTGGTACCGCTTCTCCAGGTACGGCCTGTAGTCCAGGAGGTCGGCCCCGGCGTGGCAGTCCGCCGAGATCACGGTGTAGCGGTCCTCGCTCATGGGGTCACTCCCAGGACCGGGAAGTCCTCGCCGGTCAGCCAGTGGCGGCCCGCCTCGCGCGAGCGCGCCCAGGACGCCTCCACGGCCGCCTGGTCCGCCGACTGGCCGAGGTCCGCCGGGGTCGGGCCGATGCGCCGGGCGAGCGGGGTCAGCCTCTCGACGTCGAAGCCGAAGACCTCCGCCGCGGCCAGGCCCAGCATGCGGCGCGTCTCCGCCACGGGGATGTCGTGGAAGGTGCGCTTCAGCCACGCGCGCGTGTCGGGCCAGGTGCCCTCGGGGTGCGGGAAGTCGCTGCCCCAGAGGATGTTGTCCACGCCGATCTCGTAGCGCTGGGCCAGTTCGCGTCGTTTGGTGTTGGTCGCGCAGACGAAGAACTGGCGGTCCAGGTACTCGTGCGGTGGCCGCTTCAGCTCCGCGAAGGGGGAGAGCTTCTTGCCGCCGTGCGCGCCCAGATAGAGGCGGTCCATGAACCACAGCAGGTTCGGCAGCCACCAGCAGCCCGACTCCGCCACGCCGAACTTCAGGCCCGGGTGCCGTTCGAAGACCCCGGACCAGAGCAGGAACCACAGCGGGCGCGCCGGCCACCAGGTGACCTCGGAGACGAAGATCCCCAGGTGGTCGCCGTACTCGTGGCGCGGTGCCGCCCCCGAGTGGGTGAGGACCGGCATCCCGCACTCGGCCGCCGCCGCCCACACCGGGTCGTAACGGCGGTGGTGGTACGGCTCCTTGTCGACCCACATGGAGGGGATCATCAGCGCACCCAGGCCCGACTCCTTGGCGCGGTACACCTCCGCGACGACACGGTCGGTCTCGGCCGTGACGGGCAGCAGGGCCACCCCGCAGTGGCGCTCGGGGTGCTCGGAGACGAAGTCCGCGAGCCACCGGTTGTGCGCCTGGGCGCCCGCCATGCCCAGCTCCGGGTCCTGGTCGCCGGAGAGGCCGAGGCCCACACCGAAGGGCGCGGCGGTCTGGCTGTCGACCGCGTCGGCGTCCGGGAAGACCACCTCGGCGGCCACTCCGTCGCCGTCGAGTTCCTTGAGACGCTGCGCGGTCTCCCATCCACCGCGCAGCCCCTCCTCGTTGTCCTGGAACCACTTGGCCGCGAACGCCTCGTTGCGGATGCCGAGCCGTGTCATCTCCTCACGGCGCCGGTCGCGTCCCGCGAGGAACTCGTCGAAGTCCCGGTGGAAACGGGCCTCCAGATACGGCCGGTACTCCTCGGTCGGCAGCCCGGCGTGGCAGTCGGAGGAGATGATCAGGTACGGGTCCTGGTCGGTCACGGCAGCCCCCAGTCATCGGTCCAGAATGAAGCTCTCCAGGTACGACGGGTTCGCGCGGTCGAGCATCGACCGCGCCCGCGCCCGGATCTGTGTGTCGCTGTGCTCGCTCTCGGGCAGCAGCCAGAAGCGGTCCGCGCGGATGCCCTCCACGACGAGGTCCGCGACCTCCTCGACCGGCGTGAACAGCACCTCCCGGCCGGCCTCCGTCATCGCGGCCTCCCACTGGGCGAGGCTGCGGTACGGCGTCCGGCGGGGCTTCTCCTTGGCGTACCGGGCGGGCCGGTTGCGGTGCGACTCCCACAGTCCGGTCCGCAGCATGTGCGGGCCCGGGAAGAGCACGGAGGCACCCACGCGCGCGTGCTCCGCCTTCAGGTGCGCGTACAGGGACTCGGTCATCGTCACGACGGCCGCCTTGGTGACGGCGTACACGGAGGCGGTGGGCAGCGGTGCGATACCGCCGTCGCCCGACGAGGTGTTGACGACATGGCCGGGTTCGCCGCCGGCGATCATCCGCGGCACGAACGCCTGGACGCCGTGGAAGACGCCCCACACGTTGACCGCGAAGGCCCAGGCCCAGTCGTTCGGGTCGTGCTCCCACATACGACCCTCGGCGCCCGAGCCGACGCCCGCGTTGTTGCAGAGCACATGGACGGCGCCGAAGCGTTCGTACACGTCGTCGGCGAGCTCCAGTACCTGCGCACGCTCGCCGACGTCCACCACGCGCGCGTGCACGACGGCTCCGTCCTCGCGCAACAGGTCCGCCACCTTCTCCAGGGCGCCCTCCTCCACGTCCGCGAGGACGACCCGCAGGCCCTCGGCGGCGAACCGCCGCGCCATCGCGAGCCCGATACCGCTCGCCGCGCCCGTGACGACGGCGACCTGTCCGGCGCTCAGCCGCATCACACACTCCCCTCGGGCGGTGCGTCGAGGATCTGCCGGGGGTCGTCGTAGCGCTGGTGGACGTACGGCAGCAGGGCCTCGGCGCTGACCCGTTCGACGACCCTGCCTCGCTGGTCGCTGGTCTTCTCGCCGATGGTGATCTCCACGAGCCGGCGCACGGGGAGGTCGGCGACGGGGTCGTACATCGACTCGCGCAGGACCACGTCCCCGGTGATCCGCTCCAGCCTGCGCACCTTCTCGTCACGTACGCAGTGCACGAGGACCGGGTCGGCATCGAAACCCGAACCGTCCACGGCGGGAAGGAACTTGAAGTAGAAGTCGGTCTTCCGGCTCGGCTGCGGCAGGGGCAGTTCTCCGCTCACCGCGCCGCGCACCTCCACGAAAGCGATGCCGTGCCGGGCGAGACGGGCCCGGACGACAAGGCCGTCGCGCTCGACCGTCACCTCGCCGAGCTTCTTCGGCTCCCCGAAGACCTCACGGCCGCCGGTCAGGGCCCGCTCGTGGGTCATTGGCATGACCAGCGGATACCAGCCCTCGACACCGTCGTGCGCCGCCGCGACCGCGAACGAGCCCGCGCCCAGCGGGTATCCCGGCAGGTCGACCTCGCTGATGTTCACCCGCACCAAGGGGCGTCCGATGGGTTTGAGCGGGGGCGGCAACACCGCCGCGACCGCGTCCGGGTCGCTCTCCCAGACGGCCACCACACCCGTGGACCAGATGTCGGGGAGTTTCGCCTGCGCGGAGCGCGCGGCGGCGATCTCCGCCTCGGTCCGCGGGCCGTAGCGCACTCGTGCCATGTCGTACCGCCCTTCTCCTGATGGGCCGTCATCTGTAACACAGTTACAGCAGACCCCCTTCGGGGTAAACCGTCCTGCACGAGCGGGACTTGGGGGGATCATGGCGAGAGCGGCGCTCACCCGGGACGAGGTCCTGGACGCCGCCGCGAACATGGTGAAGCAACACGGCCCGGGCGCGCTGACGATGCGCAAGCTCGCCGCCGAGCTGGGCACGGCCGTCACCTCGATCTACTGGCATGTGGGCAACCGCGAGTCCCTGCTCGACGCACTCGTCGAACGGACCGTCGCCGATCTCGGCGAGATCCGGGCCTCGGGACGCATGCCCGCGCAGCGCATCGTCTCGGTCGCGCGCGCCCTGCGCCGGCAACTGCGCGACCACCCCCATCTCATCGCGATGGTCCATGAACGCGGCCTGACCGAGCGGATGTTCCTGCCCGCCCAGCAGGCATTGGTGCGCGAGGCGCACACGGCGGGTCTGCGTGGTGCGGCGGCCGCCGATCTCGTACGGGCCGTGCAGTTCCAGGTCGTCGGCCACGTCCTGGTCGAGCGCAACCGCGAGCGCGCCCCGGCGCAGCAGCCGGTCGAGGAGGAGCTGTGGGGCACGGCGGCCGCCGGGAGCGATCCGGCGCTGGCCAGGGCGCTGGCCCGTCCGGTGGACTCGGAGCGGCTGTTCGTCGCGTCGGTACGGGCGTTGGTGCGCTCCCTGCTTGCACCCGCTTCCCTGAACGAATCCGCAGACAGGCCTTCCGAGAGCCTCACGGACGCACCTTCCGGAAGCCTCACGGACGCACCTTCCAGAAGCCTCACGGACGCACCTTCCGGAAGCCTCACGGACGCACCTTCCAGAAGCCTCACGGACGCAACTCCCGAAAGCCGTACAGGCCCACAAACCGGACAGTGAGTGGCGCCTCACCGCACGGGCGGGCGGCGAACTGACCTGGCGTGCGGCGAGGTTGTGCGCGCCCCGCGCGCAGGCAGCGCGGGGCGACTCCCGGGCACGGGTACGCGCGGGACTGTCAGTCGCGGCCCGTATCCTCAGTGACCATGCTCGAAGACCGTACGACCGCAGCGCCCCCGGCAGCCTGGCCGGCCGCGTATCCCGAGGGGTACGCGGTCGTCGACGTGGAGACCACCGGCCTGGCCCGGGACGACCGGATCATCTCGGCCGCCGTCTACCGGCTGGACGCGCGCGGTGAGGTCGAGGACCACTGGTACACGCTGGTCAACCCGGAGCGCGACCCGGGCCCGGTGTGGATCCACGGCCTGACGAGCGAGGTACTCGAAGGGGCGCCGCTGTTCCGGGACATCGCCGGGGAGTTCGCCGCCCGGCTCGACGGCCGCGTGCTCGTCGCGCACAACGCGGTCTTCGACTGGTCGATGATCGCCCGGGAGTACGCGCGCGCGGAGAGCGAGGCGCCGGTCCGGCAGCGGCTGTGCACCATCGCGCTCTCCAAGGAGCTGGGACTGCCGCTGGCCAACCACAAGCTGGAGACGCTGGCCGCACACTTCGGCGTCGTCCAGCAGCGGGCGCACCACGCGCTGGACGACGCGCGCGTGCTGGCGGAGGCGTTCCGGCCGAGCCTGCACGCCGCCGCGCGGGGCGGCGTACGGCTGCCGCTGCTGGAGTGCCGCCCGCTGACCGAGTGGTCCGCCTCCCCGACGATCGGCCGGCAGGCCTCGGGCGACTACCGTCCGGGCAGTTGGCGCCCCTCGCGCAAGCGCCCCGCCTGCCCCTATCCCAACCCTGGGCGGTACGAAGAGGGCAAACGCCTCAAGCAGGGCATGCGGGTGGCGTTCTCAGGGGACACGTCGGTCGACCGCGAGCTGCTGGAGGACCGGGCCGTCGAGGCGGGGCTGCACGTGGCGACGAGCCTTTCCCGGCTCACCAGCCTGCTCGTCACCAACGACCCCGACTCGGGCACGTCGAAGACGCTCAAGGCACGGCAGTACGGGACACCGGTGATCGACGAGGCGGCGTTCGGGCAGCTGCTGCGGGACGTCGAGCCCGCGGGCGCGGAGGCGGCCGCGCGGGCGCGGGAGGGGCGCTGACGGACGTACGGGTGATTGCCGTGCGACTCGCCCGGCGCCCGCTCGCCCACGCGACGGCGACGGCCCAGTCTGTGGCGCATGGCGAGATGTGAAGTCTGTGGCAACGACTACGGAATGACCTTCGAGGTGCACGCGCAGGGCGCGGTGCACGTCTTCGACTGCTTCTCCTGCGCCATCCACCGCATGGCGCCCATCTGCGAACATTGTCGCGTCCAGATCATCGGCCAGGGGGTCGAGGTCGACGGCCACTTCTACTGCGGAGCCCACTGCTCCCGTGCGGAGGGGAAGGTGGGGATCGTCGACCACGTCTGAGCGCACCCCCCTGAAAGCACCCCACGGCCCGAGATGTACGGTCGTGGGGTGTACCGCTTCCTGTTGTCCCGGCAGTGGGTGATCCTCACCCTTGTCGCCCTCGCGCTCATCCCGACGATGATCGAGCTGGGCTTCTGGCAGCTGCACCGGCATGAACACAAGGTCGCGCTGAACAAGGTGATCGCCGACTCGCTGGCGGCGAAGCCGGTGCCGGCCGAGTCGCTCACCTCGCCCGGCGCCACTGTCAAGCACGCCGACCTGTACCGGCGGGTGACGGCGAAGGGACACTTCGACACGGCCCACGAGGTGGTGGTGCGCCGCCGTACCAACGCCGACGGTGCGGTGGGCTACCACGTTCTGACCCCCTTCGTCCTGGACGACGGCAAGGTCCTCATGGTCAACCGGGGCTGGATCCCCGCGAACGGCGCGCAGACCGCGTTCCCGAAGATCCCGGTGCCCGCGAGCGGTGAAATCACGGTGACCGGGCGGCTGATGCCCGACGAGACGACCGCCGTGAGCGGCATCAAGAACGTCCAGGGGCTGCCGGACCGCCAGATCATGCTGATCAGCAGTGGGCAGCAGGCGGACCGTCTGGACAAGCAGGTCCTCGGCGGCTACATCGAACTGACCTCCCCCGCCCCCAAGGGCGACACCCCCGAGCTGATCCCCGCCCCGGAGCACAGCGACATCGGCCCCCACATGGCGTACGCGATCCAGTGGTGGCTGTTCTCGGCGGGCGTCCCGGTCGGCTGGGTCGTCCTGGCCCGCCGCGACGCCCGCGAACGCGCCGAAGCGGAAGAGCAGCCGAGCGAGGAACCGGCACCGGCCGCGGCATGACTCCGGCCGGGCCCCTCACGTCCGGTACACGGCCCAATTCCTGCCCACAGGCGTCACCAGCGGCGGCCCTGCGGAGGGCCTCCTGACAGGCGCGCGCGGCGGGTCGCCACGGGTGGTGTTGCACGGGGCGGACAAGGCACGGCCGAACGGCGCCCCTGCCCCGACGGGCCGAGCCCGGCAGGCCGTGGACCGGCAGGTGGTAGGCCGACCGGGCCACCGCCACGCGTTACCGGATTTATCGTCCGGCCTGCCGGGAACCCGCACCCCGTGCACCCGCGCATCGAGGACTACGCGCTCATCGGCGACCAGCAGACCGCGGCATTGGTCGGCCGCGACGGCTCCGTGGACTGGCTGTGCCTGCCCCGCTTCGACTCCCCCGCCTGCTTCGCCAAGCTGCTCGGCACCGAGGACCACGGCCACTGGAGGATCGCCCCCAGAGGCGCCCAGGTGTGCACCCGCCGCGCCTACCGCCCCGACACCCTCGTACTCGACTCCGAGTGGGACACCCCGGACGGCACGGTCCGCCTCACCGACTTCATGCCCCAGCGCGACCGCGCCCCCGACCTCGTACGCATCGTCGAAGGCCTGGACGGACGCGTCACCGTACGCGGCGAACTCCGGCTTCGCTTCGACTACGGCTCGATCGTGCCGTGGATGCGCCGGGCCGAGGGCCACCGCGTGGCCGTCGCGGGACCCGACTCGGTGTGGCTGCGCAGCCATCCCCAGGTGCACACCCGGGGCAAGGACTACGCCACCCACTCCGAGTTCACGGTCGAGAAGGGCGACAAGGTCGCCTTCGTCCTCACCTGGCACCCCTCGCACCACCCCCGCCCCAGGTTCGTCGACCCGTTCGACGCGCTGGAGTCCAGCGTCGCGGACTGGCGCGCGTGGACGGGGCAGTGCCGTTACCACGGGCCGCACCGGGACACGGTGGTCCGCTCCCTGATCACCCTCAAGGCCCTCACCTACGCGCCCACCGGCGGCATCGTCGCGGCCCCCACCACCTCGCTGCCCGAGACGATGGGCGGCGTCCGCAACTGGGACTACCGCTACAGCTGGCTGCGCGACTCGACGCTCACCCTGGAGGCGCTCCTGGCGGCCGGCTACCACGAGGAGGCCGAGGCGTGGCGCGACTGGCTGCTGCGCGCGGTCGCCGGCGACCCCGCGGACCTGCAGATCATGTACGGGCTCTCGGGCGAGCGGCGGCTGCCCGAGTACGAGCTGTCCTGGCTGCCCGGCTTCCACGGCTCGGCACCGGTCCGGATCGGCAACGAGGCGGTGCGGCAGTTCCAGCTCGACGTGTACGGCGAGGTCATCGACTCGCTGACGCTGGCGCGGAGTTCGGGCCTGCCGGTCAAGTCGCACATGTGGCGCATGCAGTGCGCCCTGATGGAGTTCCTGCGGTCGGCGTGGCGGCAGCCGGACAAGGGGCTGTGGGAGGTGCGCGGCCGACGCCGCCACTTCGTGTACTCGAAGGTGATGGCATGGGTCGCCGCCGACCGTGCCGTCCGCGTCATGGAGAGGCACCCCGGACTCGAAGGCAACCTCGAGGGCTGGCGCGCCATGCGCGACGAGGTGCACCGGGAGGTGTGCGAGCGCGGCTACGACCGCGAGCGGAACACGTTCACGCAGTACTACGGCTCGAGCGCGCTGGACGCCGCGCTGCTGCTGATTCCCCGCGTGGGCTTCCTGCCGCCGGACGACCCACGGGTGACCGGCACGATCGACGCGGTGCGCGCGGAACTCGCGCCCGACGGTCTCATGCGCCGGTACAGCACGGAGGGCACCGACGTGGACCCGCTGCCCGGCAAGGAGGGCACCTTCCTCGTCTGCTCGTTCTGGCTCGCGGACGCCCTGGACCTCATCGGCCGCAGGGACGAGGCCCGCGAGCTGTTCGAACGGCTGGTGGGGCTCTGCAACGACGTCGGGCTGCTCGCCGAGGAGTACGACCCGGCCACCGACCGCCTGCTCGGCAACTTCCCCCAGGCCTTCAGCCATCTCGGCCTGGTAGGGACCGCCCTCGCACTGTTCGGAAGCGAGAAGGCAGGATAGGGACCATGGATCTTGGCTTGAAGGACCGTGTGTACATCGTCACCGGCGCCACCCGCGGGCTCGGCAACGCGGCCGCGCGGGAACTCGTCGGCGACGGGGCGAAGGTGGTCGTCACCGGCCGCGAAGAGCAGCGGGCCGCCGAGGCCGCGGCCGAACTGGGCGAGAACGCGGTGGGTGTGGGGGTGGACAACGCCGACCCCGAGGCTCCGGCCCGGCTGATCGCCGCGGCGCGCGAGCACTTCGGCGGCTTCGACGGCATCCTCATCAGCGTCGGCGGCCCGCCGGCCGGCCATCTCGCCGGCAACACGGACGAGCAGTGGCGGGCCGCGTTCGACTCGGTGTTCCTGGGTGCGGTGCGGCTGGCCCGTGCGGCCGCCGAGGAGCTGACCGAGGGCGGCGTCATCGGCTTCGTGCTGTCCGCGTCCGTGCACGAGCCGATCCCCGGTCTGACCATCTCCAACGGTCTACGCCCCGGCCTCGCGGGCTTCGCCAAGTCCATCGCGGACGAACTCGGGCCGCGCGGCATCCGCGTCGTCGGCCTGCTCCCGTCCCGTATCGACACGGACCGCGTCCGCGAGCTCGACGGCCTCTCCGCCGACCCGGAAGCGGCACGCGCGGCCAACGAGGCCCGTATCCCGCTGCGCCGCTATGGCACCCCGGAGGAGTTCGGCCGCACCGCGGCGTTCGTGCTCTCGCCGGCGGCGTCGTACCTGACGGGCATCATGCTGCCGGTGGACGGCGGTTCCCGGCACGGGTTCTAGCAACCGCACGACTCCGCACCCGGACAAGGCAGCCGTAGCTGCGGGCAGTCGTGCCGCTGGGGCGATGGGAGTCCCCCCTGCTCGACCGAAGCCGAGAGCTTGGGGGAGGGTGGGCGCTGGGGGTACCCCCTGCTCGAAGAGCCTGGGGGAGGCAACCTCAGCGGCAGCGCCCACCACCCGCCGACCACCACGACACCAGATCACCACAGGCGCAAGCACCGCCCCGTGCGGCCACGCAGCCACCGGTGCGGCGGCTCCCTGCCGGAGGGGTCAACTCACCCGTTCCGGCCGGTGCTTGGCCGCACGCAGCCGTACCTCCGTCGGCAGCTTCGCCAGTCCCGCGGAGTCGCGGGCGTGGGCGAGCGACTCGGTGGTCAGGCGGTGGAGGGCCTCCCCGGGGTCCACGTGCGGTTCCAGCAGGAGCCGCACCCGTGCCTCGGGCGCGCTGCGCCGCCCGGTCAGCAGCACATGCGCCCGCTGGACACCGTCCGACTGCCCCGCCTCGCCCGCCAGTACGCCCTCCAAAGCCCGCCCGCGCAGCAGGGCGCCCTCGCCGTCGCCGGTGTCGACGAGCACCTCGGCGAGCCGGCGCCGTCGCAGCACCGCCGACAGCCACCACAGGGCGAGCAGGAGGAGGATGCCTAGGGCGGCGAGGACAGTCGGCCACCACCAGCCTTCGCCCTGCCACCGGGTGCGCTCGGCGTCGCTGAGCAGGACGTCGTGCGGACCCTGGTGGATCCACCACGAGGGCGATGAGGCGCCCAGACCGACGGCGAGCACGGAGCCGCCGAGAACGACCAGGACCAGCCCGACGAGTCCGATCAGCACACGGTTGACGATCCGCAGCACCGCGCCTCACCCCTTCCGTCCGGGCCGTCGCACGTGCACCGACAGCGCGGGCGGCCGGGCCAGCCCGAGCCCCCGGACGGCGTCGGCGAGCGTACCGTCGACATCGGCGCGTACGGCGTCGAGTTCCCGGAAGTGCGACACGGCCCGCACGTCGGCCCTCCTGCGGTGCATCCGGACGCGTACCGACTGCACCCCGGAGACCTCCATGGCCCGGTCGCGCAGCACCGTCGCGGCGGCGTCCCGGTGCAGTCCGGCCCGTACGTCGGTGTGCGCCGGGCGCATCGTCAGCACGGCACGCATCCCGGGCGTGGCGGCGAGCACCAGCAGCCAGATGCCGAGGACCGCCACCACGCCCGCGCCGACGAGCACCCAGGTGTCGTCGAGGGGGCGCTCGGCGAGCTCCCTGGCGAGCGTCCTGCGCCAGCGCATGGCGGGCCGGTGGGCGCGGACGGCCGCGATGTCGTACAGGAACAGGCCCGCGCCGATCAGCAGGAGCAGCGCGACGATGCCCGCGGGGACCCGGCGCGCCGACCAGAAGCGGCCGCCTGCGCCGTCCGTCCCCTCCGCCGGCTCGTATGCCGCCGCGGACGAGGACTGCCCGAGTCCGCCGTCCGCGGCCTTCTCCATGACCGGAAGCCTCTGGGTGCCTTCGTGGCCCTGGGACTCGCTCATTGCGCCCTCCCGTGTGCCGGTGTCGGATGCAGCCGCTCCACCTGGACGGCCACCTCGTGCGCCTCCATCCCCGCCAAGGCGCCTACCCGCTCGGCGACCCGGCGACGCACCGCACGGCACTGGGCGCCGATATCGGAGGGATAGTCGAGTTCGACACTGACGCGGACGTGCGCGACGTCATGGTGCACGACCACCATGGCGTGCGGCGGCGCGGCGTCCGGCGGCAGCCTGTCCAGCGCCTCCCGCGCCGCCTGCGCGGCGATCTTCGCGACGACCCGGTCGGCGATCCGGGTGGCGCCGCGCTCGGCCGGCGGAACCACGGTCGGGTGCCGCCGGGCCTCGCCGCCCTCCTCACGCTCACCGGTCGGAGCGGACACGCGTCACCGCCGCCGGCCGTCACGGGGGCGGAAGAAGTCACCGAGGTCCAGATCCCCTTCCACCAACCGACCCACCACGAAGCCGACGGCGCCGAGGGCAGCCACCAGCAGGAACGCGCCGAACCCGCCGAAGTACCCGGCGAAGCCCAGCGCCATTCCGGCGATCATGCCGATCACGGCCAAGCTCATCCTGCGCTCCTCAGCTCACGGTCACCCGATCAGTGGAGCCGAGTCTCCGACTCCTCTTCCTCTTCCTCGGGCAGCTTGACATCGCTGACGGCGATGTTGACCTCGACGACCTCCAGTCCGGCCATGCGCTCGACGGCCGCGATGACGTTCTCGCGCACGGCGCGCGCGACTTCGGTGATGGACACGCCGTACTCGACGACGATCTCCAGGTCGAGCGCGGTCTGCACTTCGCCGACCTCGGCCTTCACACCCCGTGTGACCGACCTCGCACCGCCGCCCGGCACCCGCTCGCGCACGGCGCCGAGGGCTCGGCCGAACCCGCCGCCCATGTCGTACACGCCGGGCACTTCACGCGCCGCCAGCCCGGCGATCTTCTCCACCACGCCATCGGCGATGGTCGTCCGTCCTCTGGTCGCCGGGTCGCCGCCACCCCGCCGGGTGGGCTTGCGCGTCTGCGGCGTCTCCTTCGCACTCTCGGAGGTCGTCTCCGGCCGGTTCTGCTCCGTCATCTCGGTCATAGCCGTACGTCCCTTTCGGTCGTCCTCCTCCACCCACACTAGGAGGCATTACGCGAATGCGCCCCGGGGATACGGCAGGCTGGAGGAATGACGGCGGAGCGATGGTCGCAGGCTGTACGACGGCAGGTCGGGCTGGGGCGGCTGCTGCCGCTGGGCGGCCCGCGCGACGGCGCGTGGATCGCCGAGGCCGCGGCCGGATCGGCCCTGCGGCGCGCGGCCGAGGGGGTGCGGGGGGTGCGGACCGGCGCGATCCGGATCGCACTGGCGGATCCGGAGGAGACATACGAGCCGGCGGTGCCGCCTCCGCCGAGCGCGCTGCCGCCCGGACCGCTGCGGGTCAGCGCGGATTTCGCGGTCGCCGCGGACCCCACCGCTTCGGAGGCCGAACCGCTTCCCACGACCGCGGCCCGCCTCCGCTCGGTCCTGGCGACGGCGGCGGCCGAGCGGCTCGGTCTCCAGGTCACCGAGGTGGACCTGCGGGTGACGGACCTGCTGGATGGGGAGCCGGCCGTCGGACTGAGCCCCGAGCCGCCGCCCCCTGCCAAGCCGGATCCGGTGCTGGGCCGCGACGAGTCGGCGGTGGCCGCGGCGGCCCGGTCCGTCCCGGGCGTGAGCCGCCTCACCGGCATTTTCGGCGGTCCGGGACGCGCGGTGCACATCGAGGAACAGCGGGGCGGTACGGCCTTGCCGCGCCGCCATGTCCGGGTGGAACTGGCGGTCGCGACGGACCGGCGAGCGGTGGACGTGGCCCGTGCGGTGCGGGGAGGGGTGACGGAGGCCTTGCCGGACCACCCGTCGGTCGCCGTGCTCGTGACAGCGGTCGATTCCCCGGGGATGTCCGGGGGGCTGTCGACCGGGGCGTCCGGTGGACGCCCCGGGGGTGGTGTCTGAGCCCGCGGGTGGCGTATTACCGCGCTTCCAGTGGAGCGCTCAGTCGCCGACGCCGGCCAGGTCCCGCAGTCGCCGTGCCTGCGCGGCCCGCTCCGCGGCGCGCTGCTCCTCGTACGACCGCTCCTGCGCCCCGCGCAGCAGTGCCTTGGTCTCGATCACCGCGTCCCGGGGCGCCGCGAGCAGTGCGGACGCCAGGTCCCGTACGGTGTCGTCGAGCTGCTCGCGCGGCACGGCGATGTTCGCCAGCCCGGTGCTCACGGCTTCCTCGGACAGGACGAAGCGGCCCGTCGCGCAGATCTCCAGCGCGCGGGCGTAGCCGACCAGGCTCACCAGCGGATGGGTGCCGGTGAGGTCCGGTACGAGGCCCAGGCTCGTCTCGCGCATGGCGAACCGCACATCGTCCGCGACGACGCGCAGGTCACAGGCGAGGGCGAGCTGGAACCCCGCACCGATCGCATGCCCCTGCACGGCGGCGATGGACACGATGTCGTTGCGCCGCCACCAGGTGAACCCTTCCTGGTACTCGGCGATGGCCCCGTCCAGCTCGGCGTCATCGCTGCGCGCGAGGTCGATGAAGGTCGGTTCGCCTTCGATCCCCTCGGGCGTGAACATCTGCCGGTCGAGCCCCGCCGAGAACGACTTGCCCTCGGCGCGCAGCACGACCACGCGGACGGATCCGGGCAGCGCACGTCCGGCCTCCGCCAACGCCCGCCACAGAGCGGGGCTCTGGGCATTGAGCTTGGCCGGGTTGGTCAGCGTCACCGTGGCGATCGCCTCGTCGACGGTGAGCCGTACGCCGTCCTTGTCGAGTACCGGGTCGAGCGAAGCCATGGGGCGCCTCCGATGGGTGCGGTCAGGAGTGGATGCCGTACCACGCCATCCACAAGTGACTGCACAGTAACCACCCGATCGGTCACCTGACCGACCGGGTGGCCACCACCGAAGCCGATGGGCCGCCCGGCGTCAGGCCGACGTGGCCTTCTTGCCCCGCGTCGCCCCGCCACGCCCACGCAGCGTGACGCCCGACTCGCTGAGCATCCGGTGAACAAAGCCATACGAGCGGCCGGTTTCCTCGGCCAGCGCCCGGATGCTCGCACCGGAGTCGTACTTCTTCTTCAGGTCTGCCGCGAGCTTGTCGCGCGCGGCGCCGGTCACCCGGCTGCCCTTCTTCAGAGTCTCGGCCACCCGTGCCTCCTCATGGGAAGTGCGCTCTGGTCCCCTCATGATCACCCCTCGGGGGCGCGATGGCCACCCATTCGGCAAGGTCCGTGCGACAAGGTTGTGACGACAGGAGCACATCCCCACGAGTGGAATCACTGGTTCCGCGCTATGGCGTCCGTACACCCGAACGGGTTCATCCGGGAAGCAGCAGGTCAGCGACGTACAACGGCCGAGCCCTTGGCGTGAAAGGGCTCGGCCGTCGAATCGGTGTAGGACACACCCCGGTATGAGGAGATCTCACACAGATGATGGATCACGGATGGGCCGAATGATCCATACACAGTGGATCAGTCATTCGATCAAGCGGCGCTGACCGGCCCCGGCCGGGCGGTGACGACCGCTCCGGGCCCGGGGGCGGACTCTCAGGCGACTCAGGCGAGGGCCACGAGGTCCGCGTAGTCGGCGCCCCACAGGTCTTCGACACCGTCGGGCAGCAGGATGATCCGCTCCGGCTGGAGCGCCTCGACCGCGCCCTCGTCGTGCGTGACGAGGACGACGGCGCCCTTGTAGGTGCGCAGGGCGCCGAGGATCTCCTCGCGGCTGGCGGGGTCGAGGTTGTTGGTCGGCTCGTCCAGGAGCAGGACGTTCGCGGAGGAGACGACCAGGGTGGCGAGGGCGAGACGGGTCTTCTCGCCGCCGGAGAGCACACCGGCGGGCTTGTCGACGTCGTCGCCGGAGAACAGGAACGAGCCGAGCACCTTGCGGACCTCCACGAGGTCCATGTCAGGTGCGGCCGAGCGCATGTTCTCCAGGACCGTGCGGTCGGCGTCCAGGGTCTCGTGCTCCTGCGCGTAGTAGCCGAGCTTGAGGCCGTGGCCGGGGACGACCTCGCCGGTGTCGGGCTGCTCCACCCCGCCGAGCAGACGCAGCAGGGTGGTCTTGCCGGCGCCGTTGAGGCCCAGGATGACGACCCTCGAACCCTTGTCGATGGCCAGGTCGACGTCGGTGAAGATCTCCAGCGAGCCGTACGACTTCGACAGGCCTTCGGCCATGAGAGGCGTCTTGCCGCAGGGCGCGGGCTCCGGGAAGCGGAGCTTGGCGACCTTGTCGGACTGGCGCACCGCCTCCAGACCGGACAGCAGCTTGTCGGCGCGGCGGGCCATGTTCTGCGCGGCGACCGTCTTGGTGGCCTTGGCGCGCATCTTGTCGGCCTGCGCGTTGAGGGCGGCGGCCTTCTTCTCGGCGTTGGCGCGCTCGCGCTTGCGGCGCTTCTCGTCGGCCTCGCGCTGCTGCTGGTAGAGCTTCCAGCCCATGTTGTAGACGTCGATCTGGGCGCGGTTGGCGTCCAGGTAGAACACCTTGTTGACGACCGTCTCGACCAGGTCGACGTCGTGGGAGATGACGATGAAGCCGCCGCGGTAGGTCTTGAGGTAGTCGCGCAGCCAGATGATCGAGTCGGCGTCGAGGTGGTTGGTGGGCTCGTCGAGCAGCAGCGTGTCGGCGTCGGAGAAGAGAATCCGGGCCAGCTCGATACGGCGGCGCTGACCACCCGAGAGCGTGTGGAGCGGCTGGCCGAGCACCCGGTCGGGCAGGTTGAGCGCGGCGGCGATGGTGGCGGCCTCGGCCTCGGCGGCGTACCCGCCCTTGGTGAGGAACTCCGTCTCCTGGCGCTCGTACTGCTTGAGGGCCTTCGTGCGGGTGGCGCCCTGACCGGTGGCGATGCGCTGTTCGTTCTCGCGCATCTTGCGGATCAGGACGTCGAGGCCGCGCGCGGACAGGATGCGGTCGCGGGCCAGCACGTCGAGGTCGCCGGTGCGGGGGTCCTGCGGGAGGTAGCCGACCTCGCCGGAGCGGGTGACGGTGCCCGCGGCCGGGATGCCCTCACCGGCGAGGACCTTGGTGAGGGTCGTCTTGCCCGCGCCGTTGCGACCGACCAGACCGATGCGGTCGCCCTTGGCGACACGGAAGGAGGCGTTCTCGATGAGGATGCGGGCACCGGCGCGCAGCTCGATACCGGAGGCGGAGATCACGGACAGACTCCAGGGCGGATGGATGTGGCGGGATGGGCGGCTGAGGACGTTCCCGCCGTCTAATGCGCGAGGAGAATGGCCATGGGCCAAGTCTAACGGGGCCGTGCAAGCGCTTTTCCTGTGTGCGGGGGTCCGGCACTGTGATGCTCATTGCCCTGTCAGTCCGTGTGACGCTCGTCGCCCCTGTCCGTGGTGTGACGCCACTCGCACTCTCCGGCGCACCGTCAGGTGCCGGGACGCGCGGAGCGTAGGGGCGGGCACGGCGTACGGGCGGGTGACGCGGCCGGTGTGTCGCCCTTTCGGGCCATGGCCCGGCACCGGGCTCCGTGGACCGTACGAGGATGGCGCCGCGGGACGACGAACGCGGCGGGCGGTGCGCCCGCCGGCGCGGCCCGGCTCGGCCTGTCCCGCCGGCTTCGGGGGCGTTGTCAGTGGCCGGTGCGAGACTGGGCGCCAGGCCGTGATTCCGGCCGGGACACCGGAGGGAGTGATCGGGATGGCGGGCATGGACGGCAGGCGTCCGAGCATCTACCCGACGCTGCTGTACGTGGACGCGAAGGCGGCGATCAAGCAGCTCACCGAGGCCTTCGGCTTCACGGAGCTGTCGGTGTACGAGAGCGAGGACGGCTCGGTGCTGCACGCCGAGCTGGCGCAGGGCAACGGAGCGGTGATGCTCGGCTCGAAGGGCCACGGCGGCGCCTTCGACGAGGCGATGAGGGGCGCGGGCCCGTGCGGGGTGTACATCGTCGTGGACGACGTCGACGCACACCACCAACGGGCCGTGGAGCACGGCGCGGAGATCCTGATGCCCCCGACGGACCAGGCGTACGGCTCGCGCGACTACATGGCCCGGGACACCGAGGGCAACATCTGGAGTTTCGGCACGTACGCCCCCGAGATAGCGGTCTGACGAGCAGTCAGCTACCGCCGGTGTGGACCTGGAACGCGGCGCGGCGCACGGCCTTGGCGAGCGCCGGGTCCGGGTGGGCGGCGGCGAGCGCGACCAGTACCTGCACGGTGCGGGGATGCCCGACGGCGCGCACCTCGTCGAGCAGGGCGGGCACGGTGGGCTGCACCGCGGACTCCAAGTGCCGTACGAGGAGTGGCGCTTCACCGTGGTCGGCGACGGCGGCGGCGGTGTCGACCCACAGCCAGGTGGCCTCCTCCCGGGTGAGCACCGCGGGGGCGTCCTCCGGGTCGGTGCCGTCGTGCTCGGCGAGCCAGAGCAGGGCGTAGGGGCGCAGCGGGGTCTCGTCGGCGGCGTCGCGCACATCGGGCTCGGCGGGGGCGCCGACCACGCGCAGCGCCTCGAAGGCCAGTCCGCGCAGGAGGGCGTCCTCGCCCCGGGCGGCGTCCAGGAGTTCGGTGACGGCGCTGCCGACGGTGCGGGCGGCGAGCCAGGCGCGGTACTCGGCGCGGGCCGCGTTGGGGCGCAGCTGGGCGCAGCCGCGGAGCATGTCCTCGGCGTTCTGCTCGATGTTCCCGGCGGGGCTCTGCGCGGCGACGCAGATCTGCTCCAGTTTGACCCAGACCGCCCAGCTGCCGAGCGGGGTGAGGGTGGCCTGCCCCTCGGCGCAGGTGAGGGCGCCGACGTAGGCGAGCGCGTCGAGGGCCCAGTCGAGGAGCGGGGCGAGCGGGGTGTCCTCGGCGGAGTTCTGGACCGGCTCGGGCTGGGGACCGTAGACGATCTCGCACCGCTCGGTGCGCAGTTCCGTGACCCGCTGTTCGAGGAGGTCGAGGAGCTGTTCGACGGGGACGGGCCCCGCGGACAGCTGGAGGAAGGAGAGCACCTGGGGCATGGCCGAGACGACCTCGGCGACGGCGGCGTGCTCTCGGTCCGCGGGCTCGGGGTAGGCGAGCGACCAGGCGTCGAAGAAGGCGACCCAACCACGCAGCACGGCGGAGTCGTCGCGGTTCCAGGCGCGCAGCCGCCAGCCGGGGCGGGCGCTGTCGCCGTGCACCTCGACGAGGCCGGCCAGGCGGGCGGTGTCCCAGTCCGCGCGGACCTGAGCGACGGTCAGGCCGAGGTCGGCCGCGGCGCGTTCGGCGGTGGCGTCGGAGAGGGTGCCCTTGCCGTCGGAGGTAGCGCCGTCGCGGCCCGGGCGGAGCATGGCGTCGGCCCAGCGGGCGACACTGGCCGCGTCGGCCAGGCAGGTGCGGGCCATTCTGGCAAGTTCCGCGGGCGGAGGGGTGCCCTCGGGCGGCCGGGGGGCGGGGCGGCGCGAGCGATGCTGGGTCACCGCTCGGGGAGCGGCGGCCAGGGGCCGCGGGCCGACGAGTCGGAGCCTGGAGTCGCGCGGGTTACGGGACGTCACGGGTGCAGTCTTGCGGTTGACGGTCCGAAAACCCAAACGGAATGTCACGGCGGGCGACAGGGCTGGCCAACGCACGGGGTCCGGCGAGGGGGTGCGGAGCGGGAAAGGCCTTGCCGGGAGCGCTAAACGGAAGGGGGCGCCCCGGGGGTGGGAGGGGCCGGACGGCCCCTGCTCTCCCCCGCCAAGGGGCTCCGCCCCCTGGACCCCGCTGGGATCCGAGCCTGCACCCCGCTACTGAGTTGGTCTCGCCCCCGCCGCCCCTACCCTTCCCGTCCCTGGGGGCTGCCGCCCCCGGACCCCCGCTGTCGGCCTTGACGGCCTCGTCCTCAAACTCCCCCAAGCTCTTCGAGCAGGGGGGACCCCCCAGACAGGCTGATAAATCAGCCCGTCCTGCGTTTGAGGAGGTCAGCACCCCCGGCGGCGACCGTCACATCAGCGGAGTCAGGAAGCGCCGCATGGCCTCTTCGTAGGTGCCGGGGTCCGCGTTCCACATCGCGCCGTGCGGAGCGTTCCGGACCGTGTGCAGCGTGACCAGGTCCCCGCGGCACTCCGCGAGGCGGCGGGAGGGCGCCCAGGGGGCGATCGTGTCATCGGGGCCGTGGAAGATCAGTACCGGCACCTGGAGCTGGTCGGGGGCGAAGGCCCCGTGGTCGCGGTCGCCGTGCAGACCGGTGCGGCCCTGGGCGGCCCGGACGGCCAGCGGCAGCAGCGCGCCGGGGGTGTGGCGGGCCGACGCGAGGGCGCGCAGCGTGGTCTCCCACCTGAGCACGGGCGAGTCGAGGACGAGCCCGGAGATCCGCTCGCGCAGCGGCGAGTACGCGGCGGCGCGCAGCGCCATGGTGGCGCCGATGGACCAGCCGTGCAGGACGAGGCGCCGCGCGCCCTGGCGCACGGCGTAGCGGATGGCGGCGTCCACGTCGCGCCACTCGGTCTCGCCGAGATGGTTCAGTCCGTCCGGGGGGCGCGGTGCGCCGAGGTCGCCGCGGTAGGCGAGGTCGAGGACCGTGAAGTGGTGGCGGCCGAGGAACCCCATGACGTTCATGGGGTGCTCCCGGGTGGTGCCGAGCCCGTGCACGGTGATCACCCAGGTGTCGCGGACGCCGGGCACCAGCCAGGCGGGCAGCGTCCCCAGTTCGCCGGGCACCTCGACCTCGGCGTGTTCGAGGCCGAGGGCGGCGCTCGGGTTGCCGATGTACAGGTTGGGGGTGAGCCAGGCCTTGTCGCCGGGTTCGAGCACGCCATGGGTGACGCTCTCCAGCCGGCGCACGACGGTGTCGGCGGAGTGCGGGGCGGTGTGCAGGACCGGGCCGACGATCGCGTGGGAGCCGTCGCCGGCCAGACCGTAGGTACCAGGGCGCTGGGAGGCCAGGTCACGGGTGAGCGTGATCCGGCCGGCCGCCGTGGAGTGCACGGTGAGGCGGGGTTCCGTGGGCAGCGGGCGGCCCGGCACCGCCTTGAGCGCGGCGTCGCTGGCGAAGCGGCCCGCGGCGAGGCCGGCGGCGCCGGCGGCGATGGCTACGGTGACGGCTGCGGCCGCCGCTTTGGCAGTACGCACGCATCCAGTGTCCCGGCGGAGCCCGCACCCGGCCAGCGGGCGGCTCCGCCGGTGTCACCGAGGGCACTTCCCCAGGGCCCGGAACCTGCGCTTCCAGGCGCTAGGCCCTGTCGTCAAACTCCCGTCGTCCGCCCGCAGGGCGGGCCGGGCGGCGTCATGGGGGTCCCCCTGCTCGAGCGAAGCCGAGAGCTTGGGGGAGCGTGCGATCGCAAGGCGCCGGAAGGTCCTCGATGGGGGTCCCCCCTGCTCGAGCGAAGCCGAGAGCTTGGGGGAGGAGCTACTAGGGCATTTCGGCAACGCGGCGAGCGTGCGTGCCAGGCGTCGCCCGGCAGGCGGGAGTTTGACGACAGGACCTAGGGGCAGCGGAAGCAGCTTCCCCTACTTCCGGCGCTGCCCGTACCCCCGCAGCCGCTCCCCCGCCTCCGCCACCTGCTCGGGCGTGAGCAACGTGGGCGACAGGCCCGGTACCGACGACGCCGTCAGCCACACGCGGCACATCCACTCCAGCTGGGCCGTGCGGTCGTACGCCTCGGCCAAGGACGCCCCGTGGGCGATCGTGCCGTGGTTCTGGAGGAGGCATGCCGTGCGGTCCGTGAGCGCACGGAGCATGTTCTCGGCCAACTCCGGCGTGCCATATGTCGCATACGGGGCAACCCGGACGGCACCACCGACCGCGCCGGCCATGTAGTGGATCAGCGGCAACTCCCGTACCAGCGTGGAGACGGCCGTCGCGTGCACGGCGTGCGTGTGGACGACGGCACGCGCCCCCGTCGTGCGGTAGACCGCCAGATGCATCGGCAGTTCGCTCGTGGGCCGCAGCGAGCCGAGCACCTGCCGGCCGTCGAGGTCGACCCCGACCGCGTCGCCCGGGGTCAGCCGCTCGTAGGGCACTCCCGTCGGCGTGACCAGCACGGTGTCGCCGACGCGTACGGAGACATTGCCGGACGTGCCGACGACCAGCCCGTCGGACACGGTCCGCCGGGCCGTCGCGACGAGTTCGTCCCACGCCGCCGCCATTTCGCCGGCCGCGCCCGGCGCCCCTCGCCCCCGTCCACCCTGTGCGTCCTCCCGTACGTCTCGTGCGTCGCGCCGCTGCTCAGCCATGCCGCGATCCTGCCAGTCGGGGGTCCGGCCCGCCGGTGACCGGACGCACTGTAGGGCGGAGGCCGCGCGTCCGTAAGGGCGCATATACGGATACATCGCATTCAAGCGGGGATTGGCCGGTGATAGACCGGCTTTCACGGATCTTCCAGTAGCCTCTGGACGATTTGTCGTGCACGTCGCCATTCCGGGGGGAAACATGGCCCGTGATCGCAAACCGTCCTGCCGTCGTGCCCGCGTCATCGCAGCCGCGTTGTCCGTGACCGCACTCACCCTGGGGGGAACCGCCCTCGCCGAGATCCCGGTCTCGGCGGCGGGCAAGCCGCAGGGACATGACGTCTCCTCGCACCAGAAGAACATCGACTGGGCCGGAGCGAAGGCCAGGGGCGCCAGGTTCGTATACATCAAGGCGACCGAGTCCACCACCTACCGCAACCCGTACTTCGGCCGGCAGTACAACGGCGCCCGCGACGCAGGCATACTCCGCGGCGCGTACCACTTCGCCGTGCCCGACAAGTCGTCCGGCGCCACCCAGGCCGCGTACTTCGTACGCAACGGCGGCGCATGGCATGCCGACGGCCGGACGCTTCCGCCCGCGCTCGACATCGAGTACAACCCGTACGGCAAGGCCAAGTGCTACGGCCTGAGCGCGGCCGCGATGGTCGACTGGATCAGGTCGTTCAGCGACGAGATCCGGCGGGAGACCGGCCGTCGCCCGGTGATTTACACCACCGCCCACTGGTGGAACACCTGCACCGGCAGCAGCCGCGCCTTCGCCCCGAACCACGCCCTGTGGATCGCCCGCCACAACTCCGGGGACGCGGGGTCACTGCCGGCCGGCTGGTCGTTCTGGACGTTCTGGCAGTACGACAACAGCGGCAGCCTGCCGGGTGACCAGAATCTCTTCAACGGATCCCAGACGCAGTTGAAGAGGTTCGCGACGCGCTAGCCGGGCGGCCGGCGGAGGACTCCCGAAGGCTCCCGTAGGCTTCCGGAGGCCGAAATTCCGCCTTCGTTCGAGAGCGCGACCGCCGCCGCCCCGCCATAAACGGAGCGGCGGCACCCCTATCGGTACACCCCGCGGCCCGCCCCAGTTCACCTTTTGTTCACCCAGGTTGCCTACGGTCCACAAGCCAATGACCTTTCACAGAAGCCTGGGTAAATGGAACACATCACGCTCCTCCTCGGAATCGTGATCGTCACCGCTCTCGTGTTCGATTTCACGAACGGTTTCCACGACACAGCCAACGCGATGGCGACGACCATCTCGACCGGCGCCCTGAAGCCCAAGATGGCGGTGGCGATGTCCGCCGCACTGAACCTCGTCGGCGCCTTCCTGTCCGTGGAGGTCGCCAACACGATCTCCAAGGGCCTCGTCGACGAGAGCGGCATACGTCCAGAGGTCATATTCTCCGCCCTGGTCGGCGCGATCCTCTGGAACCTGCTGACCTGGCTCGTCGGACTTCCGTCCAGCTCCTCGCACGCCCTCATGGGCGGTCTGATCGGCGCCACGATCTCCTCCGCCGGCACCGGCGCCGTCCACGGTGACGCGCTCGTCACCAAGGTGCTGATCCCGGCGGTCGCCGCCCCGGTCGTGGCGGGCGTCGCCGCGATGCTCGCGACCCGCCTGTCGTACACGCTCGGCAAGAAGGCCGACGGCAAGGCCGCGGAGAAGGGCTACCGCGCCGGCCAGATCGCCTCGGCCGGCCTGGTCTCCCTGGCCCACGGCACCAACGACGCGCAGAAGACGATGGGCATCATCACCCTCGCCCTGGTCGCCGGTGGCGCCGTCGCCCCCGACTCCGACCCTCCCACCTGGGTCATCCTCTCCGCCGGTCTCGCCATCGCGCTCGGCACCTACCTCGGCGGCTGGCGCATCATCCGCACGATGGGCAAGGGCCTGACCGACCTCCAGCCGCAGCAGGGCTTCGCCGCTCAGACCAGTGCGGCCACGGTCATCCTGGCCTCCTCCCACCTCGGCTTCTCCCTCTCCACCACGCACTCGGTCTCCGGCTCGGTGATGGGTGCCGGTCTCGGCCGCAAGGGCGGCGTCGTCCGCTGGTCGACGGCCACCCGGATGTTCGTCGCCTGGGCGCTCACACTGCCGGCCGCGGCCCTGGTCGGCGCCGGCTCCGAGTGGGTGACCGGCCTGGGCGACTGGGGCACCGCGCTCGTCGCCGTCTTCCTGGTCGCCTCCTGCGTCGCGATCTGGGTCGTGTCCCGTCGCCAGGTCGTCGACCACACCAACGTCAACGACACCGAGGAGCCGGCCGGTGTGGTGACCACGGCGATCAACGCCGTGACCCCGCCTCCGGCGGCCACCATCCCCTCCCCGGCTGTCACCATCCCCTCCCCGGCCGCCACCGCCGACCCGGCGACCCCGCCGGCCGCCACCGTCTGAGCCCCGCGCGTTCGGTTACGAAGGAAGCACCATCATGAAGATCGACTGGGCAGCCCTCGGCTCCGTGTTCGGCGTCAGCCTCGTGGTCACCGTGGCGCTGGTGGCCCTGTTCACCCTGGGCGTCGCGGGCCTCACCAAGAAGGAATCGGCCACCGGCGGCGCCGCCGCCGTGGCGGTCACCGGTGCCTACGCCTGCTTCGCCGCGTGCGCGGCGGCCGTGGGATACGGGATCTATCTGATCGTGGCCTGAGACCCCCGCCTCATCCGCCCCTTCGGGCGCTCGCGTAAAGCCCCCGCAGTGTTTTTCACTGCGGGGGCTTGCTTATGCGTCACTTATTTAGCGCAAATACGCCCATATAGGCGCATATGCGGATTTGCCTGTTACGCACAGTTTATCTACGGTCTACATCGCACCGCGACCACGTCGAAGAGACAGGTGTCAGATAGCAAGCCCTCTGGCAGCTCTCGCCCAACTCACCTAGTCTATTAGGGGAATTGCTGCTCGACGTTGGCCGCTCGACCAGTCGAGGACGACGTGTAGCAAGGAGCGACATGGCCAGGGACATCGATCCGAGCCTGAATCGACGCAGGCTCCGCATCGAGCTGCGCAAGGCGCGAGAGGAAGCCGGTCTCACCCAGCGGGAGGCCGCCGACGCGCTGGAATGGTCCCTGTCCAAGCTCATCCGGCTGGAGGCCGGGGCGGTCAGCCTCAGCGTCACGGATCTGCGCGCACTGCTCCAGCTGTACAACGTCACGGAGCCGCAACTGGTCGCCGAGTTGGAGGAGGCCGCCCGCGGCTCCAAGGGGTTGTCCTGGTGGGCGCAGTACAGCGACATGGTGCGGCCGCAGTTCGCGCAGTACCTGGGGTACGAGAGTGCCGCGACCTCCATCCGCACGTACCACCCCGCCGTCATCTCGTCCCTGTTCCAGACCGAGGACTACGCGATGGCGCAACTGGCCCCGCGTGAGACGGCCGAGGTGGCCCGGCGCTCCGCGGAGCTGCGCACCACCCGGCAAGAGCGGATCTTCGACGGTGATCACGGTCCGGAGGTGCACATCGTGCTGGACGAGGCGGTGATCCGACGGGTCATCGGCGGTCCGGGCGTGATGCGCCGCCAGCTGGAGCACCTCAAGACGATGTCCCAGCACCCCAGAGTCACCATGCGCCTGCTGCCGTTCACGGCGGGGGCGCATTACAGCATGGCAAGTTCGTTCATCGTGCTCGGCTTCAAGGACGACGACGACCTGCTCTACCTCGAAGGCCCCACCGGCAGCGTGTCCAACCGTGACGACCTGGAGCTGACGGCGCGCTACCAGGAGTGCTTCGAGGACATCAGCAACAAGGCGCACGAGGGCGACCGGATGATCGAGCTGATCGACACGGTCAAGGAGAGTCTCGACAACAGCTGAACCCCGGGAGGGACGGCCCGGGCGGACAACGGGGAGGGCCCATGGCGGTCTTCGGGTTCCTTGAGTGGTGCAGGCAGCTGCGCGCGGTCCGTTTCGCCGCGGCGGGCGAACCTCCGCGGACCGCGGGCCCGGACGAGGACGGCGCCGCCGGCCTCGACGACTGCGCGCTCAAGGCGTACGCCATGCAGCGACGGGAGTGGGCGGAGGCCCTCATCGAGGTGGAGAACGCCCGGGTCGAGGGCGAGATACGGCTCCTGGCGGTCCGTCTGCTGCTGGGCACGGCATGCGGCAGCGTCCTGCTGTTCAGCATCGCCGTGTCCGCCCGGATGGCGCCCAGCCTCGGGCTGGACGCCCTGACCCCGCTGACCACCACGGTGCTGGGGGCACTCGGCGCGGCCGTCGTCACCGCTCTCGCGGCGAGCGTGGGCCGGGCCCTGCGCGGCCGCACGGGGGCGGCGCGCGCACCCGAGGTCAGCGGGTCCCCGAGCCCCGCGGACGAACAGCCGCCGCCGCCCGGTCCAGGACGCGCAGACGCTCCGTGACCGGGGTGAGGCCCCACCACAGACCGGCGCCGGCCGCCGCGACGATCGTCACCACCAACCAGACGAGGGCTCGTGCCGTGGATCCCGGTACGAGCAGTGCGGCGAGCGCGCCGACGCCCACCGCGAACACCCCCGTGGTCAGGGAGAAGAGCGCCAGCGGAGCCGCCGCCGACAGCGATGGGCGCGGGGTGCGGGGACCACCCGCGCGTGCCGAGACTTCCTTGGCCCTGTCCCCCATGCGAGTCCCTCCCGTCCCCTGGACGGATCTTCAGAAACCGTCCACTGCCGGGTTCTCAAGTTCAGCCAGCAAACCACACCACGCAGCACGGCGAAAGACGAGCACCGGGCCGGTGCGCCGTTTCGAGTCACGCACCAGAACGTGCGCCCCCTCGACGGTCACTTCGACGCAACCGTCGGCGTCTCCTCCCGAATAGCTGCTCTTGTGCCACTTGAGCACCAATGACTCCCTGCCGACCACACCGACCTCCATATCGACCAGTCAGCGCACCGACACCGCGTCTTCACCGCGACGCTCCCGAGCGCCGTGTCCCACCGCTGCCGGAGGCAACAGAGGCCCGGCCACACCAGGTTCGTCTCCCCGCAACGAATCACCCAATGCCGCTCGTCGGCGCTCTCCGCGTTCGTCATGCCGTATTCGTTCGTACTGCCGCTCCCTAGTCTTCCCAGCTTCCCCGCCCGGAAAGAGCGCAGAAAGCGCCGATTCGGGCTGCTGACGATATTTCAGCGGTGTGGGGCTCAGCACACCGCAGCGCCGCAGGTCAAGAGCAAGTTGACGGGTGTTCCGGGGGCGTGGTGGACTGCCGGAGCCAGTACGGCGGCAGGAGAGGAAGCCGGTGCGATTCCGGCGCGGTCCCGCCACTGTCACCGGGGAAGAACTCCCCGGGAGCCAGGAACTCTCGCCGCCGGTCTCGTCGAACCAGGGCGCGGACACCCTGAGTGAGGACATATCGCCATGCGCGGCTGCCGTTTGAGGTTCAGTAACCGGTCCCTGTCCGACCCCACGGTCGGCTGAGCCGATGGGTGCCGATCGCGTCTTCGCGTACGGCGCCGCCGCCGGCCTCCTCGGTGACCTCCTGCTCGGCGATCCGCGCCGCGGGCATCCGGTCGCCGCGTTCGGGCGGGCCGCGGGCGCCGTGGAGCGGATGCTGTGGCGGGACCACCGCGGGTGGGGCGCGCTGCACACCGCCGTGTGCGCCGGCGGCGCCGTGACACTCGGGGCCGTCGCCGCTCGCTCCGTACGTACGTCCACCGCCGCCTCCGTGGCCCTGACCGCCGCCGCCACCTGGGCCGTCGTCGGCGGGACGTCGCTCGCCCGGGAGGCCCGGCACATCGGGCGCGCCCTGGAGGCGGGCGATGTCGAGGCCGCCCGTGCGCGGCTGCCCCATCTGTGCGGGCGCGATCCGCAGGCGCTCGACGCCGACGGGATCGCGCGCGCCGTCGTCGAGTCCGTCGCCGAGAACACCTCGGACGCCGTGGTGGGCGCGCTGGTGTGGGGAGCCGTGGGCGGTGTGCCCGGGCTCGTCGGCTTCCGGGCCGTCAACACCCTCGACGCGATGGTCGGGCACAAGTCGCCCCGGTACCGGCGCTTCGGGTGGGCCTCCGCTCGGCTCGACGACCTCGCCGGATGGCCGGGGGCGCGGCTCACCGCCGTGCTCGCGGCAGCGGCGGGCGGCGATCCGGGAGGAGCCGTACGTGCCTGGCGCGCGGACGCCGCCAAGCATCCGAGCCCCAACGCCGGCCCCGTGGAGGCCTCGTTCGCGGGGGCGCTCGGGGTGCGGCTGGGCGGGACGCTCTCGTACGGGGGGCGCGTGGAGCACCGGCCGGTACTGGGCGGCGCGGGGCGCGCCGTCCAGGTCCAGGACATCGAACGCGCCGCACGGCTCTCACGGCGCGTGAGCTGGCTCGCGCTCGGGGTGTGCGCGGCCGCACGGATGCTGAAGAAGGGGCGTACGTCATGAGCGGTGGTCTCCTCGTCGCCGGCACCACCTCCGACGCCGGCAAGAGCGTCGTCACCGCCGGGATCTGCCGTTGGCTGGTGCGGCAGGGGGTCAAGGTCGCGCCCTTCAAGGCGCAGAACATGTCCCTGAACTCCTTCGTCACGCGCGAGGGCGCCGAGATCGGCCGGGCGCAGGCCATGCAGGCCCAGGCGTGCCGCATCGAGCCGACCGCGCTGATGAACCCCGTCCTGCTCAAGCCCGGCAGCGACCGGAGCAGTCAGGTCGTGCTCATGGGCAAGCCGGTGGGCGAACTCAGTGCGCGCGGTTTCTTCGGGGGGTCTGGGCCCGCGGCGCAGCCGCAATCAGGTGCAGTGTCCCCCGGGAAAAGGCTGCACGGCGGTCGTCAGGAGGCGCTCCTCGGCACCGTGCTGGACTGCCTCGCCGAGTTGCGGGGCACGTATGACGCGGTGATCTGTGAGGGGGCCGGCAGTCCTGCCGAGATCAATCTGCGGCGGACCGACATCGTGAACATGGGGATCGCCCGCAACGCCCGGCTCCCCGTTCTCATCGTCGGCGACATCGACCGGGGCGGCGTCTTCGCCTCCTTCTTCGGCACCGTCGCCCTGCTCTCCCCCGAGGACCAGGAACTGGTCGCCGGATTCCTCGTCAACAAGTTCCGCGGGGACGTCACCCTGCTGGAACCCGGTCTCGACATGCTGCACGGCCTCACCGGGCGGCGGACGTACGGCGTGCTTCCGTTCCAGCACGGACTGGGGATCGACGAGGAGGACGGGATGGCGGTCTCGCTTCGGGGGGCCGTGCGCGAGTCCGTCGTCGCGCCGCCGCTCGGCGAGGACGTGCTGCGGGTCGCCGTGTGTGCCATTCCGCTGATGTCCAACTTCACCGACGTGGACGCGCTCGCCGCCGAACCCGGTGTCGTCGTCCGGTTCGTGGACCGGCCCGAGGAGCTGGCGGACGCCGACCTCGTGATCGTTCCGGGGACACGGGGGACCGTGAAGGCCCTGGAGTGGCTGCGCGAGCGGGGGCTCGCGGACGCGCTGGTGCGCAGGGCCACGGAAGGGCGGCCGGTCCTCGGGATCTGCGGTGGTTTCCAGCTCCTCGGCGAGCACATCGAGGACGAGGTCGAGAGCCGCAAGGGCAGCGTGGACGGCCTCGGGGTCCTGCCCGTACGGGTGCGGTTCGCCCGCGAGAAGACCCTGACCCGGCCCGTCGGCGAGGCGCTCGGCGAGCACGTCGAGGGGTACGAGATCCACCACGGGGTCGCCGACGTCACCGGTGGGGACACGTTCATCTCTGATGGCAATGGACACAGCCTGGACGGCTGCCGGGTCGGCGCCGTCTGGGGCACGCACTGGCACGGCTCGCTGGAATCCGACGGTTTCCGGCGGGCGTTTCTGCGCGAGGTGGCGGCCGCCGCGGGCCGCCGCTTCGTACCGGCCGCCGACACGTCGTTCGCCGCGCTGCGCGAGGAGCAGCTCGACCGGCTCGGCGATCTGATCGAACAACACGCGGACACGGACGCGCTGTGGCGGCTCATCGAGTCGGGCGCGCCGCAAGGACTGCCTTTCATTCCACCGGGAGCGCCCGCATGAGCACAGTGTTGTTGTTGTCGACCGCCGACACCGATCTGCTGGCGGCCCGTGCCTCCGGCGCGCCCTACCGGATCGGCAACCCGACCCGCGTGGACGTCACGGAGGAACTGCCGGGGCTGATCGAGGGCGCCGACATCGCCGTCGTACGACTGCTGGGCGGCAAGCGCGCCTGGGAGGACGGACTCGCCCGGCTCAAGGCCTCCGGCATCCCGACCGTGCTGCTCGGCGGAGAGGCCGTCCCCGACGCCGAGCTGATGGCCGAGTCGTCCGTGCCCGCGGGTGTCGTGGCCGAGGCGCTGCGCTACCTCGTCGAGGGCGGCCCGGCCAACCTCACGGAACTGGCGCGCTTCCTGTCCGACACCGTGCTGCTGACCGGCGAGGGGTTCGTCGAGCCGCAGCAGATGCCCGAGTACGGCGTCCACGGCGAGCGCGCGTACGTGGAGGGCCGCCCGACCGTCGGCGTGCTCTTCTACCGCGCCCATGAACTCAGCGGCAACACCGCCTTCGTGGACACGCTGTGCGACGCGATCGAGGCGCAGGGGGCCAACGCCCTGCCGGTGTACTGCGGTTCGCTGCGCGGCGCCGACGCGGGACTCTATGAACTTCTGTCCAAGGCTGACGCCCTCGTCGCCACCGTCCTCGCCGCAGGCGGCACGCACGCCTCGCAAGCGTCGGCGGGCGGCGACGAGGAGGCCTGGGACATCGGGGCCCTCGCGGAGCTCAACGTTCCGGTGTTGCAGGGGCTGTGCCTCACCTCCTCGCGCGCCGCGTGGGACGAGTCCGACGCCGCCCTCTCCCCCATGGACGCGGCGATGCAGGTCGCGATCCCGGAGTTCGACGGCCGGCTCATCACGGTCCCCTTCTCCTTCAAGGAGCAGGGCCCCGACGACGTGCCGGTGTATGTCGCCGACCCGGAGCGGGCCGCGCGCGTCGCCGGGATCGCGGTGCGGCACGCCCGGTTGAAACACAAGCCGAACGCCGAGAAGAAGCTCGCGCTCGTCTTCACCGCCTACCCGACCAAGCACTCGCGGGTCGGCAACGCGGTCGGCCTGGACACGCCCGCTTCGGCCGTACGCGTGCTGGACGCGCTCCGGGACGCCGGGTACGGCCTGACCGAATACCCAGCGGGGGGCGACGAGCTGATCCACCGCCTCATCGAGGCCGGCGGCCATGACGTCGAGTGGCTGACCGAGGACCAGCTGGCCGCGGCGCCCGCGCGCGTACCGCTCGCCGACTACCGGGCGTGGTTCGACAAGCTGGACCCGGAGCTGCGGGACGCGATGCTTCAGGCGTGGGGCGAGCCGCCGGGCAGCCTGTACGTCGACGGGGACGACATCGTGCTGGCGTCGCTCCAGTTCGGGAACGTCGTCGTCATGATCCAGCCGCCGCGCGGCTTCGGCGAGAACCCGATCGCGATCTACCACGACCCCGACATGCCGCCGTCGCACCACTACATGGCGGCGTACAGGTGGCTCGAAAACACCTTCAAGGCCGACGCGATCGTCCACATGGGCAAGCACGGCACGATGGAGTGGCTGCCGGGCAAGGGACTGGGGCTCAGCAAGGGCTGCGCACCGGACGCCGTCCTCGGCGACCTGCCCCTGATCTACCCGTTCATCGTCAACGACCCCGGCGAGGGCACCCAGGCCAAGCGGCGCGGCCACGCCACGGTCGTCGACCACCTCGTACCGCCGATGGCGCGCGCCGACACCTACGGCGACCTGGCCAAGCTGGAGCAGTTGCTCGACGAGTACGCGCTGGTCTCCGACCTGGACCCGACGAAGGCGCCCGCTGTGCGGGCCCAGATCTGGACCCTCGTCAAGGCTGCCGAGCTGCACCACGACCTGCACGTGGACGAGCAGCCGGAGGACGGCGACTTCGACGAGTTCGTCATGCACATCGACGGCTATCTGTGCGAGATCAAGGATGTGCAGATCCGCGACGGTCTGCACATCCTGGGCGGCGGTCCGGTGGGCGAGCCGCGGGTGAACCTCGTGCTCGCCGTGCTGCGCGCCTCGCAGGTGTGGGGCGGGCAGGCGAACGCCCTGCCGGGGTTGAGGGCTTCGCTGGCCGAGCACTTCGGGCTGGTGGAGAAGGAGCTGCTCGCCGAGCCGGGCGTGCCGGTGAAGGTGCCGGTGGAGCTGACGGATCTGGTGGACGGCCCCTCCCGCACCGCCGCCGACGCCATCGACCTGCTGGAGCAGCTGTGCCGGCGGATCGCGGAGGGCATGGAGGAGCGCGACTGGGCCGTTTCGGAGAGCAGTGCTCTCGTACGTGATGTCCTCGGCACCGACCTCCCGGCCGCCGTCGCCGTGCTGGAGTTCGCCTGCACCGAGGTCGTTCCGCGGCTCGCCCGTACGACCGACGAGATCGGCCACATCCTCAAGGCGCTCGACGGCGGTTACGTCCCGGCGGGTCCGTCGGGCTCCCCGACGCGCGGTCTGGTCAACGTCCTGCCGACCGGCCGCAACTTCTACTCCGTCGACCCCAAGGCCATTCCGTCGCGGCTGAGCTGGGAGGTCGGGCAGTCGCTGGCCGACTCGCTCGTCCAGCGGTATCTGAGCGACACCGGTGAGTACCCGAAGTCCGTCGGCCTGACCGTCTGGGGCACGTCCGCGATGCGCACCCAGGGCGACGACATCGCCGAGATCCTGGCGCTGCTCGGCTGCCGCCCGGTCTGGGACGACGCCTCGCGCCGGGTGACCGGCTTCGAGATCGTGCCGCTCGCCGAGCTCGGCCGCCCCCGTATCGACGTCACGGTCCGCATCTCGGGCTTCTTCCGCGACGCGTTCCCGCATGTCGTCGGCCTCATCGACGACGCCGTGCGGGCTGTCGCCGAACTGGACGAGCCGGCCGAGCAGAACTTCGTCCGCGCCCACGCCGACGAGGACACCGCCGCGCACGGCGACCGGCGGCGCGCGACCGCCCGTATCTTCGGCTCCAAGCCGGGCGCGTACGGGGCCGGACTGCTGCCGCTGATCGACGCGCGCAACTGGCGCTCCGACGCCGACCTCGCCGAGGTGTACGCGGTGTGGGGCGGCTATGCGTACGGGCGCGGGCTCGACGGGCGGGCGGCGCGCGGGGACATGGAGACGGCGTTCAAGCGGATCGCCGTCGCCGCCAAGAACGTCGACACCCGCGAGCACGACCTCGTGGACGCCGACGACTACTTCCAGTACCACGGCGGGATGGTCGCCATGGTGCGGCACCTGACGGGCGCCAGCCCCGAGGCGTATGTGGGCGACTCCGCCGTACCGGACCAGGTGAAGACGAGGACCCTCGGCGAGGAGACCCACCGCGTCTTCCGCGCCCGCGTCGTCAACCCGCGCTGGATGGCGGCCATGCGCCGCCACGGCTACAAGGGCGCCTTCGAGATGGCGGCGACCGTCGACTACCTCTTCGGGTACGACGCCACGGCCGGGGTCGTCGACGACTGGATGTACGAGAAGCTCAGCGCGGAGTACGTCTTCGACGCCGAGAACCGGGACTTCATGAAGAAGTCCAACCCCTGGGCGCTGCGCGGCATCACCGAGCGGCTGCTGGAGGCCGCCGACCGCGGTCTGTGGGCCGAGCCGGACGCGGAGACGCTGGAGCGGCTGCGCGCCACCTATCTGGAGCTCGAAGGCGACTTGGAGGGCGACGAGAAGTGAGTACCCCGTTTCCGTTCACGGCCGTCGTCGGCCAGGACGACCTGCGGCTCGCGCTGCTGCTGAACGCGGTCTCGCCCGCGGTCGGCGGTGTGCTGGTGCGCGGCGAGAAGGGCACCGCCAAGTCCACGGCCGTGCGCGCGCTCTCGGCGCTGCTGCCGGCGGTCGACGTGGTCCCCGGGTGCCGCTTCTCCTGCGCCCCCGCCGCGCCCGACCCGAACTGCCCGGACGGGCCGCACGAGGTCGGCGCCGGGACGCAGCGGCCCGCGCGGATGGTCGAGCTGCCCGTCGGCGCCTCCGAGGACCGGCTCGTGGGCGCCCTCGACATCGAGCGGGCGCTGGCCGAGGGCGTGAAGGCCTTCGAGCCGGGCCTGCTCGCCGACGCGCACCGCGGCATCCTGTACGTCGACGAGGTCAACCTCCTCCACGACCACCTGGTCGACCTGCTTCTGGACGCCGCCGCGATGGGCGCCTCGTACGTGGAGCGCGAGGGCGTCTCCGTACGGCATGCCGCCCGTTTCCTGCTCGTCGGCACCATGAACCCCGAGGAGGGTGAGCTGCGACCGCAGCTGCTCGACCGGTTCGGGCTGACCGTCGAGGTGGCCGCCTCGCGCGAGCCCGACCAGCGCGTGGAGGTCGTACGGCGGCGGCTGGCCTACGACGACGACCCCGAGGGCTTCGCGGCGCGCTGGGCCGAGGAGGAGGCCGCCGTACGGGCCCGGATCGTGGCCGCGCGCGAGCTGCTGCCCTCCGTACGGCTCGGGGACGGCGCGCTGCGGCAGATCGCGGCGACCTGTGCCGCGTTCGAGGTCGACGGTATGCGCGCCGACATCGTGATGGCACGTACGGCGACCGCCCTGGCCGCCTGGGCCGGGCGCACCGATGTGCTCGCCGAGGATGTCCGGCAGGCCGCGCTGCTCGCCCTCCCGCACCGGCGGCGGCGCAATCCCTTCGACGCTCCCGGCCTCGACGAGGACAAGCTCGACGAGACGCTGGAGGAGTTCGGAGGTTCCGAGGAGGACGACGACCCGGGTCCCGACGGGCCCGGCGGCGGTGGCGGTCAGCCCTCGCCCGACGAGGGGCCGCAGGGCGGTGACACCGCCGCGCGCCCCGAGGCCGGGGAGAGCGGACAGCCGGGGGCCTCGGGCCCCGGGGAACAGCAGGCCGCACACGCCTCCGAACCCTTTCGTACGAAGGTGCTGACCGTGCCGGGACTCGGCGACGGCGCCGCCGGGCGGCGGTCCCGGGCGCGGACCGCACACGGGCGGACCACCGGGGCGCGGCGGCCCCAGGGGGCGCTCACCAAACTGCACCTGGCGGCGACCGTGCAGGCGGCGGCGCCGCATCAGCGGGCGCGGGGGCGCTCCGGGCCGGGGCTTGTCCTGCGCCGTGACGATCTGCGGCAGGCGACGCGGGAGGGGCGCGAGGGGAACCTCGTGCTGTTCGTGGTCGACGCCTCCGGATCGATGGCGGCCCGGCAGCGGATGAGTGCCGTGAAGGGTGCCGTGCTGTCGCTGCTGCTCGACGCCTACCAGCGGCGGGACAAGGTGGGGCTCGTGACCTTCCGGGGCTCGGCGGCCGACGTCGCGCTGCCGCCGACCTCGTCGGTGGACGCGGCGGCGGCCCGGCTGGAGTCGCTGCCGACGGGCGGGCGGACGCCGCTGGCGGCCGGGCTGCTCAAGGCCCATGACGTGCTGCGGGTCGAGCGGCTGCGGGATCCGGCGCGGCGGGCGCTGGTCGTGGTGGTGACGGACGGGCGGGCCACGGGTGGTCCGGAGCCGGTCGCTCTTGCCGGGCGTGCGGCGCGGCTGTTCGCCGCCGAGGGCGTCGCGTCCGTGGTCGTGGACTGCGAGTCGGGGCCCGTGCGGCTGGGGCTCGCCGGGCAACTCGCCGGCGAACTGGGCGGTACGGCGGTGACGCTGGACGAGCTGCGCGCGGACAGCATCGCCGGGCTGGTGAGGAACGTGCAGGGGACGCCGGGGACTTCGAGGAGGGCCGCGTAATGCCGCAGGGACAGCCGAGTGTCGTACCGGACGACGGCCTGACGACCCGTCAGCGACGCAACCGCCCGCTCGTCGTCGTGCACACGGGCATCGGGAAGGGCAAGTCGACGGCGGCCTTCGGGCTCGCGCTGCGCGCCTGGAACCAGGGGTGGCCCATCGGGGTGTTCCAGTTCGTCAAGTCGGCGAAGTGGAAGGTCGGTGAGGAGAACGCGCTGCGGGTGCTGGGCGCCAGCGGCGAGGGCGGCACCGTGGACTGGCACAAGATGGGCGAGGGCTGGTCGTGGGTGCAGCGCGACGATCAGATGGACAACGAGGAGAAGGCCCGGGAGGGCTGGGAGCAGGTCAAGCGTGACCTGGCCGCCGAGACGTACCGGCTGTACGTGCTCGACGAGTTCGCCTACCCCATGCACTGGGGATGGGTCGACACCGACGAGGTCGTCGACGTGCTGCGCAACCGGCCCGGTACCCAGCATGTCGTGATCACCGGGCGGAACGCGCCCGAGAAGCTCGTCGACTTCGCCGACCTCGTCACCGACATGTCCAAGGTCAAGCACCCGATGGACGTCGGCCAGAAGGGCCAGAAGGGCATCGAGTGGTGATGTCGTGGTGATGTCCTCGTCCGTGCCCCGACTGGTCATCGCCGCGCCCTCGTCGGGCAGCGGCAAGACCACCGTTGCCACGGGATTGATGGCGGCCTTCGCCCAGCGGGGGCTCGCCGTGTCCCCGCACAAGGTGGGGCCCGACTACATCGATCCCGGGTATCACACGCTCGCCACCGGGCGCGTGGGGCGGAACCTCGACGCCTACCTGTGCGGGCCGGAGCTGATCGCGCCGCTGTTCCTGCACGGGGCGCGCGGGTGCGACCTCGCTGTCGTCGAGGGTGTGATGGGGCTGTACGACGGGGCCGCCGGGGAGGGTGAACTGGCGTCCACGGCCCATGTGGCGAAGCTGTTGCGGGCTCCGGTGGTGCTCGTGGTCGACGCGTCGTCGCAGTCACGGTCGGTGGCGGCGCTGGTGCACGGGTTCGCGTCCTGGGATCCGGAGGTGCGGGTCGGGGGCGTGATCCTCAACAAGGTCGGGTCCGACCGGCATGAGGAGTTGTTGCGGGAGGCTCTGGACTCGGCGGGTGTGCCGGTGCTCGGCGTCCTGCGGCGGGCTCCGCAGGTCAGCACGCCGTCGCGGCACCTCGGGCTGGTGCCTGTCGCCGAGCGGCGGGCGCAGGCCTTGGAGGCTGTCGCCGCGATGGCCGCGCAGGTGCGCGAAGGGTGCGATCTGGAGGCCTTGCTGGGGCTGGCGCGGGGTGCGGGTGCGTTGGCGGGTGCGGCTTGGGATGCGGGTGAGGTCCTGGTTTCCTCGCCCCCGCCGCCCCTTCCCTTCCCGTCCCTGGGGGCTGCGCCCCCAGACCCCCATCGGCCTGAACGGCCTCGTCCTCAAACGCCGGACGGGCTGATTGATGCCGGACCGGGTTTGAAGGCACCGGTAGTTGCCGTTGCCGGTGGTGCGGCGTTCACGTTCTCCTACACGGAGCACAGTGAGCTGCTCGCCGCCGCCGGAGCCGAAGTCGTCACCTTCGATCCCCTGCGTGATGAGAGGCTCCCGGACGGTACACAGGGGTTGGTCATCGGCGGTGGGTTCCCCGAGGTGTACGCCTCCGAGCTGTCCGCCAACGAAGCCCTCCGCAAAGCCGTCGCCGAGCTCGCGCTGAGCGGGGCTCCCGTCGCCGCCGAGTGTGCCGGGCTGCTGTATCTGTGCCAGGAGCTGGACGGACAGCCGATGTGCGGAGTGCTCGACGCCACCGCCCGCATGAGCGAACGGCTCACCCTCGGCTACCGCGACGCCGTGGCCGTCAGCGACAGTGTTCTCGCCGCGGCCGGGACCCGGATGCGCGGGCACGAGTTCCACCGGACCGTCGTCGAGCCCGGTGCGGGGGCGGCTCCCGCCTGGGGGGTGCGCGCCCCTCGGCGGCGCGTCGAAGGTTTCGTACAACAAGGTGTGCACGCGAGTTATCTGCACACGCACTGGGCCGCCGCGCCCGGTGTGGCCCGTCGGTTCGTGGAGAGGTGCCGGACGTCATGAGCAGCAGACTGATCGGAGTCGGGGTGGGCCCCGGCGACCCCGAGCTGGTGACCGTCAAGGGCGTCAACGCTCTGCGGGAGGCCGACGTCGTCGTTGTACCCGTGATGGACAGCGGGGAGCGCGGGCGCGCCGAGGCGACCGTGCTGCACTACGTGCCCGAGGAGAGGGTCGTACGTGTCGTGTTCGCGCTCAACGAGCGCAGCGACCGCGCGCGCCGCGAGGCCGCCTGGGACGCCGCCGGGGAGCGCGTGGCCGGACTGCTGCGCGAGCACGCCGTCGTCGCCTTCGCCACCATCGGCGATCCGAACGTGTACTCGACCTTCACCTATCTCGCGCAGACCATCGAGCAGCTCGTGCCCGGCACCGTCGTCGAGACCGTGCCCGGCATCACCGCCATGCAGGACCTCGCCGCGCGGTCGGGGGCCGTCCTGACCGAGGGCACCGAGCCGCTCACGCTGGTGCCCGTCACCGCCGGTTCCGCCGTGCTCAAGGACGCCCTCGACGGGCCCGGCACCGTCGTCGCGTACAAGTTCGGGCGGCAGGCGCATGAGGTCGCCGAGGCGTTGCGTGAGACCGGGAGGCTCGACGACGCCGTGTGGGGGTCGGCGCTCGGGCTGCCGGAGGAGTCCATCCGCCCTGCCGCCGACCTCGACGGCGGTCCGCTCCCCTACCTCTCCACCCTCATCGCGCCCGCCCGGCGTGACGGCACCCGCGGCGGCAAGCTGTGACCGACGGGAGATCAGCCCGCGAGGCCCACCACCAGCCAGATGAACGCCGCGCCCGCGACCGTGCACAGCAAGGTCGAGCGGGCGGGGTGGACGTGGTGCGCCTCCGGGAGGATCTCGGCGGCGGCCAGGTAGAGGAGTGCGCCGCCGAAGAGGCCCAGATAGCCGCCGAGCAGTCGCTCGGGGATGGTGAACGCCAGGGTGGACGCCGCGCCCAGCACGGGCGCCGCCGCGTCCGCGACGAGCATCGTGAGGGCCTTGCGGCGCGCGTTCCCGTACAGGCTCGTGATCGTGTAGGTGTTGAAGCCGTCCGCGAAGTCGTGCGCGACGACCGCGACCGCGACCGCCGCGCCCATGCCGCCGCCCACCTGGAACGCGGCGCCGATCGCGACACCGTCCATGGCGCTGTGCCCGACCATCGCCGCGGCCGCCGTCAGGCCCACCTCGGGCGCCCGGTGGTTGTGCTCGTCCGCCCCGTGCGCGGCACGGCGGGCAGCGAGCAGGCGTTCCACCAGGTGGGCCAGCAGGAAGCCGGCCACGAACAGCAGCAGCGCGGCCGGTACGCCGAACACCTCGCCGCCCGCCGCGCGCAGCGCCTCCGGCAGCAGGTCCAGGCCGACCACGCCGAGCATCAGTCCGCCGGCCAGGCCGAGGACGAGATGACGGCGGTCGGTCACGCGCTGTGCCGTCCAGCCGCCCGCCAGCGTCATGAGGAACGCGCCGAGCGCGACGAAGACCGCCATATGACCTTGCTGTCCAATCCATACCGGTGTGCACAGGACCGGCGGCCCTGTGCACACCGGCGTTTCGCACTGCTGAAGCATTCGTAGGAAAGGAAAGATTCCCATGGCCGATGCCACCACCGGCAAGGTGACCTTCGTCGGTGCCGGCCCCGGCGCCGCCGACCTGCTGACGTTCCGCGCCGCGCGCGCCATCGCCGAGGCCGACGTCGTGATCTGGGCGGCCAGCCTGGTGCAGGCGGAGGTCCTGGAGCACGCGCGGGAGGGCGCCGAGATCCTCGACTCGGCGGCCATGTCCCTGGAGGACGTCGTCGCCGTCTACCGGCGGGCTCGCGAAGAGGGCCTGCGCGTCGCCCGTATCCACTCCGGCGACCCGGCCCTGTGGGGCGGTACGCAGGAGCAGGTCGACCGGTGCGCCGAGATCGGGATCGAGACGGAGGTCGTGCCCGGCGTCTCGTCCTTCTCCGCCGTCGCCGCGCTCGCCCAGCGGGAGCTGACGATCCCCGAGGTCGCGCAGTCCGTGATCCTCACCCGGCTCGGCGGCGGCAAGACGCCGATGCCGCCCGGGGAGGAGGTGCGCGAGTTCGCTCGGCACGGGACGACGATGGCGATCTTCCTGTCCGCTGCCCGCAGCGGGCAGCTGGTGCGGGAGCTGCTGGAGGGCGGCTATCCGACGACCACCCCGGTCGTCGTCGCCTACCAGGCCACCTGGCCCGAGGAGCTGGTCGTGAGGTGCACGATCGGCACGCTGGAGGAGACCGTCAAGGAGCACAAGCTCTGGAAGCACACCCTCTTCCTGGTCGGCCCGGCGCTGGACGCGCACGGCACGCGCTCGCACCTCTACCACCCCGGCCACTTCCACGGTTACCGCAAGGCCGACCCCGAGGCCCGCAAGGCCCTGCGCGCACGGGGTGCCGGCACGTGAATCGCCTGATCACCGTCGTCGGTACGGGCACGGGGGCGCCGCTTCCCGAGGACGTCCTGGCCGGGGCGGACCTCGTGGTGGGCGGGCGGCGGCATCTGGAGGCCGCGCCGGTGCCGGACACCGCCGAGCAGGTCGTCCTGGGGCCGCTGGCACCGGCGCTGGACATCGTCGGGCAGTACGTCGAGAAGGACCGGCCGGTCGTCGTGCTGGCCTCCGGTGACCCCGGGTTCTTCGGGATCGTGCGAGTGCTGGCCGAGCGGTTCGGGTCCGAGCGGCTCGACGTACGGCCGGGTGTCTCCTCCGTGGCCACCGCCTTCGCGCGGGTGGGGCTGACGTGGGACGACGCGGTGGTGGTCAGCGCGCACGGGCGGGCTGTACGGACGGCGGTCAACGTCTGCCGGGCCCACCCGAAGGTCGCCGTGCTGACGGGGCCCGGTTCCGGGCCCGCCGAGCTGGGCGCCGCGCTCGCCCACGAGCCGGGCGGGCGTGTTCTCGTCGTCGCCTCCGCGCTGGGCGACCCCGACCGCGAGCACGTCGAACGGGTCACCCCTGCCGAGGCCGCCGCCCGCGACTGGGGTGGGGCGGTGAGCGTGGTGCTCTGCCTGGACGAGGCCCGGGCGCTCGGCGCCGTGCGGACGGTCGCCGGGCCACCGCCCGGACCCGCCGGGTGGGCCCTGGACGAGACCGAGTTCACGCACCGCGACTCGATGATCACCAAGTTCGAGGTCCGGGCGCTGGCCCTGGCCCGGCTCGGCCCGCGCCTGGGCGACCTGGTCTGGGACGTCGGCGCGGGCTCCGGGTCCGTGGCCGTGGAGTGCGCGCGGCTCGGCGCGGCCGTCACCGCGATCGAGAAGACCGCGGACGGCGTCGAACGGGTCCGCGCCAACGCCGAGGCGCACGGCGTCGACGTCCGCGTGGTGCACGGGGCCGCGCCCGCCGCGCTGTCCGGCCTCGACGACCCCGACGCCGTGTTCATCGGCGGCGGGGGGCGCGAACTGCCCGCCATCGTGACCGCGTGCGCCCGGCGGGCCCGGCGGGCGGTGGTGGTCGCCATGGCCGCCCTGGACCGCGTACCGGCGGCGCGCGAGGCGCTCGTCGCGGCCGGGTTCTCCTGCGACGGCGTGCTGTTGCAGTCGTCGCGGCTCGCGCCGCTGCCGGGGGACGTGTCCCGGCTCGCGGCGACCAACCCTGTTTTCCTGCTGTGGGGCACGCGGCCTCCGGCGCGTACCGAAGGAGTTGCTCTGTGATCGGCCTCATTTCCGCCACCGCGGCCGGGGCGGCTGCGCGGGACCGGCTGGCCGCGGCATGGCCCGACCGTACGCGGGTGTACGACGGGCCCGTCGGGGATGCCGTCCGGGCCGCCTTCGCGGAGTGCGAGCAGCTCGTGTGCTTCCTGGCGACGGGGGCGGTCGTTCGGCTGGTCGCCCCGCTGCTGGGCGACAAGACGTCCGACCCGGGTGTGGTGTGCGTCGACGAGGGCGGGCGGTTCGCCGTGTCCCTGGTCGGCGGGCACGGCGGCGGCGCCAATGAACTGGCCGTCGAGGTGGGTGAGCTGCTGGGCGCCGAGCCGGTGGTGACGACCGCGACGGACGCCGTGGGGCTGCCGGGCCTCGACACGCTCGGGTTCCCGGTGGAGGGCGATGTCGCGGGGGTCTCGCGGGCGCTGCTCGACGGGGAGCCGGTCGCCCTCACGGCGGAGGTGAACTGGCCGCTGCCGCCGCTGCGGGTCGCCGCCGAGGGCGCGTACACGATCCGGGTCACGGACCGCGCCGTCGAGCCCGCCGAGCAGGAGGTCGTCCTGCGGCCGCCGTCCCTCGTCGTGGGTGTCGGCGCCTCCAAGGGCGCGCCCGTCGACGAGATCCTCGGCCTCGTCGAGGGTGCGCTGCTGGACGCCGGGCTCTCCGTGAAGTCGGTCGCCGAACTCGCCACCGTCGACGCCAAGTCCGACGAGCCCGGGATCGTCGAGGCGGCCAAGCGGCTCGGGGTGCCCGTGGTGACGTACGCCGCCGAGGAGTTGGCGAAGGTCGAGGTGCCCAACCCGTCCGACGCGCCGCTCGCCGCGGTCGGCACGCCGTCCGTCGCCGAGGCCGCCGCGCTCGTACGGGACGGCGAACTCCTGGTTCCCAAGCGCAAGTCGGCCGCGCGACCGGCGATGGCGACCTGTGCCGTCGTACGGCGGCCGGGGCGTGGGCGGCTGGCCGTCGTCGGGCTCGGGCCGGGCGCCCGGGACCTGCTGACGCCGCGCGCCAAGGCCGAACTCCGGCGTGCGTCCGTACTCGTCGGGCTCGACCAGTACGTCGACCAGATCCGCGATCTGCTGCGGCCCGGCACCCAGGTCCTGGAGTCGGGGCTCGGCGCGGAGGAGGAGCGGGCGCGCACGGCGGTCGCGGAGGCCCGGAAGGGTCATTCCGTCGCGCTGATCGGCAGCGGGGACGCCGGGGTGTACGCCATGGCCTCCCCGGCGCTCGCGGAGGCGTCCGACGACATCGACGTGGTCGGTGTGCCGGGCGTCACGGCGGCTCTCGCGGCCGGGGCGATCCTGGGCGCGCCCCTGGGCCACGACCATGTGTCGATCAGCCTCTCCGACCTGCACACCCCTTGGGAGGTCATCGAGCGGCGGGTGCGGGCCGCGGCCGAGGCGGACCTCGTCGTCACCTTCTACAACCCGCGCAGCCGGGGCCGGGACTGGCAGCTCCCGAAGGCGCTCGCGATCCTCGCCGGACACCGGGAGCCGACGACGCCGGTCGGTGTCGTACGGAACGCGTCGCGGCCGGACGAATCCAGCCGTCTGACGACCCTGGCCTCGCTCGACCCGGCGACGGTCGACATGATGACGGTCGTGACCGTGGGCAACACGGCGACCCGTGAGATCGCGGGGCGCATGGTGACGCCGCGCGGCTACCGCTGGCAGGAGGAGTCGAAGTGAACCGTGTGGTCCACCCGATCGAGCAGGAGTCCTTCCGGCGGCTGCGGGCCCGTCTGGACACCTCGCACTTCGCGCCGCTGACGCGGGCGGTGGTGGAGCGGGTCATCCACTCCGCCGCCGACCTCGACTACGCGAGCGATCTCGTCATGGACGAGGGCGAGCTGGAGAAGGCGCATGCCGCGCTGCACGACGGCGCGCCCGTGGTCGTGGACGTGGAGATGGTCGCGGCCGGGATCACTCGGCGGGAGACCGTCTGCCGGCTCAAGGACGCCAGGTCCGGCCCGGGGATGACGCGCTCGGCGCACGCGATCCGGCTCGCGTACGAGGACGTCGGCCCCGGAGCGCTCTGGGTGATCGGCTGCGCGCCGACCGCCCTGGAGGAGCTGCTGAAGCTGGACGCCTCGCCCGCGCTGGTGATCGGTCTTCCGGTCGGTTTCGTCGGCGCGGCGGAGTCCAAGGCCGCGCTGCGCGAGAGCGGGCTGCCCGCCGTGAGCAACGTGTCCGAGAAGGGCGGTTCGGCGGTCGCCGCCGCCGCGCTCAACGCCCTGCTGTACCACCCCACTTCGAAGGAGACCCCGTGACCACCCCGCCGCCCGCCCTGCTCATCGCCGGCCATGGCACCCGGGACGATGCCGGCGCCGAGGCGTTCCGCGACTTCGTCCGGGAGCTGGGGCGCCGCCACCCCGAACTGCCCGTCGCGGGCGGCTTCATCGAGCTGTCGCCGCCGCCGCTGGGTGAGGCGGTGGCCGAGCTGGTGGAGCGTGGGGTGCGCCGGTTCGCCGCCGTGCCGCTGATGCTGGTGTCCGCCGGGCACGCCAAGGGGGACATCCCGGCGGCGCTGGCCCGGGAGAAGGAGCGGCACCCCGGGATCTCGTACACGTACGGGCGCCCGCTGGGCCCGCACCCGGCGCTGCTGAGTGTGCTGGAGCGGCGCCTGGACGAGGCCCTCGGGGGTGCGGCGCGCACGCCCGAGGACCGGGCCGACGTGACCGTGCTGCTGGTCGGGCGCGGGTCGACGGACCCGGACGCGAACGCCGAGGTGTACAAGGCGGCGCGGCTGCTATGGGAGGGGCGCGGGTACGCGGGCGTGGAGACGGCGTTCGTGTCGCTGGCGGCGCCGGACGTGCCGAGCGGCCTGGACCGGTGTGCGCGGCTGGGCGCGAAGCGGATCGTCGTGTTGCCGTACTTCCTCTTCACCGGCATTCTGCCGGACCGGGTGCGGCAGCAGACGGAGGGCTGGGCGGCGGCGCACCCGGACGTCGAGGTGCGGTCGGCGGACGTGATCGGTCCGGAGCCGGAGCTGCTCGACCTCGTGATGGAGCGCTACGAGGAGGCGCTGAAGGGCGACCTTCGCATGAACTGCGACTCGTGCGTGTACCGGATCGCGCTGCCGGGCTTCGAGGACAAGGTGGGGCTGCCGCAGCAGCCGCACTTCCACCCCGACGACGACGGCCACCATCACGGCCATGGACACCACCACGGACACCACGGCGGGCACACACACTCCCATGCGCACTGAACACGAGGGTGGGCAGCACGACCTGCGGCACCACGGGGACGCCGAGGTCCGTGACGACGGTGCGGAACTGACCGACCTCGCGGTGAACGTGCGCGCGGACACGCCCCCGGTGTGGCTGCGCGAGGTGATCGCCGGGTCGCTGGGCGGGCTCGCGGCGTACCCCGACGGGCGGGCCGCGCGGGCGGCGGTGGCGGCGCGGCACGGTCTGCCGGTCGAGCAGGTGCTGCTCACGGCGGGCGCGGCCGAGGCGTTCGTGCTGCTCGCGCGTGCGTTGAAGGTGCGTCGACCGGTGGTGGTGCATCCGCAGTTCACCGAGCCGGAGGCGGCGTTGCGGGATGCCGGGCACACGGTGGAACGGGTCCTGCTGCGGCAGCGGGACGGCTTCCGCCTGGACCCGGTGCTGGTTCCCGAGGACGCGGATCTGGTGGTGATAGGCAACCCGACGAACCCGACGTCGGTACTGCACCCGGCGGCCACGGTCGCCGCGCTCGCCCGTCCCGGGCGGACGTTGGTGGTCGACGAGGCGTTCATGGACGCGGTGCCGGGGGAACGGGAGGCGCTGGCGGGCCGGACGGACATCCCCGGTCTGGTGGTCCTGCGCAGTCTCACCAAGACCTGGGGGCTGGCGGGCCTGCGCATCGGCTACGTCCTGGCATCCGCGGAGACGATCGCGGAGTTGGAGCGGGCGCAGCCGCTGTGGCCGGTGTCCACTCCCGCGCTCGCGGCGGCTGAGGCGTGTGTGTCGCCCCGGGCGCTGGCGGAGGCGGCGCACGCGGCGCACCGGGTGGCGGCGGACCGGGCGCATCTGGTGGCGGGGCTGCGGGAGTTCGAGCCGGACGGGCTGTGGGTGGCGGAGCCGGCGGAGGGGCCGTTCGTCCTGATCCGCCTTCCGCGGGCGACGGCGGTGCGGCGTCACCTGCGGGGCCTTGGGTTCGCGGTGCGGCGCGGGGATACGTTTCCGGGGTTGGGGGAGGAGTGGCTGCGGTTGGCGGTGCGGGACCGGGCCACGGTGAATCGGTTCTTGCAGGCGCTGGACCGGGCGCTGACGCTGACGACACGCTGAGCGGGTTTTCCGCCCCCGCCGCCCCTACCCGTCCCATCCCCCAGGGGCTCCGCCCCTTCAACCCCACCGGGGGCTCCGCCCCCTGAACCCCTGGCGGGGACTGCGTCCCCTGCACCCCTCCCGGGGCTCCGCCCCTGGACCCCGCAGGGCTTCGTCCCCTGCACCCCCCGCGGGGCTCCGCCCCTGGGCCCCGCTGGGGCTCCGCCCCCTGAACCCCAGCGGGGACTGCGTCTCCTGCACCCCTCGCGGGGCTCCGCCCCTGGGCCCCGCTGGGGCTCCGCCCCAGACCCCTCTTCGGGGGCCAGCCCCCCGGACCCCCGCTCCTCAAACGCCGGAGGGGCTGAATTCGCCGCACCGGCTGGATTTGGCGGACGGGCTGGATTTGGCGGTCGGCATTATTCAGCCCGTCTGGGGGTCCCCCCTGCTCGAAGAGCTTGGGGGAGTTTGAGGACGAGGCCGTCAAGGCCGACAGCGGGGGTCCGGGGGCGGCAGCCCCCAGGGACGGGAAGGGTAGGGGCGGCGGGGGCGAAAACACCCCCGGGATCAGCCGCGGCGGCGCCGCGCCATCCCCACCGCTCCCCCACCCGCCACCAGCAACGCAACCGCCCCACCCACGATGTACGGCATCGCCGAACTCCCCCCGGTCTCCGCAAGACCCGTCTCCGCATGAGCGCCCTGCGGCCTCACACCCCCCGCCCGGCCGTCCGCCCGGCCGTCCACCGAGTCCCCCGCCGCAGACGCCCCGGACGACGCACCGGAAGACGGCCCGGCAGACGCCGCCGGGACCGGCGTCTCACAGGTCACCCCCGCCAACGTCACCGTCCCCGTCACCTCCGCCACATTCAGCTTCAGCGGATTCACGGACACCGTCAGCCGCAGCGCGGACGCGGCAGCCGTCCGCGACGTCGTCCGGGTCGGCGACACATCGAGCCGTACCTCCCCGACCCCCGGCACCTTCACCTCCGTCGGCCCGCCCGCCGACACCGTCACCTTCCTGCCGAAAATCGTCACCCCGCCCAGCAGATTCGCCGTGGCGACCGGTTTCCTGCCCGCCTCGCACACCGCGCGGGACGTCACGCCCTCCACCTCGATCAGGGACAGCAGCGGCAGCCCGGGCACATGGACCCGGGCGTGCGCGAGGTTCGTGGAGGCCTCCGCCCTCGTCGCGGTCACCGTCGCCTTCGCCGTGGCGGTCTCCGCCCGCAGCACGGTGAACGGACGGCCGCCGTTCACGCCGTCCAGCGAGGCCGTGAGCGCGGTCCGGTTCGCGCTCCGCGGCGCCTGTACCTCGTTGAGGGAGACCGTGAGGGGAACGTTCACGGTCTTGTTGAGCAGGGACACATCGAGGCCGGTGCGCAGCACGACGGCGGTCGCGCGACCGTGGTCGGTGGTCGCCCGCGCGGAGCCCGCGCCGGCCAGCGCAGCGGGACCGGCGGCCAGGGCGGTGGCCACCGCGACGGTGGTCAGACGACGTGCGGGCATGCGGAAAGTGGTGCCGTTCACGGGTGGGACCCCCAGAGATGACTTGCTTGGGACCCGGAAAGAATTACGCACCACGGGTGAACCGTCAGCGAGACCGCACGGCTTCACTCCATCGTGGATTCCTCGCGAACGTATTCGAAACCGGCAGCACGTCCGTTCCCTCCGGTCACCTCCGCATCCCCCACACCGGGGGCGTGACCGGAGCGCGGTGCACGGCGCCTACCCGACCACCCTCCCGTTCAGCACCACCCGCCGCGGCGCCGCCAGCACCTGTACGTCCGCACGCGGATCCGCCTCGTACACCACGAGGTCCGCGGGCGCGCCCTCGTCCAGACCGGGGCGCCCCAGCCAGGCACGCGCGCCCCACGTGGTCGCCGACAGCGCCATGACCGGCGGGATGCCGGCGGTCACCAGTTCCGCCACTTCGCCCGCCACCAGACCGTGGGCCAGGGAACCCCCGGCGTCCGTACCGACGTACACGGGGATGCCGGCGTCGTACGCGGCGCGCACGGTGTCGTAGCGTCGTTCGTGCAGCCGTCGCATATGGGCCGACCAGCGCGGATACCGAGCCTCCCCGCCGTCCGCGAGCCTCGGGAAGGTCGCGATGTTGACCAGGGTCGGCACGATCGCGACGCCCCGCTCAGCGAACAGCGGGATCGTGTCCTCCGTCAGGCCCGTCGCGTGCTCGACGCAGTCGATGCCCGCCTCGACCAGGTCCCGCAGCGAGTCCTCGGCGAAGCAGTGGGCCGTCACCCGCGCACCCAGCCGGTGTGCCTCCGCGATCGCCGCCCGGGCCGCCTCACGCGGCCAGCACGCGGACAGGTCCCCGGCCTCCCGGTCGATCCAGTCGCCGACCAGCTTGACCCAGCCGTCGCCGCGCCGGGCCTCCTGGGCGACATACGCGACGAGGTCCTCGGGCTCGATCTCCCAGGCGTAGTTGCGGATGTAGCGGCGGGTGCGCGCGATGTGCCGGCCGGCCCGGATGATCTTCGGGAGGTCGTCGCGGTCGTCGATCCAGCGCGTGTCCGAGGGGGAGCCCGCGTCACGGATCAGCAGGGTGCCGGCGTCGCGGTCGGTCAGCGCCTGCTTCTCGGAGACGTCCTCGGCGACCAGGCCATGGGCATCGAGGCCGACATGGCAGTGCGCGTCGACGAGGCCGGGCAGCGCCCAGCCCTCGACGGTACGGACGTCGCGGGCGCCGGCCGGGCGGTCGTACGAGATCCGGCCGTCGACCACCCACAGCTCGTCGCGGACCTCCTCGGGTCCGACGAGCACCCGTCCCCTCACGTGCAGCACCGCGCGTTCGCTCATGTACTGCACCTTAGTTCGCGTGCTGCTCGCCCCCGCCCCCGGTCGTGCTACCCGGCTTCGCCCACCTGGTCCGAGGTCTCCTCCTCCACCTGCGCCATCGCCGGGTCCAGGAGGCGGGAGAGGAAGTGGCGGGTGCGCTCGTGGCTCGGGGCGCCGATGACGCGGTCCGGCGTGCCGTCCTCGACGATCACGCCGCCGTCCATGAAGACGACCCGGTCGGCGACCTCGCGCGCGAAGGTCATCTCATGGGTGACGACCATCATCGTCATGCCCTCGTCCGCGAGCATGCGCATGACCGCGAGAACGTCGCCCACCAGCTCGGGGTCGAGCGCCGAGGTCGGCTCGTCGAAGAGCATCACCTCGGGGCCCATGGCGAGCGCGCGGGCGATCGCCACGCGCTGCTGCTGACCGCCGGAGAGGGAGGAGGGGTAGGCGTCGGCCTTCTCGGCGAGACCCACCCGCTGGAGGTTCTCGGCCGCGATCTTCGCGGCCTGCGCCTTGTTCCGCTTGAGGACCCGGCGCTGCGGCAGCGTGAGGTTCTCGGTCACCGTCAGGTGCGGGAAGAGGTTGAACTGCTGGAAGACCATGCCGATACGGCGGCGTACGGCGTCGATGTCGACGTCGGGGTCGGTGACCTCGGTGCCGCCGACGAAGACCTGGCCCTTGGTGGGCTCCTCCAGGAGGTTCACACAGCGCAGCAGGGTCGACTTGCCGGAGCCGGAGGGGCCGATGACGCAGACGACCTCGCCCTGGTTGATCTCCAGGTCGATGCCGCGCAGGACTTCGTTGTCGCCGAAGGACTTGTGCAGGTCCCGGACCTGGATCTCCGCGTTGCTGCTCACTTGACGGCCTCCTGGGCCTTGGCCTCCATACGGCGCACGACGAAGCCGAGCGGGATCGTGATCAGCAGATAACACAGACCCGCGACCAGGATCGGCGTGGAGTTGGCGGTCTGGCTGGCGAGGTCGCGGCCGAACTTGGACAGTTCGCGCTCCTCCAGCGTGACGCCGAGGAACAGCACCAACGAGGAGTCCTTGAAGAGGAGGACGAGTTCGTTGGTGAGCGGCGGCAGGATGATCCGGAACGCCTGCGGGATGATGATCGAGACCATGGCCCGGGCAGGTGAGAAGCCCAGCGAACGGGCCGCCTCCATCTGCCCCTTCGGCACGGCCTGGATGCCCGCGCGGATCGTCTCCGCCATGTACGCGGCGGCCACCAGGCCGAGCGCGAGAGCCACCTTGCCGTACGTGCCGCCGACGATCTCCGTGCCGGGGAAGGCCAGCGGCACGGCCACGCCGATGAAGATGAAGATCAGCAGCGCGGGCAGACCGCGGAAGATCTCGATGTAGACGCCGGCCAGCCAGCGGTACGGTCCCACGGACGACAGCCGCATCAGTGCGATGACCATGCCGAGGGCCAGCCCGACGGCGAAGCCGGACAGCGTGTACAGCACGGTGTTCTTCAGCGCCAGGGTGATGACGTCCGGGAACATCTGCCGGGCGATGTCGGCCTGCGCGAACTGGTTCTGCAGCCGGTCCCAGTCGGCCGTGACCGCGAAGGCGATCACGGCCGCGACGAAGACCACGTACTGTGCGCCGCGCGACAGACGACGCTTCTGGCGCCGGGTCAGTCCCTTTTTGCGGGGCTGCACTTGTGCGTCTGTGTGGGGCATGAGGTCAGGATGCCGACGGAGAGGCGGCCGAGGCGTTGTACGGGCCGATCCACTGCTCGTACAGCTTCTTGTACGTGCCGTCGGCCTTCGCGTCCTTGATCGCCTTGTTGATGGCGGCGGCGAGCTTGGTGTTGCCCTTCTTCACCATGATGCCGTACTGCTCACCGGTGTTGAGGTTGTCGACCACCTTGAAGGCGTCCGCGGTCGCCTTGTCCTTCAGCCAGCCCTGGACGACCGGGTAGTCGATGATGACGGCCTTGACCTGGCCGGTGCGCAGGCCGTTGATGACCGCGTCGGAGGACTCGAAGGAGACCGGGTCGAGGCCCTTGCTCTTGGCGTAGTCCTCGCCGGTGGTCTGCGCCTGGGCACCGAGCTTGACGCCCTTGGACTTCACGTCGGCGAGCGAGGTGACCCCGCTGTTCTTGGCGACCAGAAGGGCCTGGGTGGCGTCGAAGTACGGGTCCGAGAAGTCGACGTTCTTCTTGCGCTCGTCGGTGATGGTGATGCCGGCCGCGGCCAGGTCGCACTGGCCGGAGTTGAGGAAGGCGCCGGTCTTGAAGTTCTCGAACGGCGTGTCCAGGATCTCCTGCTTCACCCCGAGGTCCTTGGCGACCAGGTCGATGATGGAGACGTCGAAGCCCTGCACCTTGCCGTCGATCTCCGACTGGAAGGGCGGGTACGGCAGGTGCGTGCAGGTGGTGAGCTGTCCGGCCTTGACGACCTCGACCCCGCCGGCGGCGGTCTTCTTGCCGCTGCCGCCGCTGTCGCTCGACGTGCAGCCGGCCACGAGCAGCAGCCCGGCCGTCGCGGTGGTGGCGGCCAGGATGCGGGCCGGGCGCCCGAGGAGCGTGTTCACGGGGAGACCTCCTGAGGGGGAACTGTGCGTTCCGATTATAAGGAGAGGTTTGAGTGCCCCAAACCAATCCCATGGCAGCGGGACCGTTCCGCCTCAGAACGCTCCGGTAGGCCCCAGAAATTTCCGGTGAGAGGGGTGTCCCACGCGCCGGATACGCTCGACTCCGTCAACCCTCGTGACCGAAGAGAGCACCGCCGTGACCCATCCCTTCCTGGACCTCGCCCCGCTGAGCGCCGACCGCTTCGCCTCGATCGAGGACCGCGTGGCGCGGCTGCTCTCCACCGAGCAGGACGTCGTGATCATGCAGGGTGAGGCGCTGCTGCCGCTGGAGGGCGCGATCCGCGGGACCGCCGGACCCGGCACGACGGCACTGAACGTGATCACGGGTCCCTACGGGCAGACATTCGGCAACTGGCTGCGGGACTGCGGTGCGACGGTGCACGACCTGGCCGTGCCGTTCCACACGGCGGTCACGGCGGCACAGATCCGGGACGCTCTCGCCGAGCACCCGGAGATCGACTTCGTATCGCTGGTGCACGCGGAGGCGGCCACCGGGAACACGAACCCGGTGGCGGAGATCGGCGCGGTCGTACGGGAGCACGGCGCACTCTTCTACCTGGACGCCGTCGCCTCGATCGGCGCGGAGCCGGTGCTGCCGGACGCGTGGGGCGTGGACCTGTGCGTGATCGGGGCGCAGAAGGCGATGGGCGGGCCGGCCGGGGTGTCGGCGGTGTCGGTGAGCGAGCGGGCGTGGGCGCGGATGGCGGCGAACCCCGGTGCGCCGCGCCGCTCGTATCTGTCCCTTCTGGACTGGAAGGAACGCTGGATCGACGGCGGCCGCAAGGCCCTGCTGCACGCTCCGGCGCAGCTGGAGATGCTGGCGCTGGAGGCGTGTGTGGAGCGGATCGAGGCGGAGGGCCTGGACGCCGTCATGGCCCGGCACCGGTCCGCCGCCGCGGCTACCCGGGCCGGGGCGGTCGCCCTGGGCGGCGGGCTGGAGCCGTACGTGTACGAGGCCGGGGACGCGGCACCCGTCGCGACGACCCTGCGGGCACCTTCCGGTGTGGTCGCGGCGGAACTGGTCGCCCGGGCACTGGAGTCGGACCCCACACTGCCGCTGGCCGCGGGCGGGGGTGCGTTGGCGAAGGAGATGATCCGGGTCAACCACTACGGGGCCGATGCGGCGGCGGAGGTCGTCCGGGCGAGCCTCGCCGCGCTGGGGGCGGCACTGTCCGCGTTCGGGGTTTCCGCGGATGCGGTGGGGGCCCGGGAGGCGGTGGCCGAGGTGTGGGGGCGGGGCTGACGGTGCGTTGGGGGCGGGCGCGGGGTTTTCGCCCCCGCCGCCCCTACCCTTCCCGTACCTGGGGGCTGCGCCCCCAGACCCCCGCTTTCGGCCTTGCCGGCCTCGTCCTCAAATACCGGACGGGCTTTTCTGTATTCTTCTGCCCGCTTTTCTCGCACCTAAACGCAAAGGTTTCGCGAATATCCGCCGCCTGAATTCGGGTGGATCTCGTGAGGATCACCTGAGTGTGACCGACCCCACATCCCGCCGCCTTTGCCCGGTATTTTACGGACATACCCCCACCAATAACCCTCACCTCGCGCCGACACACGCGCCCGCGTGATAACAGACGGATCATCCATCCGTAACCCAGTCCGGCGATGCAATTTCGAATTTCCCTCGGTAAATTCCATCCGCATGACCGCCGCACAAGCAGACCTGTCAGCGGAATTCCTCGAAATGCCGGAGGGCCCCCGGATCGACCGTCCGGACGTGGCGGACGGGGCCGCGCTCTGGCGCATCGCCAAGGACTCCGAAGCCCTCGACCTCAACTCCTCCTACAGCTATCTGCTGTGGTGCCGTGATTTCGCCGGCACCTCGGCGGTGGCGCGTGCCGAGCCCGACGGGCGGCCCGTCGGGTTCGTCACCGCGTACCTGCGGCCCGACCGCCCGCGCACCCTCCTCGTATGGCAGGTGGCCGTCGACTCCGCCCACCGCGGGCGCGGCCTCGCGGCGCGGCTGCTCGACGCGCTCACCGCTCGGGTCGCGGCCGAGCACGGGGTGACAGGGATCGAGACGACGATCACCCCCGGCAACACCGCCTCCGAACGTCTCTTCGCCTCCTTCGCCGCCCGCCACGGGGCGACCGTCGAGCGTGAAGTCCTCTTCGAGGGACGCCAGTTCCCCGACGGACCGCACGCCCCGGAGGTCCTCCACCGCATCGGCCCCCTGACCGGCTGAACCACCGCACTCACTCTCTCCCCCCAACCTCCCCCACCCCTCTCTCCCCACGCACTCCCCCCACGCACCGAGGAGCGTTTTCGCCGTGACCATCACCCAGCCCGACCTCAGCGTCTTCGAGACCCTGGAGTCGGAGGTGCGCAGCTACTGCCGCGGCTGGCCCACCGTCTTCGACCGCGCGCAGGGCAGCCGCATGTACGACGAGGACGGGCACGAGTACCTCGACTTCTTCTCTGGCGCCGGGTCACTCAACTACGGACACAACAACCCCGTGCTGAAACGGGCGTTGATCGACTACCTGGAGCGGGACGGCGTCACCCACGGGCTCGACATGTCCACCGTCGCCAAGCGTTCCTTCCTGAGGGCCTTCCAGGATCTCGTCCTGCGGCCGCGCGATCTGCCGTACAAGGTCATGTTCCCGGGGCCGACCGGCACCAACGCCGTGGAGTCGGCGCTGAAGCTGGCGCGGAAGGTGAAGGGGCGTGAGGCCATCGTGTCGTTCACGAACGCCTTCCACGGCATGTCCCTGGGTTCCCTCGCCGTGACCGGCAACGCCTTCAAGCGCGCCGGCGCCGGGATCCCCCTCGTGCACGGCACGCCCATGCCCTTCGACCACTACTTCGACGGCAGGGTCCCCGACTTCCTCTGGTTCGAGCGGCTGCTGGAGGACCAGGGGTCCGGGCTCAACCAGCCCGCCGCCGTGATCGTCGAGACCGTGCAGGGCGAGGGCGGCATCAACGTCGCCCGTCCCGAATGGCTGCGCTCGCTCGCCGACCTGTGCGCGCGCCGCGACATGCTGCTGATCGTCGACGACATCCAGATGGGCTGCGGCCGTACGGGCGCCTTCTTCTCGTTCGAGGAAGCCGGGATCGTGCCGGACATCGTCACCGTGTCCAAGTCCATCAGCGGCTACGGGCTGCCCATGTCGCTGTGCCTGTTCAAGCCCGAGCTGGACATCTGGGAGCCGGGCGAGCACAACGGCACCTTCCGCGGCAACAACCCCGCGTTCGTCACGGCCGCCGCTGCCCTGGAGACGTACTGGACCGACGGGTCCGCCATGGAGAAGCAGACCCGGGCGCGCGGCGAACAGGTCGAGCGGGCGCTGCTCGCCATCACCGAGGAGAACCCCGCCGACGCGAAGGAGTACCGGGGGCGGGGGCTCGTGTGGGGCCTGGAGTTCCACGACAGGGCGCGGGCCGGGCGGGTGGCACGGCGCGCCTTCGAACTCGGGCTGCTCGTCGAGACGTCCGGCCCGGAGAGCGAGGTCGTCAAGCTGCTGCCCGCCCTCACCATCACCCCCGAGGAGCTGGACGAGGGACTCAGCGTCGTCGCCCGCGCGGTACGGGAAACCGCCTGACAAGGAGGAAGTGCGCCACCGTGATAGTCCGTTCGTTCAAGGACATCGAAGGCACCGACCGGCACGTGAAGTCCGCGTCCGGCACCTGGGAGAGCAAACGCATCGTCCTCGCCCGGGAGAAGGTCGGCTTCTCCCTCCACGAGACGGTCCTGTACGCGGGCACGGAGACGTCCATGTGGTACGCGAACCACATCGAGGCCGTCGTGTGCGTCGAGGGTGAGGCCGAACTCACCGACCACGAGACCGGGAAGACGTACACGATCACGCCCGGGACCATGTACCTCCTCGACGGGCACGAGCGGCACACGCTGCGGGTCGAGAAGGACTTCCGCTGTGTCTGCGTCTTCAACCCGCCCGTGACCGGCCGGGAGGACCACGACGAGAACGGCGTCTACCCCCTGCTCACCGAGACCGAGGAGGTGTGACATCACCATGACCACCACCACCGTCACCGATCTCTACCCCACCCGTGGCACCACCGAGGTGTCGATCCCGCGCCAGGACCCCGTCGTCTGGGGGGCGCCCGGCACGCCTGGGCCGATCTCCCTCACGGACCTCCAGACCTACGAGCGCGACGGCTTCCTCACCGTCGACGAGCTGCTCACCGAGGACGAGGTCGCCGTCTACCGGCAGGAGTTGCGGCGGCTTCTCACCGATCCGGCCATCCGCGCCGACGAACGGTCGATCGTGGAGCCGAGGTCGAAGGAGATCCGGTCCGTCTTCGAGGTGCACCGGATCAGCGAGGTGTTCGCGGGGCTCGTCCGCGACGAGCGAGTCGTCCGGCGGGCACGGCAGATCCTCGGCTCGGACGTCTACGTCCACCAGTCGCGGATCAACATCAAGCCGGGCTTCGGGGCCGACGGCTTCTACTGGCACTCCGACTTCGAGACCTGGCACGCCGAGGACGGTCTGCCGAACATGCGGACGGTGTCCGTCTCGATCGCGCTGACCGAGAACCACGACACCAACGGCGGCCTCATGATCATGCCGGGGTCGCACCGGACGTTCCTCGGCTGTGCCGGGGCCACGCCGAAGGACAACTACAAGAAGTCGCTTCAGATGCAGGACGCGGGCACGCCCTCCGACGAGGCGCTGACCGCGATGGCGTCGCAGCACGGCATCAAGCTGTTCACGGGCAAGGCCGGGTCGGCGACCTGGTTCGACTGCAACTGCATGCACGGGTCCGGGGACAACATCACACCGTTCCCGCGCAGCAACGTCTTCATCGTGTTCAACAGCGTGGAGAACAAGGCGGTCGAACCGTTCGCGGCGCCTGTGCGGCGGCCGACGTTCATCGGGGCCAGGGATTTCACACCCGTGCGGTGAGTCCGACCGGCCGGGGGTCCGGGGGTTGCCCCCGGAAACCTCAGCATCGGTGCCAGGGATTTCACACCCATGCGGCGAGTCGGACCCGCCGGGGGTCCGGGGGTCACCCCCGGAAACCGCAGCATCGGCGCGAGGATTTCACACCCGTGCGGTGAGTCGGACGGGCCGGGGGGTCCCGGACCTCACCCCGGTGAAGTGAGCCGGGGCGGCGGCGATCCGGGCGGTCGCCGCCGCCCCTGGGAGCGGTCAGCCGGACAGGACGTCCAGGACGCGATCGACGTCCGCGGGCGTGTTGTACAGATGGAAGGCGACCCTCAGGTTTCCCGCGCGGTCCGAGACCTCGACGCCGGCCCGGCTCAGCTCCGGCTGGCGGAGGCCGAGTCCGGGCATGGAGACGATCGGGGAACCCGGTGCGGGAACCGGCGCGACGTCCAGCTCGCGCAGGCCCGCGCGGAAGCGGTCGGCGAGCGCGAGGTCGTGGGCGCGGACGTGCTCCAGGCCCAGTTCCTCCAGCAGCGCCAGGGAGTGGCGGGCGCCCGCGTACGAGAAGAGGGCCGGGCTCTCGTCGAACCGGCGTGCCGAGCGGGCGAGTTCGGCGACCGGCCCGTAACAGCTGTCCCAGGGCTCCTCACCCGCGACCCAGCCGGCGAAGAGGGGGGTGAGTCCGCCGAGGTCCTCCGGGACGACCAGGAAGGCCACTCCGCGAGGGCAGACGAGCCACTTGAAGGCGACGGCGGCGACGAAGTCGTACGCGTCGGCGTCGATCGGCAGCCAGCCGGTGGCCTGGGACGCGTCCACATAGGTACGGGCGCCGTGCGCGCTGGCGGCCGCGCGGATGGCCGGCAGGTCGGCGATCCGGCCGTCGGCCGACTGCGCGGCACTGACCGCGACGAGGGCCGTGCCGGGCCGCACGGACTCGGCGATCCGCTCCAGCGGAACGGTGCGGACCGTGAGGTCGCGGCGCATATGGAAGGGGTTCACGACCGAGCTGAAGTCGGCCTCGGCGGTCACGACCTCGGCGCCCTGCGGGAGCGAGGCGGCGATCAGCCCGGTGTAGACGGCGACCGAGGCCCCGGCCGCCACCCGGCGTACGGGGACCCCGGTGAGCCGGGCGAAGGAGGCACGGGCGGCCTCGACGTCGGCGAACATGTCGGTCGGCTGCCCGGCGGCGGCCGACTCGACGGCGGTGCGCATGGCCTCCACCGTGCGGGCCGGCATCAGCCCCGTGCTCGCGGTGTTCAGATAGGTGTTCTTCGGGGCGAACTCGGCGCGGACGAGGGTCTCGAAGGTCTCCATGGGACCACTGTGCGGCCTCATGAAGTGTCAGTCCATTGCGGATTTTTGCGTCGTTTCCCTAAGGAACGCTTATGTGTCCGCCCCGGCCTGCGCTTTTCAGTGCTGCGGCACGGCGCACCCGTCCGGGCCGCACGCCTCCGCGCCGCCGTCGTCGATCAGCTTCAGCGGGGAGCGCTCGCCCCACGCCTGCGTCAGGGCCTGCGCGAAGACCTCCGCGGGCTGGGCGCCGGAGACGCCGTACTTGCGGTCGAGGACGAAGAACGGCACGCCGTTCGCACCCAGCTCGGCGGCCTCGCGCTCGTCGGCGCGCACGGCGTCGGCGTACGCGGTCGGGTCGGCCAGGACCTTGCGGGCGTCCTCGGCGTCGAGCCCGGCCTGCACGGCGAGCTCGACCAGCCGCTCGTCGCCCTCGGTGTAGAGGGACCGCTCCTCGGCGAAGTTCGCCCGGTACAGGATCTGGATCAGCTCGTCCTGCCGGCCCTGCTCCTTGGCGAAGTGGAGCAGACGGTGCATGTCGAAGGTGTTGCCGTGGTCGCGGCCCGTGGTGCGGTACTCCAGGCCCTCGGCCGCTGCCTGCGCGCCCAGGTTGTTCTCCCCGGCCTGCGCCTGCGCCTCGCTCATCCCGTACTTCTTGGAGAGCATCGCGAGGACCGGCTGGACGTCTCCCTTGGCGCGGCCCGGGTCCAGCTCGAAGGAGCGGTGCACCACCTCGACCTCGTCCCGGTGCGGGAAGGCCTCGAGCGCCTTCTCGAAGCGGGCCTTGCCCACGTAGCACCAGGGGCAGGCGATATCGCTCCAGATCTCGACGCGCATGTCTTCGGCTCTCTCAGTCGTACGGGTACGGAGACTCCCTCCGCCGACGTATATGAACCTTCAAGCGTTCGGGTTCATTCCCCGGGGACCGTGTAGCGGAGGAAGAGGTGATGATCCCCTTCGGCGGGCGGGTTCTCGGGGTCGGGGACCCAGCCCTGGCGGGCGTAGAAGGCCTGGGCGCGCCGGTTGTCCACGTGGACGTCGAGGACGGCCGTCCGCCGGCCGTCGGCCCGCCACTCCTCGACGCAGGCCGCGTGCAGCTCGGCGCCGATGCCGTGGCGCCAGCGGTCGGGGTCGACGTGGAACTGGAAGAGCTTCACCGTGTCGGCGGGGGCGCCCTCAGGGATGCGGAAGGAGGCGATGGCGACGAGGGCGCCCTGTTCGACGGCGCACAGCACGTGCCCGTCGGGCCGTTCGATGGCGCTCTGCCAGGAGGCGAGCCAGTCCGTGCCGTCCTGGGGCAGTCCGTCCGGGTAGTACGTCGCCCGGGCCCGCGCGTGCAGCTCGGCAACGGCCCGCGCCTCGGCGGGCAGGGCGGTACGGATCACCCGGCTTCCGGTCACACGTTCATTGATCATGCAACGGAGGACGTGGAGATCCTCAGGACGGTTCCGGGGCGCGCCTCACGAACCGTCCCGCAGTCCCTCCGGCCAGGAGTCCCGGTACTCCAGATGGTCGAAGGTGACCACGCACCCCTCCCCCACCGGCGACTGCGTCATGAAGCCCACCAGCGCCGCCGAGGTCGGTCCCTCGTCGGCCAGCGTGAACAGGCGCACGAACGTCCACTGCTTCCCGTCCCGCGACGCGTGGAACGCGAACGCCCTGCCCGTTCTGCTGACCCGCAGCCAGACGGAACTGCCCTCGACGGTGAAGGAGTTCGCGTCGTCGGAGTGCCCGCGGGTGACCACCGTGCAGACGGTGGGAACGTCCGGGGAGTACTCCAGACAGAGCTTGGCCCAGGCCCGTTCGCCGGCATGGACGTAGAGGACACCGGCGTCGAAGGCCGCGGCGAACCCGACCGTGACCCGCGCGATCAGCTGGAAGTCGCCCTCGGGCGCGCCGAGCAGCCGGGGCGCGTCCGACGCCGGATCCAGAGCCTCACCGGTGGGCGGCACGAAACGATCCTGCCGGGCCCCTGCCCAGCCGGTGAGCACCCCGTCCTCGTAGGACCAGTGGCCGTCGGGGCCGTAGGTGCGGAGAGCGAAGGGGAGTTCGGAGAGTTCGACATCCATTGAAGAAGTGTCCCAGGTTCCGAGTGTCGGATGCGGAACCGCGCCCCTGATAGGGGCGCGGGGCTGTGACAACACGCGGCTCCGCCACGTGGCGCGAGCAACCAGCATCCACCCGCAGACCGCGACGTACCACAACCGCTACGACGCGACCCGCGAACCGTCACCTCTCCAGACGGCCGTTGAACCGCCGCGGCAGCCCCAGCGGGTTCTCGTCCCGCAGCTCCGCGGGAAGCAGCGCCTGAGGGGCAGCCTGGTAGACAACGGGGCGCAGCCACCGCTCGATCGCCGTACCGCCGACCGACGTGGACGTGGACGTCGTCGCCGGGTATGGACCACCGTGGTGCTGGGCGGATGCCACCGCCACACCCGTCGGCCAGCCGTTGACGAGGACCCGGCCCGCGAGCGGGGTCAGCTCCGCGAGGATCTCCGCGCCACGCCCCTCACCGGCCGCCTCCTCCGTCGACAGGTGGACGGTCGCCGTGAGGTTGCCGGGCAGCCGGGAGAGCACGGCCTGCGCCTCGGAGTCGTCCTCGTACCGGGCCACCACCGTGACCGGGCCGAAGCACTCCTCCAGGAGGAGGTCGTAGGCACCCTCGGCGGTCAGGTTCCGCGCCGGGACGGTCAGGAAGCCCGGGCTCACCGTGTGCTCGCTGCCCGCGCCCGGGGTCACCGGGGAGTCCACGTCCGGCAGTTCGACGCGCTCGGCGACTCCGGCGATGAAGTTGTCGCGCATCCGGTGGTCGAGCAGGACCCCGGCGGCGACGTCGCTGACGGCGTCGGTCAGGGACTTCACGAACCGGTCGCCCGCCGCGCCCGCGGGGGCGAGGACCAGCCCGGGCTTCACACAGAACTGGCCGACGCCCAGCGTCATCGAGCCCGCCAGCCCGGCACCGATCGCCTCGGCGCGCTCGGCGGCCGCGGCCTCGGTCACGACGACGGGGTTCAACGACCCCAGCTCACCGTGGAACGGAATCGGCACCGGGCGCCCGGCGGCCGCGTCGAAGAGGGCACGCCCACCCCGTACGGAACCGGTGAAGCCCGCGGCGGCGATCAGCGGGTGCTTGACCAGCTCGACGCCCGCCTCGAAACCGTGCACGAGACCGAGTACGCCCTCGGGGATGCCGTGTTCGGCGGCGGCGCGGCGCAGGACCTTGGCGACCAGCTCGGACAGGGCGGGGTGGTCCGGGTGGGCCTTGACGACCACCGGGCAGCCGGCCGCCAGCGCGCTCGCGGTGTCGCCGCCCGCCACCGAGAAGGCGAAGGGGAAGTTGGAGGCCGAGTAGACGGCGACGACACCGAGCGGCACCTTGTAGCGGCGCAGGTCCGGGATCGGCGGGGTCGCGGTGTCGTCCGGGTGGTTGATGATCACGTCGAGGAAGGCGCCCTCCTCGACGATGTCGGCGAACGCCCGCAGCTGGTAGCAGGTACGGGCGAGTTCGCCGGTGAGCCGTACCGGACCGAGCGCGGTCTCGGCGTCCGCGGCCTCGACGAGCTGGTCCTTGGCGGCCTCCAGCCCGTCGGCGGCGCTGCGCAAGAAGGCCGCGCGGACCGTGCGGTCGGCGAGGGCTCCGCGCGCCGCGTGGGCGGCACGGACGGCGGTGTCCACCTCCTGGGCTGTGGCCTCCACCGCAACCTGTTCACGCTGCTTCCCGGTACGGGGGTCGACACTCCAGACTGGTGCTGCTGCCACCGCGGATCCCTCCAGATGCATTGCCGCAGTTCGTACGTCATCGCTCGGCGGCGTTCGATATACTGAACACCGTTCGTGATGATGAATATTGCTCGGAGACTATTTCCGTCGAAGGAAGGGGTCAAGCGCGATGTCGGCAGGCGAGACAGGCGGCGGGGCGCAGGTCAAGTCCGCGGTTCGGACGGTCGAACTGCTCGAGTACTTCGCGGGCCGCCCCGGAATGCACTCCCTTGCCTCCGTGCAGGAGGCGGTGGGCTACCCCAAGTCCAGCCTGTACATGCTGCTGCGCACCCTCGTGGAGCTGGGCTGGGTGGAGACGGACGCGACGGGCACACGGTACGGCATCGGGGTGCGGGCGCTGCTGGTCGGTACGTCGTACATCGACGGCGACGAGGTGGTGGCGGCGGCCCGGCCGACGCTGGACCGGCTCTCGGACGACACCACGGAGACGATCCACCTGGCGCGCCTGGACGGCACGAACGTGGTGTATCTCGCCACCCGCCAGTCGCAGCACTATCTGCGCCCCTTCACGCGTGTCGGCCGCCGGCTGCCCGCGCACTCGACGTCCCTGGGCAAGGCGCTGCTGAGCACGTACACCGACGAACAGGTCCGCAAGATGCTGCCGGAGACGCTTCCGGCGCTGACCGAACACACCATCACCGACCGGGATAAGCTCATCGAGGAGCTGCACCAGGTCCGGGAGCAGGGTTTCGCAGTCGACCGCGAGGAGAACACGCTGGGCCTGCGCTGCTTCGGGGTCGCGATCCCGTACCGCACCCCGGCCCGCGACGCGATCAGCTGCTCTGTCCCGGTGGCCCGGCTGACCCTGGCGCACGAACAGATGATCAAGGATGCTCTGTTCGACGCGCGCGACCGTCTGACCCTGGCGACGAGGAGGCTTTGACGTGGAGATCGTCCTGCGTGAGGTCCATGACAGCGATCTGCCGGTCTTCTTCCGTCAGATGAACGACCCCGTGGCGCTCTGGATGGCCGCGTTCACCCCCGAGGACCCGGCCGACCGGGACCGCTTCGACGCCCACTGGGCACGGATCCGTGCCGCGTCCGACGTCGACAACCGTACGGTGCTGGTGGACGGTGACGTGGTGGGCAGCGCGGCGGTGTACGGGGAGCCGGGCGAACGCGAGGTCACGTACTGGATCGACCGCGCGTACTGGGGCCGGGGCATCGCGACGGCCGCGCTGCGGGTCCTGCTGGAGCAGGTGCCGGAACGTCCGCTGTACGCCCGGGCCGCCGCCGACAACGCGGCCTCACGCCGGGTCCTGGAGAAGTGCGGCTTCGAGGAGACGGCCCGGGCGAGGGGCTTCGCGAACGCCCGCGGCGAGGAGATCGACGAGGTCGTCCTCGTCCTGAAGGCCTGAGCGTCCGGGTCCTGAAGGCCTGAGCGTCTGGCCGCCGCCGTGCCGGAGCGCGCCCGCCTTTCACGCGCCGGCTTTTCATGAAGTCCCGATGAGAAAACGGACGGAAGGGAACGTTCCGTCCGATCCCGTTCGTCCTCCTGTGCAGGATGAACAAGACGATCAGGCGCGCATCCCTCTTCGCACTGCTCCTGGTGCTGGCTCTGCTGGTCAGGGCGACCTGGGTGCAGTTCTACGAGGGCAAGGCGCTCGCGGACGACAAGAACAACCGGCGGAACGTGATCGCGACGTACGCGGAGCCGCTCGGGAACATCATCGTGGCCGGCGAGTCGATCACGGGCTCGGCACGGACGAAGGACAGCGACCTCGCGTACAAACGCACGTACACGGACGGCAAGCTGTACGCGGCGGTGACCGGCTATGCCTCGCAGAGTTATGCCCCGACTCAGCTGGAGGGCATCTACCAGGACCTGCTCAACGGCACGGACAGCCGGCTGAAGTCCATCATGGACACGGTCACCGGCAAGCGGGCCGATCCGGGCAACGTGGTCACCACGATCGACCCGGACGTGCAGAAGGCGGCATACCGGGCGCTCGGCGACAAGAAGGGCGCGGCCGTCGCGATCGACCCGACGACCGGCAGGATCCTCGCGGTCGTGTCGACCCCGTCGTACGACCCGTCGTCACTGACCGACGCCAACACCGCCGGAGTGGCCTGGAAGCAGCTCAACGGCGACGCGGACAAGCCCCTGACCAACCGCGCGCTGCGCCAGCCGCTGCCGCCGGGCTCGACGTTCAAGCTGGTCGTGGCGGCGGCCGCGCTGGAGGACGGGCTGTACTCGTCGGTGGACCAGCACACCGACAGCCCGGACCCGTACCGGCTGCCGGGCTCGACCCGCGACCTGTCGAACGAGAACCCGAACGCCCCTTGCGAGAATGCCTCGATCCGCGAGGCACTGCGCTACTCGTGCAACAACGTCTTCGCGAAGATGGCCGTCGACCTCGGCCAGGACAAGGTCCGTGCGATGGCCGAGAAGTTCGGCTTCAACGATGACAAGCAGGACGTGCCGGTGCGCGCCTACCCGAGCGTGTACCCGTCGGACATGGACAAGGCGCAGACGGCTCTGTCGGGCATCGGTCAGTTCGACGTCACGGCGACCCCGCTGCAGATGGCCATGGTGTCGGCAGCCATAGCCAACGACGGCAAGCTCGTTACGCCGCACATGGTTTCGCAGATCACCGACAGCGGCGGCGATGTGCTGAAGAACTACGACGACAGCACGGAGACCCAGCGGATCGTCAGCTCCTCGACCGCCGAGCAGTTGCAGTCCGCGATGCAGACGGTCGTCGCGCAGGGCACGGGCACCAACGCCCGGATCTCCGGCGCGACCGTGGGCGGCAAGACGGGTACGGCCCAGCACGGCGAGAACAACAGCAAGACGCCGTACGCCTGGTTCACGTCGTACGCGAAGTCCGACGCGAACGGCAAGGAGGTCGCCGTCGCGGTGATGGTGGAGCAGTCGGACGCGGCTCGCTCGGAGGTCAGCGGCAACGGGCTGGCCGCGCCGGTCGCCAAGGCGATGATGCAGGCCGCGTTGAAGAACTGAGCGACACAAGGTCGCAGCCCCGCGCCCCTGTCGGGGCGCGGGGGGTGCCCGGAAGCTACTTCACGCCGAGGATCTGCTCCACCGGGTCGATCGCGAAGTACACCAGGAACAGCGCCGACACGCCCCACAGCAGCCAGTGGACCTCCTTGGCCTTGCCGAGGACCGCCTTGATGACGACGTACGACAGGAAGCCGGCGCCGATGCCGTCGGTGATCGAGTAGGTGAACGGCATGGCGGCGATGGTGAGGAACGCCGGGATGGCGATCTCGTACTTGTCCCAGTCGATGTGCTTGACGTGGGTCATCATCAGGAAGCCGACGGCGATCAGGGCGGGTGCCGCCGCCTGGAGCGGGACGATGGTCAGCAGCGGGGTGAGGAAGAGCGCGAGGCCGAAGAGGCCGCCGGTGACGAGGTTGGCGAAGCCGGTGCGCGCCCCCTCGCCGACGCCGGCGGCGGACTCGATGTAGGCGGTGTTGGAGGAGCCGGAGGCGACACCGCCGGCCACCGCGGCGGCGCCGTCGATGAACAGGACGCGGCCGATGCCGGGCACCTTGCCCTTCTCGTCGAGCAGTCCCGCCTCCGCGCTGATGCCGACGATGGTGCCCATGGCGTCGAAGAAGTCCGACAGGATCAGCGTGAAGACCAGCAGGACGGCGGTGAGCACGCCGGCCTTCTCGAAGCCGCCGAACAGGCTGAAGTGACCGACGAGTCCGAAGTCGGGGCTCTCCACCAGCTTGTCGGGCACCTTCGGGGTGGTCAGGCCCCAGCTCTTGATGTCGGCGACGGCGTTGATGACGATCGCGACGACGGTCATGGTCACGATGCTGATCAGGATGGCGCCCTTCACCTTGCGGGCGAGCAGCGCGATGGTCAGCAGCACACCGAGACAGAACACCAGAACGGGCCAGCCGGTCAGCCGTCCGACGGCGCCCAGTTGCACCGGCACGGTGGTGTTCGCGGCGTCCGGGATGCGGCTGACGAATCCGGCGTCGACGAAGCCGATGAAGGCGATGAAGAGGCCGATGCCGACGCCGATGGCCTGCTTGAGCTGCTGCGGGATGGCGTTCATGATCGCCTCTCGCAGCCCGGTGAGGACCAGGACGCAAATGAGGACGCCCTCGATGACGACGAGGCCCATCGCGTCCGCCCAGCTCATCAGCGGGGCCAACTGGAAGGCGACGACGGCGTTGAGGCCGAGGCCCGCGGCGATGGCGAGCGGCAGATTGCCGCCGACGCCCATGATGACCGTCATCACGCAGGCCACCAGGGCGGTGGCGGTGACGAGTTGGCCCGTGTCGAGCTGGTGGCCGAACTTGTCCTTGGCGCTGCCCAGGATGATCGGGTTCAGGACGAGGATGTAGGCCATCGTGAAGAACGTGGCGAAGCCGCCGCGTATCTCACGGCCGAAGGTGGAGCCCCGTTCGGAGACCTTGAAGAACCGGTCGACGCCGTTCACCGCTGGGGGTGCGGCACTTGGCCGGTCGGCCACCTTCTGCGTGTCGGACATGGCGATACTCCTCGTTGCCTGGTGAACCGGTGCGGGATGCTGGCTGGATTGTTCCCTCGGTGAACCCGTTTCAGGTTTTCTCCGTGTTACGGAATCGGTGAGTTCGGCCTGCCATACGGCGTTCGATGACCTGTACGAACACTGCTACGCTTCCGGATCTCGACCGGGAAGCACTCCGGACGTCCACATGGCTTTACATGACATACACAGGTGCCCGCAGAGGCGCCGGAGCCGCAGTGAGGAGAGGTCGCCCGTGGGCACTGTCGTCGACGACGCCGCCTCCGCGGAGTTCCATGCCTTCTTCGAGCGCCACCACGCCGAACTCGCCCGTTTCGCCCATATGCTGACCGGCGAGGCGGACGCCGCCGACGATCTCGCGGCGGACGCACTGCTGGAGATGTGGCGCCGCTGGGACCGGGTGCGCGCGGCGGACCACCCGGTGGCGTACGCGCGCGGGGTGGTCGCCAATCTGGCCCGTACCCGGATCCGCAGCGCGGTGCGCGAACGCCGGCGGATCACCCTCTTCTGGTCCCAGCGCGAGGAGAAGACCGAGAACCCGGACGTGTCGGCGGTCCTCGACGTCCAGGGCGCGCTGCGCCGGCTGCCGTTCCGCAAGCGGGCGTGCGTGGTGCTGCGGCATGCCTTCGACCTCTCCGAGAAGGACACCGCGCTCGCGCTGGGCATCTCAGTGGGTACGGTGAAGAGCCAGACGTCGAAGGGGGTGGCCGAATTGAAGCGCCTCCTGGGCACCGACGAGGCACCGCGGCGCATTCCCGCCACGGTGGGGCGCACCGGTGGAGCTGGAGGAAGGAACCGATGACCACGCGGAGGGACGTGCACGACGAGCTGCGCGCCAGGCTGCACGAGGCGGCCGAGGCGCACGAGCCCGACCGCGCGCGCATCCTGGCCCGCGTCGAACGCGGAATGGCCGCGAAGTCCCGTCCGAGCCGCCGGGCGACACGTCCGCCGCTGTGGGGCTGGGTGCGGGTCGTGGGGGCCACGGCCGGGGTCGCGGGCGTCCTCGCGGTGGGCGGCTACGCGGTCGCCTCAGCGGTGAAGGACAACACTCCCCCGCAGCAGACGGTCGCGGTCTCGCCGACTCCGTCCCCGAACGCGACGAGCCGCGCGCCGGTGCGACCGGCCGAGCCCACACCGACCACAGGCGGCTCCCGCGGTGCCGCCAAGCCGAGCACCTCCGCCCCGGGAACCCCCAAGGCCTCGGCGAGCGCCACCGTGCAGCCGCCCGCGTCCGGCAGGACGGACGGTCCGCTCTGGTCGGACGGCTCGGTCGATCCGCACAGCAACGACTTCTGGGCCCAGAGCAATGTGACCCTCAAGACGAAGAAGCAGCTCACCGCACTGACCGTCGAGCTGAAGATCGCCCAGACGGGCGGGGTGTCCTCGACGGGCGCCTGGCGGTCACTGCCGGAGGACGACTTCACCCAGACGGCGTCCGAGAAGGACGGCTTCCTCGTCTACACCTGGGTGCTGAAGGAGGGCCGCACGGTTCCGGCGGGCGAGTGGGTGTTCGCGGGGCAGTACGACCACGAGCGCGGCAGCCGGGACGCCAAGGACGACAGCTACACGATGGCGGCGACGGCCGACGGCAAGCAGTTGGCCGTGAAGGGCGACTTCGCAGCTCACAGCGACGACATCGGCACGAGCGGCGACTCGTAAAAAATTTCTTCGGACGCGGCAACCCTTTCCTCACCGGTGGCGACCAGGAGACGCAAGAGCCTCCTCCCGCCGAAGGAATCGGGACATGACCGCACGAGCTGAACAGCGCGTCCGCCACCGCCGCAAGGTCACCAGGCGACGGGCGCTGATCGGCGGGACCGCCGCCCTCGGCATCACGGGGGCCGCGATCCTCACGACGTCGCTGCTCTCCTCGGCCGGCGCCGGCACCCTGACCGTGACCGGCTTCCAGGTGGAGAACTTCGGCAAGCTGGTCCGTAGCTGCGGCAACTGCAAAACGCAGTACAAGCGCACGATCGTGCTGAGCGACATCGGCGTGACCGCGCCGGGCAAGGCGATCGTCGGCGTCAACGCCAACTACGGCGACACGGCGACGCTGAAGAAGATCCGCATCCACGGCGACACCGAAGGCCGCCTCCGGCACGGGTGCCTTCTCCTGCCCGGGGATACACCTCAGTACAACGTGCTGAAGATCGACATCGTCAGTGGTTCGACCGGCTCGGCCTGTCTCAGCCCGGGCACGTCGTTCGACTGCGTGGATCTGCTGGCCTGACCCCTCGGCCAGTCAGAGGAACGCCCCCGCCGGAGGTCACCGGCGGGGGCGTTCTCCCGTGCGGGCAGGTCAGTTCATCGTGGACCCGATGGTCGTCGAGCCCGTCGTCAGGAAGGTCGTCGCGGGCAGCGAGCCGTCCGACTTGCGGGAGCCGTACGCCGTGGTCGCGTCCGTCGACTTGAAGGACGGGGTCGAGACGCCGCTGTCCCAGTTGTTGGCCGCCGAGACCGTGGACGAACCGAGCTTGGACAGCCCGCCCTTGTTGCTCACCGCGAGGTTGCGGGCGAGTCGCGCCTTGCCGGTGGCGAAGTAGAAGCCGGCCTCGGCGTTGGAGTACGCGGTGTTGCGGTTGAGGACGATGGCGCCGGTGTTGGAGTTCTCCGTGAAGCCGTTCAGCATGTTGTCCCAGGCCGCGTTGTTGTTCACGACGTGCGCGACCGAGGCACCCCCGCCGCCGAGCTTGAAGCCGTTGCCGTTGCCCTCGAAGGCGGAGTCGCTCCAGCGGTTCTTGCCGTTGCCGAACGCCCACGAGTGCTCGATGGTGACCGGCGAGGAGAACTGCCACAGATCCAGGCCGTCGTCGGAGTTGTTGTAGAGGCGCGCGCCGGTGATCTTGTTGCCCGTCCCGGAGCCGAACTTGATGGCGATGCCGTCCGCGTTCTGCCCGTGTGCCGCGGCGTCGTAGTTGCCGTGACTGTCCAGGTTCTGCACGAGGTTGTTGACGGTGTTGTCGCCGCGCAGGGTGAACCCGGAGTCCCCGTTGTTCGCGGTGACCAGGTTCTTGAAGATGCCGCCGGTCGACGAGGTGACCACGAAGCCCTGGGCCGGGGAGTTCTGGAAGGTGATGTTCTGCACGGTCCAGTAGCTGCCGTAGATCCCGGCCAGCCAGGAGCCGGCCGGCAGCTTGGAACCGTCGATCTTCACCTTCTCGCTGCCGTACGCCTGGAGCGTGATCCTCGCCGAACCGGTGCCGCTGGCGGTGGACTTGAGTGCGGCCGTCGGGGTGTAGGTGCCGCCGTGCACCTCAATGGTCGTACCGGCGGCGGCGTTGGCGACGGCCGACTGGAGCTGGGCCGTGGTGGAAACGGTGACCGTCGTGGAGGCGGCCTGGGCGCCGCCGTTCGACAGGCCTAGGTAGACACCGCCCGCACCCGAGGCGACGGCCACCGCGGCGGCGATCGAGAGCGTACGGGTCCGGCGGTGGCGTCCGGTGCTCTGAAGCACGGGGCGTTCCTTTCTGTGCCAATGGGATCGCCTGCGGGGCGCTCCAGCCGGTGTCGAGAGACCGGCGCGCCCCTTCTGCGAGGGAGATGGTCCGCGAAGCGGGCCGGATGGGCCCATCCGGCCCGCTTCTGATCCCTGGTCGCCGCCGCGCCGGAAAGGGTTGCCGCGGCGCGCACGAAAGCGAATCGAAAATTTTCGCTCGCTCCCACCCCGTCCGCACCGGTTGACGCTTTGTCCCCCACTGGTGACACTCCGAAGGCGCCTACCCGACAGAATCCATCAGACTCCCACAGGATGTGTCATGCGACGCCGCACCGCCCGCACGCTCCTGGTCCCCGTCCTCGCCCTCCTGCTGGGCCTGCTCGCCACCCCGCCCAGCCCCGCACACTCCGGAGCACCGCCCGTGAAACCACCAGAAGTACGCCGGTTACCTCTTCGCCTACTTCACCGGCGAGGGCACCGCCGACGGCGAGCAGATCCGCTACGCCCTCAGCCGTGGCAACGACCCGCTGCACTGGCGGGAGCTGAACGCCGGGAAGCCGGTCCTCACCTCCACCATCGGTGAGAAGGGCCTGCGCGACCCGTTCGTCATCCGCTCCACCGAGGGCGACAAGTTCTATCTCATCGCCACCGACCTCAGGATGTACAGGAACAGCAGCGGTAGCTGGGACCACGTCCAGCGCCACGGCAGCAGATCCATCATGGTCCGGGAGTCCACCGACCTGGTCCACTGGACCGACCAGCGCCTGGTGAAGGTATCGCCCGACAACGCGGGCAACACCTGGGCGCCGGAGGCGTACTGGGACGACTCGCTCGGTGAGTACGTGGTGTTCTGGGCGTCGAAGCTGTACGCCGACGACGACCCCGACCACACGGGCTCGACGTACAACAAGATGCTGTACGCGACGACGAAGGACTTCCGCACCTTCAGCACGCCCAAGGTCTGGGACGACCCCGGCTACTCGGTGATCGACTCGACCGTCGTCAAGTACAAGGACACGTACTACCGCTACACGAAGGACGAGCGGAACCCGTCCTCCGACTCCCCGTGCTCGAAGTTCATCACCGCGGAGAAGTCGACGAGCCTGACGTCGACGTCGTACGGCTTCGTCGCCGACTGCATCGGCAGCGGGGCCATCAGCCGGGGCGAGGGCCCGACGGTCTTCAAGTCCAACACCGAGAAGAAGTGGTACCTGTTCATCGACGAGTACGGCGGCCGGGGTTACGTCCCCTTCGAGACCACCGATCTGGACTCGGGCACATGGACCCCGTCCACGGACTACCAGCTCCCCGCGAGCCCTCGGCACGGCACCGTGCTCCCGGTGACGCAGGCGGAGTACGACCGGCTGCTGGCCGCCTATCCGGCGACGGGTACGTCGGTGGTGGACGCGACGGCGCGCGGGCAGAAGGGGTACGCCGTCGTCACCGAGGCCGCGAGCAAGGTCGTCCTGCCCATGACGCCGGACGCCGACCTGCGTCATCTGGCGCCGTCGCTGAGCGTCGGCGAGGGCGCGACCGTCACCCCGTCCTCCGGCACCCGCCGTGACTTCCGCACGCCGCAGACCTACACGGTGACGGCCGTGGACGGCACGATGCGCACCTGGACGGTGGAGGCGGTGCCCACCCGCAGTCCTGTCCTCCCCGGGCTGAACGCCGACCCGGACGTGCACTACCTGGACGGCCGGTACTGGATCTTCCCGACGACGGACGGCTACGCGGGCTGGAGCGGTACGAGCTTCAAGGCGTACTCGTCGAGGGACCTGGTCCACTGGAAGGACCACGGTGTGATCCTGGACCTGGGGCCGGACGTGAGCTGGGCCGACAGGAACGCGTGGGCGCCGGCGATCGCCGAGCGGGGCGGCAAGTACTACTTCTACTTCTGCGCGGAGCAGCAGATAGGCGTGGCGGTCGCGGACTCACCGGCCGTTCCCTTCAAGGACGCGCTGGGCAAGCCCCTCGTCGCCAAGGGGCGGTTCGGCGGCCAGATGATCGACCCGGCGGTGTTCACGGACGACGACGGCCGAGCGTACCTCTACTGGGGCAATGGGCACGCGTATGTCGCACCGCTCAACGACGACATGGTGTCGTTCGACGCGAGCGAGGTGAAGGACATCACCACGGACAACTTCCGTGAGGGTTCCTTCGTGATCAAGCGTCGGGGAACGTACTACTTCATGTGGTCCGAGGACGACACGCGCAGCGAGAACTACCACGTCGCCTATGCGACCGGACCGTCCCCGCTCGGCCCGTGGACCAAGCGGGGCACGATCCTCGCCAAGCGCCCCGAGTACGGCATCCTCGGGACCGGCCACCACTCCGTGGTGAACGTGCCCGGCACCGACGACTGGTATCTCGTCTACCACCGATTCGCGCTCAACGGCCCCGGCAGGCCGGGCGGGGACGGCACGCACCGGGAGACGACCGTCGACCGCATGGAGTTCGCGGCCGACGGCACGATCAAGCCGGTGGTGCCGACCCTGGAGTCCATCAGGCCCGTACGGACGGCCGGTACGGACTAGCTGACGAAGTACGTCGGGTTGGGGAGCTTGTACGTCTTGTCGGCGTAGCCCCCGTCGAGGTCCGAGTACTGGTCGCCGAAGTTGGCGATGATGTCGTACCCGAGCGACTCGATGTGCTTGCGGGTGCCGGACTTGTACTGCACGGTCGTGCAGGTCCAGGTGCCCGGGGTGGCGCAGGCGCTCAGGTAGGACGGCGGGTTGGCCGCGTCCTTGAGGAACATGTGGTCGGCGTCGAGGTTGATGTCGGCGCCGACCTTCTTCAGGTTCTCGACCGCGGCGGAGCGCTGCGACTCCTTGAGGCCGGAGTTGTAGAAGACCTCGACGCCCTTGGACTCGGCGTAGTTGACGAGCTCGGGGGTGCCGAAGACGGCCGGGCGGCCGGCCTTGGCCACGTACTCGGCCCAGGTGGTCGAGTTGTACGTGTAGTTGGTCTTCTTCTCGTAGTCGAGGCTGAGCAGCAGCGTGTCGTCGATGTCGAAGACGACCGCGGGCTTCTCGCCCCGGTGGTGGGCCTTGCGGGCAGCCTTGTCGATGTAGCGCTTGGCGTCCGCGTCGAGGCGCGCCAGGTCCTTGGCGTACGGGCTGTCCGGGGACGCCTGGTACACGCCGTTGCTGTCGAGCGTGGCGCCGTAGTAGGTGTCGATGTCCTTGACCAGGAGCCCGATGTTGTAGGGCTCGTGGGTGGAGTTCGCGGTCGACTGACCGGCGGTGGCCGCGCCGGCGCCGTACAGGGCGGCACCGGCGACAGTGCAGGCGGCGACGAGGGCCGCGATGCGAAGTGGCTTATGCATGACAGGTTTTCTACGCGCGTCACCCCTCCGAGCGCGAGGCCCGTTGCCCGATCGATACCTTCTCCACGGAGAAAGCGGGCCTCGCGTGCCCCGTCCGGATGGGGGGAGGTGGTGCGGCAGTTGGGGCCTCCAGTCGCCCAGGTAGTCTCCCGGGTCGCCGACGCCGCCTGTTCGTCGGTGAGCTGGGGGCGGTTGTCGGGGACGGTGATCTCGGCGCCCGGCCCGGTGTTGCGGTACTCGGCGAACCGCTGGTTCTGCCAGGGGAAGCCGGCCGACATGTTGGTTTAGGGCGCGACCGCGTCGATACCCGCGTCGAGGCGGGTGGCGCGAACGGTGAGGCTCGGGCGGGCGGTGGTGTCGGAGCTGGGGACCCAGGGGCGGGCCGGCTTGTAGGAGCCGTCCGGGGCCTCGCTGCCGATGCGGCTCCTCGTCACCAGGTGACCGCGCGGGTTGGCGCCGACGGTGGAGGGCGCGAAGACGAAGCCGTAGGGCGCGGCAGTGGTTCCGGGGGTGCCGGTGTACGGGTTCGGCTTGTGGGGATCACCCCGCGTACGGGTCCGGCACCCTCCCCGGCCGGGCCAGGAACTCGAAGTCGCAGCCTGTGTCCGCCTGGGTGATCTGTGCGTTGTAGAGCACCCCGTAGCCGCGTTCGTACCGCGGAGACGGCGGGGTCCACTCCACCCGGCGGCGCTCCAGCTCCTCGTCGTCCACGTTGAGCCGGAGGGTGCGCGCCTCGACGTCGAGGGTGATGCTGTCCCCGCTCCGCACGAGGGCCAGCGGTCCGCCGACGTACGACTCCGGCGCCACGTGCAGCACGCAAGCGCCGTAACTCGTGCCGCTCATCCGGGCGTCGGAGATCCGCACCATGTCCCGCACGCCCTGCTTCAGCAGGTGATCGGGGATGGGCAGCATCCCGTACTCGGGCATGCCCGGGCCGCCCTTGGGGCCGGCGCCGCGCAGTACCAGCACGCTGTCGGCGGTGATGCCCAGTTCCGGGTCGTTGATGGTCCGCTGCATCGTCCTGTAGTCGTCGAAGACGACCGCGGGCCCGGTGTGCTTGAGCAGGTGCGGCTCTGCGGCGATGTGCTTGATGACGGCGCCGTCCGGGCAGAGGTTGCCGCGCAGGACGGCGACCCCGCCCTCGTTCGCGACCGGCTTGTCGCGGGGACGGATGACGTCGTCGTTGTGCACCTGGGCCCCGGCGATCTGCTCGCGCAGGGTGTCGTACGAGACCGTCGGCCGGTCCAGATGCAGCAGGTCCGGGATCCGGGACAGGAAGCCGGGCAGGCCGCCCGCGAAGTGGAAGTCCTCCATGAGGTGCCGCTCGCCGCCGGGCCGGACGTTGGCTAGGACGGGGACCGTCCGCGCGATGCGGTCGAAGTCGTCGAGCGTGAGCCGGATGCCGGCCCGTCCGGCCATGGCGATCAGATGGATGACGGCGTTGGTGGAACCGCCGAGTCCGAGGACCGTCGTCACCGCGTCCTCGAAGGCCTCGCGGGTGAGGATGTCGCTCAGCTTCCGGCCCTTGTGGACGAGTTCGACGATCCTGATGCCGGAGGCGGCGGCCATGCGGTCGTGCCCGGAGTCGACGGCGGGGATGCTGGACGCGCCCGGGACGGTGACACCGAGCGCCTCGGCGGCGGCCGTCAGCGTGGAGGCCGTGCCCATCGTCATGCAGTGCCCGGGCGAACGGGCCAGCCCGCTCTCCAGCTCCGACATCTCGCAGTCGCCGATGAGCCCGGCGCGCTTGTCGTCCCAGTACTTCCACATGTCGGTGCCCGATCCGAGGACCTCGCTCCGCCAGTGGCCGGGCAGCATGGGCCCGGCGGGCACGAAGACGGCCGGCAGGTCGACGCTCGCCGCGCCCATGAGGAGTGCCGGCGTCGACTTGTCGCAGCCGCCCATCAGCACGGCCCCGTCGACCGGGTACGAGCGCAGCAGCTCCTCGGTCTCCATCGAGAGCAGGTTGCGGTAGAGCATCGGGGTCGGCTTCTGGAAGGTCTCGCTGAGCGTGGAGACCGGGAACTCCAGCGGAAAGCCGCCGGCCTGCCACACGCCCCGCTTCACGGCCTGCGCGCGATCTCTTAAATGCACATGACAAGGATTGATGTCGGACCAGGTGTTGAGGATCGCGATGACGGGCTTGCCCAGGTGCTCCTCGGGCAGGTAGCCGAGCTGCCGGGTACGGGCCCGGTGGCTGAAGGAGCGCAGGCCGTCGGTGCCGTACCACTGGTGGCTTCTGAGCTCTTCGGGACGCTTCGGGTTCACCCGGGCGTTCATATGGACCACCCGGCGGCGATGGCGGCGACCTCTGCCCGCTCTTCCTCGGGCAGCCGCCTGCTCGGCGGGCGGACGTCCCGGCGGCACAGGCCGAGCGAGGCGAGGGCTTCCTTGACGACGGTGACGTTGTCGGCGGAGCCGTTCGCCGCGCGCAGTTCCTCGAAGCGGCGGATCTGCTCCCAGACCTTCATGGCGGCCGGATAGTCACCGGATCGAAGGGCCTCGATCATGTTCAGCGAGACGGCCGGGGCGACGTTCACAAGCCCGGACGTGAAGCCGGTGGCACCCGCAGAGAAGTACGAGGGCGCGTACGGCTCGGCCAGGCCCGCCACCCACACGAAGCGATCGAGACCCGCGTCCCGGGCGAAGGCCGCGAAGCGGGCGGCGTCCGGGACCGCGTACTTCACGCCGATGACGTTCGGGCAGTCGTCGGCGAGTTCGGCGAGCCGGGAGCCCGGCAGCTGTGCGTTGCGGATGTAGGGGACCACGCCCAGCTCGGGCACGGACTCGGCGATGGCCCGGTGGTAGTCGACCCAGCCCCCGGCCGAGACGTACGGGTGGACGGGCTGGTGGACCATGACCATCCCGGCGCCCAGCTCACGGGCGTGCCGGGCGGAGGCGACGGCGGTGGGCACGTCGTGTCCCACACCGACCAGGATCGCGGCCCTGTCCCCCGCCTCATCGATGGTCAGCTCCGTGACGAGGCGCCGCTCTTCGGGGGTGAGGGCGTAGAACTCACCGGTGTTGCCATTGGGCGTCAGGGTCCTGATCCCGCCGTCCAGCAGGCGCCGCAGCAGGACCCGGTGGGCGTCCTGGTCGACGGTGCCGTCCTCGACGAACGGGGTCACCGGGATCGCCACCACGTCGGCCAGGGCCGCCCGTCGGCTCTCGAACGTCGTCGTCATGCCTGACCGTCCCCTCCCCCGGCCTCGGACTCCGTTGCGGGAAAGGCCCGGTGCACGAACGACGCGATGTGGACGTGCAGGGCGCTCGACGCGCCGTCGGCGTCACCTTCGAGGGCGAGCCGCAGGATCTCCCGGTGCTCGGCGGCCTCCCGCTCCCAGGAGGGATCGGCGGCCCAGGCGACGGCGGAGACCAGGGCGGCCTGGTCGCGGACCTCGTCCAGCATCCGGCCGAGCAGCGGGTTGCCGCACGGCGTGTACAGGGCGCGGTGGAACTCCCGGTTGGCCAGGGAGCGTTCGGCCGTGTCGGTGGCCGCGTCCGCCCGGTTCAGCGCGTCGCGCGCGGCGTCCAGGGAGGCCCCGCGCCGCACCGACCGCCGCAGCGCCTCCGGCTCCAGGAGCAGCCGGACGTCATAGACCTCGCGCGCCATGTCCGCGTCCACCATGCGCACCGTGACGCCCTTGTACTGGCTCATCACGACCAGCCCGGTCCCGGCCAGGGTCTTGAGCGCCTCGCGCACGGGGGTCTTCGACACCCCGAACTGTGCGGCGAGTTCGGTCTCCACCAGGGCCTGACCGGGTGTCAGCTGCCCGGTGAGGATGCGGTGTTTGATCCCTTCCAGCACGAACTGCGTGCGGGAGGGAATCGGTGTGGGCACAGAGGTCATGCGCGCCTCTCGGTGTCACGGAGACCCCGGGGGCCGGGGTCTCGCGTACTGATCTCGCGTATCCGATCTCATGTATCGGATCTCGCGTATCCGATCTCGCGTATCGCGTCTCATATATGACGTACGAAGTACGGCGCGACGAACGTAGGAGCGCGCATGTGTTTCGTCAACGGTTCTGGTGATGGAAGTTGAGGTTCGTGTTCGGCCGGTCCTGATGCCGAGGGCTCGGGCTACGGCTTCCAGGCGGGATCGCGCCCGCTCAGACCGACCGCGCGGTCGAGGAGCGGAGCGTCGGCGGGGACGGGCACGACCGGGCCGAAGGCGCCGCCCCCGCGGTTCGGGTCCTCGGCCGCCGCGAGGAGGAAGCCGTACGACGTCTGGAGCGCGGCCGGCTCCGGCTCGTGCTCCTGGCCGGTGGCCCGCGCCAGGTCCCAGGCGTGGATCACCAGTTCGTCGGCGGCGACGGCTCCCGCGACGGCGCCCGGCAGGTCCACCCCGCCCGCGCGGGTCATGCCGGTCCAGGCACCCGGGTCGCGCCAGGCATCGGCCAGTTCGTCGAGCACCTTGGGCAGTTCCTCGCGCCAGCCGGGCCCGATGTCCGGCACGCCGGCGGTCGGGCTGGTGTCCGTGGTGACGCCGAGGTCCTTGCGCCCGGCGTCCCGGAAGGCGACGGCGAGCCCGATCAGATGGCCCAGCATGTTGCGCACCGCGTACCCGGGGCACGGCGTCACGTCCGTCAGCTGCTCGTCGCGCACCCCGGCCGCGAGCCGGGCGACGATCCGCGTCTGCGGTCCCAGGTCAAGGATCGTGTCGGTCATTCTCTCCTCCTGACTGTTCTCACTCAGGAGGTAGACCGACGGCGTCCACGGAACTCATCGGTCGCGTGCCCACCAGGACATCCGGGTCAACGTGCCCACCAGGACATCCGGATCGAACGGTCGTGGCCGTCCGGTCCCGGGTCCCCGCGGCGCCGCTGCGTCACAGGACCGCGAGCGCCTCCCGCACGGCCTCCAGGTCGGCGTCCGACGCCAGTCCGGCGTGGTACAGCCGCAGCTCGGTGGCGCCCAGCTCCGCCGCCCCTCGCGCGTCCCGCTCCAGCGTCCCCGGGCTGCCGCCCATGCCGGAGACCACGGTGAGGTTGGCCGCGACGACGGCGCCCTCCCGGCCCTGTTCCGCGAACGGCGTCAGCAGGCCCGCACCGCCCGTGCAGGGCACCACCACTCCGTCCGCGACGGACAGGATGTGCGCGGGGTCGACGCCCGCGTTGGCTCCGCAGTGGTACGACACCGGGTCCGCGTGCAGCAGCACCTGGAAGCCGTCGGGCGCGGCCGCGCGGACCGCCGCCACCGCCGCCTCCTGGAGCGTGCGGGCGGTTTCGTCGCGCCACGCGCGCGTGGCGGCCGCCGTGGTGTCACCGAGGAGCTTCTCGACTCCCGCCCAGCCTCCGTCGGAGGGCGCGCCGCGCCACACCGGCTCCAGTGCGGCCCGTACCGCCGCCGCCAGCGCCTCGGCGTCCAGCCCCTGCTCCCCGTATCCCCGACAGCAGCTCACGCAGAAGCACAACGACATGAGGTACTGCCCGGCGTCCCCGAGCCCCACCCCGCCGATCTTGTCGTGCGCGTGCAGATGCGCGAGGCCGTACCAGCCGAGCGACTCCAGTTCGGTGCCGCGCGCGCCCGGCCGCACGGCCGCCTCCGCCGCGAGGTCGACGAGGTACGCGCGCGTGCCCGGCTGCGCGATGCACGGCGCCCACGGATACGGGTCGCCGTAGGCGTTGACCACGGACGTCCGCGGATGCTCCTCCCCGAGGCGGGAGTTGTGCGCCAGGACCACCCAGGTGTGCACCTCCAGACCGGAGCTCGCCAGTGCCTCGGCCGCCTCGCCGAACGCGTCGCCCGGGGCCCAGTCCCCGGCCGCGTACGGACGCGGGGTCCGGCCCTCCCACCGCCGGTCCGTCGGGTACAGCACGGCCGCGTGGCGGGCCGTCACGATGCGGTGCCGTGGGTGCCGGGGCGTGAGCGCGCGCGTGGAGTGGTACGCGGATGCGAGGGTGGTCTGGCGGACGCCCAGCGTGGCGATGCGGTCCGCCGCGCCCGGGTCCCCGTTGACGTCCCAGGGGTAGACGAACGCCGACGCCTTCACATGCCCTCCTTGAGCAGCGCGTAGCCGCGGTCGATCAGCCGGGCGAGCTGTTCGACATGGTCCTCGGACGGTTCGTGCAGCGGTGGCCGCACCTCGCCGACGTCGAGGCCGCGCGACCGTACGCCGGCCTTGACGAGCGAGACGGCGTAGCCGCGGCCCTGGGCGCGGAGTTCGACGAACGGGCGGAAGAAACCGTCCAGGAGCCGGTGGACGGTGGCGTCGTCGCCGGAGCCGAGCGCCTGGTGGAAGGCGAGGGCGATCTCCGGGACGAAGCAGAACACGGCGGACGAGTACAGCGTGATGCCGATGGCGCGGTAGGCGAGCTGGGTCTGCTCGGCGGTCGGCAGGCCGTTGAAGTAGAGGAAGTCGTCCGGGACCTCGCTGCGTACGGCACTGACGATGCGCTGCATCAGGTCCAGGTCGCCGAGCCCGTCCTTGAGGCCGATGACACCGTCCGTGCGGGCCAGTTCGACCACGGTCGCGGGGGTGAACAGGGCATTGTCGCGCTGGTAGACGATGGTCGGCAGCGAGGTCGCCGCGGCCAGCTCGCGGTAGTGCCGCAGCAGTCCCTCCTGCCCGGCGAGGACGAGGTAGGGCGGCATGGCGAGCAGCCCGTCGGCCCCGGCGCGCTCCGCGAGCCGCGCGTAGCGCACGGCGAGCGCGGTCCCGTACCCGGCGCCCGCGACGACCGGTACACGCCCCTCGGCCGCCTCGACCGCCGCCCGTACGCAGGCCTCGAACTCCTCGGGCAGCAGTGCGTGGAACTCCCCGGTGCCGCAGCAGGCGAACACGGCGGCGGCCCCTGCCTCCACGCCCCTGCGCACGTGCGTGCGGTAGACGTCGAGGTCGATGGAGCCGTCGCGGCCGTAGGCGGTGACGGGGAAGAACAGCGGCCCGCTGGGGTTGCGGAGTCGAGCGGCGAGAGGGGCTGGCGTCACAGGCGCTCCCTGTCGGTGCATGTTGTCGGTGCATGTTTATGATCGATGTCCATATTTCTGAACAGACCCACGCTACGGGCCCCGCTTGAGGCGGGTCAAGCAGGCATTACCGCAATACGGGAGCAGTTTTCCCCGCTCCACGCCACACTTGACTAGCCCGGCCGCCGCTCCCTAGCGTGTCCATGTTTGTGAATGCTGTACATGAATGCGGCCGTTGACTCCGCGAACGAGCCAAAGGCAAGGAGAACCGAGGATGCCCGCTCCCCGCACCGTTCTGCTCACCGGCGCCGCCGGCGGGCTCGGCACCCTGATGCGGGCCCTGCTCCCGGAGTACGGCTACGAGCTGCGCCTGTTCGATCTGCGCCCCGTCGAGGGCGAGCCGGACGCGATCACCGCGGACCTCTCCGACAAGGAGGCCCTGCGCGAGGCCGTGCGGGGCGTCGACGCGATCATCCACCTCGCGGGCATCTCCCTGGAGTCCACGTTCGACAAGATCCTCAAGGCGAACATCGAGGGCACGTACAACCTGTACGAGGCGGCACGCGAGGAGGGCGTACGCCGGATCGTGTTCGCCTCCTCCAACCACGCGGTCGGCTACACCCCGCGCCCCCAGGGCGACGCCCCGCTGATCCCGGTCGACACCCCCCGCCGCCCGGACACCTTCTACGGCCTCTCGAAGTCCTTCGGTGAGGACCTCGCCCAGTTCTACTGGGACAAGCACGGCCTGGAGACGGTCTCCGTGCGCATCGGCTCCTGCTTCCCGGAGCCGACCAGTGTCCGCATGCTGTCCATCTGGATGAGCCCCGAGGACGGCGCCCGCCTCTTCCACGCGGCCCTGACCGCCGAGAACGTGGGACACACCGTGGTCTACGGCTCGTCCGCCAACACCCGCCTGTGGTGGGACCTGACGACCGCGCGGGCCCTCGGCTACGAGCCGCGGGACGACTCCGAGCCGTACGCCGAGAAGCTCATCGCCGAGCAGGGCGAACTGGAGCCGGACAACCCGGCCCACGCGCACCTGGGCGGGCACTTCGTCACGAACCCGCCGATCTGGCCGTACTGACGACACACACCGAGGGCGGGCGGGCACCGAACGGGCCCGCCCGCTCCGCTGTTCGGGCACGGAAGCTGCCCGATCTCACGCGCCGTCCCGCTCCTGCCCAGGTCCGACGCGGGCAGACAGTCGGCCAAGCGGGCAGGATCGGGCACACTCGGGCATGCAACAGGCCTGGTCACGGCCGCACGCCCGCTGTAGAACTTCCCCCATGAGCCCTGCCGGGCCCGAACGGGCAACACCGGTTCGGGCACCCCCGGGGGCATACGGGCCGAAGAGCGCGAAAGACAGGTGTCGGCGATGACGGACAGGACCGCGGAGGAACGCCAGCGCGAGATCGTCAAAGCCGCCCGCCGCACGGGCTCGGTCGACGTCACCACGCTCGCCGCCGAGCTGGGCGTCGCCAAGGAGACCGTACGACGCGATCTGCGCGCCCTGGAGGACCACGGGCTGGTCCGCCGCACGCACGGCGGCGCCTATCCCGTGGAGAGCGCCGGCTTCGAGACGACCCTCGCCTTCCGCGCCACCAGCCACGTACCCGAGAAGCGCCGGATCGCGGCCGCCGCGGCCGACCTGCTCGGCGACGCCGAGACCGTCTTCATCGACGAGGGGTTCACCCCGCAGCTCATCGCCGAGGCGCTGCCCCGGGACCGGCCGCTGACCGTCGTCACCGCGTCCCTGGCCACCGCGGGCGCGCTCGCGGAGGCCGAGAACACCACGGTCCTGCTGCTGGGCGGCCGGGTGCGGCCCGGCACGCTCGCCACCGTCGACCACTGGACGACGAAGATGCTGGCCGGATTCGTCATCGACCTGGCGTACATCGGCGCCAACGGCATCTCCCGCGAACACGGACTGACGACGCCCGACCCGGCGGTGAGCGAGGTCAAGGCCCAGGCGATCCGCGCCTCCCGCCGCACGGTCTTCGTTGGCGTGCACACCAAGTTCGGGGCGGTGAGCTTCTGCCGGTTCGCGGAGATCGGCGAGCTGGAGGCCATCGTCACCAGCACGCTGCTGCCCGCCTCCGAAGCCCACCGCTACTCGCTACAGGGCCCGCAGGTCATCCGCATCTGAAAACCGAACACCCGAAAAACCGATCACCTGAAAGACCGAACACACCACCTGGGGGCACACCCACGCCCGTGCGCGCCCCTTATCTCCCCATACGCCCAGGAGCACCCCATGCGAACCCAGAGCCGCCGAACGCCTCGCGCCCTGTGCGCCGTGGCCGCCGTAGGAACGCTGATCACACCGCTGCTCGCCGGCTGCTCAGGCGCCGGCGGCGCCGGCGGCGGATCCTCCGCCCACTCCCTCAACGTCCTGATGGTGAACAACCCGCAGATGGTGGAGTTGCAGAAGCTCACCGCCGACAACTTCACCAAGGACACCGGGATCAAGGTGAACTTCACCGTGCTGCCGGAGAACGACGTCAGAGACAAGATCAGCCAGGACTTCGCCAACCAGGCGGGCCAGTACGACGTCGCCACGCTCAGCAACTACGAGATCCCGATCTACGCCAAGAACGGCTGGCTCCACCCGATCGACTCGTACGTCAAGAGCGACACCGCCTTCGACCAGCAGGACATCCTCGCCCCGATGCGGCAGGCCCTGACCGCAGCGGACGGCAAGCTCTACGGCGAGCCCTTCTACGGCGAGTCCTCCTTCCTGATGTACCGCAAGGACGTCTTCCGGAAGAAGGGTCTGACCATGCCGGCCAAGCCCACCTGGCGGCAGGTCGCCGACCTGGCCGCCAAGGCGGACGGCGCCGAGTCCGGGATGAAGGGCATCTGTCTGCGCGGGCTGCCCGGCTGGGGCGAGGTGATGGCTCCGCTGACGACGGTCGTCAACACCTTCGGCGGCACCTGGTTCGACAAGAACTGGAAGGCACAGGTGGACTCCCCTCAGTTCAAGCAGGCCACGCAGTTCTACGTCGACCTGGTCCGTAAGCACGGCGAGTCCGGCGCCGCGCAGTCCGGCTTCGCCGAGTGCCTGAACGACATGACGCAGGGCAAGACGGCGATGTGGTACGACGCCACGTCCGGCGCGGGTTCGCTGGAGGCCTCCGGCTCCCCGGTCAAGGGCAGGATCGGCTACGTCCCGGCCCCGGTCGAGAAGACGGAGAGTTCCGGCTGGCTGTACACCTGGGCGTGGGGGATCCAGAAGGCGTCCCAGCACGCCGACGACGCCTGGAAGTTCATCTCGTGGGCGTCCGGCAAGGACTACGAGAAGCTGGTGGGCAAGACGGCGGGCTGGTCCAACGTGCCGGCCGGCAAGCGTTCGTCGACCTATGACATCCCGGAGTACCGCAAGGAGGCGGCCGCCTTCGCGGACGTCACCCGGAACGCCATAGCCAGTGCCAGGCCGAACGACCCGGGCGTGCAGCCCCGCCCCGCGCCAGGCATCCAGTTCGTCGGCATCCCCGAGTTCACCGATCTGGGCACCAAGGTCTCCCAGGAGATCAGCTCCGCCATCGCCGGCCGGGAGTCCGTGGACAGCGCGCTGAAGAAGTCGCAGCAACTCACCGAGGCCGTCGCCAAGAAGTACGAGGGATCATGACCGTCACGTCCTCCGCCCGGGTCGCCACCGCCGCTGCGCGGCCGGCGACCCGGCCGCCGAACCGTATGCGAGCCTGGGCCACCCGAGCACCTCTGCTGCCCGCGCTGGTCTTCATGCTCATGGTGACCCAGCTGCCGTTCGTGGCGACCGTGGTGATCTCGTTCTTCGACTGGAACGCGCTCTATCCGAAGGACCGTCACTTCACCGGCGTCGACAACTACCGCCAGGTCCTGACCGACCCGGACCTGCGCCACTCGGTGTGGACGACGGTCCTGCTGACGGTCGCGGTGGTGCTGGTCAGCCTGGTCCTGGGCCTCGGAATCGCGTTGCTGCTCAACTGGAAGTTCCCGGGCCGCGGCATGGTCCGCACGCTGTTGATCGCCCCGTTCCTGGTGGTGCCGGTGGCGGCAGCACTGCTCTGGAAACACGTTCTCTACAACCCTGAATACGGCTTGTTCAACGGGTTGTTGCACTATGTGGGCGGCCCCCAGCCGGACTGGATCTCCCATACTCCGCTGCTCGCGGTCGAGGCATCGCTGATCTGGCAGTGGACGCCGTTCATGATGCTGATCCTGCTGGCGGGACTGCAGAGCCGCGACCACGAACAGCTTGAGGCCGCGCGGGTCGACGGCGCCGGCGACTGGCAGATCTTCCGCCATCTCACCCTCCCGCATCTGCGTCGCTACCTCGAACTCGGCGCCCTGCTGGGTTCCATCTACATCGTCCAGAACTTCGACGCGGTCTTCACACTCACCTCCGGCGGCCTGGGCACCGCCAACCTCCCCTACACCGTCTACCAGAGCTTCTACCAGGCCCACGAGAACGGCCTCGCCTCAGCGGCCGGCGTCCTGGTCGTCATCGGCTCGATCGTCATCGCCACCTTCGCCCTGCGCGTGGTGTCGTCCCTGTTCCGCGAGGAGGTGTCGCGCGCATGAGCACCGCCGCCGTACGCAACGCGACCGTCCGGACCGCGACCGTCCGCAACCGCAACCGCAACCGCCGCGGAGCGGGCCTCGGCCTGCTGGCCTGGCTGGTCGGTCTGCTCTTCTTCCTGCCCATCGCCTGGATGGCCCTGACCTCGTTCCACTCGGAGGCGGACGCCGCCACCAACCCCCCGTCCTTCGGGGCGGCCCTGACCCTGGACAGCTACCGCGAATTCTTCGGCGTGGGCGGCGGCGCGAGCCCCTGGCCGGCGTTGATCAACTCGACCATGGCGTCGGTGGCCTCGACCCTGTGCGTGCTCCTGCTCGCCCTCCCCGCGGCGTACGCGCTGTCCATCCGCCGGGTGAAGAAGTGGACGGACGTCCTGTTCTTCTTCCTGTCCACGAAGATGCTGCCGGTGGTGGCCGGCCTGCTGCCGATCTACCTGTTCGCGAAGAACACCGGGATGCTCGACAACATCTGGCTGCTGGTCATCCTCTACACCTCCATGAACCTGCCGATCGCGGTGTGGATGATGCAGTCCTTCCTCGCCGAGGTCCCGGTGGCGGTGATCGAGGCGGCGCAGATCGACGGCGCCCGGCTGCCGACGATCCTCGCCCGTGTGGTCGCCCCCATCGCGCTCCCCGGCATCGCGGCAACGGCCCTGATCTGCTTCATCTTCAGCTGGAACGAACTGCTCTTCGCCCGGGTGCTCACGGGCGTGGTCGCCGAGACCGCCCCCGTCTTCCTCACCGGCTTCATCACCAGCCAGGGCCTGTTCCTGGCGAAGGTGTGCGCCGCGTCGCTCGTCATCTCCCTGCCGGTGCTCGCCGCGGGGTTCGCCGCCCAGGACAAACTGGTCCAGGGCCTGTCGTTGGGAGCCGTGAAATGAAGGCCGCTGTCATCGAGTCCGTGGGCCGCGCCGTCGTCTCGGAGGTCCCGGACCCGGCGCCCGGGCCCCGCGAGGTCGTCGTCGAGGTCGCGGCCTGCGGTTTGTGCGGTACCGACCTGCACATCCTCCAGGGCGAGTTCGCACCCAAGCTGCCGATCGTTCCGGGGCACGAGTTCGCGGGCGAGGTGGTCGGCGTCGGCACCCAGGTCACCGAGGTGTCGATCGGCGACCGGGTGGCCGTGGACCCGTCCCTGTACTGCTACGAGTGCCGGTACTGCCGTACGGGCCACAACAACCTCTGTGAGCGCTGGGCGGCGATCGGCGTGACGGCGGCCGGCGGAGCGGCGGAGTACGCGGTGGCGCCGGTGGCGAACTGCGTGAAACTCCCCGAGCACGTCCGTACCGAGGACGCGGCGCTGATCGAACCGCTCTCCTGCGCGGTGCGCGGCTACGACGTGCTGCAGTCCCGGCTGGGCGCGCACGTCCTGATCTACGGCTCCGGCACGATGGGCCTGATGATGCTGGAGCTGGCGAAGCGGACGGGCGCGGCGAGCGTGGACGTGCTGGACGTGAACCCGGCTCGCCTGGAGACGGCCCAGCGGTTGGGCGCCTCGGCATGCGCGGCGAGCGCAGACGAGCTGGACCGCCCGCAGGGCTGGGACCTGGTGGTGGACGCCACGGGCAACGCGGCGGCGATCCAGGACGGCCTCGGGCGGGTGGCGAAGGCGGGCACGTTCCTTCAGTTCGGGGTGGCGGACTACGCGACGCGGGTGTCGATCGACCCGTACCGGATCTACAACCAGGAGATCACGATCACCGGTTCGATGGCGGTTCTGCACAGCTTCGAGCGAGCCGCCGAGCTGTTCGCGGGCGGGGTCCTCGATCCTGAGGTGTTCATCAGCGACCGGATTCCGCTGGAGCGGTACCCGGAGGCGCTGGAGCAGTTCGCGGCGGGTGTCGGGCGCAAGATCGTGGTGTTGCCGTAAGGGTGCAACGAGGGGTTTCGTCCCCGCCGGGGCGGCGGGGACGAAACCCCTCGGACGGCGCACCAGGTAAGGGAACGGTAAAGCGCCCTCGCTCGTTACCCCAGGCATGACAGCTATGACCCCCGGCTCGAACATCCCGCTCGGCGCCACCCGCGTGACCGTCGACGTCGCCGCCCCGGTGCGGCTCGACGTATCGGCGCTGCTGCTCACCTCCGACGGGAAGGTGCGCTCCGACGACGACTTCATCTTCTACAACCAGCCGTCGGGCCCGGGCGTCACCTACCGCTCCGGCGGCGGCACGAGCCCCGACTCGATCACGGTGGACACCACCGCGGTCCCCCCGGGTATCGAGAAGATCGTGGTCACCGCCAGCCCGGACGCCGCGGGCCAGACCTTCCAGGGCATCGAACCGACGGCCACGATCCGCAACGCGGACGACAACAGTGTGCTGGCCACGTTCACGCCCCCGCAGCTCGGCACCGAGACGGCTCTGGTGGTCGTGGAGGTCTACCTGCGCGGTGGGGTGTGGAAGGCCCGTGCCGTCGGCCAGGGCTATGCCAACGGCCTGGCGGGCATCGCCACCGACTTCGGAGTCACGGTGGAGGAGCCCGCGCAGGCGCCCGCCGCGCCGCCCCAGCCGGTGGCTCCGCCGCAGGCGACCGTGCAGCCTCCGGTGGCCCCGCCCGCTCCGCCGCTCACCACTCCCCCGGCGCCCGCCGCGCCTGCGGCCCCGCCCGCTCCGGCGCCCGGCGCCGGAAAGATCAACCTCGACAAGGGCCGGGTCAGCCTCCAGAAGAACCAGACCGTCTCCCTCGTCAAGGGCGGCCGCCCGCTCCTCTCCCAGGTCAAGATGGGCCTCGGCTGGGAGCCCGCGTTCCGCGGCAAGGACATCGACCTGGACGCGTCGGTCATCGCGTACGGGCCCCAGCGCAACCACATCGACAGCTGCTACTTCGGCAAGCTGAGCATCCTCAACGGCGCGGTCAAGCACTCCGGTGACAACCTCACCGGCGAGGGCGGAGGCGACGACGAGGTGATCGCGGTCGACCTCGGCCGAATCCCGCAGGAGGTCACCGGCCTGGTCTTCACCGTGAACTCCTTCTCGGGGCAGAAGTTCACGGAGGTCGCCAAGGCCTACTGCCGCCTCGTGGACGCCGCGACCGACCAGGAACTGGTCCGCTTCGACCTGACGAGCGCGGAGCCGCAGACGGGCGTGATGATGGCGAAGCTGATCAGGCAGTTCTCCGGCGAGTGGGAGATGACCGCCATGGGCGACTTCGTCAAGGCCCGCACGGTGCGGAACATGGTGCAGCCGGCGGCCAAGGCGCTGTAGGCGGACGTACGACACCTGCGGGCGCCCCCGGCGAGGGGGCGCCCGCACGCACGGCGGCCGTCGCCCTACGGCCGCAACCCCTCTGTCAGCAGCGACAGATAGCGGCGGATGTACTTCCCGTCGCCGCTCGCCAGCTCGGACGCCGTCGCCACCCCGTGCGCCAGCCGCAGGACCTCGATCGGCTCGACGTCCGCCCGCAGGGTCCCCTCCTGCTGCGCCGCCCCGGCCAGGCGCGTCGCCGCCGCCTTCATGGTGGCGGCGCAGGCCGTGACCGCGGCAGCGCCTGAGTCAGTGACGGCCGAGCCCAGCAGGGCCTTCAGTCCGCGGACCTGGATCATCCCTTCGCTGACCTCGTACAGCCACTCCGCCAATGCCTCGCCCGGCGGCAGTTCCTTCGCGAGTTCGTCGGCGCGTGTGGCGATCGCCTCGATCCGGTCGATGTACGCCGCCTCCAACAGCGCCTGACGCGTCGGGAAGTGCCGGTACAGGGTGCCGGATCCGACCCCCGCCCGCTTCGCGATGTCATCGAGCGACGCGTTCTCGCCGTGCTCGGCGAAGGCGGCGGCCGCCGCCTTCAGCAACCGCTCGTAGTTGCGACGGGCGTCCGCGCGCATGGGCTTGACCTGCGACATCCAGAGACTCCTTGCGAACCGGGGACGCTCTCCGTATCTTATCGAGCATTAAACGGAGACAGTCCCCGGTTATTCCCGCGGGCGGCTCGCGCTGCCCACGCACCGATCCTCCGTGCTGCCCGCACACCCGCCGTCCGGGGACGCCAGACCGGGAGAACACATGTCCACCCCGTCCGCACCGTCCACGACCGCCGACGCACTCACCACACCACCGCAATCCGCCAGGCTCGGCACCACCCTCTTAGTCATCGTCACCGCCTACCTGATGGTCGGGGTCGACTCCACCGTCGTCAACGTCGCGCTGCCCGACATCCAGCAGGGCCTGCACTTCAGCCGCACCGGCCTGTCCTGGGTCCTCAACGCCTACACCCTCGCCTTCGGCGGGCTGCTGCTGCTCGGCGGCCGCGTCGGCGACATCGTCGGCCGCCGCCGTACCCTCACCATCGGCGTCGGGCTCTTCGCCCTCTCCTCCCTCCTCGGCGGTCTGGCCACCGAGAACGCCTGGCTGCTCGCGGCCCGCGCGCTCCAGGGCGTCGGCGCCGCCCTCACCGCGCCCAGCACCCTGGCCCTGATCACCACCAACTTCCCGGAGGGCCCGCGCAGGCACCACGCCCTGAGCATCTACGCGTCCATGGCGGGCATCGGAGGCTCCGTCGGCCTCGTCCTCGGCGGCATGCTCACCTCATGGGCCTCCTGGCGCTGGGCCTTGCTGATCAACGTGCCGATCGGGATCGCGGTGGCCCTGGCCCTCCCCCGCTTCGTCGCCGAGACCCCGCGCCACGCCGGCCGCTTCGACGCGGCGGGCGCGCTCACGGGCACCGCCGGGATGACCTCGCTCGTGTTCGCGTTCATCCGCGTCTCGGAGCGGGGCTGGAGCGACACCTGGGCACTGCTCGGCTTCGGCACGGCGGCGGTCCTGCTGACGGGCTTCGCCCTGATCGAGTCCCGGGCCGGGCAGCCGATCATGCCGCTGCGCCTGTTCGCGAACCGCAACCGCGCGGGCGGCTACGCGGGGGTCCTGCTGCTGCCCGCGGGCATGTTCGGCGCGTTCTACTTCCTCACCCTGATCAGTCAGCAGGTTCTGAAGTACAGCCCGTTGCGCGCGGGGTTGGCCTTCCTGCCCCTGACCCTGGTGATGTTCACGATCGTCCGCTTCGTGCCACGGCTGCTCGCGCGCCTCGGCGCCAAACCGGTGCTGCTCACCGGCATGGGTCTGCTCGTCGTCGCGGGCGGGTGGCTGTGGCGGCTGCGGCCCGGCGACGGCTACGTCAGCGGGCTGCTCGGCCCGCTGCTGCTGATGGGGCTCGGCGTCGGTCTGAGCTTCATGCCGCTCAACGCGACGATCCTCGCGGGTGTCGAGCCGCGCGAGGCGGGCGCCGCCTCGGGCCTCCTGCAGACCCTTCAGTGGCTCGGCGGCACCCTCGGCCTGTCCGTCCTGGTCACGGTGTTCGGCACGGCGACCCGGCACGCGACCGGATCCCCGTCCGAGATCCTGACCGAGGGCGCGGCCCGCGCGTTCGGCGTCGGCTCGCTGATCGCGCTGACCGCGCTGCTGGTGGTGGCGTTCGTGATCACCGGGAGGAAGCCGAAGCCCGCCGCCTGAAGCGGGCCGGGCGCTCCGCAGGAAGTGCCGCAATGGGCCGTCGATTGTCTGCGGCCTCGTCGTGGCTGGTCGCGCCCGCGCGGCGGAGCCGCACAATGTCCCAGCCCCGCGCCCTCTCAGGGCGCTGCCGAACCGCGGCCGACTTTCGCCGAGGCCGCTCAGAACAGCGCGCTGTACGCGTTCAACGCGGGCTGGCCGCCGAGGTGGGCGTAGAGGACCGTGGAGTCCCGGCCGATCTCGCCGCGCGAGACGAGGTCGATCAGCCCGGCCATCGACTTCCCCTCGTAGACGGGGTCGGTGACCATCCCCTCCGTCCGCGCGGCGAGCCGCATCGCCTCCAGCGTGCTCTCGTCCGGGATACCGTACGTGCCCGCGTGGTACCGGTCGTCCAGCTCGACGTCCGCCTCCGTCAGCTCCTTCTGTACGCCGATGAGCTGCCCGGTGTTACGGGCGATCCGGGCGATCTGCTCCCGGGTGCGCGCGGGTGCCGCCGACGCGTCGATGCCGATCACTCGGCGCGGGCGTCCGCCCGCCTCCTGAAGCGCACGGAACCCCGCGACCATGCCGGCCTGGGTCGAACCGGTCACCGAACACACGATCACGGTGTCGAAGAAGACGCCCAGCTCCCGCTCCTGCTCGGCGACCTCGTACGCCCACCCGGCGAACCCGAGGCCGCCGAGCGGGTGGTCGGAGGCGCCGGCGGGGATGGCGTACGGCTTGCCGCCCGCCTCCTCGACCTCCCGCAGCGCCTGTTCCCAGCTCTCCTTGAAGCCGATGCCGAACCCGGCCCTGACGAGCCGGACGTCGGCCCCGGCGAGCCGGCTGACCAGGATGTTGCCGACCTTGTCGTACACGGCGTCGGGCCACTCCACCCAACTCTCCTGTATGAGCACGCACTTCAGACCGGCGCGAGCGGCCACTGCGGCGACCTGGCGGGTGTGGTTGGACTGCACCCCGCCGATCGAGACGAGCGTGTCACAGCCCTGCGCGAGCGCGTCGGCGACGAGGTACTCCAGCTTGCGGGTCTTGTTCCCGCCGTACGCGATGCCGGAGTTGCAGTCCTCCCGCTTGGCCCACAGGGAGGCGCCACCGAGGTGTTCGGTCAGCCGCTCCAGGCGGTGCACGGGCGAGGGTCCGAAGAGGAGCGGGTAACGCTCGTACGAAGAAAGGGACATGGGACCTCCCGGGTTCAGTGGGTCTCTTCGTCGGTTTCGTCGGCGAGCTCCGCCAGGCCCCGCCAGATCCGGGCCGTGACACGGACCGCCTCGTCCACGTCACCGCCCGCGCAGGCCTCGATCAGCTGCTCGTGCAGCCCGGCCGAACGGCAGGTGCCGCCCTCGCCGAAGCGCCGCCGTTCCAGGCGGCGGATGAGGGGCGTGTAGCGAGCGATGGTGGCGGCGGCCGCGCGGTTGCCGCCGGCCCGGACGAGAACGTCGTGCAGCTCGTCGTCGGCGCGCAGGGCCGTGTCCACGTCTCCGGCACGTACGGCGGCCGCGAACCGCTTGTTGGCCGCGCGCATGCGATCCATGTCCGTGGCCCTCAACCAGGGCACGGCGACCCGCGTGGCCAGTTCGTGCATGGCGCCGACCACGGCGGCCGCGTCCCGCACGTCGGCGGCGACGACCGGGGTCACCCTGGTGTAGCTCTGCGGCTTGCTCTCCAGCAGACCCTCGTCCACGAGCCGCGAGAAGGCCTCCCGCACGGGCGCCCGGGACAGCCCGAGCCGCTCCGCGAGGTCGGCGTCCCGCACCACCGCTCCGGGCTCGATCTTCCCGGCCACGATGGCGTCCCGGATCGCTTCGTACGCGCGGTCCCGCAGCAGGGTGCGGCGCACGGGTCGGATGGCCTCCATGAACTGAAATGTTAGATGTCAGATTTCCGGAGAAACAAGAGGGCCCGCACCGGAAGTGCGGGCCGCTCGTCCAGGAGGGTGCCCGAGGTCAGGGGTCGGCGACGGGACTGTTCATCAGGCGCGTCTTCCCTTTCCGCCACACCGACCCCCAAGTCGGTGACGGGATTCGAACCCGCAACAAACCTGACCCCGAAGTATCCGCTGCCTGCGCACCGGACACCCACCAGGTGCTGAGCCCCCCGAGATCGAGTCGGCGGCGGCGTCGGATTCTCTTTACAAAAGAAGTAGCCGCAGCCCGCGCACCGGGGGTGCATGAAGTTGTGGTGTCCAGAGATCGAGGTCGGCGGAACCGACAAGGTGCTCTGCCTTCTGAGCTACACCGGCCCTATGTGCCGATGGCGGGACTCGAACCCGCGACCGCCCCATTATGAGTGGAAGTAGGTCCTGCCTTCGCACCTGGACGTGCATCACTCTAGGGGGACGGTCGCGGGCCGGGCGAGCGAGTTTTTACCGCTTCTGACGCTTCCAGGGACCCGTGATGGCCAGCATGATGCCCGGCTCCTGGATGTTGGCGAACAGGGTCTTCCCGTCGGGCGAGAAGGTGACGCCGGTGAACTCGCTGTACTCCGGCGCCTCCTCAGTGCCGATGTTCAGTTCGTTGCGGGCGATCGGGTATGTGCGGCCGCTGTCGGTCGCGCCGAAGAGGTGCTGGACGCCCTCGCCGTCCTCCGCGATGACCAGGCCGCCGTACGGAGAGACGGTGATGTTGTCGGGGCCGTCGAAGGCGCCGTCGACGGACGGGTCGGGGTTGACGCCCAGCAGGACCTTCAGGGTCAGGGTGCGGCGCTTGGGGTCGTAGAACCAGACGGCGCCGTCGTGCTGGACGGGACTCTCGGTGCGGGCGTACGAGGAGACGATGTACGCGCCGCCGTCACCCCACCACATGCCCTCCAGCTTGCGGGCGCGGGTGACCTGGCCGTCGGTGAACTGCTTGCGCACGGACGTGGTCCTGGCGTCGCGGTCGGGGACGTCGACCCAGTCCACGCCGTACACGGTGCCGATCTTCGTGGCGCGGGAGAGGTCGTCGACGAACTTGCCGCCCGAGTCGAAGCACTTGAAGGCCTGGAGGCGGCCCGCGTCGTCCGCGAGGGTGCGCAGCTTGCCGCGGCCGTGGCAGAAGCCCTCGGGCGGGGTCCAGCGGTACAGGAGGCCGTTCGGGCCGGCCGCGTCCTCGGTCAGGTAGAGGTGACCGCGCTTGGGGTCCACGACGACGGCCTCGTGGGCGTAGCGGCCGAGCGCCTTGATGGGCTTGGGGTCGCGGTTGGCGCGCCGGTCCTCGGGGTCGACCTCGAAGACGTAGCCGTGGTCCTTGGTCATGCCGTTCTGACCGGCCTTGTCCTCGGTCTCCTCACAGGTGAGCCAGGTGCCCCAGGGGGTGTTGCCGCCCGCGCAGTTGGTGGAGGTACCGGCGACGCCGACCCACTCGGCGACCTGGTCGTGGCGGACCTCGACGACGGTGCAGCCGCCGGACGCGGCCGGGTCGTAGACAAGGCCCTCGGTGAGCGGCACGGGGTACTTCCATTTGGCGCGCGGGCCCTTGAGCTCGTGGTTGTTGACGAGGAGGGTGGCGCCGCGGGGGCCGTCGAAGGTGGAGGTGCCGTCGTGGTTGGACGGGGTGAACTCGCCCGACTCCAGCTTGGTCTTCCCGCTGTAGGTGATGACGCGGTACGAGAAACCGGCGGGCAGCGCGAGCAGGCCCTTCGGGTCGGGGATCAGCGGTCCGTAGCCGACCCCGCCGTGCCGGTCCTCCTCCTGGTCGCCCGCGGTCTCGGTGTCGGTGGACGCCAGGGCGCCCGGCGCGGTGGCGAGAGCGCCGACGCTGCCGGCCAGGGCGATGCCGGCACCGGTGAGTGCGGACCGTCTGGCGAAGTCCCTGCGGGTGAGCGACATGCTGTCTCCTGTGGAAGGGGAGTGAGGCGGTCGGGGGGTGGGTGGCGGACCTCGTTGCGCGCACACGGTCCCGCCCGTGTTTGAACGCCAGTTGAACGCGGTCCGACCACAAACAGCGCTGTTCCATGAACCACCAAGTTCGCCACCCGACCGTGCCACGACACGCCCGTGGCCGGAAGGGGGCTTCCTTCCGGGGTGCTGGTTGCCATGGCTGCCGGTCGCGTCGGCTGCTGGTCGCCTTGCCACCAGTCACCTTGACCACCGGTCGCCTTGGCTGCTGGTCGCCTCGACCACCGGTCGCCTTGGCTGCCGGTCGCCTCGACCACCGGTCGCCTTGGCTGCTGGTCGCCTCGACCACCGGTCGCCTTGGCTGCCGGTCGCCTCGACCACCGGTCGCCTTGGCTGCCGGTCGCCTCGACCACCGGTCGCCTTGGCTGCCGGTCGCCTCGACCACCGGTCGCCTTGGCTGCTGGTCCCCTTGGCTGCTGGTCGCCTTGACCACCGGTCGCCTTGGCTGCTGGTCGCCTTGACCACCGGTCGCCTTGGCTGCCGCTCCCACCGCCGCTGGTTCACCGCGATCGCCGAATCCCCCGGCCACCGCTCCCCACGACCGCCGACGCCCTCAGCACCCGACGGCCGCCCACCGGAAGGCCGGCCGCTCAGCCCCCTTGCTGCGAGCGCGCCTTGAACGCCGCCTTCCGGGCTTCCTTCGCCACCTTCTTGTCGGGGTGCAGGCGGCCCATGGCCTCCAGGACCTCCGGGGCGGCGGGGTGGTCCACCCGCCACGCCGTCGCGAAGAAGCCGCTGTGCTGCGCCGCCAGGCCCTCCACCAAGGCCTGCAGTTCCGCCGAGTTGCCTTCGGCCGCCAGTTGCGCGGCCACCGTGTCGATGGTCAGCCAGAAGACCATCGACTCCGGCGGCACGGGCACGTCCGCCGCCCCGTGTTCGGTGAGCCAGACCCGCGCCAGCCCGCCCAGTTCCGCGTCGTCCAGCACCTCACGCAGGGCCGGCTCCGCCTCCGCGCCGACCAGGGACAGCGCCTGCTGACAGCGCAGCCGGCGCAGCGGCGCCCCGGCGTCCGAGCCACGCGCCGCAGCGAGCAACTCCCTTGCCGCAGCCAGCGGTTCACGGCGCGCCAGCCACTGCTCCGTCTCCGCCTGCGCCGCCGTCGGCGGGAACAAGGAGGTGCCGTCGAGCAGCGCGTCGGCGCCCTTGTCGGCCAGCTCCCCCACCGCGGGCACGGTCGCCCCGGCCTCCCGCAGCCGGATCCGCATCCCGTACACCCCGAGCGGGGTCAGCCGCACCATCCCGTACCGGCTGACGTCCGTCTCGTCGACGGGCGCCGCCGGCTCCTCGTCGATGTCCGCCATCAGTGCCTCGTCGACCGGCTGGAAGTCGACGAGCCCGATCGGTTCGAGGAGCCGGAACTGGTCGTCGAGCCGCATCATGGCATCCGATACCTGCTCCAGGACGTCATTGGTGGGCTCGCCCATGCCGTCGGGCACGATCATCGACGCGGCGAGGGCGGGCAGCGGCACCGGGCTGTCGCCGGGGCCCTCCTCGCTGGCCGTCAGCAGATAGAGGTTGCCCAGCACCCCGTCGAGGAACTCGGCCTCCGCCTCCGGGTCCCAGTCGAGGGAGGAGAAGTCGATCTCGCCGCCCTCGTCCATCGCGTCGACGAGGTCGTCGAGGTCGGGCACGCTCGCGTCGGCGAGCACGGTCTCCAGCGCGCCGAGCCACACGCCGAGCACGTCGTTCGGGCTGCCGGAGGTGAGCAGCGCGAGGTCGGCGCCCGTGGCGACCGTCCCCTCCTCCTCGTCGACGATCTCGACAAGGCCGGTGTCGACGGCGACCCGCCAGGCCTCGCTCGCACAGGCGGCGGCGTCCTCACCGGTCAGCCCGAGGACCTCGGCCGCGGCGGGCAGCTGCTCCTCGACGAGTTCGCCCCCGGCGCCGACGCGGGTGTCCGGGCCGGCCCAGCGGGCGAGCCGGGCGGCGCGGGAGAGCAGAGGCGTGGCGAGCGCGTCCCGCGCGAGCTCCGCTTCGGAGTGCAGCCGAACCGGCGGCAAGGGGGAGCTGTCTGACATCGGCTGGGTCTCCTTGGGCGTATGTAGTGGCCGAGGGGGCGCCCCGAAACACACGGCTCAGCCTAGACGGATTTCCACCCATGCCGCCCGGTTCATCTCCCCGCCGACAGCTGTACATGGCCGAAACCTTGACAACTGGCCGGAGAACACAGGAGATTGACGCGCGTAGAAGTCGGCGGACACTTGTTCACCGAGGCCCCGCGGCGTTTGTCGAGGTTCCTCGGGTCTCATCGCGGGTTCACCGCCTTCTACGCGCGTCGCCACCGCCCCACCGGTCGCGAACCCCACGGCTCCACGCTCCACTCTCGTCCCGGCGCCCACGTATGTCCCCGGAGGGATTCCGTTGCCGAGCAAGTCATCCACGCGCCTCGCCGCGCTCACCGTCGCCGCCGTCTGCTCCACCATGTCCGGCGTCGTGCTCACCACGCCGGCGCACGCGGACACCGTGCGCATCCACGACATCCAGGGCACCACCCGGATATCGCCGCTCGCGGGCCAGAAGGTCACGGACGTGGCCGGAGTCGTCACGGGTGTGCGGACCTACGGCTCGTCGAGGGGGTTCTGGATCCAGGACCCGAACCCCGACGACAACCCGGCCACCAGTGAGGGCGTCTTCGTCTTCACCAGCTCCACCCCGAAGGTCGCCGTCGGCGATTCGGTCACGGTGACGGGCACGGTCTCGGAGTACGTCCCGGGCGGTGCCTCGTCCGGCAACCAGTCGGTGACCGAGATCACCAAGCCGACGGTGACGGTGCTCTCCAGCGGCAACGCCGTCCCGGCGCCGGTCGTCATCGACGCGAAGTCCGTGCCGGCCGAGTACGCCCCGGCGGGCGACACGGCCGCGAACGGCTCGATCAACGGCCTCGCCCTGGACCCGGCGCAGTACGCCCTGGACTACTACGAGTCCCTGGAGGGCATGAGCGTCCAGGTCGCCGACGCCCGCGTGGTCACCGCCACCGACCCGTACAGCGAGCTGTGGGTCACGGTGAAGCCGCACGAGCACGCCGACCACCGCGGCGGCACGGTCTACGGCTCCTACGAGTCCCAGAACACCGGCCGGCTCCAGATCCAGTCGCTCGGCTCGACCGCGGACTTCCCGGCCGCGAACGTCGGCGACACGCTCACCGGCACGACCACGGGCCCGCTGGACTACAACCAGTTCGGCGGCTACACCCTCGTGGCGGGCGAGCTCGGCGCTCTGAAGAGTGGCGGCCTGCAGCGGGAGACCACCCACAAGCAGGCGCGCGGCGAACTGGCCGTGGCGACGTACAACGTGGAGAACCTGGACCCGTCCGACACCACCTTCGCGGCCCACGCCTCCGCGATCGTGAACAATTTGCAGTCTCCGGACATCGTGTCCCTGGAGGAGATCCAGGACAACAACGGTGCCAAGGACGACGGCACGGTCGACGCGGACCAGACGGTGACCAAGCTGATCGACGCGATCGTCGCGGCGGGCGGCCCGCAGTACGAGTGGCGCTCGATCAACCCGGTCAACGACCAGGACGGCGGCGAACCCGGCGGCAACATCCGCCAGGTCTTCCTCTTCAACCCGGAGCGGGTCTCCTTCACCGACCGGGCGGGCGGCGACTCGACGACCGCCGTCGGCGTCACCAAGGCGCACGGCAAGGCGCAGTTGACGGTCTCCCCCGGCCGCATCGACCCGGGCAGCGACGCCTGGAAGAGCAGCCGCAAGCCGCTCGTCGGCGAGTTCGTCTTCCGCGGCAGGACGGTCTTCGTGATCGCCAACCACCTCAACTCCAAGGGCGGCGACCAGTCGCTCCACGCGCAGTACCAGCCGCCCACGCGCAGCTCGGAGACCCAGCGCCACCTCCAGGCGACCGAGGTGAACGCCTTCGTCAAGGACATCCTCGACACGCAGAAGAACGCGGACGTCATCGCGCTCGGCGACATGAACGACTTCGAGTTCTCCGACACCGCGGGGATCCTCGAAGGTGACGGCGAACTGTGGTCGGCGATCAAGTCGCTGCCGAAGAGCGAGCGGTACACATACGACTACCAGGGCAACAGCCAGGTCCTGGACCAGATCCTGGTCAGCCCGTCGATCCGCCGCGGCTGCGACCTGGACTACGACAGCGTGCACATCAACTCGGAGTTCCACGACCAGATCAGCGACCACGACCCGCAGGTGCTGCGCTTCAGGCCGTAGGTCCCCGTACGCGGCCTCGGCCTCCGGTGCCGACGAGCCCGGCCCCTTCGTCCGGGGGGCCGGGCTCGTCCCATGTGTCGGCGGGTCAGGCGAACACGTCGGCCAGCCAGCGCTGCCACGCGGCCTCGTTCGCCTTCGCGTCGGCATCGGGCGCGAAGTCGTGGACGCTGATCCCCACCGGGGCGCCCCAGTGGTTGCGGCCGAAGAACCGGATGAGGGAGTCGTCGGTGCGCAGTCCGACGAAGTACGGGTCGCGGTAGTCGACCACGGCGCCGAAGAGGCCTTCCGGTCCGCGGACCTCGACGGCCGCGCCCGGGGCGGCGTCGTCCGCGAGGGCGAGCGCCCGTTCCACTGCGGTGAGGGCGTCGGCGGCCATGGACTTCTCGGGGCCGTTCAGGGTGGCGAAGGCGACGGGGCGGGGCGCGAAGTGCGTCAGGTACTGGCGCAGGGTGTGCAGGTAGAAGTCCGTGTGCTTGCTCGCGCCGTCGTACTGGTTGTCCCAGTCGTCGACGAAGATGCCGCTGTGCACGTACCGGACCCAGGCGCGCCGGCCGCCTTCGCGCGGTTCGATGGTGTGGTCGAGCTGGTTGAGGGTCTGCTGCGAGATGCCCTCGACGCCCTCGACGCGGTTGACGTAGCGGTGCGGCGGGTCCCAGGCGGTGATCGTGGATCCGAAGGGGCCCTTGCCGCCCACCCGGGGCTCGGGCGGCTCCATCGGCCACAGATACCCTCCGGTGCCGGTGGTGATCGCCTCCCACACCTCCTCGGGAGTGGCGTCGACCTCGAACTCGCGGACGATCTCGAATTCCTTGGATTCCTGCGTCATGGTGACTCCTGGGCTACGGACAAGCTCTGACTGTCGAGTTCCGGGGCGGTCTGGTCCTTGACCGTGGGATGGACGGCCACGACTATCCGGTGGTCGCGGCCGCGCTCCGCTTCGGGCGCGTCGTACTTGCGGATCAGAGAGCTGACGCCGGCCGTCAACTCCTGGATGAAGGCGGCCCGGTCGGCGGCCGACGCGAAGCGCACCTCGCCGTCGAGCGCGTACGTCGCGAGCCGCTTGCGGGCCTTGGCCGCGCCGGTGATCAGCGAGCCGACGTCCCGTACGAGGCGGGCACCGAGCGCGAGCAGCCAGCGCGCGGAGAGCTGGTCGCGAAAGCGGTCCGGGTCGGGCTGCACGGCGGCGAGCGCGAGCGGGCTGATCACGTAGGACGCGGCGGTGGCCCGCATCAGCCGCTCGGTGACGTTGCCCTTGCGGCGCTCACCGGCCAGCTCGACCAGGCCGTGCCGCTCCAGGGCCTTGAGGTGGTAGTTCACCTTCTGCCGGGGCAGCCCGACCTTGCCGGCCAGCATGGCGGCCGACGCGGGACCGGCCGCCAGCTCGGCGAGCAGTCGGGCCCTTATGGGGTCCAGCGAGACGGCTGCGGCCTCGGGGTCTTCGATCACGGTCACGTCCAGCATGGCTTCACGCTCTCACCGAAAACTTTTTTTGTCCAGGAGGCCATAGTTTTCGGTGAGGGGGCATGGCGAAGCGGCACCGGTCCTGAAGTCACGGGATACCGGCGCGATGGGGGGATTCAGGTCATACCCGGCAGCCCGGGAGCAGCGCCCGCCGCCGGGCCGTTCACTCCCTGGGCCCGCGTTCCTCCAGGCGGGCCAACTGGGTCTGGAACCAGTCGAGTCGGGCCTGGAGCAGGGCCGCTTCGGCGACCAGCTCGGAGACTCCAAGGCCGGCGGGCGGCTCCACGCCCCCCTGTCCGGCCCGCACTCGCAGCCCTTCCCCGGCGAGCCGCGCGAAGGCGGCGAGCGACAGCGACGCACGGCCGCGCGCGCACCCCGCGCACGCCACCTCCAGCGCGCGCCAGCCCGGCCGCCCCCAGCCCGCGTCGGCCAGGGCGGCCGCCGCCGCTCCGCACGCGCACGGGCCGGCCGTCATGGTCCGCACCCGCTGGCGCGCGTACCGGAAGCCGCGTTCGAAGCGGATGTACGCGCCGAGCACCACGACCTCGAGCAGCACGGCCGCCTTGTGCTCCGCGGTGCACAGCAGCGCCTCGGCCTCCGTGCGGTCGTGCACGCAGTGGAAGCCGCAGTCGCAGCGGCGGTGCGGCGCGCGATGCCGCAGCCCGTAGACGCACCGGGCCTCGTCGAGGACGCCGTAGGGCAGCGCGCCGCCCAGGGACACCCCCGTGAACCCGGCCCGGATGCCGTCCTGGGACAGCACCGGGTGGGCGATCTTGTATCCGGTCGGCGGCTCCGTCGGACGTTCCTCGGGGAGCCGCAGTCTCATCGCGCGACCGGGACCTCTTCGGGAGCGGACACCGCCGGCTCCTCCACGACTCCGGCGTCTTGGCGGTCGACCACTTCCTCGTGAACCTCCGGACGCTCCTCGGCGACCCCGGTGGCAAGTGCCCTGCCCAGCTTCATGACGCCTCCCGCTGTTGGTTACCGTCCCGGCCATGGTGACCCACCCCGCCCGTTTTGGCACCAGTGCCCGCCCCTCCGCGCCCCATCACAGCGCCCCGAGCGCCTCCGCCACCGCGTCCTTGACCGCCTCCTCGGACGGCACCGGACGTCCCTGCGCGGCCGCCATCTCGGCCAGCGAGGTCATCGGAACGCTGGGCAGCCCACAGGCGGTGAACCTCGTGAACTCCTCCAGGTTCGAGGTGATGTTGAGGGCGAAGCCGTGGCTGGTGACCCCGCCGCGGATCCGCATCCCGATCGACACGAGCTTCCGGCCGGCGGGCGTCCAGACCCCGACCAGCGACTGCGCACCCGGCGGCGTGTCCCGGCGCACCGTCTCGAAGCCGAGCGCCGCGCAGGCCCTGATCAGGCCGTTCTCCACCTGGCGGACGATGTCGGCGGGGCCGCGTTCACGCAGGTCGATGACGAGATAGCCGATGAGCCGGCCCGGACCGTGGTAGGTCGCCTGCCGAGGTCGATCCGTTCAATATCACCCATGAAGCAGCATCCCTAACCAATACCTCGTAGAAGAATTAAGTGGAGCTTCACGATCGCGCTGCCGAAACTACTCCCATGACGACACCAGCCACCTCCGCCCCTCCCTTCGGCCGCGCCCTGTGCGCCATGATCACACCCTTCACCGAGGCGGGCGCGCTCGATCTCGACGGTGCGCAGCGGCTCGCAGCCCGACTGGTGTCCGAGGGCTGCGACGGTCTCGTGCTCTCGGGCACCACGGGAGAGTCGCCGACCACCACGGACACCGAGAAGTCCGCGCTCATCAGGGCCGTACGCGAGGCGGTCGAAGAGCGCGCGACGATCGTGGCGGGCGTGGGCACGTCCGACACCCGGCACACCGTGGAGCTGGCACTGGCGGCCGAAAAGGCGGGCGCGGACGGCCTGTTGGTGGTCACGCCGTACTACAGCCGGCCCCCGCAGGACGCGGTCGAGGCGCACTTCCGCGAGATCGCCGACGCGTCCGGACTGCCGCTCATGCTGTACGACATCCCGGGCCGCACCGGCACCCGCATCGAGCCCGGGACGATGATCCGGCTCGCGGAGCATCCGCGGATCGTCGCGGTCAAGGACTGCGCGTACGACCTCCTGGGCACCCAGAAGGTGCTGGACCGCACGGAGTTGGCGTACTACGCGGGCTGCGACGAGTACATCCTGGCCATGTACGCGGTCGGCGGCGCCGGATACGTGAGCACGGTCGCGAACGCCGTCCCGCGCCAACTCCGCGCGATCCTCGACGCGTTCGACGCGGGGGACACGGCGGGAGCCGCCCGTCTCCAGCAACGGGCCACGCCCCTCATCGAGCTGATGATGGCCTCGGGCCTGCCCGGCACGGTCACGGCCAAGGGGCTCCTCGATGCCCTGGGACTGCCGGCCGGCCCGGTCCGCTCTCCGCTGCGGCCCGCAGCCGGGGAGACGGTCGACGGACTGCTGTCGGCCTACCAGGAACTGGTCGAAGTGACCAGGAGGTGACGGGTGCGGTCACCGGGCACGGAATCCCGTCGCCCCGTCGCCACTGACTGTCATACGTTGGCGGAGTGAGCCGACCGCTGCTGTACCTCGACGTCGACGGCCCCCTCAACCCGTACGCCGCCCAGCCGGAGCGCCGCCCCGACGGCTACACGACAATCCGGGTGGCCCTGCACCCCGGGCGCGCCCTGCGGGTCTGGCTGCACCCCGGCCACGGTGAGGCACTGCTCGGCCTCGGCTACGACCTGTACTGGGCGACCACGTGGATGGACGCGGCGAACCGCTGGATCGGCCCGGTGATCGGCCTCCCGGAGCTGCCGTGGGTCGACTTCGGCACCGGCCTGTTCGCCTGGCGTTCCGACGGGGTCCACTGGAAGACCGAGGCGATCGTGGCGCACGCGGAGGGCCGTCCATTCGCCTGGGTGGACGACGAACAGAGCCCGGAGGACGAGGCGTACGTCGCCGCCCACCACCCCGGCCGGGCCTTGCTCCACCATGTCAATCCGCGGATCGGGCTGCGGGACGACGACTTCGCGGTGCTGGCGGAGTTCGCGACGACGGCTGCGAGCTAGCGACGACGACATCGGCCGGGTGCCCCAGTGCGGGAGCACCCGGCCGATGTCGGGTGGCTCAGTTGTGGCTGTGCAGGATCTCGTTCAGACCGCCCCAGACCGCGTTGTTCGGGCGGGCCTCGACCGCGCCCGTGACCGAGTTGCGGCGGAAGAGGATGTTCGAGGCGCCGGAGAGCTCGCGGGCCTTGACGATCTGGCCGTCGGGCATGGTGACCCGGGTGCCGGCGGTGACGTACAGGCCGGCCTCGACGACGCACTCGTCGCCGAGGGCGATGCCGACGCCCGCCTCGGCGCCGATCAGGCAGCGCTCGCCGATGGAGATGATCACGTTGCCGCCGCCGGACAACGTGCCCATGGTGGAGGCGCCGCCACCGATGTCCGAGCCGTTGCCGACCACGACACCGGCCGAGATGCGGCCCTCGACCATGGAGGTGCCGAGCGTGCCGGCGTTGAAGTTCACGAAGCCCTCGTGCATGACCGTGGTGCCCTCGGCGAGGTGCGCGCCCAGGCGGACCCGGTCGGCGTCGGCGATACGGACGCCCTTCGGGGCGACGTAGTCCGTCATGCGCGGGAACTTGTCGACCGAGGTCACCTGGAGGTGCAGGCCCTCGGCGCGTGCGTTCAGGCGGACCTTCTCGAGGTCGTCGACGGCGACCGGGCCGAGCGAGGTCCAGGCGACGTTCGCGAGGAAGCCGAAGATGCCGTCCAGGCTCTGGCCGTGCGGCTTGACCAGGCGGTGCGAGAGCAGGTGCAGACGCAGGTACACGTCGTGCGCGTCGATGGGCTTCTCGTCGAGCGAGGCGATGACCGTGCGGACCGCGACCACCTCGACGCCCCGGCGGGCGTCCGGGCCGATCGCCTTCGCCGCGCCCTCGCCGAGCAGCTCCACGGCCCGCTCGGCGGACAGCCGCTCGGTGCCGGCCGGACCGGGCTCGGCGGTGAGTTCGGGCGCGGGGAACCAGGTGTCGAGAACGGTGCCGTCGGCGGCGAGCGTGGCGAGGCCGGCGGCCACGGCACCGGTGGTACGAGGAGCAGTCGTGTCGGTCATAGGGGAAACCTAACGTGGCCGGGGGCGCGCGGGCGAACCGGTGAGCGAGCGTCTCACGTGCCGGGCCCTTCGACGCCACGCCCGGAGCGGGAGAGGCCGTCGACCGCGGAGGGCACCCGCTCCGCCACCAGCGCGCACCCGCCGACCGACCTCGCGGAGATCGTCCGCCCGCCCCGCCGGACCCCCGCTTCGGCCCGCGCCGCCTCGTCCTCAGGGTCCCCGGTTCGCAGCTTCCCTCCAGCCAGGGACACCACGACGGGCCGACCAGCGCGGACCGCCGCTACGTGCGCGCACCGCCCATCACCCGCGCCAGCATCTCCCTGGCATATCGCTCGTCATAGGGCACCCCCGTCAGCAGCACCTGAAGGCACACCCCGTCCATCAGCGCGAGAAGGGCGCGCGCGGTGACCGGGTCGGTGCGCCGAGCCAGCCGCTCGGCGGTCTCCTCGGTCCACTCGGCGGCGACGGGGCGCAGGGCGGGCCGACGCAGGGCCGCGAGATAGAGCTCGTACTCCAGCTCGATCCCCGTGCGGTCGCCGCCCAGCCACTCCCCCAGGAGCCGGGCGAGGTCCGCGGCGAGATCGCCTTCCGTGTCCTCCAGCAGACCACTGTCGGTGAGCGCCTTGGCGAAGCCCTCGTTCGCCTGTCGCAGTGCGGCGACCATCAGCTCGTCGAGCGTCTTGAAGTGGTACGTCGTGGAGCCGAGCGGAACGTCGGCCTCGGTGGCGACGGAGCGGTGGCTCAGTCCGCCGATGCCCTTCTTTCCCACGACCCGGATCGCCGCGTCGATGATCCGCTGTCGCCGCTCGGGGTCGTAGCGCCGGGGCATCAGTGCGCACCTCCCAGGTTCAGGACCGCCACGCCGCCGATGATCAGCGCGATCCCGGCGATCTTCGCGGCGCCCAGCCCCTCGCCGAAGAGCGTCAGTCCGATCGCGGCCACGACCGCGGTCCCGGCCCCGGACCAGATGGCATACGCCGTGCCGATCGACACGGTCTTCAGGGTCTGCGCGAGCAGGGCGAAGGAGACGACGTAACCGAGGACGGTGACCAGCGAGGGCCACAGTCTGCTGAAGCCGTCGCTGTACTTCATGGCGGTCGTGGCGACGACTTCGGAGGCGATGGCCGCGGCGAGGTAGGCGTATCCCATGCGTACGAGTGTACATATCGATATGTACGGCCGTACGCAAGCTGTCGGCGGGCGGCGAACCGGGCCCGGTTCCGCAGCCGCGGCGGATCGACCGCGCGGTCACCGCCCGGTGCGGGCCGCCTGGCACAGGGTGGACACCCGGGGACGGCGCGGCAGCCCGGCGGGGCGCTCCGGACGGCACCGGCGCGTTCGTAGCCGTGACGGGTGAGGGATTCGGCCGCCATCGCCCCGCAGCGGGATCTGCGCGGGCGTCAGCCGCTGCCGCCGACCGCCCGCCCGGGAGACGTCCGGTGCACGGGAGCCAGGTCCCGCGGCCGGGCACAGCTGGGTACGCGAAGCGGTGCGGTGCGGTCGTCCCGGGCGCGTGGTTCTCGCCCCAAGTACGCACCATGGCAGTGCGGTTGGCCCGCCGGGTCGGCGACCACGCCCTCGTGGCGCGGCTCGCGCCGGCTTTCCGGCCGAGCGTGCGCTCGGTGCGGGGAAACCGCTCTCCGAAACGGGTGCTGCAAGCCCGTCGCGTCCACTAATGTTTCACCGATCAACCACCCGGTGCCCACGGACGCCGCCGTTCCGCGTGCCCGTGACCCGGAGTCCCCTCTCTTTTCCTCTTGCTTTCCCCTTTGTGACACGACCACTTGACGATTCCGCGTACGCCGTCCGGCGACGCCGAAGGAACCGCGTATGTCAGAAACGAACCCCCCACCCGCTCCGGACCAGCCCGTCCCCTCCCCCGTGTGGGAGACCGGCGAGACTCCGGGCGAGGCCAGGCCTCCCGGGACGCGCAGACTCTGGGCGGCCGGCCTGCTCGCCGTGGCGGTCTTCTCCACCAGTGCGATAGCGATCTCCTTGCTGGGCAAGGCAGCTGATGGCTCGTCACCCCATACCGCGCGGGACACCGCGGCCGCGCTCGGCGACCCGGCCATGCCCGACGTCTCGTTGCCCGCCTCCCCTCTCTCCGCACCCAGCGGAAAGAGCGGTATGACCTCCGCCCAGCCGTCCCGGGCGGCCACGGACAGCTCGCCCTCCCCGCTGTCAGGGACGGAGACGGCCGCCTCCCAGCCGGCCGCACATCCGTCGAAGTCGGCCTCGGACACCGCGGACACCCCGCACAAGCCCACCACGTCCACCATCTGGAAGTCGGTCCGGTCGGTCAACTACCCGGACCGCTACTGGGACGTTCGCGGCGACTACGTGAAGCTCGACCCGGTCGGCTCGGCCTCCGCCCGGCAGAATGCCACCTTCAAGGTGGTCAAGGGCCTGGCCGACGCTTCCTGCTACTCCTTCGCCACAGCAGACGGCACGTATCTGCGCCACCGCAACTTCCTGCTGCGCGCCGAAGGCAACGACGGCTCCACACTCTTCAAGAAGGACGCGACCTTCTGCCCCCGCTCGTCGTCCTACTCCGGCGCGGTCATGCTGGAGTCGGCCAACTACCCGGGCCGCTTCCTTCGCCACCAGAACTTCCAGCTCCGCCTGGACCCGTACCAGTACAGCGACCTGTACCAGGCGGACTCGGCGTTCCGGCTGGTGGACGGGCTGGCCTGAGCACCCCGCTTACGGAGAACGGCGACGCCCAGCGGGCGTCGCCGTTTCTTCGCTTCAGGGAAGCCGGTGGATCTCAGACGTTGAACCCGAGCGCCCGAAGCTGCTCACGGCCGTCGTCCGTGATCTTGTCGGGGCCCCACGGCGGCATCCACACCCAGTTGATGCGCAGCTCGCTCACAAGACCGTCCGTCGCCGACTTCGCCTGGTCCTCGATGACGTCCGTCAGCGGGCAGGCCGCCGAGGTCAGGGTCATGTCGATCGTCGCGATGTTCGCGTCGTCGATGTGGATGCCGTAGATCAGGCCGAGGTTGACGACGTCGATGCCCAGCTCGGGGTCCACGACGTCGTACAGGGCCTCACGGAGTTCCTCCTCCGAGGCCGGCTTGATCTCCACGGTGTCGCTCATGCCGTCTTCCTTTCGGCGTCGGCTCCGCCCAGGGCCTGGGCCGTCGCGTCCTTCCACGCCATCCAGCTCAGGAGGGCGCACTTCACCCGCGCCGGGTACTTGGAGACACCCGCGAACGCGACCGCGTCCTCCAGGATGTCCTCCATCGCGTCGTCGGGCTCGATCCGGCCCTTGGACTGCATCAGCTCCAGGAACGACTCCTGGATCTTCTGCGCCTCGGCCAGCTCCTTGCCGACGAGGAGTTCGTTCAGTACGGAGGCCGAGGCCTGGCTGATGGAGCAGCCCTGGCCCTCGTAGGAGACGTCCTTGATCGTCGTGCCGTCGTACTTCACGCGAAGGGTGATCTCGTCGCCGCACGTCGGGTTCACATGGTGCACCTCGGCGTCGCCATCCCTCAGACCACGCCCGTGCGGGTTCTTGTAGTGGTCCAGGATGACTTCCTGGTACATCGAATCCAGCTTCACGGTCTCAGCTCACGTCCTTCAGCCGAAGAAGTTCCGTACGTGCTCCAGCCCCTCGACCAGTGCGTCGATCTCGGCCGGCGTGGAGTACAGATAGAACGACGCTCGCGTGGTCGCAGGAATTCCGTACCGCAGGCACACCGGGCGGGCGCAGTGGTGGCCGACCCGGACCGCTATGCCCTGCTCGTCGAGGACCTGGCCCACGTCGTGCGGGTGGATGTCGCCGAGCGTGAAGGAGATCGCCGCGCCCCGGTCCTCGGCCGTGGTCGGGCCGATGATCTTCAGGTCGGGGACCTCGGTCAGCCTCTTGACCGCGTACTCGGTGAGCGCGTGCTCATGGGCGAGGATCTTGTCCATGCCGATCGAGTTGAGGTAGTCGATCGCCGCGCCGAGGCCGACCGCCTGCGCGATCGGCGGCGTGCCCGCCTCGAACTTGTGGGGCGCCGGGGCGTACGTCGAGGAGTGCATCGAGACCGTCTCGATCATCTCGCCGCCGCCGAGGAACGGGGGCAGGTCCTCCAGCAACTCCTGGCGGCCCCACAGCACGCCGATGCCGGTCGGGCCGCACATCTTGTGGCCGGTGAAGGCCACGAAGTCGGCCTGGAGGGCCTGGACGTCCAGCGGCATGTGCGGCGCGGCCTGGGAGGCGTCGATGCACACCAGCGCACCGACCTCCTGAGCGCGGCGCACGATCGCCTCGACCGGGTTGACCGTGCCCAGGATGTTGGACACCAGGACGAAGGAGACGATCTTCGTCTTCTCCGTGATGATCTCGTCGATGTTGGAGAGGTCGAGGCGGCCGTCGTCGGTCAGCCCGAACCACTTCAGCTTCGCGCCGGTGCGCTGCGCGAGCAGCTGCCACGGCACGATGTTGGAGTGGTGCTCCATCTCCGTGATGACGATCTCGGTCTCGTGGTCCACCCGGTAGGGCTCGTCGGCCCAGCCCAGCATGTTCGCCACGAGGTTCAGCGATTCGGAGGCGTTCTTGGTGAAGATCACCTCGTCGCGGCTCGGCGCGTTGATGAACGCGGCGACCTTGTCGCGCGCGCCCTCGTACAGCGCCGTGGCCTCCTCGGCGAGCACATGCACACCGCGGTGGACGTTGGCGTTGTAGCGCTCGTAGTACTCGCTCAGGACGTCCAGCACCTGGCGCGGCTTCTGCGAGGTCGCCGCGTTGTCCAGGTACACGAGCTTCTTGCCGTCATGGACCAGCCGGTCCAGGACGGGGAAGTCCTTACGGATCGCCTCGGTGTCGAGGAGGCCCGGCAGCTGTGTCACGCGGATACGCCACCCTTCGTGTATGCCTCGTAGCCCTCGTCCTCCAGCTTGTCGGCGAGCTCCGCGCCACCGGACTCCACGATCCGGCCGGCGGAGAAGACGTGGACGAAGTCGGGCTTGATGTAGCGCAGGATGCGCGTGTAGTGGGTGATCAGCAGGGTGCCGACCTCGCCCGTCTCACGGACGCGGTTGACGCCCTCGGAGACGATGCGGAGCGCGTCGACGTCCAGACCGGAGTCGGTCTCGTCGAGGATCGCGACCTTCGGCTTGAGCAGCTCCAGCTGGAGGATCTCGTGGCGCTTCTTCTCACCGCCGGAGAAGCCCTCGTTCACGTTGCGCTCGGCGAAGGACGGGTCCATGTTGAGGCGCTCCATGGCCTCCTTGACCTCCTTCACCCAGGTGCGCAGCTTGGGGGCCTCGCCGCGGATGGCGGTGGCGGAGGTGCGCAGGAAGTTGGAGACCGAGACGCCGGGGACCTCGACCGGGTACTGCATGGCGAGGAACAGGCCGGCGCGGGCGCGCTCGTCGACGGACATCTCCAGGACGTCCTCGCCGTCGAGGGTGACGGTGCCGCCGGTGATCGTGTACTTCGGGTGACCCGCGAGCGAGTAGGCGAGGGTCGACTTGCCCGAGCCGTTGGGGCCCATGATGGCGTGCGTCTCGCCCTGCTTCACGGTGAGGTCGACGCCCTTGAGGATCTCCTTCGTGGCGTTGTCGGCCTCGACGGTGACGTGCAGGTCTCGGATTTCAAGCGTTGCCATGGGTGCCTCAGGACTCCTGGGTGAGGGAGACGAGCACGTCGTCCCCTTCGATCTTTACGGGGTATACGGGGACGGGGCGCGTCGCGGGAAGGCCGGACGGCTTGCCGGTGCGGAGGTCGAAGCTGGAGCCGTGCAGCCAGCACTCGATCTGGCAGTCCTCCACCTCGCCCTCGGAGAGCGAGACGTTCGCGTGGGAGCAGATGTCGTAGATCGCGAACACCTCGCCCTCGGTCTTGACGACCGAGATGGGCGTGCCGTCGAGTTCCACCCGCTTCGGGGTGTCCTCCTCCAGCTCGCTCAGCGCACAGGCCCGAACGAAACCGGCACGGTCGAAGGCGCTCATGCGACCGACGCCTCCAGCTCTTCCTCGATCTTGGCGATCAGGCGCTCCTCGATGTCCTGGACGCCGATCTGCTGGACCAGCTCGGCGAAGAAGCCACGGACCACCAGGCGACGGGCATCGTGCTGCGGGATACCACGGGCCATCAGGTAGAAGAGCTGCTCGTCGTCGAAGCGGCCGGTGGCGGAGGCGTGGCCGGCGCCGACGATCTCGCCGGTCTCGATCTCCAGGTTCGGGACCGAGTCGACCCGCGCGCCGTCCGTCAGGACGAGGTTGCGGTTCATCTCGTAGGTGTCCGTGCCCTCGGCCTTTGCCTCGATGAGCACGTCGCCGATCCACACCGCGTGCGCGTCGTCGCCCTGGAGCGCGCCCTTGTAGACGACGTTCGACTTGCAGTGCGGGGTGTTGTGGTCGACGAAGAGCCGGTGCTCCTGGTGCTGACCCTTGTCGGTGAAGTAGAGCCCGAACAGCTCGGCCTCGCCGCCGGTGCCGGCGTAGGTGACGCGCGGGTGCAGTCGTACGACGTCGCCGCCGAAGGTCACGACGATCGACTTGAAGGAGGCGTCCCGGCCCACCAGCGCGTTGTGCTGGGCCACGTGCACGGCCTTGTCGTCCCAGTCCTGGACCGACACGACGGTCAGCTTGGCGCCGTCGCCCAGGATGTAGTCGACGTTGGCGGCGAGCACCGCGTCACCGGTGTGGTCGATGACGACGACGGCCTCGGCGAAGGCACCGAGCTCGATGACCTGGTGACCGTAGGCGACCCCGCCCTCGCCGTGCACGGCGATGCGGATCGGCTCGGTGAGCACCGTCTCCTTGGGGACGGTGACCACGCCGGCCTGCTCGAACGCCGAGTACGCCTGCGCGGCCACGCGGTCCACCGGGGTGCCCGCCTTGCCGAGCCGCGCGTCGTCGCGGCCGACGGTTTCGACGGTGACGCCCTCGGGCGCCTCGACGGCGACCTTCACGCCCTCGCCGTTCGCGACGGCGGTGCCGTCGTGCAGCCCGCGCAGGCGCTCCAGCGGCGTGAACCGCCACTCCTCCTCGCGGCCGTGCGGCACCGGGAAGTCCGCCACGTCGAAGGACGGGGGCGCGCTCATGCGGGTGGCGACGGTCGACTCGGCGGCCACCGCGATCTGGCCGGCGGTGGTGGAGCCCACCGGGATGTTCTGGGCCTCAGCCATGGCTGTCGTACTGCTCGCTTTCTTGCGGTTGCGATCCTCGGCCCGCTGTCAGCGGGCCGCCGGCTGCTTCTTCGGGCGGCGCGTCAGCCGACCGCACCCTCCATCTGCAGCTCGATCAGCCGGTTGAGCTCCAGCGCGTACTCCATGGGCAGCTCCTTGGCGATCGGCTCGACGAAGCCGCGCACGATCATCGCCATCGCCTCGAACTCGGTCAGACCGCGGCTCATCAGGTAGAAGAGCTGGTCCTCGGAGACCTTGGAGACGGTCGCCTCATGGCCCATGGACACGTCGTCCTCGCGGACGTCGACGTACGGGTAGGTGTCGGAACGCGAGATCGTGTCGACGAGCAGGGCGTCGCACAGCACGTTGGACTTCGAGCCCGCGGCGCCCTCACCGATCTCGACCAGGCCGCGGTACGAGGTACGGCCGCCGCCCCGCGCCACCGACTTGGAGACGATGTTGGACGAGGTGTTCGGCGCCATGTGGACCATCTTGGAACCGGCGTCCTGGTGCTGGCCCTCGCCCGCGAAGGCGATGGAGAGGGTCTCGCCCTTGGCGTGCTCGCCCATCAGGTAGACGGCCGGGTACTTCATCGTCACCTTGGAGCCGATGTTGCCGTCGATCCACTCCATGGTCGCGCCCTCGTAGGCCACGGCGCGCTTGGTGACCAGGTTGTAGACGTTGTTCGACCAGTTCTGGATGGTCGTGTAACGGCAGCGGGCGTTCTTCTTGACGATGATCTCGACGACCGCGGAGTGCAGCGAGTCCGACTTGTAGATCGGGGCCGTACAACCCTCGACATAGTGCACGTAGGCACCCTCGTCGACGATGATCAGGGTCCGCTCGAACTGGCCCATGTTCTCCGTGTTGATACGGAAGTAGGCCTGGAGCGGGATCTCCACGTGGACGCCCGGCGGGACGTAGATGAAGGAGCCGCCCGACCACACGGCGGTGTTGAGGGAGGCGAACTTGTTGTCACCGACCGGGATGACGGTGCCGAAGTACTCCTTGAAGAGCTCCGGGTGCTCCTTCAGCGCGGTGTCGGTGTCCAGGAAGATGACGCCCTGCTCCTCCAGGTCCTCGCGGATCTGGTGGTAGACGACCTCCGACTCGTACTGGGCGGCGACACCGGCGACGAGGCGCTGCTTCTCGGCCTCCGGGATGCCCAGCTTGTCGTAGGTGTTCTTGATGTCCTCGGGCAGGTCCTCCCAGGACTCCGCCTGCTTCTCCGTGGAGCGCACGAAGTACTTGATGTTGTCGAAGTCGATGCCCGACAGGTCCGAGCCCCAGTTCGGCATGGGCTTCTTCTCGAAGAGGCGCAGGCCCTTGAGACGGAGCTTGGTCATCCACTCCGGCTCGGACTTCTTCGCCGAGATGTCCCGGACCACGTCCTCGCTCAGACCACGCTTCGCAGAGGCGCCGGCCTCGTCGGAGTCGGCCCAGCCGTATTCGTAGTTGCCCAGGCCCTCGAGTTCGGGGTGAGCAGTCTCCGTGGGGAGAGTCATGCGGGGTTCCTCCCGGCCGTGCTGGCAGATGCGTTGTGGGTGGTCTCGGAAATCTTCGAGGCGTTTGACGCCTTGGGGATGAACGTCGTGCAGACGCCGTCGCCGTGCGCGATCGTCGCCAGTCGCTGGACGTGCGTGCCGAGCAGCTGGGAGAAGATCTCCGTCTCGACCTCGCACAGCTGCGGGAACTGTTCCGCGACATGAACGACCGGGCAGTGGTGCTGGCAGAGCTGCTCCCCGACCGGTGCGCTGCGCGCCGTAGCAGCGTACCCGTCCACGCTCAAGGCCTTGGCCAGTGCTTCGGTGCGCTCCTCGGGGGCGGCTTTCTCGATCGCCTTCCGGTAGGCGGTGGCCTGCTCGGCGAGCCTGGCGCGCGCGAAGGCGACGACCGCCTCGTCCCCGCCGTACCGCTGCTGGATCCAGCGCAGGGCGTCCGCGGCGAGCTTGTCGTACGACTGGTCGAAGGCGTCGCGACCGCAGTCGGTGAGGGCGAAGACCTTGGCGGGGCGACCGCGCGTCCGCGCTCCGTACACACGCTGCTCGCGAGCCTCTACGACGTCGTCGGCCACAAGTGCGTCGAGGTGCCGCCGCACGGCCGCCTGGGTGAGCCCCAGCCGCCCGGCGAGTTCGGCGACGGTCGACGGGCCGTGATCCAGGATGGACCGCGCGACCCGGTTGCGCGTCGAGCGCTCCCCGGTCGCGAGCTCTTCCTGAGGGGCCCCCGTGGGGGTCTCCTGAGCCTCGCCGACGTTTTTCACAACGCCATTGTTGCGTAATTCCTCAAAGCCTGACAAGCGCCGTCCGACGGCCCGGCGGTGCCGTGCATCACTTAGGCATACCTAAACCGACCTGCGGAAACGATCTTTGATCGATCAAACCGGCGACGCCCACCGCACCGCTCCGAACTGCCGCCGAACCGTACGGACACCCCCTCCGACCAGCTCCAGAGGACGACGCACGGCTGTCCCCCGAGGCACACGCGGTCGCACGAGGAGTGGTTTGCGGACCCCCTCGTCCGCCGCCCGGCCGGTTTCCGGCCCCCCTCACCCGGCACCCGATCCGCCTACCTAGACTCTGGACCCATGCGAACTGAGCCGGTCCTCCAGGTCCACGCCCTGGTGAAGCGGTACGGCACGAAGACCGCGGTGGACGGCCTCGACCTGGTGGCCCGGGCTGGGGTCACCGCCGTACTCGGCCCCAACGGGGCGGGCAAGACCACCACGATCGAGACCTGCGAGGGGTACCGGAAGCCGGACTCCGGCACGGTACGCGTCCTGGGCCTCGATCCGATCCGCGAAGCCTCCGCCCTGCGCCCCCGCACAGGCGTCATGCTCCAGTCCGGCGGCGTCTACTCGGGCGCCCGCGCCGACGAGATGCTCCGCCATGTCGCCAAGCTCCACGCCCACCCGCTGGACGTCGACGCGCTGATCAAGCGACTGGGCCTTGGCAGCTGCGGACGCACGACGTACCGACGGCTGTCGGGCGGGCAGCAGCAGCGGCTCGCGCTCGCCATGGCCGTCGTCGGGCGCCCGGAGCTCGTCTTCCTGGACGAGCCCACCGCCGGCCTGGACCCCCAGGCCCGCCGGGCCACCTGGGACCTCGTACGCGACCTGCGCGACGACGGCGTGTCCGTGATCCTGACCACCCACTACATGGACGAGGCCGAGCAGCTCGCCGACGACGTCGCGATCATCGACGCCGGTCGGGTCATCGCGCAGGGCTCCCCCGAGGAGCTGTGCCGCGGCGGCGCCGAGAACACCCTGCGCTTCACGGGCCGGCCGGGCCTCGACGTGGCATCCCTGCTGAAGGCCCTCCCGGCGGACTGCACGGCGGCGGAACTGACGCCGGGCGCGTACCGCGTCGTCGGCAAGATCGACCCGCAACTGCTCGCGACGGTCACCTCCTGGTGTGCCCAGCACGGGGTGATGCCGGACCGGATCTCCGTCGAACGGCACACCCTGGAAGACGTGTTCTTGGAGCTCACGGGCAAGGAGTTGCGCTCATGATTCCGGTCGGCACACCCCTCGGCCGGGGGTCCGGCCCGCGGCGCGGCCGCAATCGGACAGAGTGCCCCCCGGGAAGACACAGCCTGGACCTCACCGGCAAGGAGCTGCGCTCGTGACCACCGTCGGTACCTACGCGCCGAAGCCCGGCGCCGCGCCCCTGCCCCGCATGATCGTGGCACAGGCCGCGCTGGAGACGCGGATGCTGCTCCGCAACGGCGAGCAGCTTCTGCTGACCGTTGTCATCCCGACCCTGCTGCTGGTGCTCTTCAGCTCCGTCGACATCGTGGGCACCGGTGCCGGCAAGGCCGTCGACTTCCTCACCCCCGGCATCCTCGCGCTCGCGGTGATGTCGACCGCGTTCACCGGTCAGGCCATCGCGACCGGCTTCGAGCGCCGCTACGGGGTGCTGAAGCGGCTCGCCTCCTCGCCGCTCCCCCGCTGGGGGCTGATGGCCGCCAAGACGGCCTCGGTCCTGGTCACCGAGGTCCTCCAAGTGATCCTGCTCATGGTGATCGCCTTCTCGCTGGGCTGGTCGCCGCACGGCGACCCGTTCAGCGTGCTCCTCCTCCTCGTCCTGGGCACGGCCGCCTTCTCCGGCCTCGGCCTGCTGATGGCGGGCACGCTGAAGGCCGAGGCGACCCTGGCCGCCGCCAACCTGGTCTTCCTGCTGCTGCTCGTGGGCGGCGGCGTGATCGTGCCGATGGACAAGTTCCCCTCCGGGGCCCAGGACGTGCTCGGTCTGCTCCCGATCTCCGCGCTCTCGGACGGCCTGCGGGACGTGCTCCAGCACGGGGCCGGAATGCCCTGGGGCGACCTGGGGATCCTGGCCGTGTGGGCCGTCGTGGGGCTGGCGGCGGCCGGGAAGTTCTTCCGCTGGGAGTGAGGCGCTGCGGGACCTGCGGAAGTGGGTCCCCGCGGACGGGAACACCCTCCGCGGCCCGACCCCTCGTGAAACCGTGCACAAGCTGCCCCCTACGATGAAGGACGTGCCAAACGTGACCCGCGCCGATGCCGTAGCGGCCGTGCGCAACCCGCTCGCCTTCATCGCCGCACGCTGGACCCCGCATCCCCGGACGGTTCAGCGGGCGGCGCTCGCCGCGCTCGTCATGTCGGTGGTCATCGTCGTCACCGGCGGTGCCGTGCGCCTGACCGGCTCGGGGCTCGGCTGCCCGACCTGGCCGCAGTGCACGGACGACTCGCTGACCACGACCAGCGCCATGGGCGTGCACGGCGTCATCGAGTTCGGCAACCGCATGCTGACGTACGTGCTGTGCGCGGCGGTCGGCTGGGCGATCCTCGCCGCGCGCTCCGAGAAGCCGTACCGGCGCAGCCTGACGCGGCTCGGCTGGGCTCAGTTCTGGATCGTCATGAGCAACGCGGTCCTCGGCGGCATCGTGGTCCTCGTCGGCCTCAACCCGTACACCGTCGCCGCCCACTTCCTGCTCTCCACCGCGCTCATCACCGTGGCCACGGTCATGTGGCAGCGCACACGGGAGGGTGACGCGGCGCCGCGTCCGCTGGTCGGCAAGGCCGTGCAGCAGCTGGTGTGGTTCCTGGTCGTCGCCTCGGTGCTGCTGATCGCGGTCGGCACGGTGGTCACCGGCGCGGGCCCGCACGCGGGCGACTCCAGCGACGTCGAGCGCATCCCGATCGACTGGGAGACGGTCGCCAAGCTGCACGCCGTGCTCGCCTGGATCGTGGTGACGCTGACCTTCGCCCTGTGGTTCGTCCTCAAGGCGGTCGACGCGCCCCCGGGACCGCTGCACCGCACCCGCGAGCTGTTCCTGGTGCTGCTGGGGCAGGGCGTCATCGGCTACGTCCAGTACTTCACGCACCTTCCCGAGGTCCTGGTGGGCCTCCACATGTTCGGGTCCTGCGTGATGTGGATCTGGGTGCTCCGGGTGCTGCTGTCGCTGCGCGAACGCCCCGCGGTGACCGCGGATCTTCCGGGTCCGTCGACGGAGTCGGCCCTCACCAGCGCGTGACGCCCGCCCCTGGAAGCCGTACGGGGCGCCGAACCCCGTAGGGCTCACCCAGCCGCACTCACACGGCATCCCGTACGGCTGACCCATTCCGCACGCACGCGACATCCCCCTACGGCTGACCCATGCCGCACGCACGCGACATCCCCGTACGGCTGACCCATGCCGCACGCACGCGACATCCCCGTACGGTTGACACATGCCGCACGCACGCGGCGTCCCGGTTACGGCTGACCCATGCCGCACGCACACGGCTTCACCGCAGCTCGTACACCCGCCGCGCGTTCCCCGCCGCGATCATCCCCGCCACCCGCTGCGCGTCCTCAAGTGACCAGGCGCCCTCGGCGACCCAGCCGCCCAGCACCCGGGAGAGCGCCTCGCGGAACAGGCGGGCGCCGATCACATGGAGTTCGGGCAGGCCGTGGGCGCCGCTGGAGAAGAGGAGCTTGCCGAAGGGGGCCAGCTCCAGGATCTCGGCCAGGACGGCGGCGGCCCGGGCGCCCGTCCGCACGAGCGCCGCGCCCAGGTCCGCGTACACGTGCGGGAACACCCCGGCCAGATGCGCCGCGTGCCGGTGGTACGGATAGCCGTGCAACAGGACGAGATCCGTGCCGAGCCCGGCCGTGGCGCGGACGAAGTCGGTGAGCAGGACCGGGTCGGTGCGGTCGACGCGCAGGCCTGGTTCGCCGAGGCCCGCGTGGAGCTGGAGGGGCCGGCCCGAGGCCACCGCGCTCCACAGCAGATGGCGCAGCAGAACCGGATCCGACAGAGCGCCGCCCACACGACGGCCCGCGAGCCAGCGTCCGGCCGCGCCCCGGACCTCCCCCGGCCCCGGCGGCTCCGGCGCGAGCGCCAGACCGTGCCGTACGCCCGCGAGCGAGGTGAACGCGACCGCGTTCGCCGCCGCCCCATGGATCGACTCGGCGAGATTGGCGAGAAACGACTCGACCGTGCCGGAGGTGTCGGCCACCTGTTCGGCGAGCAGTTCGAGGCGGACGATCTCGTGCGCCTCGGCGTCTCCCGTCGAGGCCATCTCGGTGGGCCCGGTGAGGTCGCCGGGCAGCCCGGTGTCGACCAGGTACGTGGTGATGCCGCTGCCCCGCAGCAGTCTGCGCGCCGACTCCAGGACACCCAGCTCGCGGCGCCGGGCGAGATAGCGGGCCGGGGGGCAGTGCGGCTCCAGATCGAGCAGCGGTGGACACCAGCGGCGTACGGCGAAACCCGTCTGGGTGTCGAAGAGAGTGGTGCCCGCCGCGGGCGGACCCTCGGTACGGGCGAGATGGGTCTCGAAGGTGCCGAGACCCAGCTCGGTGCGCAGGACGCCGTGGCAGTACTGGTCCACCAGGGACGGCGTTTCGATCATCCGGACTCCCCGTGTCTGGACCGTGCCTCCTGAAGGTCCTAACGGGTGAACCGGGCGCGAGGTGTTGCTATCGGGCGGTGCGCTTGCCGCCCACCTGAATTCCGGCCATGCGCGTCCACTCGTACGGGCCGGTCTTCACCTTGCCCGCGAACTCGCCGTCGAAGGCCTCGTGGACCGTGATCCCGGCCTTCTGAACCGCCTGCTCGGCGATCGCGAACGTCGGGGCGACGAGGTCGCCCCAGCCGCCGTCCCCGCCGACGAGCACGATCCGGGCGCCCCGCTCACCGATGTACGCCACCTGTCCCTCGGCACCGCCGTGCGCCTTGGCGAAGGCGCTGATCTCCTTGGCGAGCCGGGCCGCCTTGCGCTCGGCCTTGGCGGCCTGCTTGGCGTCGGTGCCCTCGTCAACCTGCTTGGTGTCTGCCATGGTCAGGATGCTACTCACGGGTAGATCGACTGGCGAGAGCACGAGGGCGTGTGCTGGGCCACGCCCTCAGCGCAGGAACGGATCCACCGCGACGGCGACGAAGAGGATGGACACATAGGTGATGGACCAGTGGAACAGGCGCATCTCCTTGAGCTTGGCGCCCGTCACCTCGGCCTTCGCCCGGCTCTGCAGTCCGTGCGCCTCCCACAGCCAGAACCCGCCGGCCGCCAGCGCCACCACCGTGTAGAACCAGCCCGTGTAGCCGAGCGGGGTGAGCAGCAGCGAGACCGCGACCATCACCCAGCTGTAGATGACGATCTGGCGGGCGACCACCTTGTTGGAGGCGACGACCGGCAGCATGGGCACGCCCACGCGCGCGTAGTCCTCCTTGACCTTCATGGACAGCGGCCAGTAGTGCGGCGGCGTCCAGAAGAACATGACGAGGAAGAGGATGACCGGCGCCCACGACATGGAGTTCGTGACGGAGGACCAGCCGATCAGGACGGGCAGACAGCCCGCGATGCCGCCCCACACGATGTTCTGCGACGTACGTCGCTTGAGGATCATCGTGTAGACGACGACGTAGAAAAGGAGCGCTCCGAGCGACAGCCAGGCGGACAGCCAGTTGACGGTGAAACCGAACAGCAGCGTCGAGACGACCGCCAGCGTGATGCCGAAGGCGAGGCACTCACGCGGACTGACCATGCCGGTCACCAGGGGGCGCTGCGACGTGCGCTCCATGAGGGCGTCGATGTCGCGGTCGATGTACATGTTGAGCGCGTTGGCGCCGCCCGCGGAGAGGTAGCCGCCGATGCAGGTGAGCAGCACCAGCCTGAGGCTCGGCACCCCTTGCTCGGCGAGGAACATCACCGGAACGGTGCTGATCAGCAGCAGCTCGATGATCCGCGGCTTGGTCAGCGCCACGAACGCCTTGACACGGGCCCCAAACGGCCGCTGGCCCCGGCTGTTGCTCGTCCCGAGCACTCCCGGCGGACGGGATTCGACGGCCGTCACGTACACCCCTGACAGAGACATCCCAGCGAGCCCCGGCTGTGAACGCCGGGTAAAGGCTCGCGCGTACCCACGCAACTGTAGACGTTGCCCACAGCCCGCCCTTCGCGGGGGTGGGTCGTGTTGGGGGCGGTCGCACGGTCCGCGAGGCGCTGCCCGACCGATGCGCACGGGAGGCGAACGAGCAATGAAAAATGCGCCGGGCAGCGCTCGATTGAGCAGTCGGATGAGCGGCTCCGTATTCATTTGCCAAATGCCGATAAGCCCAGTCGGGAGGCGGATCCGGGCGACTCCCGGCAGTCTGGAATGACTCGAAAAGACGCACGTACTTACGGGATAGGCTCAGCAACGGCCGGTGGGCGCCCAGTGCACCGGCATTCGAAACATGTGGAGAGGAGCCCTGACCCAGGGTGAGCACCAAGCCGACCACAACAGACCTCGAGTGGACCGAGCTGGACCAGCGGGCCGTCGACACCGCCCGCGTCCTGGCCGCCGATGCCGTACAGAAGGTCGGCAACGGCCATCCGGGTACGGCGATGAGCCTGGCTCCGGCCGCCTACACCCTCTTCCAGAAGGTGATGCGGCACGACCCGGCAGACCCCGACTGGACCGGGCGTGACCGCTTCGTGCTGTCCGCCGGCCATTCGTCCCTGACCCTTTACACCCAGCTCTACCTGGCCGGTTTCGGTCTGGAGCTGGACGATCTGAAGGCCTTCCGTACGTGGGGCTCCAAGACTCCGGGTCACCCGGAGTACGGGCACACCAAGGGCGTCGAGACGACGACCGGCCCGCTCGGCCAGGGTGTCGCCAACGCGGTGGGCATGGCCATGGCCGCCCGCTACGAGCGCGGCCTGTTCGACCCGGAGGCCGCGCAGGGCGCCTCGCCCTTCGACCACTTCATCTACTGCATCGCCGGTGACGGCTGCCTTCAGGAGGGCATCTCCGCCGAGGCGTCCTCACTGGCCGGCCACCAGAAGCTCGGCAACCTGATCCTGCTGTGGGACGACAACCACATCTCGATCGAGGGTGACACGGAGACCGCGGTCTCCGAGGACACCGTCAAGCGCTACGAGGCGTACGGCTGGCACGTGCAGCGCGTGGCGCCGAAGCCGGACGGCGACCTGGACCCGCACGCCCTCTACAACGCGATCGAGGCCGCGAAGAAGGTCACGGACCGGCCGTCCTTCATCGCGATGCGCTCGATCATCGCCTGGCCGGCCCCGAACGCGCAGAACACCGAGGCCGCGCACGGCTCGGCGCTGGGCGAGGAGGAGGTCGCGGCCACCAAGCGCGTGCTGGGCTTCGACCCGGAGAAGTCCTTCGAGGTCACCGACGAGGTCCTGGCCCACACCCGCAAGGCGCTGGAGCGCGGCCGTGAGGCCAGGGGCGTGTGGGAGAAGTCCCTCCAGGAGTGGCGGGACAACAACGCCGAGCGGGCCGCCGAGTTCGACCGCGTCCGCAAGGGCGAGCTGCCCACCGGCTGGGAGGAGAAGCTCCCGGTCTTCGAGGCGGGCAAGGGAGTGGCCACGCGTGCCGCCTCCGGCAAGGTCCTCCAGGCGCTCGGCGCGGTCATCCCCGAGCTGTGGGGCGGCTCCGCCGACCTGGCCGGCTCGAACAACACCACCATCGACAAGAACAGCTCCTTCCTGCCGGCGGACAACCCGCTGCCGGGGGCCGACCCGTACGGCCGCACGATCCACTTCGGTATCCGCGAGCACTCCATGGCCGCGGAGATGAACGGCATCGCGCTGCACGGCAACACCCGTATCTACGGCGGCACCTTCCTGGTGTTCTCCGACTACATGCGCAACGCCGTGCGCCTGTCGGCCCTGATGCACCTGCCGGTGACGTACGTGTGGACGCACGACTCCATCGGCCTGGGCGAGGACGGCCCCACCCACCAGCCCGTCGAGCACCTGGCCTCGCTGCGCGCCATCCCGGGCCTGAACATCGTCCGCCCGGCCGACGCCAACGAGACCGCGATCGCCTGGCGCGAGATCCTCAAGCGCTACACCAAGGAGTTCGGCAAGGGTGCCCCGCACGGCCTCGCGCTGACCCGCCAGGGCGTGCCGACGTACGAGCCCAACGAGGACACCGCGCGCGGTGGTTACGTGCTGTTCGAGGCCGAAGGCGGCGAGGCGCAGGTGATCCTGATCGCCACCGGTTCCGAGGTGCACGTGGCCGTCGAGGCGCGCGAGCAGCTCCAGGCCGACGGGGTGCCGACGCGGGTGGTGTCGATGCCGTCCGTGGAGTGGTTCGAGGAGCAGGAGCAGGGGTACCGGGACAGCGTCCTGCCGCCGTCGGTGAAGGCGCGCGTCGCGGTGGAGGCCGGGATCGGCCTGACCTGGCACAAGTACGTCGGGGACGCGGGCCGCATCGTTTCCCTGGAGCACTTCGGTGCTTCCGCCGACGGCAAGGTCCTCTTCCGTGAGTTCGGTTTCACTGCCGAGAACGTGGCCGCAAAGGCCCGGGAATCCATCGCCGCCGCCCAGCGCTGACGCTCATATACAACACGTAGGAGATGCAATTTCCATGACAGACGCACTCAAGCGCCTCTCCGAGGAAGGCGTCGCGATCTGGCTGGACGACCTGTCGCGCAAGCGGATCACGTCCGGCAACCTCGCCGAACTGATCGACCAGCAGCACGTCGTGGGCGTCACCACCAACCCGACGATCTTCCAGAAGGCGATCTCGTCGGGTGACGGCTACGAGCAGCAGGTCGCCGACCTCGCCGCCCGCAAGGTCACCGTCGAAGAGGCGATCCGCATGATCACGACGGCGGACGTCCGGGACGCCGCCGACATCCTGCGCCCGGTGTTCGACGCCACGCAGGGCCAGGACGGACGGGTGTCGATCGAGGTCGACCCGCGGCTGGCGCACAACACCCGGGCCACCGTCGCCGAGGCCAAGCAGCTTGCCTGGCTGGTCGACCGCCCGAACGCACTCATCAAGATCCCGGCCACCAAGGCGGGTCTGCCGGCGATCACCGAGACCATCGCCAACGGCATCAGCGTCAACGTCACGCTGATCTTCTCGCTGGAGCGCTACCGCGAGGTCATGGACGCCTACATGACCGGCCTGGAAAGGGCCAAGGAGCGCGGCCTGGACCTGTCGAAGATCCACTCGGTGGCGTCCTTCTTCGTGTCCCGCGTGGACACCGAGATCGACAAGCGGATCGACGCGATCGGCACGCCTGAGGCCAAGGCGCTGCGCGGCAAGGCGGCGATCGCCAACGCCCGTCTCGCCTACGAGGCGTACGAGGAGGTCTTCTCCTCCGACCGCTGGCTCGCCCTCGACAAGGCGCAGGCCAACAAGCAGCGTCCGCTGTGGGCGTCGACCGGCGTGAAGGACCCCGCGTACAAGGACACCATGTACGTCGATGAGCTGGTCGCGCCGAACACGGTGAACACCATGCCGGAGGCCACGCTGGAGGCCAGCGACGACCACGGCGAGATCACCGGCAACACCATCGCCGGCACCTACGCGCAGGCGCGCGCCGACCTGGAAGCCGTCGAGAAGCTCGGCATCTCGTACGACGACGTGGTCCAGCTCCTGGAGGTCGAGGGCGTCGAGAAGTTCGAGGCCTCCTGGAACGACCTGCTCAAGTCGACCGAGGCGGTACTCCAGCGCCTCACCCCTTCGGAGGGCTGACACCTTGACATCCGTACACGGAGCGAATCCGCTTCGTGACGCCGCGGACCGACGGCTCCCGCGTATCGCGGGGCCGTCGGGCCTGGTGATCTTTGGCGTTACGGGCGATTTGTCACGTAAAAAGCTGATGCCTGCCGTTTACGATCTGGCCAACCGCGGTCTGCTGCCGCCGGGCTTCTCGCTCGTCGGCTTCGCCCGCCGTGAGTGGCAGGACGAGGACTTCGCGAAAGAGGTCCACGACGCCGTCAAGGAGCACGCCCGGACGCCGTTCCGCGAGGAGGTCTGGCAGCAGCTCATCCAGGGCATGCGCTTCGTCCAGGGCACCTTCGACGATGACGACGCGTTCGAGCGGCTGCGCGCCACGATCGAGGAACTGGACAAGGCCCAGGGCACGGGCGGCAACTTCGCCTTCTACCTCTCGGTGCCGCCGAAGTCCTTCCCCGTGGTCATCCAGCAGCTGAAGAAGCACGGCCTGGCCGACCAGACGGAGGGCTCCTGGCGCCGGGCGGTCATCGAGAAGCCCTTCGGCCACGACCTGAAGTCGGCCGAGGAGCTCAACAAGGTCGTGCACGAGGTCTTCGCCCCGGACCAGGTCTTCCGCATCGACCACTACCTGGGCAAGGAGACCGTCCAGAACATCCTGGCGCTCCGCTTCGCCAACACGATGTTCGAGCCGATCTGGAACCGGTCCTTCGTGGACCATGTGCAGATCACCATGGCCGAGGACATCGGTATCGGCGGCCGCGCCGGCTACTACGACGGCATCGGCGCCGCCCGAGACGTCATCCAGAACCACCTCCTGCAGCTGATGGCGCTCACGGCCATGGAGGAGCCCTCCTCCTTCGACGCGGACGCGCTCGCCGCGGAGAAGACCAAGGTGCTCGGGGCCGTGAGGCTGCCGAAGGACCTCGGCCGGGACACCGTGTTCGCGCAGTACGCGGCAGGCTGGCAGGGCGGCGAGAAGGTCATCGGCTACCTCCAGGAAGAGGGCATCGACCCCAAGTCGAAGACCGACACCTACGCCGCGATCAAGCTGGGGATCGACAACCGCCGCTGGGCGGGCGTCCCGTTCTACCTGCGCACGGGCAAGCGGCTCGGTCGCCGGGTGACGGAGATCGCGGTCGTCTTCCAGCGCGCCCCGCACTCCCCCTTCGACACCACCGCCACCGAGGAGCTGGGCCAGAACGCGGTCGTCATCCGCGTCCAGCCCGACGAGGGCGTCACCGTGCGCTTCGGCTCCAAGGTGCCGGGCACGTCGATGGAGATCAGGGACGTGTCCATGGACTTCGCCTACGGCGAGTCCTTCACGGAGTCGAGCCCGGAGGCGTACGAACGCCTGATCCTGGACGTGCTGCTCGGCGACTCGAACCTCTTCCCGCGCACCGAGGAGGTCGAGCTGTCCTGGAAGATCCTGGACCCGATCGAGGAGCACTGGGACACGCACGGCAAGCCCGCGCAGTACCCGGCCGGCACGTGGGGGCCCGTCGAGGCGGACCAGATGCTCGAACGAGACGGACGGAGCTGGCGCCGGCCATGAAGATAGACCTCACGGACACCACGGCCAGCAAGATCAACAAGGCCCTGGTCCAGGGGCGCCGTGCCATCGGCACCCCGGCCGTCGGCATGGTGCTCACCCTCGTCATCGTCACCGACGAGGAGAACGCCTACGACGCCCTGAAGGCCGCCGAGGACGCCTCTCGACAGCACCCCTCGCGCACCCTCGTCGTCATCAAGCGCGTCTCGCGTTCCCCGCGCGACCGCACGTCCTCGCGCCTGGACGCCGAGGTGCGGGTGGGCGCGGAGGCGGGTACCGGCGAGACGGTCGTCCTGCGGCTGTACGGCGAGGTCGTGGACCACGCCCAGTCCGTGGTGCTGCCGCTGCTGCTGCCGGACGCGCCGGTCGTCGTCTGGTGGCCGGTGAACGCGCCGCTCGACCCGGCGGGCGACGCGCTCGGCGCGCTCGCCCAGCGCCGGGTCACGGACTCCTACACCGCCGAGGAGCCGGTGCGGGAGCTGAGCGCCCGCGCCGACGCCTACGCGCCCGGTGACACGGACCTGTCGTGGACCCGCATCACGCCCTGGCGCTCGATGCTGGCCGCGGCCCTGGACCAGGTCACCTGCGAGGTCAAGGGCGTCGAGGTGGAGGGCGAGGAGTTCAACCCGAGCTGCGAGCTGCTGGCGATGTGGCTCGCGGACCGGCTGAGCGTGCCGGTGCAGCGTTCGTTGTCCTCGGGCCCCGGCCTCACGGCGGTCCGGATGGACACGAGCTGCGGCCCGATCGTCCTGGACCGGGCGGACGGTTCCCTGGCCACGCTGTCGATCGAGGGTCAGCCGGACCGCGCGGTGGCGCTCAAGCGCCGGGACACGGCCGAGCTGATCGCGGAGGAGCTGCGCCGGCTCGACCCGGACGACACGTACGCGTCGGCGCTGCGGTACGGCGTGGACCGGCTGAGCACCGGGGCGGACCGGGCCGGGGCTCCGGCGGACGCACCCGCGGATGCGCCTGCGGGGGCACCCGCGAAGAAGGCGGCCAAGAAGGCCCCGGCGAAGAAGGCGGCCGCGAAGTGAGTACCCCCCAGCTCGTCGTCCACCACGACAAGGAGCTGATGGCCCAGGCCGCCGCGGCCCGGCTGATCACGAAGATCGTGGACGCGCAGGCCTCGCGCGGCTACGCCTCGGTCGTGCTCACCGGTGGCCGCAACGGCAACGGCCTGCTCGCCGCGCTCGCCGCCGCGCCCGCCCGGGACGCCATCGACTGGGGCCGGCTCGACCTGTGGTGGGGTGACGAGCGCTATCTGCCGGAGGGCGACCCCGAGCGCAATGTCACGCAGGCGCGGGAGGCCCTGCTGGACTCCGTGCCCGTGGACCCCGAGCGCGTGCACGCCATGCCCGCGTCGGACGGTCCGTTCGGCGCGGACGTGGACGCGGCGGCCGAATCGTACGCGGCGGAACTGGCCCGGGCCGCGGGCCCCGAGAACCACGGCGCGGTGCCCACCTTCGACGTCCTGATGCTGGGCGTCGGCCCGGACACGCATGTGGCGTCGCTCTTCCCGGAGCTGCCGGCGGTGCGGGAGACGGAGCGGGCGGTGGTCGGCGTGCACGGCGCACCGAAGCCACCCCCGACCCGTATCTCCCTCACCCTCCCGGCGATCCGGGCCGCACGCGAGGTATGGCTCCTGGCGGCCGGCGAGGACAAGGCCCAGGCGGCGGCGATCGCGTTGTCGGGCGCGGGCGAGGTCCAGGCCCCGGCGGCAGGAGCGTACGGCCGCTCGCGGACGCTGTGGCTACTGGACGCGGCAGCGGCGTCAAAGCTGCCGCGGTCGCTTTACCCGCCGGCGTCGCCGTAAGCGGGAAGGGGCTCCGCCCCCGGACCCCGCTCCTCAAACACGGGAGGGGGGACCTTCCGGTGGGAAGACCCGGGGAGCGGACGGCCGCGTGCCGTCCGCTTCCCGCATCGGGTCACTGGCGGCCGCGCAGCTCCCGGTACTTGGCCACGAGTGCCTTCGTCGACTCGTCCAGGCCCCCGACCTCGGCGCCCTCGGTCAGCGCGGGCTCGACGCGCTTGGCGAGGACCTTGCCGAGCTCGACGCCCCACTGGTCGAAGGAGTCGATGTTCCAGATCGCGCCCTGGACGAACACCTTGTGCTCATAGAGGGCGATGAGCTGGCCGAGCACCGACGGGGTGAGTTCCTTGGCCAGGATCGTGGTGGTCGGGTGGTTGCCCTTGAACGTCTTGTGCGCCACCAACTCCTCGGGCACGCCCTCGGCGCGCACCTCGTCCGGGGTCTTGCCGAAGGCCAGCGCCTGGGTCTGGGCGAAGAAGTTGGCCATCAGCAGGTCGTGCTGGGCTACCAGGCCGGGCTGCAGATCGGCGACCGGCTCGGCGAAGCCGATGAAGTCGGCCGGGATCAGCTTGGTGCCCTGGTGGATGAGCTGGTAGTAGGCGTGCTGACCGTTGGTGCCCGGGGTGCCCCACACCACCGGCCCGGTCTGCCAGTCGACCTCCTGCCCGTCACGGCCCACGTACTTGCCGTTGGACTCCATGTCCAGCTGCTGGAGGTAGGCGGTGAACTTGGACAGGTAGTGCGAGTAGGGCAGCACGGCATGCGACTGGGCGTCGTGGAAGTTGCCGTACCAGATGCCCAGCAGGCCCAGCAGCAGCGGCACGTTGGACTCGGCGGGCGCCGTGCGGAAGTGGTGGTCGACGATGTGGAAGCCGTCGAGCATCTCCCGGAAGCGGTCCGGGCCGATGGCGATCATCAGGGAGAGCCCGATCGCCGAGTCGTACGAGTAGCGGCCGCCGACCCAGTCCCAGAACTCGAACATGTTGGCCGTGTCGATGCCGAAGTCGGCGACCTTCCCGGCGTTCGTCGACAGCGCCACGAAGTGCTTGGCCACCGCCTCCTGACCGGCCTTCAGCTCGGTCAGCAGCCAGCTGCGCGCCGAGGTCGCGTTGGTGATCGTCTCGATCGTGGTGAACGTCTTGGAGGCGATGATGAACAGCGTCTCGGCCGCGTCCAGGTCCCGTACGGCCTCGTGCAGGTCGGCGCCGTCCACGTTGGAGACGAAACGGACCGTCAGGTCGCGGTCGGTGTAGGAGCGCAGCGCCTCGTAGGCCATCGCCGGGCCCAGGTCGGAGCCGCCGATGCCGACGTTGATCACGTTCTTGATGCGCTTGCCCGTGTGGCCGGTCCACTCGCCCGAACGGACGCGGTCGGCGAAGCCGGCCATCTTGTCGAGCACCGCGTGCACCGCGGGCACGACGTTCTCCCCGTCGACCTCGATCACCTCGTTCCGCGGGGCGCGCAGCGCGGTGTGCAGCACCGCGCGGTCCTCGGTGGTGTTGATCTTCTCGCCGCGGAACATGGCGTCCCGGAGGCCGAAGACGTCCCGCGCGGCGGCCAGCTCGCGCAACAGCCGCAGCGTTTCGTCGGTGACCAGGTGCTTGGAGTAGTCGACATGCAGATTGCCGACCTGGAGGGTGTACCCGCTGCCGCGCCCGGGGTCCGCCGCGAACAGGTCGCGCAGCTGCGCCTCGCCGAGCTCCTCGCGGTGCTTGGCCAGAGCGGTCCACTCGGGCGTCTGGTTGAGCCTGGTACGGCTGTCTGCGTTCATCTCGGACTTCCGCCTTCTTCCTTGCCTGTGCTGCTGCGTACCTTGCCCCGCTGCCGGTCCCAACCTAATTGATCAGGGCGTGGGCTGACCTGTCGTCGCGCCGTCGTCCGGTGCAACAACAGGTACGTCCGGCTTGCCCACGGTTATCAACAAGGTGACGGCGAGGGCGAAGAGCGCGGCCGCGAGCAGCGCGGGCCCATTCAGCCCGTACGTCCGCGCCGCCGCTCCGCCGAGTACGGCGCCCAGCGGGGCTCCGGACGTCGAGGCCGTGCGGAAGGCGGAGACGACGCGTCCCACCATGGCCTCGGGGCTGCGCTGCTGCATCAGGGTGACCTGGTTGACGTTCCACACCATGTTCATGGAGCCGAGCAGCAGCATGCCCACCAGGAGAGCGCTCACCTCGCGGACGGTTCCCATGAGCAGCAGGGACGACGTCTGGACCGCTCCGGCCACGAGCAGCGCGCGGACCCGTCCGGTGCGGAGCGCGATCCGCTGGGCGACGAAGCCGCCGGCGATGCTGCCGCCCGAGTACGACGTCATCGCGGCCGCGTATCCCGCGTTGCCCGCGTGCAGCCAGTGCGTCACGTGCAGCACCAGGGTCGCGATCAGGGCGCCCATGCCGATGTTGCACAGCAGCGTCGCCCCGCATGTCGCCCGCAGCACCCGGTCGTGCCACAACGTGCGCAGGCCTTCACCGATCTCCGCCCTCAGGGTGCTGCCGGCGGGGCGCGGCTCCCGCTCGGGCGGCCGTATCCGCAAGGAGGCCACGAGGGCGGCCGCCAGCAGATAGGTGCCCGCGTCGGCGGCGAACGGCATGAACGCCCCGACCGTCAGCAGCAGCGGCACGAACGGCCCCGCCAGCAGGCCGCCCGCGAACTGCTGGCCGGTCAACAGCCGGGCGTTGGCGCTGCCCAGGGCCTCGCGGTCCACCAGGGAGGGCAGCAGGGCCGTGGAGGCGTTGTCGAAGAGCGTCTGGAGCGTCGTGAGCGAGAAGGCGAGCACGAGCAGCAGCGGGATCGACGCGTGCCCGAGGCCGACGGCGAGCGCGAAAAAGGCCACGAGCAGCCCTCGTACCATGTCGACGGCCCACATCGCCCGCCGCTGGTCCACCCGGTCGGCCACGGCCCCGCCGATGAGCCCGAACAGCAGCCATGGCACATAGCCGCAGGCGGTCACCGAGGCGACGACGAGCGGTTCGTCGGTCAGCCGTACGGCGAGCAGGGGCAGCGCGGCCGCGCGTAACGCGTCCCCGAACCGGGAGACCACGGCAGCGGTCCACAGTCGCCCGAATCCCCCGCGCCAAGCGGGCGCACGCACGCCCGCGGTCTCGACCGACGCCATGATCCCCCCTCACGATTCGCCGATGCACAAACCGTAGAAGGCACCACTGACAATCGGTCCGGAGGCGGTGCGCCGCCGCATGAGAACAGCTCCGGCGTCGGCGGTGAAAACAGCTCCGGCCAGCCACCCCTCGGTGCCCGGCCGGATCAACTCCTAGATCTCGCCCCGCAGTTTGGCGAGCGCCTCGGCGAGGATCGCCTCGCCGTCCGCGTCGCTGCGCCGCTCCCGCACATACGCGAGGTGCGTCTTGTAGGGCTCGGTGCGCGGGGGGTCCGGCGGGTTGTCCCGGTCCTGTCCGGCCGGAAAGCCGCAGCGCGGGCAGTCCCAGCTGTCGGGAACCTGCGCGTCGCTGGCGAAGCTCGGCTGCGTCTCGTGCCCGTTGGAGCACCAGAAGGAGATGCGCAGACGCGGCGCGGACTCGCCGCGCTCGGCCTCGCCCATCGGCCCCGCCCCGACCCGGCTTCCTCGGATCGCGTTGCCACTTGCCACGGTGTAACTCCCTGCGTGATGGTGCCGCGAAGCGAGTCGGCGTTTCGCTTCGCTGCGAGCGCCTCAGTCTACGTAAGGCCCAACGCGCGTCCAGTGATGGGAGTTACCCCCGCCCCCAGACGCAAGCCCCATGATAGGCCGCGTCCGAAGACCCGTGCCGAACATGGGGCGTTACGTGCTTTATATGCTGTCTGCCGACACCGGCGGACGCTAGTTGTTGACCTTCATCAGGATGCCGAGCACGACAATGCACGCCAACCAGAGCAGACCGATCACCACAGTGATCCGGTCGAGGTTGCGCTCGGCGACCGAGGAGCCGCCGACGGAGGACTGCATGCCGCCACCGAACATGTCGGAGAGGCCGCCGCCCTTCCCCTTGTGCATCAGCACCAGCAGCATCAGCAGCAGGCTGAAGACGATCAGGGCGATCGAGAACCCCAAAACCACGGCTGGACCAACTTCCTCGGATTCGGATGAACGACGGGGGCCAGTGGCCGTGCGACCTGAGCCGCACATCGAAAACGCCACTGACCCCCGCAAGGGTACGACGGATCGTCCCTAGGACCCAGTCACTGGTCCCGGAACCGGACGATCTTGACGAACTCGTCCGCGTCCAGCGAGGCACCGCCGACCAGGGCGCCGTCGATGTCCGGCTTCGCCATGATCTCGGCGACGTTGCCCGACTTCACCGAGCCGCCGTACTGGATGCGCACCTTGTCGGCCACGTCCTGCGAGTACAGCTCGGCGATCTTGCCGCGGATCGCCGCGCAGACCTCCTGCGCGTCCTCGGAGCCGCAGACCTTGCCGGTGCCGATGGCCCAGACGGGCTCGTAGGCGATCACGATGGACTCGGCCTGCTCGGCCGGGAGGTCCTTCAGGCCCCCTTCGAGCTGGGTGAGCGTGTGCGTGACGTGGTCGCCCGCCTCGCGGACGTGCAGCTCCTCGCCGATGCACAGGATCGGGGTCAGACCGTGCTTGAAGGCGGCCTTGACCTTGGCGTTCACCAGCTCGTCGGTCTCGTTGTGGTACTGGCGGCGCTCGGAGTGGCCGATCACCACGTAGGTGCACTTCAGCTTGGCCAGCATCGGACCGGAGATCTCGCCGGTGTAGGCACCGGAGTCCTGCGCCGAGACGTCCTGAGCGCCGTACTTGATCTTGAGCTTGTCGCCGTCGACCAGGGTCTGCACGGAGCGCAGATCGGTGAAGGGCGGCAGGACGGCGACCTCGACGGCGTCGTAGTCCTTGTCGGCCAGGGCGAAGGCGAGCTTCTGGACGTGCGCGATGGCCTCGAGGTGGTTGAGGTTCATCTTCCAGTTGCCCGCCATCAGCGGCGTGCGGGTGGTCATTGAGGTCAGTCCTCCAGTGCGGCAAGGCCGGGGAGCGTCTTGCCCTCGAGGTACTCGAGGGAGGCGCCGCCGCCGGTCGAGATGTGGCCGAATGCCGTCTCGTCGAAGCCCAGGATGCGGACGGCCGCGGCGGAGTCGCCGCCACCGACCACGGTGAAGCCCTGGGAAGCGACGAGGGCCTGGGCGACCGCCTTGGTGCCCTCGGCGTAGTCGGGGTGCTCGAAGACGCCCATCGGACCGTTCCAGAAGACGGTGGCCGCGTCGGCGAGTTTCGAGGCGTACAGCTCGCGGGTCCGAGGACCGATGTCCAGGCCCTCCTGGTCGGCCGGGATCGCGTCCGCGGCGACGACCGTCGGGTTGGCGGGGGCCTTGGTCTTCAGGTCCGGGAACTCGGGCGAGACCAGCACGTCGACGGGCAGGACCAGCTCGACGCCCTGCTTCTCGGCGCGCTCCATGTACTCGGTGACGGCCGGGATCTGGTCCTCCTGGAGGAGGGAGATGCCGACCTCGTAGCCCTTGGCCTTGAGGAAGGTGTAGGCCATGCCGCCGCCGATGAGCAGACGGTCGGCCTTGCCGAGCAGCTGGTCGATGACGGCGAGCTTGTCGGAGACCTTGGCGCCGCCCAGCGCGACGACGTAGGGCCGCTTGACGTCCTCGGTGAGCTTCTTCAGGACGCCGACCTCGGTGGCGATGAGGTAGCCGGCGTAGTGCGGCAGACGGGCCGGGAGGTCATACACGGAGGCGTGCTTGCGGTGGACCGCGCCGAAGCCGTCGCCGACGTAGACGTCCGCCAGAGCGGCGAGCCGGTCGGCGAACTCGCCGCGCTCGGTGTCGTCCTTCGAGGTCTCGCCGGGGTTGAAGCGCAGGTTCTCGATGACCGCGACCTGGCCGGGCTGAAGGCCGTTCACGGCGTCGTGGGCGGCCGGGCCGACGGTGTCCTGGGCGAACGCCACGGGAGCGCCCAGCAGTTCGCCGAGCCGCTCGGCGGCGGGCAGCAGGGAGAAGGCGGGATCCGGGGCACCCTTGGGGCGGCCCAGGTGCGAGGCGACGACCACCTTGGCGCCCGCGTCGGCGAGGGCCTTGACGGTGGGCAGGACGGCACGGATGCGGCCGTCGTCGGTGATGAGGCCGTCGGCCAGCGGGACGTTGAGGTCGGCGCGGACGAAGACCCGCTTGCCGTCCACGCCTTCGGAGAGAAGTTCGTCGATGGTCTTCATGAGGGGACTCCTGAGGAGGGCTCTTGATCGTAAAAGGGCTGATCGATCTGCACGCGGGCGGGGTCCCGCCGTACGCGGGTCGGCTCGCTGTACGCGAGTCAGGGCTCGGACAGCGCGACCGTGCGCTGCCCGAGCCCTGTTCTCACATCGAGGTGCCTGCTTCGGCGATCAGAGCTGGTTGCCGACGAAGACCGTCAGGTCGACGAGGCGGTTGGAGTAGCCCCACTCGTTGTCGTACCAGCCGATGACCTTCACGTTCTTGCCCTCCTGGACCATGGTCAGGGAGGAGTCGAAGGTGCAGGACGCCGGGGCGTTGACGATGTCGGAGGAGACGATCTGGTCCTCGGTGTAGTCGAGGAGACCCTTCAGCTCGCCCTCGGCGGCCTTCTGGAAGGCGGCGTTGACCTCTTCCTTGGTGACCTCACGGCCGAGCTCCACGACGAGGTCGGTGACGGAGCCGGTCGGGACCGGGACGCGCATGGCGATGCCGTCCAGCTTGCCCTTGAGCTGCGGCAGGACCAGGGCGGTGGCCTTGGCGGCACCGGTGGTGGTCGGGATGATGTTCTCGGCGGCGGCACGGGCGCGGCGCAGGTCCTTGTGCGGGAAGTCCAGGATGCGCTGGTCGTTCGTGTACGCGTGAACCGTCGTCATCAGGCCCTTGACGATACCGAAGTTCTCGTCGAGGACCTTCGCCATCGGCGCCACACAGTTGGTGGTGCAGGAGGCGTTGGAGATGACGTGGTGGTTCGCCGCGTCGTACTTGTCCTGGTTGACGCCCATCACGATGGTGATGTCCTCGTCGGTGGCCGGAGCCGAGATGAGGACCTTCTTGGCGCCGCCGGCGATGTGCTTCTCGGCGTCGGCCTTCTTCGTGAAGATGCCGGTCGACTCGATGACGATGTCGACACCCAGCTCGCCCCACGGGATGTCGGCCGGGTTGCGCTCGGACAGGACCTTGATGGTCTTGCCGCCCACGGTGATCGTGTCGGCGGTGTGGGAGACCTCCTGCTTCAGGCGGCCAAGGATGGTGTCGTACTTCAGCAGGTGAGCAGTGGTCGCGGTGTCACCCAGGTCGTTGACAGCCACGATCTCGATGTCTGCACCCTGCTCCAGCAGCGCGCGGAAGTAGTTACGACCGATGCGGCCAAAGCCGTTGATGCCTACGCGGATCGTCACGAACCGATCTCCTCGTTGGTACGCCGGCATTCGACGCCGGCGAGCTGTATGGGATGTCCCCGACCGCCTACGACCCTACCTCCCTGAGCCCCCCGGAGTGACATTGAGACGGCGCATACACGGCACGGCGGTCCGTACCCACCAGTAGGGGTACGGACCGCCCCGGCATGAAGGCCCGATCACTCGTTCCGGCGATACGGAACCATCTGCCGTTGACCGCGCGGCATCAGCTCTCGAGTGCGGCGAGCGCCTTTCCGATCAGGGCCGTCCGGTCGGCCGCCGCGGTGACGTGCTCCAGGCCGAAGCCCAGCAGCACGGTGCGGTCCGTGGTGACCGCTCCGTAGGTCCTGAACAGCGCTCCGGTGCGCGTCCAGTTCTTGAGGACGGCCGGGCTGCCCTCGGGCGGTCCGGCCACGCTCCAGGCGCCGAGGGATGTCTCGAAGCCCTCGGTCTCGGTGGCCGCACCGCCGACGACCAGCGCGGCGTCGTCGGCGAGAACGCCGTGGCCGCCGGTGCCCGGGTCGGTGATGTAGCCGATCGAGACCTCGACCGTCTTCCCGGCGTACGCGCTCAGGTCGAAGCTGACCTGCTGCCAGCCGCTGGAGGCACCGGTGAGGCTGTGCCAGGAACCGGAGGTACCGGTCGCGGTGCAGCCGCCGGCCGTCACGGTCAGATAGTGCTTGAGCCACGGGTGCTCGCCCACGAGGAACCCGGCCCCGCACTCCGCCGGTACGGCGTCACTGGTGGCGCCGCCGGCCTCCGGCAGCGTCGTCCAGTCGTCGGCCCCGACGGTGTGGACCTCGACCACGGCGTGGTCGTAGCCCGGTTCGGTGTCCCACAGCAGCCGGGTGCGCAGCGCCGGCTTGTCGGCCGCGCCCACCTTGGTGAGGTCGATGGTGCGGGTGAGGCGCTTGTACGCGTCGTCGGTGTGGACGGCCGCGGCCATGTACGAGCCGGCGTACGGCCCGTACGGGTTGACGGTCCCGGCGAACTGGCCGGCCCCGGCGCTCGCGAACTGGGGGTACTTGTCGGCGGGCAGTTCCTCGGAGGTGACGCTGTACGTGCCCGCCTTGTCCAGCGGGTTGCCGGACGCGGCACCGAGGGCCCCGCTGAAGCCGTCGAGCTCTCCGGAACCGGTGAAGCCGCCGGCCCCCGGGGTCGACGTACGCGAGTAGGCGCCCAAGTAGTACTGACTGAAGTCGTTCGACAGGGTGCCGTCGCCGAGGTCGACGCTGCCGCCCGCCTGCTCGCCCGCCTCGATCAGCTTGCCGCCCTCGTTGAGGAACGCGCGCAGCTGGAGCTGGGTGGCGTTGCCCGGGACGCTCGCGCCCGTGTAGTGGACGACCGTCTTGAAGTGGTCGAGCACACCGAGCGCGTCGGGCGCGCCCTGGGTGGCGACGTCCCAGACGATCGCCTTGCGGCCGTTGGCCTTCAGCGCGTCCACGTAGGTCTGCGCCTGCGTGGCCTGGGCGCCCTCCTCGGCGACCACCAGGGTGTCCGCCTTGGGCCGCTCGGCCACGGTGTAGGTGAAGTGCCCGCTGGAGACCTTCTTGCCGCTCTTCGTCTCGCCGGTGAACCACACCTCGACCTCGTCGCCCGGATCGCCGTCCTGGACCTTGGCCCGGTACTCGTCGAAGTAGAGGTTGTCCTCACCGCCGTACGTCTCGCCGCCCTTCCAGGGCCTGAGCGCCCCGTCCCGGACGTGGCCGCCGTTGACGCGGTACTTGAGCTCCTTGTCGCGCACGGACTTCCGTACGACGACGGAGACCGCCTGGTCGGCTCCGCGCGAGTACGACGTCGAGAACGCGGCCGGGGTGAAGTCCGGCGCGTCGATGCCGACCGAGGAGGACGGCCGGTCCGGGTGGGCGGCCGTCTCGGCGACGGAGAGCGCGAACGGGATGTTCTTCTCGAACTCCTGCTGGATCAGCTTCTCGTCGTCCGGGAAGTTGAAGACGGACTGGCAGTCGGCCGCGTTCCAGGCGTCGTTCGGATCCAAGTTCGACGCGGTCTGGCAGGTCGACATCTCGGGTGTGAACATCGCCATGCCGTTGACGTTCGACGCGTGCCCGTCCGCCTCGCCGTTGGTCGTGTACAGCTCCGAGGAGACCTGCGGGTGGTAGCCCGGGATCGCGGAGTTGTCGGGGGTGCCGGCGAGCGCCTTGTAGAGGACGTCGTCCGGGGTCGGGGTGGCGACCTGCCAGCCGACGCCGTAGAGGAGGAGTTCGGCGGCGGAGTGGTAGTTGATGCCGTACGTGAAGCCAATGCGCTTCTCGAACGCGTCGAGCGCCTTTGTCTCGGGCTCGGAGCCCGGGGCCGCGCCGCGGTAGGTCTGGCTGGTCGGATTGGGGGACGAACCCTCGTCGTCGTAGCCCCACTTGTAGGCGAAGTTGCGGTTGAGGTCGACGCCGTCGCCGGTGCTGATGACGCCGTCGCCGTTGACGTCCCGCAGGTTCTTGCGCCACAGGCGGGCGTCGGAGTCCTTGAAGGTGTAGTCGTAGCCGTCCGGGTTGGCGGAGATGACGAACCACAGTTCGGTGGAGTCGACGATCTTCTTTATGCGCTTGTTCGTGGCGTAGTTGTCCAGGTAGTAGTGCATCAGCCGGCGGGTCATCTCCGGCGTGATCCACTCGCGGGCGTGCTGGTTGGACATGTACAGCACTGACGGCTTGGAGCCGTCCTTCGATTTCTTCGCGTTCTTGGTCAGTTTGAGCGCCAGGATGTTCTGGCCGTTCACGGTCTTGCCGATGGAGACGACCTTGGTGAGGCCGGGATGGGCCCGGCCCGTCGCGACGATCTCCTCCTGGAGACCGCCCGCCGCGCTGTACGGGCGGAACACGCCCTGCGCCGCGCCCTCGACCCGCGCCTCGGCCTTGGCCGAAAGGGTGTGCTCGGTGAGGGCGACGCCCTGCTTCTGAAGCCTCTCGGCCTGCTTGTCGGTGAGATAGACCTCGACGGTGGTCCTACCGTTCCCGGTCACCTGCTCGCCGAGTTCGTGCCCGTCCTGACCAGCCTTGAGCAGCAGGGGTATCTGCTTCTGGGTGACTTCGGCACGGAAGACCTTGACCTCGTCCGCGTCGGACTTGGCGGCGGAACTTCCGCTCTGTGCCTGGGCGATGGGTGCGAGGCTCGCTCCGCCGAGCAGGAGCGCGCCGACAGCGAGGATCGATCTCGCTCTGTGTCTCATGAACCCCCCTAGCAGTGGTCCGCCACAGCGGCGAACAGATGCCAGGCTCATGACAGTCCATGATCGAGTCAAGGGTGCCTCAAGGACAGACAAACGCCGGTGCCGACGCCCAAGTGGACGTCGGCACCGGCGGGTTGGGTCCGGCGTGTCACCCCGCCAGGTTGTCCGCCATCTCCTCCGTCAGGTTGGACTCCGTGCCCGGGATACCGAGGTCGGCCGCGCGCTTGTCGGCCATCGCCAGCAGACGGCGGATACGGCCCGCGACCGCGTCCTTGGTCAGCGGCGGGTCGGCGAGGGCGCCTAGCTCCTCAAGAGAGGCCTGCTTGTGCTCCATGCGCAGTCGCCCCGCGGCCGCGAGGTGCTCGGGCACCTCGTCGGCGAGGATCTCCAGCGCACGGGCGACCCGCGCCCCGGCGGCGACGGCGGCGCGCGCCGAGCGGCGCAGGTTGGCGTCGTCGAAGTTGGCGAGGCGGTTCGCCGTGGCGCGGACCTCGCGGCGCATCCGCCGCTCCTCCCAGGCCAGCACGGACTCGTGCGCGCCGAGGCGGGTCAGCAGGGCGCCGATCGCGTCACCGTCCCGGACGACCACGCGGTCCACGCCCCGTACCTCGCGGGCCTTGGCGGCGATCGACAGCCGGCGGGCGGCTCCGACCAGGGCGAGCGCGGCCTCCGGACCGGGGCAGGTCACCTCCAGGGACGACGAGCGGCCGGGCTCCGTCAGCGAGCCGTGCGCCAGGAACGCGCCGCGCCAGGCCGCCTCGGCGTCGCAGGTGGCCCCGGAGACCACCTGCGGGGGCAGGCCGCGGATCGGGCGGCCCCGGCCGTCGACGAGACCGGTCTGGCGGGCCAGCTGGTCACCGCCCGCCACTACGCGCACCACGTAGCGGGAACCACGGCGCAGACCGCCGGGCGCCATCACGATCAGCTCGGAGCTGTGGCCGAAGATCTCCAGGATGTCCCGCTTCAGACGCCGGGCCGCCATCGCTGTGTCCAGCTCCGCCTCGATCACGATGCGGCCGCTGACCAGGTGCAGTCCGCCCGCGAACCGCAGGATCGCCGAGACCTCCGCCTTTCTGCAGCAGGTCCGGGTGACGGGAAGCCGGGAAATCTCGTCCTTCACCGCTGCCGTCATCGCCATGGGCCGATCCTTCCATGCATCCGAAAAATACGGTCGTACGCGGCGGCCAACAGCTCCGGGTCGTGCCGCGGGGTTCCGTCGGTCCGGGCCACCGGCGCCAGCTCGACCGCGGCACCGAACCGCTGGGCGGCCTCGATGAGCAAGGTGCGGTCGGGCACGGCGGCCTCGTCGGCCAGAACCACGTCCAGGGCGAGTTTAGGGGCGTGTCGTCCCAAAACCTCCAAATGACGCTGCGGGGAGAAGCCCTCGGTCTCTCCGGGCTGCGGGGCGAGGTTGAGGGAGAGCACCCGGCGCGCCTTCGTCTCCATGAGGGCGTCCAGGAGTTCGGGCACGAGCAGGTGCGGAATCACCGAGGAGAACCAGGAACCCGGCCCGAGCACCACCCAGTCGGCGTCCAGGACCGCGGCGACGGCCTCCGGGACGGCGGGCGGGTCGTGCGGTACGACGTGCACGGACTGCACCTCGCCGGGGGTGAGCGCTACGGTCGCCTGCCCCCGGACGGTGCCGACCTCGTCCGGACGCTCCGGGTCGTGGCCCTTGACCAGTGCCTGGAGTTCCAGGGGCACGGCGGAC